>CAYSJM010000006.1:0-40455 GCA_964431385.1 uncultured Ignavibacteriaceae bacterium | reverse complement strand
ACCAAAAGTGACCTCGACAGTGCAGAAAATTCGATGGCACAGTTTCAAAAAGAGAATAAAACAATTTCACTTCCTGAGCAGTTGAAAGCCGCTATTGATGCAGCTGCCAAAGTAAAAAGTGACATTATCGCCACTCAGATTGAACTTGAATTTCGGATGAAAACGATGAGTGAAACTTCACCTGAAGTTGAAGCTGTTAAAAGTAAATTGGCATCCTTACAAAAAGAATACAACAAATTTCAATCAAATTCCGATGAACTTTTTGTTGGTTTTAAAGAAGCCCCTGCACTTGGTGTAAAACTTTCAAACTATTACAGAGAAGTGCGCGTCCTAAGTGAAGTATATTCACTTCTTCAACAGCAGTATTTTAAGGAATTGATTCAGGAACAAAAAGATATCCCAACTATAGAGGTTCTCGATTCAGCAGTGCCCCCACTTAGAACCTCATCTCCGAGAATGTTTCAGTCTGTTCTGGCAGCGGCATTTCTCTTTTTCACCCTTACCTTTTTATACTACTTCAGAAAAGAGGATGAAGTAAAAAGATACTTCAGTTAACATCCTCCTTGGACTGTAACAAAAATCTCTCCTGTTTTGGTTAAAAATAGAATAAAACAAATCTTTCAAGGAGTCGGAGGTGCCGCTCTGATTGTTGTTGTGGCACAAGTTCTTTCAAAAGGAACAGGCTTTTTTAGAGAGATATTGTTTGCGGGCAAATTTGGGGTTGGGAAGGATTTCGAATATTTCCTTATAGCTTTCACCGTTCCTGCCATGTTGAACAGTATTCTGTTCTATCAGGCACAAAACTATTTTATTCCCATCTATAATGAACTGAAATCGAAGGATACAGAAGAGGCAAACTCTTTTTTTGTATCTTCTCTGGTTCTGTTTACAGGCCTCATTTCAATCGTCTCACTCGGACTTTATTTTGCTTCAGACACAATAACAGGGCTGTTTTTGGAGAATCCAACCGGGGCGGAACACAAATCGATTGCGAAACTTTTTGAGATGGCTTTACTGACTGTGCCTATGAATGCTATCATAAGCATTATCTCAGCTTATCTGGTCGCGGAATTTAAGTTTAAAGTTACATATCTCTCACAGATATGGACTAACCTTGCAATCATTTTTACGGTATTTTTCTTTTCGGCGTGGTTAGGAACGATCACAATAGTTGCGGGTTATATATTGGGAAGCATGATCCAGGTTACTCATCTGTTGGTTGGGGGTAGAAAGATGTTTCGTGGAAGGTTCAAACTGTCATTTACAATCTCAAAAAATGTTTCCTGGTTAATCTTTCTTAATACTCTTTTTGTTGAAGTTGTCGGTCAGGTATTTTTCTTCATCGACCGCTTATTTTATACCAATACGGAACCAGGAGGAATTGCTTCTTTAAATTATTCCTACATAATCTACATGTTACCGGTTACTATTTTTACAACTGCCTTGGGAAGTGCATTGTTGCCCGATTTTGCAGCGAATGTTGCAAAGGGAGACTTAAAAGAAGCAAATGCAAAGTTCAAAAAGGCGATTGAAGTGATTTTACTTGTATTCATTCCTGTTTCTATAATCTTTATTTTTTCGGGTGGCGAGATAATCAAATTACTTTATCAAAGAGGGAAATTTACCGGTGACTCAACCCTGCTTACTGAGGGGACTTTGTTTTATTATGCAATCAGCTTGCCTCTATATGCAATTTTTGCCGTTGGTCTAAAATATGCTTATAGCCTAAAAGGAAGCACCGCTTTGGTTTTGATTTCATTCACAGGATTGGTGTTAAAATATCTTCTTTCTATGTTTTTGAGCGAGATTATGCACCAAAACGGTCTGGCACTATCCACGAGCATTACCTATATAATTCAATCGTTGATGTGTCTGGGTTATATAATCAAAAGATCGGGATTTTCGATTGAGTCAAACCTCATAAAAAGTGGACTTTTGTTTCTGTTGTACTCATTTCTAATATTTATTTCCTGCTATTTTCTTGTCAGTCAGTACAATTTGACCACTCTTATTCTTCCCCTATGTTTTATTTTAGCATATCCATTAATTTTACACATCACCCGAAACTCCGTTTATGAGGAAATCGCATCCAGGTTCCTTAAATCTCGATAACAAAGAACTGTTAAAGTCTTTTACGAGACTTTTTTTATTCCTGTTAAAATTGTTGTCACGAATCTTCTCTTTCAAAAGCAAAGATATACTTGTTATTTCCTTTAATAATATTGGCGACACTATTCTGTCACTTCACGCATTAAAGCAATTTTCTAAAGAGACAGACTCAAAGATTACGCTGCTGACTTATGATAAATTTAAATTTTTGTTTGAAAAGGAATTGTCGGGAATCAAAACGGTTTTTGTTAAATCGAACGAGTTTTCGCTCGGCGGGAAAATTCCTACCTTCTCCGTCATCAAAAAAGCGAGAGAAAACAGATGTGGTGTTGTAATTAATTTTTCTGAAAATCCACAATCTGTTTTCACTATGTTATTCTCGGGGGGCAGGAGATTTTATGGCATAGCGAGGGATGCCTACCGTACTGCATTCGACAGCTACAAAATCATGCGAAAAGAACCCCATCTCATAGATATTTACTTTGATGCTGTCGATAGTTTCCAAAAGATCAGTCGGGAGGAGGATTCGAGGATATTCCCCTTGGCAACAGAACGCGGAGAGGAAATAATAATTACACCATTTGCGGGTTGGGATGAAAAGATGTGGGGGCTAAAAAAAATGGTCTCACTCGCTGAGGAACTTTGTAAAAACCACAAAGTAAATTTTGTGGTTGAGAGAGATAAATTAACAAACGACATCATCTCTTCGATTAAACTACAAGGGATAACTTTAACTGAGTTAGATTCTATTGATCAATACGGTGTTATCCTCAGGTCAGCTGCTTTATTAGTTGCAAACGATACAGGCCCTATTCATGTTGCTGCATATTATGGTGTTCCCACAGTTGCAATTTTTGGACCAACAAATCCAAACTTCTGCAAACAACCGGGTGACCAACATATTGCAATTAATAAAATTCTTTACTGCTCTCCGGACGAGTTCAACTACTGTGATTTTGATGCCGGCAGAACCTGCCCTGTGAGGGAGTGTTTAACCAGGATATCTGTTGAGGAAGTTAATAATAGAGTAATTTCACACTACAACAAATATTCTCATACCATCTGAAGTTCACTTTATGAGATGGCTTCATCCGGCTTTACTTCTATTATTTATTTTCAGTGGAACCACTCTCCCGCAGTCAGGTTCATACACCACTCGAGTGCAATACCTTCCCGTAAAAGTGAACAATAAATATGAGATAGAGGCTACCGGGATCAAACCGGGGAGTGAAATAATAACTCTTCGGAAAAAGATTCTCCTGTCAACTGACTATTCCATAGATTATCTTTCAGGTTACTTTTCCCTTTCTGAATCACTTGCATATTCCATTTTTGATACTCTAAGAATTGAGTATCAATCACTGCAGTCATCACTTTCAAAAATTTACAAAAAAAGGGAATTGCAGTCTTTTGTTACTATCGCCGGTGATGACACAATCAGAGGATTTAAGGGTTTTGATTCATTTTTATCTCCCGATAATATTTTTGGACAGAATATTCAAAAAAGTGGTACTCTGGTCAGGGGTTTTACATTTGGTACCAATAAAGACCTCTCGCTTCAGAGTGGATTAAAATTGCAATTAAGTGGTAAGCTGACAGATGATATCGAAATTGTAGCCGCTCTTTCAGATGAGAACACACCCATTCAACCGGAAGGGAATACTGAACGATTGGATGAGATAGATAAAGTTTTTATTCAGATTACACATCCAAACGCCAAAGGTGTTTTTGGGGATTATGATCTGACTTCGTCGAGAGGAGAATTTGGCAGATTTAACCGTAAACTTCAGGGTCTTTATGGCGAAGTTAAGTACGATAAATTTAATGGTTACTTTGCTTTGGCGAGTTCAAGAGGAAAATTCAACTCAAATGTATTTCAGGGTTTGGAAGGGGTTCAAGGACCTTACCGATTATCAGGCAGCAATGGGGAGAGAGACATAATTATAATTGCAGGTTCAGAAAAAGTGTTCCTGAATGGTGAGGAGATGCGAAGGGGTGACAACAATGATTACACCATCGATTATTCAAGTGGTGAACTCATATTCACAACCAGAAGGGTTATCACATCCTCATCACGAATTAACATCGACTTTGAATATTCAGACCGAAAATATGGAAGAAATTTTTTCTCAGCCGGCACTGATGGTGAACTGTTCGGCTCGATTTTAAAGTATAGTCTGCAATTCATTCAAGAGGGTGATGATAAAGACAACCCTATCGATTTTTCATTATCCGATTCGGATAAAGTTATTCTTAGAAATGCCGGCGGGGATCGTGACAAGGCTACAAAACCTGGGGAACGACTCGCCGATCCTGATTCCACAGGGAGAAGAAACGGCTTTTACGAAAAAAGGGATACTCTTCTTGGAGGAGGGTCATCTACTCAGTATTTTCTGTATAATCCGGGTTCACCTCAAGCAATTTACAATGTTTCATTCAGTTATACCGGAGCAGGAAGGGGAGATTACACAAGAGTCTCGATTGGTAAATTTAAGTATGTTGGTACAGGTCAGGGGGTTTATTCTCCTGTCATTTATATACCACTTCCCGAAAAAAGGCAAGCGGCAAATTTCCTTATAGAATATCAACCTATTAAATATCTACGACTAAAGGGGGAATTTGCCGGCAGCATTCTTAATAAAAACCAGTTTTCCACTCTCGACGGGACTACAGCGACAGGATTTGCCCGTAATTTTGAAGTATTGTTTAATCCGGTTGCCTTTTCTTTGTTCGATCATACTTTTAACTCTCTCACATTGAAGTATCGGGAACGGTTTGTAGAGTCAGCGTTCAGTTCACCCGACAGATTTAATAGCGTCGAATTTGACCGCGACTACAATACAGGGAATCTTTCGCAAAAAGGGGATGAAATTCTTCGCGAAGCAGGTTTCTCTTTTTATCCAATTCAGGGTACAGGGGTGGATGTCTCTTATGGATACCTAAAGAACGGGAATAATTTTTTTTCAGAGAGGATCAATGGATTGATTCGCTCTTTTGATGAGGGCGGAAGAGATCTTATGTACAGTGCAGATTTTGTCTCTTCTGAAAATGTGCTCCTAAAAAGCGGTTGGTTGAAGCAAAAAGGAATGGGATCATGGAAAATCGGATTTATTAGTCCCGGGGTTTTCTTCGAAAGCGAAATCAAAAAAGAAAGAATTGTAACTTCGGATTCTCTTCTTTCAGGTAGTTATTATTTTTACGAAGCCGGTCCACTTTTGGAGATTCCTGCTCTTTGGGGGATCAGCTTAACAGGGAAGATGGTCTTCAGAGAAGATGAAGTTTCAGAAAAAGGGATTTTCCAGAAAGAGTCCCGAACCACGGGTCAAGAACTTGGTATAAAATATTCCGGTAGCAGGGGATTTAATGCGGAAGTGTCAGTTGCTGTCCGCGAAAAAAAATATGAATCGACATTCCGGCTCAAAGGTTTCACCGATAATCAAACTGTTTTGCTTAGAATGCGGAGCAGATTTTCACTCATTGGGAATGGTTTAAATGGAGATCTTTTTTATGAAGCCTCAACCAGAAGAGCATCATTACTCGAAAGAGTATTTGTTAAGGTTGAGAGAGGTACGGGGAATTACATCTATCTCGGTGACCTTAATGGGAATGGATTATATGACGAGAATGAATTCCAACCTGCAATTTACGATGCAGATTTTATTGCAATTACACTTCCGAGTGAAGCATTATATCCCGTTATTGATCTAAAAACGGGTTTTAGGGTAAAAATTCAATTTCGAGATTTGGTTGATGAAGGTATTACTTTTTTAAAGCCGCTCGATTTTATTAGCAGTGAAACTACTGTAAGGGTTGAAGAGAACAGCAAAGAAAATGATATCGAAAAAATTTATCTGTTAAAACTTTCCTATTTTTTGAATGACAAAAACACCATCCGTGGGTCTCAATCATTTTTACAGGATGTTTTTATTTTTGAGAACAATTCAGATATTAACTTCCGGCTCCGATTCAACGAAAGGAACAGCTTTACTGAATTTAGTGGTGGTGCCGAAAGAGGTTTATTGACGGAAAAAAGCCTAAGAACGAGGTTTCGTCTTGTCAGAGAGTTTAGTATTCAAGCCGATGTTATGCTCAACTCAAATAATCTTGCAGCTCCACAGTCTTCTTTGAGAAATAGAAAGATAAGTTCAACAGATTTTGTCCTCGATTTCTCTTATAGACCGGAGAATTACATCGAAACCGGGTTTATTATCAAGACTGGTATGACAAAAGATGAATATCCTACCGCTCCCACCGAGCTTAAGACTAACAGCCAAATTTTGAGGGTAAACTTTTCATTTGCCGGAACAGGACGCGTTCGTTTTGAAGTTGAGAGAGTTGAGATTATCAAAAATGAAACCGAAAATTTTCTTCCATTTGAATTAACAAATGGAAATCTTGTAGGTAAAAATTATTATTGGCGACTAAACTTCGACTATAGGATTTCCACTAATCTTCAGAGTACGGTGGGATACGATGGTCGTTCCCTTGGTGGTGGAAGAGTTATTCATTCAGCTCGTGCAGAAGTCAGAGCATTTTTTTAGGAATATAAGATGAAAATTATCAGCGACATCATTGAAGCCCACATCTATCGCCGAAAGGGTGAAAAGTATGAGTTACTTTTGCTCAAAAGGTCTTCTAACGAAGATGTTTACCCGGGAATATGGCAGCCAATAACCGGAAGAATGAAGAACGACGAAAAAGCCTGGGAAGCAGCATTGAGGGAGATCAGAGAAGAGACCGGGATTACTCCGGATTCGTTTTTTGTTGTTCCAAATGTTAATTCATACTACAATCCCCAAAACGATACGACGAGCATTATCCCGGTGTTTGTGGGGGAAGTGCAGGAAAATGTTGAAGTGCAACTCTCAGAAGAGCACGATGAATATTCGTGGTGTTCGTTGGAGGAAGCCCTTCCATTGCTTGCCTGGCCCGGTCAAAGGAAATCTGCACGATTGATAATGGAAAAAGCAGCAGATGAAAATATCTATTTTGATCCTGTGAAGTTGATTTAGACCGGAAATTTTCTTTTATTTCAAGGTTAAGTTTTTTTATTTTCGAGCGCACACTTATATAATGAGGAGATAGATTTGAGCCTTTTAATAGTTGGTTCCGTCGCTTTTGATTCAGTTTCCACCCCGTTTAAGTCCGTAGATAACGCACTTGGCGGTTCAGCCACCTACATTTCTCTGGCTGCAAGTTATTTTACCGCACCGGCTTATATAGTAGGAGTGGTAGGAGACGATTTCCCGAAGAAGTATTTCGACCTGTTGGAATCGCACAATGTTAATCTGACAGGAATGCAGGTTGTTGAAGGCGGAAAGACATTTCGTTGGGCTGGTAAATACCATTACGACCTAAATACACGCGATACACTTCTGACCGAATTAAATGTTTTCGAATCTTTTAACCCTGTAATCCCGGACAAACTGCGCAAATCTTCCTACATTTGTCTCGGAAATATCGATCCGACACTTCAACTTAGAGTGCTCGATCAGCTCGAAAATCCTCAGTTTGTCGTTTGTGATACAATGAATTATTGGATCGAGGGAAAAAAAGATGTGTTGGAAGAAGTGCTTAAAAGAAGTGATGTTTTAATCATCAATGATTCGGAAGCAAGATTACTGGCACAGGAGCCTAACCTCATCAAAGCTGCTAAAATCATTCGTGAAAAGGGTGCAAAAATCTTGATCATCAAAAAAGGGGAGCACGGTGCACTGCTCTTTACAGAAGATGTAGTTTTCTCAGCACCTGCATATCCACTTGAAATGATTAATGACCCAACCGGTGCGGGCGATTCGTTTGCTGGTGGTTTTATTGGTTACTTGCATAAAACACAAGACCTTAGCCCATCAAACATCAAGAGAGCAGTTGTTTATGGAAGTACGATGGCATCATTCTGCGTTGAGCAATTTAGCACAGAAGCTCTCGAAAACCTTTCCTATCTTAGAATCCAGGACAGATACAGAGAATTTTTGACAATCTCAAGATTTGATGAGGTCTGATTCGTATTTCTCTTTAAAGTTTACAGATGGCAGACTTGTTTTTCTTGATCAAACTCGTCTGCCATTTCAAGAAGATTATATCCACACTGAAAACCCCAACAGAATAGCCGAAGCGATAAAACGGTTGGAAATCAGGGGTGCTCCGTTAATTGGAATCGCTGCTTCGTATGCTCTTGCTTTGTCTGTAAAATATGAGTATTCAGACGAAGTATTTAATTTTAATCTTAAAATGTTAGCCTCAACACGACCTACCGCAGTGAACCTTTTCAACTGTTTGGAGCGAATGAATTTATTCTGCCGTTCACTCCAACCTTCACAAAGAAATTTCGAAAATCTTCTCTCAGAAGCGATAACAATACACCGGGAAGATGAAGAAATGTGTGAAAAAATAGCCTCAAACGGTGATTTAATATTTGAACGAAAAAGTGTTATTTTGACACACTGCAACACAGGAAAGCTTGCTACAGGTGGAATTGGTACTGCATTCGGTGTGATCATGAGAGGTTTTGAAAAGGGTAAAGTTCAATTCGTTTATGCGGATGAAACGAGACCATTATTTCAAGGTCTCAGACTCACTTCTTATGAGCTTTCAAAAAACGAGATTCCTTTTAGTGTAATTCCAGACTCCGCAGCGGGCGTATTGATCCGCGATGGGAAAATCGACCTTGTAATTACCGGGGCAGACCGGATTGCCTCAAATGGGGACTCTGCCAACAAACTTGGCACATTTACTCTCTCTGTTTTATGCAAGCAATATGGAGTCCCTTTCTACATTGCAGCACCTTCCACTACCATAGATCTTGACGCTGTTGGTTTTTGTGATATTCCCATTGAAGAGAGAGCTGCGAGCGAGTTGGTACAGTACCTCTCAGAAGAATTTAGTGAATTTAAATCAAACTCTTTTAATCCTTCATTTGATGTAACCCCTTCAGAAAATATCTCCGGCATAATCACCGAATCAGGCATTTACAGATATCCTTATAGTTTTAAATAATGGCTAATAATCTTGTAAAAACTAAAGCGATTGTTCTTTCAAGAATAAAATTCAGTGACTCAAGCAATATTATCAGTTTTTATACTCGCACTTCAGGCAAGATCAGCGGATTGGTTAAAGGGGCAAGGAACATCAAATCAAAGTCAGGGCTGGCAACAGATGTGCTAAACCTGGTAGAACTTTTTTATTATGAAAAAGAGGGGAGAGAACTTTATACCATAAACAGTGCTGAATTGATTTTCCATCCCAAAGAGGTAATGACAGATCTTGATTCTATAAGTTGTGCGACATCTGTAATTGAATTATTGAAAGAACTGACGCCACTTCACGAAGAAAATGACCGGCTTTTTAGGGGGACGGAGAAAATAATACGGCTTCTTGACAAAAAAAAAGAATCACCTCTGCTTCTTTTGCTAAGGTATTTCCTTTTCATACTTGATGAATCGGGTGTTGGAATTCATACTCAAAACTGTGCAACATGTGGAATTGAAATCGATTCGAAAACAGGAGTGAGATTTGATCCGGGATTTGGGATATTGTGCGAAAAATGTTCTTCAGAAAAAAGAAGGGGAATTTCAATTTCAATGGAACTTTATTCACTCCTTTCTTGTCTAAATAGCGGTAAATCGGTTGAAGTTTTCGATGAAAATGTCATCAAAAAGCTAATAAATTTACTCGAGACATATACAAGAACCCATTTTGAAACTTTTAAAGGCTTAAAAGCATTAAGAATAATAGGAGATTTATAGATAAAAGCTTACTTCTTGGTTATCTATTTAATAATTAAACAGTAGGATTAGAAAATGAGAGGAAAAAGCGTTCTTGGGGCAGTAGCCCTCGTAGTACTCGGAATTCTTTTTGGTGCAGTGTTGGTTTCCGGCTTTGGATGGGTGAAGCCCGGTCTCGCTGATGTAAAGCTAGGTGCCGACAGATCGCCGGTTATGCCAAATGCTGAACTGAATAATTTTAGTCAGGCATTTATTGAAGTATCTGAAAAGGTGACGCCATCAATCGTTCAGATAAATGTAGTAGCGGAAGCTAAAAAAGGTCAAGGATTCGATTTCTTTCCTTGGGGTGATGATGGTTCTTCGAGAGAATCCGAAGGTTCAGGAAGTGGTATTATAATCAGCAACGACGGTTATATACTTACTAACAACCATGTGGTAGAAAATGCCAAACGAGTTGAAGTGATACTGAACGACAGAAGGAAATTTGAAGCGAAAGTGATCGGAACAGATCCTTTAACCGATTTAGGTGTCATTAAAATTAATGCTTCAAATCTTCCGGCTGCATACTTGGGTAATAGCGATGGTCTGAAAGTTGGTCAGTGGGTAATGGCGATTGGTAATCCACTTTCTCTTTCTTCTACAGTAACTGCCGGCATCATCAGTGCATTGAACAGAGGTTCTTTGCGACTGATAAACGACAGCTATGGAGTGGAAAATTTTATTCAAACCGATGCTGTAATCAATCCGGGTAACAGTGGGGGTGCCCTCGTAGATCTAAATGGTGCTGTAATTGGAGTGAATACTGCTATTGCCACCAGAACAGGCACATATATTGGTTATGGCTTTGCTATTCCAATAAATCTTGCTCAAAATGTGGCAAAAGATTTAATTGCCAATGGTAAGGTTAGTCGAGGATACATCGGCGTTCAGATCAGAGAAGTGGATGCAGCTCTTGCCAAATCGATAGGTCTAAGCAAACCGACAGGTGTAATTATCGAAAAAGTTGTCGAAGGTGGTTCAGCAGCGGATGCCGATATAAAGAAGGGTGATGTTATCCTCAAAATTGACGGTAAAGAAGTTAGTGCACCTAATCAACTTCAAAGTCATGTTGCCGGAAAGAGTGCAGGTTCTAAAGTAGTACTGACGATTTGGAGAGATAACAAAGAGATAGAAAGAACCGTTACGCTAAAACCTCGAGGTGATGACAATGTTGCCGTGAAGGATGATGTTAATAAACCTGAAAAGGAAGATAACTCTACCTCAGAGCAGGTAAAACTTGAGAGTATTGGTTTAACACTTCGGAATCTTAAAGCTGATGAGTTAAAAAAATATAAGATTGACAATGGAGTTCTGATCGCTGATGTAAAACCATACAGCCTCGCTTACGACCAGGGTCTCGGAAGAGGACTTGTAATAACAAAAGCGGACAGGAAAGATGTGGCTTCGGTTGCAGAACTTGAAAAAATCTTCAAGAACAACAAGGGAAGAGCAGTTCTTCTCGAGGTCTCAGATAATCAAGGAAACTCCCGATATGTCGGTATCGAGATTCCGGATTAATTATTAATTAAAATCATATTTTGTGAAATGCCGGTCTAAACCGGCATTTTTTTTATTTTTGACAAAACAATTTCGGAATTTATGTCACAAATCAGATATTTAACAGCCGGTGAATCGCACGGCAAAACACTCGTAATTATAATCGAAGGATTCCCTTCCAATCTAAAAATTGATATCGATAAGATTAATAATGAACTCTCCCGTAGGCAAGGAGGCTACGGAAGGGGAGGGAGAATGAAAATTGAGAAAGATACAGCAGAAATAGTTGCCGGTGTGAGATTTGGGAAAACCACGGGTTCTCCAATTAGTGTGCTTGTAAAAAACAAGGACTGGGAGAATTGGGGCACAAAAATGTCTGTGGAACCGGTCGATGAAGAAATCGAAAAAATTGTGATCCCAAGACCGGGACATGCTGATCTTGTCGGTGTAACAAAATATAATCTTGATGACATCAGAAATTCGATAGAACGCTCAAGTGCAAGAGAAACTGCGGTAAGAGTTGTGGCAGGAGCATTTGCCAAGCAACTTCTGGCTCAATATGGTGTTCATATTTTAAGTTTTGTGGAGAGTATTGGGGGAGTGAACGGTTCGGGTGATCTCTACTCCAAATTACTTAATAAGGAAGCAGTTGATTTTACAAAATTAATCGATGAATCAGAACACAGTGAACTTAGTATCACCGATTTCGAAAAAGAAGAGGCAATTAAAGAAAAAATTCGGTTAACCAAAAAAGATGGTGATACACTCGGAGGTGTTTTTGCTGTAATAGCCCGAGGCATGGTACCCGGTGTTGGAAGTTTTGTTCATTATGACAGAAAATTGGATGCTGCAATTTCTCATTCGATGATGTCGATAAATGCTGTTAAGGGGGTAGAAGTGGGACTCGGTTTCACGGGGGCTATGTTACCGGGCTCTGAAGTACACGATGAAATTATTCTTAAAAATGGTGAAATCTCGAGGAAAACCAACAGAGCCGGCGGTATCGAAGGGGGAACCACCAATGGAGAAGATTTACTTATCAGGGTAGCAATGAAGCCGATCGCGACTCTGATGATGCCTCTGGGAAGTATTGATCTTTCCACTTTTGAAGAAATCGAAGCAAGAAGAGAAAGAAGTGACTTCACTGCAGTGCCCGCTTGTGCGGTTATCGGGGAGAGTGTACTCGCCTGGACACTCGCAGAGAAATATCTCGACAAATTTGGAGGCGACTCGGTAGAAGAATGCGTGGACAATTTTACAAATTACAAAAGCAAAATTTATCAGAGATTAAGAGAAAATTTCAGGAAAAAAGATGAAAATTAAATCGTTTGTTTTTAGTCCGTTTGATGAGAATACATTTGTGGTATTTGATGAAGTATCAAAAGAAGCTGCAATAATAGATCCAGGATGCTACAGCAAAGAGGAAGAAGAAACACTTCTAACTTTTGTGACTGAAAACGAGTTAAAGATTAAATATCTGATAAACACACATTGTCATCTTGATCATATTTTTGGAAATAACTTTGTTAAGTCAGAGTTCGACCCTGAATATCTGATCCCCGCCAAAGACCTTTTCCTTCTTGAAAATGCCCCAAAAATGGGAAGTGCATTTGGATTGGAGATGGAGGCGGTAAAACTTCCCGATGGATTTTATGATGAAAACTATTCGTTTTATCTTGGTGAGTCTGTGCTGAGACCTGTGTTCACTCCGGGTCATACCCCGGGTGAATATTGCCTCTATTGTGCTGAAGAAAAAATATTGATTGCCGGAGATGTCCTTTTTGCCGAAAGTATTGGCAGAACAGATTTGTGGGGTGGCGATTACGATATCTTGATAGAATCGATAAAAACGAAGTTATTGGTTCTGCCTGATGATACAATCGTTTACCCCGGTCATGGAGAACCTACGAGCATAGGTCGCGAAAGGAAAACAAATAGTTTTCTGATTTAAGATTCATTTTCCGATAATTTTACATAAATTTAAGCAAGTAAATCTGAATTTTGTGTAAATATTACCGGCATAAAAATGAAAAAAATCTACAAAGTCTTAATTTTCACTCTTCTCCTGCTTACTACAACTTTCTCTCAACTAAGCTTTGATACTGTATCCAATTTACAAGTTGGCAAGGGTATCTTTTATAAAAAATATGTAGAGTATAGCAAACCATGGAATATTTATGTCCTCGAGATAGACATGAGTGTTCCCTACAATTCAATTGAAACCATAAAAGCACAAGACCGACTCGCCGGATATGAACAGACAAGTTCGATGGCAAGACGCAGGTCTTATCCGGGTCATATTGCGGTAGGTGCGATAAACGGTGACTTTTATGGTGGTACCGGCATTCCGATTAATATTCAAATCCGAGACGGGCAACTCCTAAGACGACCCGATGTGCAATCAACGGTTGGTTTCAACAGTGCTAAAAAACCGATGCTCGCCCGTGTGAATTTTTCCGCATCCGTAAAAAAGGGAACAGCGGCAACAGCAATTAACGGAGTGAATGAAAACCGAGGCACTAATCAATTAATTCTTTTTAACAAATTTAAGGGACCTAACACAGGCACGAACATCTACGGTACTGAAGTGGGAATTAAAGCCATTTCGCAGTGGTATGCTAACGATACTGTGACTTGTGTAGTCACCAATAAAGTCACCGGTACGGGTGGGATGTCGATTAACGATTCAATCTCCGTCCTTTCCGGAAATGGAACTGCTGCCACATTTTTAAATAATCTTGCGACCGGAGATACAGTAAAAATTTTCATGGGTATTTCACCCGGTATTCCAAAATTAAAAGAACTTATTGGCGGTTTCCCAAAAATTATTTTTAATGGTGCAGATTATGTAGATCAAGGCTATCTCGAGGAGGGTGGACCATCACACACATACGAAAGGCACCCCCGTACTGCTGTCGGATTTTCACAAGATTCAACAAAAATTTACTTTGTAGCTGTGGATGGAAGATCGGCACAAAGTGTTGGTATGACACTTCATGAACTTGCAGATTTTATGCAACGAATTGGTGTTTATCAGGGAATTAATTTTGATGGTGGGGGATCGACTACGATGTTTGTCCGCGATTCAGTTATGAATGTTACTTCTGACGGAGTTGAAAGAACGGTTGCGAATGCTTTGGCGGTCTTTACCTCAAGTCCACAAGGGGCTCTTAACAAGGTAAGGATATCTCCAGGTTCATACAGACTTTATCACGGGGAGTCGGTATCTTTCACTACCCATGGATTTGACGAATATTTTAATCCCGTGCCGCTTACGCAGGGGACTCCCGTCTATACAGTTTCACCGGGAATTGGAACATTAACAGGAAATACTTTTACTGCGGGAAATGACCCCGATACGGGTTTTGTTTATGTTAATTATCAGGGCTTCCGCGATTCAGCTCTTATAATAGTAAAAGGAATAACCAGGATTAAGTTAAGTCCATCTTATTCAGTCACAGACTCATCAAGGTTACTCGAGATAAAAGCTCAGGCTTGGGACATGGACGGTACTCCACGAAATCTGGCTACAAATCTTTACAGCTGGTCAGTCTCTGATCCGGAAATTGGTACAATCGATTCGACAGGGAAATTTAAAGGAAGAGAGAACGGATTTGTAAAAATTTTCGCCGATCACCGGGGGAACAAAGATTCAGTTTTGGTTTCTGTTGAGATAGGTGAGGGAACAAGGTTGGTTGACCAGATGGATGATCTACAACCATGGACAATCGACTATCTTTTGATGGATACTTCGGGTACTAACCTCTCAATCGCAATCGACACATTTACCACGGCACCAGGTTCATTTAAACTGAATTACAAATTCACTTACCAAATTGGTGCATTTAATTACATCTATTTAAAGACTGATAAGCAGTTATACGGTGTTCCAGATTCCATTCATATCGATGTTAAAGCTGATGGTCCTCAACACCATGTTACCTGGTTAGTTACCGATGAAAATGATGAGCCCTTTAAAATAACGATGGCACAATACATTACTTCTTTGATGTTTGAAGAAACAAGAACACCTGTGAGTCGTGCAGTGCCCGCAGGGACAACGGGCACACTTTATTTCCCCCTGAAATTAAAAGAGATTCAAATTAGAATGGGTAGCTCCAAAGTCCCCGGACAGGTTTATTCAGGCACTATCTATTTGGATAACCTTAGAGTTTCCTATCCAACAAACCAACCTGTATCAATACGCGAAGAGCAAATCCCGACCGGATTTGGTTTATGGGGCAATTACCCAAATCCATTCAATCCGGAAACCACTATCACATATTCACTTGAAAAGTCAGGTAATACACAACTCGACATTTACGATGTGACGGGAGCGAAAATAGAAAGTCTTGTAAATTCCTACCAAACCCCCGGAAAATTTCAAATCACTTGGAAAGGTACCAAATTCACAAGTGGTGTCTATTTTGCGGTGCTAAATCAAAACGGGGAAACGAGAGTTCATAAAATGGTACTTTTAAAATGAGAACCTCGGAACTTGAAATCTCAGAACTTCTGTGGTGCTGAGGTCCCGGGGTTCCAAAGTACGGGAGGGTTGAGAAATACTGAAGTTCCCGTAAATTATAATTCAAATCAACTAAAAATCTAGAAATAAATTGTATATTTACGGGTTAATTGAATTGAAATAACAGGACAGTAGTGGAAAACTTTCTCAAGTTTCGGATAGATAAATACGATTTTTTTGTGCCTTTAAAGTATGTCGTGCGGGTATTGCCTGCTGCTGCATTGAAGGAATATCCAATAGTTGAGAACAGCCTTTTGCTTGGTTATATCATTCTTGAGGGAGAAGCGGTTGCAGTCTTTGATATTTACCAAAGAGTCGGACTAACTTTCTCCGGAATGGACACTACTCACAAAATGATTTTAATGAACAGGAATGGCTTTAGATTTTTGCTTGTGGTAGATGAAGTTGCAGATGTGCTTGAGCTCGATCCATCCCAGTTTAACAGTTTTGCCATGAATACCTATACGAGTGGGAGTGTCTTAATAGATTCTGCGGGGAGATTTATAATAAACGACCTTGGCAATTTCATTAAAGAGGATGTGCTTCTTAATCTCGTAACCGGTGAAAAAATTTTAGCGGGGGAGAGTAATGAGTAGCATTGAAAATATAAATCTTTACAAAAAATTTACTACCTACCTTGAAAAGAAGTATGGCTGGTTCATAATCCCTTCTAAAATCGAAAACACCGCATTCATCCTCGGAAAGTTGATAATTAAATTTGGTGAAACAAAACTTATCTCACTTTTTGAAAGTGAAATAAATTACGATTCGTTTTCAGATGTAGATGAGGAATTGATCGACCTCTATTCGGTGAATGAAACCTATTTTAACCGTGAACCGGAAACTCTCGAAATGTTGCCGGGACTCGCGAAACTGGCTTTGAGATACAACGGAAAAATAAATTTAATGTGTGCAGCTGCTTCATCAGGTGAAGAGGTTTACAGTGTAGCAATTTCCATGGGTGAACATTATTTCAACAACGAAGTAAATATTCAAGGTGTTGAAGTCAATCAGAAAATGATAAAAATTGCCAAAGAGGCTGTTTATAACGATTGGTCTCTAAGAACCTGTTCGGCAGGATTTAAAGCCGAGTATTTTACTCAGGTGGAAAAGCGTTATAAATTAAAAGACGAATTCAAAAAAAACATCACATTTCAAAGGTCGAATCTCCTTTCACCCAATATCTATTACTTTTTTCATAATACAAAGTTCGACATAATATTGTGCCGTAACTTGTTCCTCTATTTGAATCCGGCAGCAATTGAGGTGGTTACTACAAATCTGCTTCGACTTCTAAATCCGGGCGGATTCTTGATTACAGGACTTGCAGAGGGGGCTCTTTCAAAAAAGCTTAAAGCTAAAAATTATAAAGAATACAGAAATATCTTCAGGTTTTGATGGAAGAATTCAAAAGAAAAACCCTCATTGGTAATGCAGAAAGACTCGCAAAAATCCCGGATAACATGGGTGTGGGAAAGAACCTTACCGCCTTTATTTCCTTTACTGTTGCAGGTGAAAAAGTACTATTATCAGCCGAGCATGTGATCGAGGTAATCAAATTTAAGGATGTAACACCACTTCCCGGCGTGGATGAAAAATTAGCGGGTATATACAACTTCAGAGGATATGTTATCGGTGTGTTTTGCAGTAACAAAGTGTTCGAGTTAAAAAGGGATGTAGTTGTACCAAAAAAATATTTATTGATCTGTAATTATGAAAACATCAATTTTGCAATTGCTTGCGAAGATGTTGCAGGGATTGAGCACAGAGATGTTGAATCATTACTTCAGGGGGAAAATAAACAGTTGCTTCCCGCCTTTTTTTCGGGTGTTTTCGAAGATTCCGCCCGTTGTGTCGATATTGAAAAACTTATAACAAACGATATACTCAAAATTTTATGACCCTCAAACAGGTTTTACTATGAATTGGATAAACAGTATCTCTACCAGATGGAAATTATTTTTCTCTTTTTCAGGACTGATTTTATTTTCATTCCTTTTGATTTACTTCAATTTGGATGCTTACGACAGTATTGGAAACATAACGGGTGACAAGGTATCGTCATATATTAAAACAGTTTCACACCTGAACACTCTGCAAAAATATACAAGTCTGATAAATGAAGAAGTCTCGTTTGCACTTCCGGATTTGAATTATTCCAAGATGAATGAATACGAGAAACTCAAATCTGCATTTTTGAATCATATCGATTCTCTCAAAATCAGGTTCAGAAGTGTAGAAGAAAACAATGTCTTAAGCGAAATAATCAGGTCGTCAGAGCTTTTCATCTCATCAACTGATTCTACTTTGAGCTATCTTGCCAAAAAAGGGAATAATGGAGTGGTTGATCCCGTGGTCGCAGTTCAACTTTCGCGAGCTGAACATGCCAGTTACAGTAATCTTAATTTGGTACTTAATAATCTGATTTCTGCCTACCAGTTAAGATCTGAACAGAGTTTTAATTCAATTGATCAAATTTTGGATAATAAAAGGATGCTTTTATATATCACGGGTGGCATTCTTGTAATTCTGGCAATTGTATTGATCGCATTCCTGAATACAAATCTTGCACTGCCACTTCTTGACTTGAGCAAAAGTGCACAACTTGTTGCCACGGGTGACCTGACGGTAAAAGTGAACCACACCGTCAGAAAAGATGAAATTGGTGTATTGGCAAAATCCTTTTCAGAAATGATTTCATCTCTTAAGATTATCACCACTGAACTCAACGAAGCGGTAAATATTCTAAACACCTTTACCAATAAGATTTTTAATAATACGGCAGAGCTCGCCAGCAGTTCAACAGAAACTGTTGCGGCAATAACGGAGACAACTGCTACTGTTGAGGAAGTCCGCCAGACCTCCTATCTTTCGAATAAAAAAGCAAAAGAAGTAGCTGAAAGAGCTCAAGAGTCGTTCGATATCTCCGCTTCCGGTCAGGAATCTACAAAACTGACTATTGACGGTATCCAACGCTTTGGAACACACATGAATTCTATTACAGAAAATATCCTGAAACTGAATGAAAGAAGTCGGCTGATTGGAGAGATTATAGCCGCAGTAAATGATATTGCGGAACAATCGAATCTTCTCGCTGTGAATGCATCCATTGAAGCAGCAAGAGCCGGTGAGCAAGGTAAAGGTTTTGCGGTGGTTGCACAGGAAATCAGGAATCTCGCTGAGCAATCTAAACAATCAACCTCGCAAGTCAGATTGATACTTCAGGATATTCAAAACTTTGTAAATTCCGCTGTTCTCTCTACTGAACAAGCAACCAAAGCCCTTGAAGATGGCATTAAAACCTCAAATCAGACGGGAATTGTAATCTCTGAGTTGGTGAAGAGCATCGAATTGTCGTACGACGCTTCACTTCAGATTACCTCGTCAAATCAACAGCAGCAGATAGGTATGGATCAAATTGCAACTGCAATGGAGAACATCAGAACCGCGAGTGCACATAATGCCAATTCGACGAGAGAAGTTGAGTCTTACACAAATCAACTTCTTAATCTTGGTAACAATATTGCGAATCAGATCAAGAAATTCAAGTTTTTGAAGAGTGATGGATAAAGCTTTTTTTGACAGGCTTTTTAAGACTTTCTCAATTGAAGCTGAGGAACATCTTTCATTAATGTCTTCAGGTTTCCTGAAGCTTGAGAAACTTTCCTCACCTGCGGTTAATGCTCCTGATACACTTGAAGAGGTTTATCGTGAAGCACACAGTTTAAAAGGTGCTTCGCGTGCTGTCGGGTTGGAAGCTGTTGAATACCTGCTGCAAAATGTTGAATCGTATTTTTCTCTTGTAAAAAAGGAAGAAATAGAACCGGCTCAAGGAGATTATGATATACTTTTTAAAGCCATTGACCTGACAAGAGAGGCGATAGAGCTCAAAAAAAGGGGAGCGGATGATTTGGAAAATCAGGAGGAAATGAGACTTTTGACCGAAGATGTAAAAAAAATGTCGATCGGGTCAATCATCACCTCAAGATATGAGCCAAAAGAAGAAGAGGTTACTCCTCAGATTAAGACCGATGAAGCAGAACAGTTTTCATCCTATCAATTTGGCCTGACACAGCTCAGAAAAAAACTAAAAAATAAAAATGAGAAAGATTCTTACTCACAACCTGTTGTTGAATCAACCCCGATTGAAGAAGAGAAGCCCTTAGTCGAGGAAGAGAAACCGGTTGAAAAATTGGTTGAAAAGGTCTTGACAAAGACAAAACCAACCGATTCACCATCCACCCGCGTGATTCCCGAAACCATTAGAGTGAATACTTCAAAGATTGATGATTTGCGCACTCGTACTGAAGAATTATTAAACATTAAACTAAATTATGATCAACTTCTGAATGAGATTAAAGAGATGGGATCGCTTGTCTCAGGAGGGCAGCAGACGGTAGAACAAATTTCAGAGAAGTTTAATCGATTGTTAACCTCAGTTGATTCTCTCCCTCCAAATGTAAAAGAACAGTTTATCGAATTGGCGGAAAGTTTTAAAACACTATCACAAAATTCTTTCTCAAGCAGACGGAGAGTAGCAGAGTTGACATCTGCGGTAAAAAAATATAAATCATCATCACGAAGAATAATCGATGATGTAAACGATTATACTCAAACACTCCTGATGCTCCCGTTCAGTTATGTCCTGGATTTTTTGCCAAAAGCTGTTCGAGATCTCTCAAGGGCACTAAACAAGGAAGTGGAACTTGATATTTCCGGGGCTGAGATTGAGGTTGACAGGCGGATACTGGAGGAGCTTAAAGACCCTCTATTGCACATTATAAGAAACAGCATCGATCATGGGATAGAAACTCCTCAAAAAAGATTACGGGCTGGCAAAAATAGTACCGGTACCATCAAAATTGAGATTTCCGGTCCATCTGAAGGGAATATCATTCTGATCATTTCAGATGATGGTAGAGGACTTCATATTGAGACTTTAAAAACAAAAGCTATTGAAAGGGGATTGTTAAAAGGGGATGAACCCGAATCATTAGTCGATTCAAAAGTTTCAGAAGCAATATTTTATTCAGGTATTTCTACAACAGGAGTGGTTACGGACATCTCAGGCAGAGGGCTTGGGATGAGTATTGTAAAAGAAAAAGTGGAAAAACTTAAGGGGACCATATCTGTTCTCTCAGAGAACGGGAAATTTTTTAAAGTTACACTTCGCTTGCCCGTTACGATTTCCTCAACTCGAGGTGTTATGGTAAAAGCAGGGTCACTTAAACTTCTTGTAGAATCTCAGTACATTTCGAGAATTACGAGATTAAAACAAGAAAATATTAAACAGTTTGGTAAGGGGTACGGAATTCAATTCGAAGATTCCATAATCCCTGTAAAAATTATGAAGAGTGAACTTGGAATCGACAATTCTGCACTGACTCAATCGTCAATTCCGGCACTATTTTTGAGTGCAAAAGGAAAATCGATCGCCCTGCTTGTGGATGAAATTAATGACGAGCTTGAAATATTAATTAAGTCGTTCCAGCCACCTATCGACGGTATAAAACTTTATACGGGGGCTACAATTCTTGGTGACGGGAAGTTGTATCCTGTACTTAGTTCTACCTGGCTTTTGGGACTGGAGGATGGAGGGTCAAATGATCTTCAACTCCTCGGAGAAAGAAAATCGATTTCAATTCTCGTCGTGGATGATTCAAAGACATCCCGTACGCTATTAAAAGAAATTCTTGACTTCGCCGGATTTAATGTAGATATTGCCGAAGATGGTGTTGAAGCATTTGATATGCTCAATTCTAAAAAATATGATGTTTTGGTATCGGATATTGAGATGCCAAATATGAATGGGCTGGAGCTCACGGAAAAAGTTCGCGAATCAGCGGAACTGTCAAATTTGCCTGTTATCCTTGTGACAGGATTGGCGAGGGAAGAGGATAAATCTCGTGGAATAAAAGCGGGAGCGAACGCCTATATTCTAAAAAAGAGTTTTGACCAATCTGTATTAATTGACACAATCAACTTTTTTGTCAATAATAAAGATATTTAACTGATTTATTAGTAATTATTTAATCTCTTTCATAAATTAACAAGCGGGAATTTTTCAAATTCTCATTTTTAGTATTCATGGAAGTTTTGGAGATTGAGGAAGTGATGCAGAAATATATTCTGGTGGTGGAAGACAGTCCGACACAACTTGAGCAACTCGCGTATATACTTGAGAGCGAAGGTTATCCTGTAAAAACTGCAGCGAACGGAAAAATAGCGGTAAGTCAGATTGAGATGGAGAAACCGGCTCTTGTGATTACTGATATCTTAATGCCTGAGATGGATGGATATGATCTTTGTAAGCATGTAAAAAACAACAATGCTACCAAGGATATCCCCGTGATGTTACTCACCAATCTTTCAGACCCGCATGATGTTATCAAAGGTCTGCAATCGGGGGCTGATAACTTCCTTACTAAACCTTACAACAAAGAATTCCTTCTTTCTCGTGTAAAATATATTCTTGTGAATCAGGAGATAAGAATATCCTCTCCAGTTTCAAATATGGGGATGGAAATTGTATTCGGAGGTAAAAAGTATTTTATAAATTCTGACAGAATACAGATAGTAGATCTTCTCCTTTCCACTTACGAAAATGCCATTCAAAAAAACGGTGAGCTTGCTGAGGCGAATCAGCAGCTTTTAAGAATGCACCGCGAACTTGCCAAGAAAAATCACGAACTTGAAAAATTAAACAAAGACAAAAATAAATTCCTCTCGATGGCTGCCCACGATTTGCGTAATCCTGTAGGAGCAATTTTATCTTTTGGTCTGATTCTGCAAGATGATATGAAAAAGAAGTTTGCAGAAGAAGAATTGGAATTTGTGAAGATTATCATAAAATCGAGTGATTTTGTCCTTCAACTCTTGAATGAGTTGCTCGATATATCGGTAATTGAGTCGGGTGAACTTAATCTTAAAAAGGCTGATGTTGAATTTGCTAATCTTGTTCAGAACAACATAGCATTAAATAAAGTGCTCGCCGACAAAAAGAACATAGAACTCCGTTATGAGTCGAATGTAGAAGAGATTGAGTTAAATTTAGATCCCGTAAAAATAGAACAGGTACTTAACAACCTCACTTCAAACGCAATTAAATTTTCATTCCCTGGAAATGCAGTCACACTATTCATCAAAAAGATGAATAATGAGCTGGCATTTGGTGTGAAAGATAATGGTCAGGGGATTCCTGCAACTGAAATAAACAAATTGTTTATCCCATTCGAAAAACTGAGTGTCAGATCAACAGCGGGTGAGAAGAGTACAGGACTCGGGTTGGTAATTGTTAAAAAGATTATGGAAGCTCATGGTGGAAGAGTTGAGGTAACGAGCAAGCAAGGCGAAGGTTCCGTCTTCACCTGCACGATACCTCTATAAAATTATTTCTTTTCCATTTCGCTTAGGTCCGGAATGATTTTCATTTCCTTAGGTGACAGGTAGCTGTACATCGCAGGGATGACAAAAAGAGTCAGGAGGGTTGAGAATATCAATCCACCTATTATCGCAATACCCATCGAAACTCTGCTTTCGGAACCTGCTCCGAGAGCCAGTGCAATTGGCAAAGTCCCCAGTATCGTAGAAAGACTCGTCATCAGGATAGGTCTTAGCCTTAATTCCGCTGCTTCCTTAACTGCTGTGAGTCTGTCAGAACCTGCTTCTCTTCTTTGATTTGCAAACTCAACTATCAAGATTCCATTTTTGGTCACCAGTCCAATCAACATAATTTGACCGATCTGACTGAAAATATTGAGAGTTTGTCCAAAGTATGAAAGTGAGAGAACTGCACCCGCTATTGCAAGGGGAACGGTCAACATGATGATAAAGGGATCTCTGAAGCTCTCAAATTGTGCCGCCAAAACAAGATAAATCAGTGCAAGGGCAAGTAGAAAAGTAAAAACCAATGAGGAAGAACTCTCTGCAAAATCTTTCGATGCACCATCGAGAGCTGTCGTAAATTTATCGCCGAGTATTTTTTCAGAAATTCTGTCCATTTCGGCAATTCCATCACCGATGGTTTTTCCCTCCGAGAGCCCTGCTGATACTGTTGCGGAAGCATACCTGTTATAACGGTAGAGCTGTGGCGGTGAACTTCTTTCAGTTAAAGTAACAATATTGTCAAGTTGGATCATCTCTCCGCGGTTATTTTTCACAAAAATAGAACGGAGATCGAGTGGCTCGTTTCTATTTTCTCGCTTAAGTTGACCTATAACTTGATATTGTTTACCATTCCTGATAAAATACCCAAATCTTTGTCCACTCAAAGAAAACTGAAGTGTAGTCGCAACATCAGAAACAGAAACTCCGAGGTCTCTCGCTTTTGAACGGTCGATTTCGACAACAACTTCCGGTTTATTAAATTTGAGGTTCACATCAGTCACAGCAAAAATTGGACTCTGCCTCACTTCACCCAAAAACTTGGGTAGAACTTCTCTTAATTCCTCAAAGTTGTTTGCCTGAATTACATATTGAACGGGCAAACCGCCTCTTGAACCACCACCAATTGACTGTTCCTGAATCACAATAGATCTTGCATCATTCAATTTTCTAACAGCACTTGTCAGCTCTTGAGCAATTTCTTGTTGTGATCTTTTCCGCTCTTTAGGATCTTTTAGCATTAGTCTGATGAATCCGGAGTTTGTAGAACTTCCACCAAAACCAGGAGCAGTAACCGACACAAGAGAGGCTTCCTCATTCATAACGAGACCTCTTACCTGTTCAACTAATTGTTGAATATATCTGTCCATGTAATCGTACGAAGTTCCTTCAGGGGCGGTTGACTGAATCCTCATTGCACTTCTGTCTTCCTGTGGAGCAAGTTCGGATTGAAGATTGCCGCCAAAATAATAGATTACCCCCATTGAGAGGAGTATCACCGGGAAGGACACCCAGCGGAATTTCATGAAAGTTTCTAAAGCTGCATGATAAATGTTTGTGAGCCACACGAAAAACGGCTCAGTAAGATTGTAAAATTTTGAGTGCGATTCGGATGACTTGAGCATCTTGGAACTGAGCATTGGTGTCAGAGTGAGTGCAACAAATGCAGAAATGATTACTGATCCTGCAATTACGAATCCAAACTCCTTGAATAGCTTTCCTGTTAAACCTTGCAAAAAGACAATTGGAAGAAATACCGAGGCAAGTGAAACAGTAGTTGAGATGATAGCAAAAAAGATCTCGGAAGAACCTTTTGCTGCTGCCTCAACAGGAGTTAGACCGTCCTCAATTTTTTTATAGATGTTCTCCAGCACTACAATCGCATCATCCACTACAATTCCGATTGCAAGCACAATTCCCAAAAGTGTGAGAACATTTATCGAAAAACCCGCGAGATACATTATGAAAAACGCACCAATCAGAGAGATGGGTATAGCTAAAATCGGGATTAGGGTTGTTCGCCAGTTTCTAAGGAAAAGGAAAATGATTAGAATAACAAGTCCAAAAGCAATGAAAATGGTCTCCATTACTTCGGAAATTGAGTTCCGAATAAAAGTAGTAGCATCAAAACCGAGCTGGATTTCCATATCCTTAGGCAGGTCTTTTTTAATGGCTTCAATTCTCTTATGGAATTCATCAGCTATTTCAATATGGTTACTGCCGGGGAGGGGTACAGCAACAAGACCTGTCATCGGTATTCCGTTGCTTCGTAAAATTGTCCTTTCATTTTCAGGGAAATATTCTGCGTAACCTATATCAGAGAACCTGACTGTATTACCCTGATCTTGCCGTATGATCAGATTATTAAAATCTTCCGGTGTTTGAAGCAGTCCCAGAGTTCTAACCGTCAACTCGGTGTTATCACCCTCAAGTCTTCCGGAAGGGAGCTCAACATTTTCAAGTCTTAAAACATTTCTAATTTCTACCGGCGTAACATTAAACGCGTTCATCTTACCCGGATCGAGCCAAAGCCTCATAGAATATCGTTTTTCACCCCAAATCTGGATCTGACTGATACCGGGGATGGTCTGCAATTTTTCCTTTAGGACATTTCGAGTGTAATCTGACAAATCGAGGATGGTCTTTTCTTTTCCACTCACGGTAACCATCACGATAGGAATAGCATCAGCATCTGCTTTAGTTACAACGGGTGGATCAACATCAGGAGGCAGAAGATTTGTGGCACGGGAAACTCTGTCTCTCACATCGTTTGCAGCAGCTTCAAGATCGACATCTATATTAAACTCAACAGTGATAAGGCTTCTTCCATCCCTCGAAGAAGAGGTCATACTTCTGATACCGGCAATACCGTTTATCGATTCTTCAAGGGGTTCTGTTATCTGTGCCTCGATTACTGTCGCATTTGCACCTGTATAGTTGGTCTGAACGGTAATAATTGGGGGATCGATACTTGGATACTCTCTCACACCTAGGGATGTGTAGCCAATAATTCCAAAAAGGACGATAACCACAGACATTACTATGGCTAAAACGGGTCTTCTAATACTTATTGAAGATAGACTCATTCTGCTTTTCCCTGATTTTCAACAGTAGTCAGTTTTACAGGACCACCATTCTTCAATTGTATCAGACCGGAGACTATCAAAGTGTCACCTGGATTTATCCCTGACATAATTTGTACAACTTTCTCTGTTCTATCACCAATTTCAACGGGAACTGAGACCGATTTCCCGCCTTTGTAGAGGAACACTGACTGACCGGAAATTTCGGGTACCAAAGTCTCGGTTGGTATTAGAATGGTTTGGACAGGGGCGGTGAGTTTAACACTAACTTCAACTACCTTGCCGGGAATTAGACCTTTACCCCCGCTTGTTACAAAAGCTCTCGCTTTTAAGGTAGCAGTTGTTTGGTCAACACCCGGTTCAAGAGCGTAGATACTTGCATTCATTTCCTCGGTGCCCTTGCCGGTGCTGAAAGTGATGGTTTTACCGGTATTTAAGTAGATTGAATAATTTTGAGGAATAGTGAAGTCGATTTTAAGTTTTGATTTGCTTTGAAGTGTGGCAATTTTTGTACCGGGTGCAACATAAGCCCCTTCGGAGAGGTATCTTAGTCCGATTTGACCTGAAAAAGGAGCTCGAATTTCAGTTTTTGTAATTTGTGCTTTGATCAGATCAATATCAGCCATAATTGACTCAAATTCAAATTTGGCATTATCGAATTCTTCCTTGGTAGTACCATTAACCTCAAGAAGTTTTTTCTGCCTGTCAAGTTTTTGAGCGGAAAGTTCGAGTCGCACTTCGTTTTTTTTCAACTGTGCCTGAAGGTCGTTGTCATTTATCTTTACGAGTAGTTGCCCTTTAGCGACATTTCCACCCTCTTTAAAATTAATTTTAGTTATTTTTCCTGCAACTTCGGGGGAGAGGTCAACCCATTCATCGGCAATAATCTTTCCCATTACCTTAATTTCAGAGGAAAAGGAATCGTATTTTAAGATTTTTCCTTTTACCTGTGCAGGACCCTGTTGCTGCTTCCCGGCATTTTTACCCTTTTCTTTTGAGTCTTTCGAATCACTTTTTATAAGTGGATAAATTACGAGACCACCGACAGCAATCACGATTAAGGTGTAAATAAGTATTTTTGTCCACTTCGACATATCAAAACCATTTCTAAATGAAAAAAAGGGAGGTTTTTTCTCCGAACTAATTCTTCTATTCCAATCACAAATATAAGAAGGCTTATATTATTCTTCAACCCATAAAGCAACGATATAATTCATTATTCTCACTTTATCGAATAAATTATTATATTTCTTGATCAAAATTTTGAGAAAATAATGAAACCTGCTCCTGCTAAAAAGCATCCTGAATTAAAACCTTCTGCATATAGATGGAAGTGTAACCTCTCAACCTTTAAATTTGAATCGACTGAGGAGATAGAACCTATAGAGGGGATCATCGGTCAAGACAGAGCGATTAAAGCCCTTCGTCTTGGGGTGGGACTCAAAGCATCCGGATATAATATTTATATAGCCGGACTCTCCGGTACGGGAAAAGCTTCAACCGTAAAAAAAATGTTGGAAATACTTGCGGACAATAACCCCAATTTGTTCGATTACTGCTATGTAAACAACTTCAAAAATCCCGATCAACCAGTCCTTCTGACATTCCCTGCCGGGATGTCTCTTAAATTTAAGTACGATGTCAATTCCCTCATTTCACTCTTGCGTGAACGCATACCGCAGGTTTTGGAATCTGAAAGTCTGACTGCGAAGAAAAATGCAATTATCGAAAAATTCTCAAAAGAAGAACAACTTTTGATCTCCGGTTTCGAAGAAATGATTAACAAGGATGGTTTAACCCTGGGTCAGGTTCAAGGTGAAGACGGGGTAAGACCTGAGATAATGCCGGTGATAAATAAAAAGCCGGTTCTGATTCAAGCAATTGAAGAAATGGTAACTAAAGGCGAAATTACAAAGAAAAAATCGCAACAAATTTATGAAGCCTACTCTGCCCGTCAACATGATTTAATGATTCTTGTAAAAAAACATATAAAGTTATCACAAGATTTACAGACCGAAATAAGAAATATCGAAAAAAACGAAGCTGATGCCCTTATTAAGGGAGCTATAATCTACCTTACGGAAGGATACAAAGAACCAAAAGTCTCTGATTGGATAGCGTCTCTTGAAAAAGACATTCTTGAAAACATACAGTTATTTAAGCTTGCTGCCACAAATCCGGAAGCACTCGCTGAATCTTTCCCTTTGGATCCGTTTCGAGCTTATGATGTAAATATACTTCTCGATAATGCAGGAATAAAAGACAGTCCCGTTATTATAGAAACTGCTCCCTCGCTCAGCACTCTGTTTGGAAACATTGAAAGAGTATCTGACCGGAAAGGGAATTTTTATGCCGACTTTTTAAATATAAAAGCCGGATCGATGCTTAGGGCAAATGGTGGATTCCTCGTTTTAAGGGTAAGCCATCTTTTTGAGGCTCCGGGAGTTTGGAAAACTCTTAAAAGAATTTTAACCTACATGATGCTCGATATTCAGGATAATCATATCTACTATCAAATGGCTCCATCATCTCTCAAACCGGAATCGATCCCGATTGATTTGAAGGTCATTCTTATTGGTAATTCATACATCTATTCATTCCTGGCAGAACGAGAGGATGACTTCAAGAAAATTTTTAAGGTCAAGGCAGAGTTCGACTATGAAATTTCCCGCTCGAAAGAAACCCTTGTTCAATACGCACACATCATCAAAAAGATTATTTCTGATGAGAATCTGAAGGAATTCCATAAATCGGCAATCGCCTCTGTAATGGAAATTGCTGCAAGGTATGCCGGTTCAAAAGAGAAACTCACTTCTCGTTTTTCCATGCTGGCGGATGTGGTGCGTGAGGCATCATTTTGGGCACAGGAAGACTCCTCCTCAAAAGTCAGATCTGAACATGTAAGGCAGGCGTTTGCGAATGCAAGAGGAAGGCATGACCTCTGGGATGAAAAATACACTGAAATGATTTCCTCAAACCGGATATTAATTGATGTATCGGGTAAAAAAGTCGGACAAATAAACGGTCTCGCCGTTTATGGAAACGACATCGTTGCATTTGGTAAACCCGTTAGAATCACATCTGCAGTTGCACCCGGAAATGGAATTATTGTGAATGTTGAAAAAGAGTCGGGGCTCTCCGGTAAATCTCACGACAAAGCAATTCAGATTATTTCCGGATTTCTGAGGGAAACTTTCTCCCATGTTGTGCCATTGGCTGTTTCGGCGACGGTTGTTTTTGAACAGTCTTATGGGAATATCGATGGTGATTCCGCTTCGATCGCCGAAGTTGCCGTTATCATTTCAGCTATTGCAAAATTGCCGATTAATCAGTTTATTGCGGTTACCGGTTCGATCAATCAGAAGGGGGAAGTGCAACCCATTGGTGGAGTTAATGAAAAGATCGAAGGTTTTTATAAAATCTGTAAAGAAAAAGGTCTTAATCGCTCGCAGGGGGTTGTTATTCCAATTTCGAATATCGACGATTTAATGCTCGACGATGAAATTCAAGCAGCAGCCAAGGAAGGTTTATTCCATATCTGGCCGGTCTCTGATATTTCACAGGCACTTGAAATTCTTCTTGGTGTCCGTTCGGGTGAGAAAAATGAGGAGGGGCACTTCCCAAAGAATACTATTTATGGAATTACCGCCGAGAGTCTTAAAAAAATGTATATGTTTGCAAAAGACCCATTTAAATTGAGTAAACACTCCAGAGCGGGGCATTCAGATCCCCCTGCAAGTGAGCAAAATTTGAAGTCAACCGAATAATTGTAGTCAACAATTTTTTTAATAATTAAATGGTTCTCCATTTAGAATCATTCACCAAAAAGAGATATACCATGCTTCAAGGTTCTAATTTTCTTTTCGCTCGTACAAAGATTCTTTGTACACTCGGACCTGCAACCTCCGATAAAAATACGATTGCACAGATGATTCGTGCGGGAATGGATGGAGTACGCTTAAATTTTTCACATGGTACATACGAGTTTTTCGATAATCTCTACTTCAACATCCACGAAGCTTGCGTGAATGAATCAACTTCACTCGCTGTACTAGCTGATCTTCAGGGTCCAAAAATTCGTGTTGGTAATCTTTCAAAACCTGAAATTGAGATAAAAACTGGTGATCAAATCAGGATCACAATCGATGATATGGAAGGCACAGACAAAATGCTCTCCACTTCGTATAAACTTCTCGTAAACGATGCAAAAATCGGCGATCTTATTTTAATTGATGATGGTTTGATCAAACTCAAGGTTGTTGCGAAAGAAGAAGTCTCTGTTATCTGTGAAATTTTGAATGGTGGCACGGTGAAGCCCAAAAAGGGGATGAATCTTCCCGGGATGAAACTTTCGACCCCCTCAGTAACTGAGACAGACCTGAGGAATCTTGAATATGTCTTTATTAAACATCGAGTTGATTTTGTTGCTCTCTCTTTTGTAAGAAGTGCGGATGACATCATTAATTTGCGGAAATGGATGAGAAGTAAAGGATTTGATGCACCAATTATCTCAAAAATTGAGATGAAGGAAGCTGTTTCAAATTTTGAGGCAATTCTTAAAGTTTCTGATGGTATTATGGTTGCTCGTGGTGATCTTGGTGTTGAGTTGGAACCCCAGGAAGTGCCACTTATACAGAAAAACATCATTAAACGATGTAACGCTCTCGGGAAACTTGTAATTACTGCAACGCAAATGCTTGAGTCGATGGTTCACAATCCAATTCCAACAAGAGCAGAGGCCTCAGATGTGGCAAATGCTGTTTGGGATGGTACCGATGTGGTAATGTTATCGGCAGAAACCTCGGTTGGGAAATTCCCCGTAAAAACTGTTGAGACTATGAACCAGATAGTACGAAGTGCGGGTGCTCACGCTTACTGGACGAGGCACATCGATTTTGATCTTACAAAGAATTTTGAAGATAAACTTTTTGACTCTGTTAATAAAGGGATAGTTCAGATGAGCAGGGAAGTGGATGCCACCGCTATTGTGGTGTTCACTGAAAATGGCAGAACTGCACGAAAGCTTTCAAAATATCGCCCAAATGCTCGAATTATTGCCATTTCCGATAAATTTGATACGATGAACAACCTCTGTTTATACTGGGGTGTCTCATCGATGTTTATGCCTTCTCTCGACCGTGATTCAGAAGTATTGATTCCTGAAGCCACCGATATCATCACAAAAATGGGACATGTGAAAAAAGGTGATGTGGTGATTTATACTTCAGGGGCTCCAATCTCTGAACATGGCAGAACAAATAAACTGAAGATTTTTGTAATCTGATATGCCGATTGTGGAGCAGTATCACCCTGCAAAATGGTGGGAAGTAGCTTCCACCGGAAAAATCAGATGTACTCTTTGTCCAAGATTTTGCGAAATGGGTAAAGACCAGCACGGTTTTTGCTACATTCGTAAAAATGTGGATGATAAGTTGGTATCAATCGGTTATGGCAGACCAACAGGTTTTGCCATCGATCCCATTGAAAAAAAACCGTTAAGCCACTTTTTACCCGGTTCAACTATACTCTCATTTGGAACTGCAGGTTGTAATCTGGGTTGTAAATTTTGCCAAAACTGGTCGATATCAAAAGCAAAACTGGATGATTCTAACTCCATTCGAGCTTTGCCAACAGATGTTGTATCGCTTGCCCGAAAATATTCAACTCCTTCAATAGCTTTTACATATAATGATCCTGTAATATTTGCTGAATACGCCATTGATATCTCTGAGATTGCCAACGAGGAAAATATCCATACAGTTTTGGTAACTGCAGGATATGTAACTTCCGAAGCGAGAGTTGATTTGTTCAAAAATGTTTCCGCAGCCAATGTCGATTTAAAGGCATTTACTGAAAAATTCTACAAAAATCTTGCCTGGGCGTCCCTAAAAGAGGTACTTGATACTCTTGTTTGGATAAAAGCAAAATCGAATGTCTGGTTGGAGATTACTACACTTCTTATCCCCGGAGAAAACGATTCAGAAAATGAGATTAAAGAGATGTCCCGGTGGATAAAACAAAATCTGGGTGACAGGGTACCAATTCACTTTACAGCATTTCATCCCGATTTCAAATTGCGTGATAAGCAAAGAACACCGTATCAAACTCTTAAAATGGCACGGGAAATTGCTTTGGGAGAGGGTCTAAAATATGTTTATACAGGGAATGTTCACGATACTGAAGGGCAAACAACTTATTGCCCCATGTGTTCTGCAAAAGTAATTGAACGAGATTGGCATTCGGTAACTTCAAATCGACTTAATAACGGGAAATGCCCCAAGTGTGGTAGTGTGATAGACGGGGTATTCAATTGATTAAACTTTCCTCAATTATTTTAGCAAAAAATGAAGAATCAAATATTGCACGATGTCTAAATTCTCAGTTGGGAGTAATTGATGAGATCATAGTACTGATTGATGATTCTACTACGGACGGCACACAAAAGATTGTAGAACAGTTCCCCGAAGTAAAATCATATCTGATAAAGTGGGAGGGGTTTGCACAAACAAAACAACTTGGAATAGGCAAAACCTCAAATGACTGGATTTTCTGGATCGATGCAGATGAAGCGATTACCCCGGAATTAAAAGATGAACTTCTTGAGTGGAAAATGGGAACACCCGGTCATCATATTTACAGTGTCCCGAGAAAAGCATGGTTTCTGGGGAAGTGGATAAAACATTGTGGGTGGTACCCCGGACGAGTACCCCGCCTGTTTAATAAACAAAAGGTTCGATTTAACAATAATCTCGTTCACGAAGGTCTGGAATATTCAGGGGCTCCGGGTGAAATGGTGAACCCTCTTGATCACTTTACCGACCCCTCTTCGGAGCATTATTACAATAAGTTTAATCACTACACTTCACTTGCTGCATCAGAATTATTCAAGAATAATAAAAAATCGGGGATGTTCCAGGCTTATATAAGAGCTGTTTCGGTATTTGTGAAGATGTACTTTTTAAAATTAGGGTTCCTCGATGGGGCGGAGGGATTCATTCTCTCTTTTTATTCGATGAACTATGTTTTTACAAAATATGTAAAGCTATGGGAAAAAAATGAAAGCCGGATTAATAGCCAACACAACTAAAGAGAATATGGCTGCTGCAATAAATACTGTGGCAGATGCATTAATTTTGGAAGGTTTTACATGTCTTCTTAGTGACAGCATTCTTGAAATTGCGTCCGATGAGATGAAAAGGAAATTTAAGTTTCTTCCGGACCTTGAACTAATCGATTCGATTGATGTGATAATTTCCCTGGGTGGTGATGGAACACTTTTGAACACGGCTTCGATAACATTGGAGAGCGGAAAACCGATCGCTGGTGTAAATTTTGGTAAACTCGGATTTCTAACAGAAATACATAAAGAAACTTTGAACGAATCTTTCCGGGATATTAAATCAGGCGATTTTTTTCTCGAGGAGAGAATAGTTCTAAAAGGAGAGAGCGATAATCTTCCCGAGTGTAACATCCTCGCCATAAACGATATTGTTATCGAAAAAGGGGGATGGCCCAAAATGATGGAGATGAATCTTTATGCCAATAATGATCTGGTATCAGTTTTTTCTGCGGACGGATTGATTATTTCAACTCCGACAGGTTCAACAGGATATTCTCTCTCTGCAGGTGGACCTATAATTAATCCGCGGGCGGATGTGGTGGTTATAAGTCCAATTTGCCCACACAGCCTTACGATGAGACCGTTGGTATTACCTGCGGATATGGTGATTTCGGTGCAAATAAACAATCACCCAGTTAAGTTTTCCATTAATTGTGATGGTCAGAGGGTTAATGAAGTATCATCTCCCTTTAGTATCAACATATCAAAGGGTCCAAATCCCCTTAAACTCATCAGAAGTAAAAACTCGAGCTATTTTAATGTTCTCAGGAATAAACTCTTCTGGGGGATCGATGTTCGAGAAAGAAGGCTGAAGGCTGAAGGCTGAAACTGACACCGCCTTCATTTTCATATCTCTGTAAAACTTTGTAAATTATAAGCGAAAAGAAAATTATTCTGCACCGGATATTACGAGAATGAAACCCCTGAAATTCCTGATTAAAATCATTTCTTCGATATTGATTTCGTTTGTAAGAGCGTATCAACTATTAATTTCCCCGCTATTCCCACCAAGTTGCAGATTTAGCCCCACTTGCTCCAATTATATGATAGAAGCTCTCAGAAAACATGGTCCCGTTAAAGGACTTTATCTTGGGATTTGGCGAATTTTGAGGTGTAACCCATGGGGTGGAAGTGGCTTTGACCCTGTCCCATAGACTATGAGTAATTTTTAATATTTTTTAATGATTTCAATACAACAAAAATTATGACAGAAAAAGAACTTGCAATTAAAATTTATGATACTGCACATCTCACAGGTGAATTCCTGCTAAGATCGGGCAAAATTTCAAATGAATACTTCGATAAGTATAGATTTGAATCAGATCCTGTTTTACTACTTGAGATCGCTAAAAAGATAGTCCCACTAATCCCTGAGGGTACGGAAGTGCTTGCCGGACTTGAAATGGGTGGCATTCCTCTGGCAACAGTTATTTCTCAACTTACAGGTATTCCATCTGTTTTTGTGAGGAAAGAAGCAAAAAAATACGGGACTTGCAAAGTAGCCGAAGGTCAGGATTTTTCAGGTAAAAAAGTGTGTATTGTGGAAGATGTAGTTACAACAGGTGGACAGATAATTCTGAGTGCAAAAGATTTACGAAATCTTGGAGCGGATGTCGATTCAGTATTGTGCGTAATTGTAAGAGAGGAGAAAGCATTTGCCAATCTTGGTGAAGCCAATCTCAAACTTTTACCTCTTTTCTCGATGAAAGAGATAAAAGATCACAAAGGTGTTTAACAATTAATCAGGTAGAACAAATGTATTTAAGCCGAAAACTTCTATTTTTTGTCATTTTATTTAGTTTTATAGCTGTTCCTCAAAAGAAAATAACTACTGAACAGGTATTTAGAGGTGAATTTAGTGGTGAGTATTTCACTCCTGTGAAGTGGACTGAAACAGGTCACACCTACTATAAAATTGAAGATACCGAAGACGGCTCATTTATTTATAAAATTGATGTGAATACCGGAGACAAAACTTTAATTGTTGCTATTAACGACCTGGTTCCTGAAGGTCAATCGAATCCGCTAAAATTGAATGAGTATAAACTCACCCCATCAGGGAAATGGATGTTGATTTATACCAACACAAAACGAGTCTGGCGTGTAAATTCAAGAGGGGATTATTGGATTTATAACACGGAGACTAAGAAATTAAGAAAATTGGGTGGTGCTGATGCGAAACCATCAACACTTCAATTTGCTAAAATTGATCCAACAGAAAAATTTATCGCTTATGTAAGAGAGAATAATCTCTACCTCGAAAACCTTGAGTCAGGTAACATTAAAGCTCTCACTACTGATGGCAGCAGGACGATTATAAATGGCACCTTCGATTGGGTGTATGAGGAAGAATTTAGCATTCGTGACGGTTTCAGATGGAGTCCTGACGGTAAGATGATTGCTTTTTGGCAGCTGGATGCCACAGGTGTAAAAGATTTCCTCATGATAAATAATACTGATTCTTTATACTCCTTTACTATTCCTGTGCAATATCCAAAAGCAGGTGAAACTAACAGTGCCTGTAAAGTTGGAACTGTGGATATCTCATCGGGTGAAATAGTCTGGATGAAAACAGGTGACGACCCTCGAAATAACTACATCCCAAGGATGGAATGGGCAGGAAAGACAGGAAAACTCGCATTTCAACATCTAAATCGGCTGCAGAACAGTATGACCATCTTTCTTGCCGATCCACATTCAGGAGAAGCAAAAAAACTTTACAACGAAGAGCAAAATGCCTGGATAGAAGTTGTTGATGACTGGCGTTTTTTAAATGACGATCAGGATCTTTTTTGGATAAGTGACAAAGAGGGATTTAATCAGTTATATCTCGTTTCACTGAAAGACGGTTCCCTAAAAAATTTGACAGGGAATAAATATGATGTCATTAAAATAGTAAGATTTGTAGCGGAGACCGGAGTGGTCTATTTTTATGCCTCGCCTGAAAATGCCACCCAAAAATATCTTTATATGGTAGAAATCGGGAAAAATAGCCTGCCGAAGAGGGTTACACCCGATGAATTTAAAGGCACAAACGAATATAGTATATCAACAGATGGAAAATATGCTTACCATACTTACGACAATATAAATTCACCATCTCGTATCAGTTTGATTTCTCTACCGGATCATAAAGTTATTAAAACCGAGATTACGAATGAAAAACTTACTGAAAAGTTGAAAGAAACTGGATATAATTATGAAATTTTCACTGTAAAAACTCCTCAGGGTGTTTCCGTTGACGGATGGTGTGTAAAACCATTCGATTTTGACCTGTCAAAAAAATATCCCGTTCTTTTTTATGTTTACAACGAACCGGCAAGCACCACAGTATCCGATAGTTATGATGGTTTTATGGGGCTTTTCCACAGGGCACTCGCCGATAAAGGTTTTATTGTGATGAGCGTTGATGGAAGAGGAACTCCTGCTCCGAAAGGAAGAGAATGGAGAAAATCGATCTATCAGAAGATTGGAGTGATCTCTTCAGAAGATCAAGCAGGTGCATTGACTACACTTCTGAATGAACGCCCTTATATGGATGCCACAAAGGTTGGAATCTGGGGATGGAGTGGTGGCGGATCAATGACTTTAAACATGCTTTTTAGATATCCTAAATTATATCATTTTGGTGTCTCGGTTGCCCCCGTAACCGACTTAAGGTTTTACGATACAATTTATGAGGAAAGGTACATGGGTTTACCTCAAAAAAGCCCGGAAGCTTACAAAGAATGTTCGCCGGCAACATACGCCGGGAATCTGGAAGGAAGACTTTTCCTGATCCACGGAACGGGTGACGATAATGTCCATTTTCAGAATGCTGAATACCTTGTGAATAAGCTTGTAGCTGCCGGAAAACAGTTTCGTTATATGGCATATCCAAACAGATCACATGGTATTTCTGAAGGAAAGGGAACAACAATGCACTTGTTTAATTCAATAGAACTTTTTCTAAATGAAGAATTGAACCATAAGTAGAAATTTCTTTCTAATTTTTGCTAAATTTTTCCCTATATCGAAAATTTTCTTTAATTTTGGTAGAATGATTTCCACACATAGGCGGAAATCAGAGTATTATAATTAAAATGAATAACTCCATTGGTAGAGTTACCCGATTTTTAGATCAATAAATAAACAACAAAGCGGTATTGCTTATACATTTTGTTAAAGATACACACAGGAGTCAGAAATATGCGGCTTAAGCATACTATTTTATGTATTGCCTTTCTCCTCTTCAGCGTTCCCGTCTTTTCACAGACAGGTAAAATTACCGGTGTAGTGAAAGACTTGAAAACTGGTGAGACACTGATCGGATCGACAATAGTTGTCGATGGTACCAAATTGGGTGCCAAAACCGATGCCGAAGGATATTTCCTTATTCTTAATGTTCCTCCGGGTTCATTTACGATAAAGGCATCCATGATCGGTTACGCTTCACAGTCAGTAAAAGAAGTGAAAGTAAACATCAATCAGACAACCAACCTTGATTTTTTCTTGTCTGATGAATCGATTACCACTCAGGAAGTGGTGATAACAGCCACCCAACCAGTTATCGAAAAAGATGTTTCCTCAAGTGTTGTAAACATCTCAATGGAAGATGTTGCCAGCCTCCCCGTGGTTAGTGTCGCCAGTGTCATCGGTCTTCAAGCCGGTGTTCAGGGTCTCACAATTAGAGGTGGTGGTTCTGATCAGACAGCCTTCATGATTAATGGTATCACTTTCAGAGATGAGAGAGATAACACCTCTTACACCGGAATCAGTTTTACTTCTGTTGAAGAAATTCAGATTCAAACCGGTGGTTTTAACGCCGAATATGGTAATATCCGTTCCGGTCTCGTGAATGTGGTTACAACCGAAGGTAAACGCGACAAATATAATGTAGCAATCCTTGGTAGATACAGGGCACCCGGTGCAAAAAACTGGGGTGACCAGCCAAACGATTATAACACCTACTTTATCAGACCTTTCCTCGATCCCGCAGTAGCATTTAAAGGTACAACAAGTGGTGCTTGGGATGCCTACACACAGGCTCAGTATCAGGAATTTAGAGGATGGGACAAAGTTTCACAAGAACTGCTTTCCGATGATGATCCTACAAACGATCTTACACCTGAAGCAGCTCAACAGCTCTTCCTCTGGCAACACAGGAAACCGATGGGCATCACGCAACCTGATTATGATATGGATATCAGCGTTAGTGGACCCGTTCCTGTTGTTAGTTCCATGCTTGGCGATCTTAGATTCCTCGCGTCATACAGAACCTCAAGAGAAATGTATGTGATTCCTTTAGCTACCAGCTCCTACCACGATTGGAGCACCCATGTGAAGATTACTTCTGACATTGCTCAGGGGATGAAATTCACAATCGAAGGTTTACTCGGCTTACAGACAGGAACCAGCAGCTCAAGAAGTGGTGGACCCGGAATTTTCCGTTCTGCTTACTCAATTGTATCCGAAATGGATATCAGAGCAGGTGCAAGTTATTTGGATGCAAGAGCTTTTGCAACAGATTACTGGGCTCCAACCAAAGTTGACAGAAAAATGCTCGGTGCAAAGTTTGTTCATGTCCTTTCTCCAACCACTTTCTACGAAATTCAGTTGAATGTTGTTGGCTCAGAATATAGCACCAACCCTGCAAGTCCAAGAAACACCGGTAAGGTTGTAAAAATTGGCAACAATTATTATGATGAATCACCATACGGTGTGTTCTCAGGATTTAGCTCCGGTATCGGAAGCTCGATGAATATGGGTCTTGGTTATTCTAACTCGAGAGACACTTCGAAGGTTTATACCTGGAGTTCAAGATTTGACTATTCAAGTCAGCTAAACAAAATTATGCAGATAAAAGCCGGTGTCGAGTTCATCTATACCGACAACAATGTTAACTACGCTCTTATCGAGCCTTCACTTCCTACAAGCAACTCCCGTTCTGTATGGCAGACCTACCCTGTAAGAGGTGCAATCTATGGTCAGACAAAACTTGAGTTCGAGGGAATGATTGCAAATATCGGTCTGCGTTTGGACTATTCACATGCGGGTGGTCAGTGGTATCTTTACGATCCATATAACAAAGCCTTCTCTGGTGCTTACTCATTAAGAATTGATGACCTTCTTCAGAAAGAATCAACTGAAAAAGTTATCAGCCTTAGTCCAAGACTTGGTGTTGCGTTCCCGATTACGGTTAACAGCAAACTATTCTTTAACTACGGACATTTCAGATCGATGCCTGCTCCTGAGGATCTTTTCCTCTTAAGAAGGAATCAGTCGAACAATGCAATCACAAGACTTGCAAATCCAAATAATCCGCTTCCTAAAACGGTTGCCTACGAGTTGGGCTACGAGCACAATCTGTTTGACATGTTCTTGTTAAGAGTCGCAGGTTATTACAAAGATGTTACTGATGAGACAAGACTTGTTGGTTATGTAAGCCGTGACAATTCGGTTTCATACAGCGTTCCTGAACCAAACAGATATCGTGATATTCGCGGTTTTGAAATCACTCTTACCAAAAACAGAGGTGAGTGGTTGACAGGATTTGTAAACTACACCTATATGGTTTCTACTGCAGGTTTCTTTGGACTCCCTACTTACTACGAGAACCCCGCCCTTCAGAGAGAGTCGGAAAGAAACACAGCCCTCTTCGAGCAGTCAAAACCTGTTCCGCAACCTTACGGCAGAGCAAATATCGACATCTTCACACCAATGAATTTTGGTCCTGAAATAGGTGGTGTCTATCTTCTTGAAGATATCAGAATCAACCTGTTGGCTACATGGTCATCAGGAACCTATTTTAGTTGGACAGGTCCCGGTGGAACACGCCCCGGATTCACAAACAATATTCAATGGAAAGATTTTTATAACTTCGATATGCGGATTTCGAAGACATTCAAAGTCGGTCCTGCAGCAGTCGAATTTTTTGCTGATATTTCGAACCTTTTCAACATCAAATATCTTGATTACAGAGCCGGTTTTGTCGAT
>CAYSJM010000005.1:47654-108833 GCA_964431385.1 uncultured Ignavibacteriaceae bacterium | reverse complement strand
TTCGTTTAAAAGGAAGTCGGAAAAATTTATTTTCTTTGCTTCAGCAGGTTTGATACTGGTGCTTTTGTCAAGATTACTTGGATATTCCTGGTTAAGGAGATTGCCGTAAGATGCTAAAATTTGCCTATGACCTTAACCTTATTTTTGTTGTGGCTCTTGTAGTTACCATCCCTCTCTTTTTCTTTTACTACAGAGCGAAAAAAGAGATAATTTCAGGATTGTTTTCGGGAATGGAACATAACGGGCTTATAGAAAACAAAATATACAACAGGGAATTTATCCGTTTTGGACTCTTTTTTGTTTCAGGCATTCTGCTGATTTTTACTCTTGCTCGCCCTCAAGTTGGTTCCAAAGTGGAAACTGTAAAACAAACGGGTATTGATGTCTTTTTCCTTCTTGATGTATCAAACTCGATGGCGGCGGAAGATTTAAGACCAAGCCGTCTTGAAAAAGCCAAGAATGATATAGAGATTATGCTCAAAAAGATGGCTGGTGACAGGATCGGTATGATCATTTTTGCGGGACAGAGTTACCTGCAATTCCCGCTGACGCTTGATCATTCAATCGGGAAATTGATTCTTTCGACAATCGACATCACAAGTGTTGCACAGCAGGGTACTGATATTGCGGGTGCAATGGAGATGGCAATGAAAGGGTTTTCTTCTTCAAAAAACAAAGGGAAAGCGGTTATAATTTTTTCGGATGGAGAAGATCACGAGAAAGGTGCAGAAGATGCCGTAAAAGCGGCAGCTGGTGATGGCATCAGAATTTTCACCGTGGCAATCGGTTCACCTAATGGTGCAAAAATTCCAATTTATTCAGGTGAAACCGTAACAGGTTATAAAGTGGATGGTGAAGGAAATGAAGTTATAACAAAAGTGAACGAAGAGAAATTGAAAAAACTTGCATCCCTCGGGGGTGGTCAGTTTTTCCGAAGTGATGATAATTCGGAGTACCTCGCAAAATTATATGAGGATATCAGCAATCTTGAAAAATCGGAGTTTGGTGCTTTCAAGGTTGTGGAATATGATGAAGTTTTTCACTGGTTTTTGCTGCCTGCCATCTTTTTGTTGGTGGCAACCTTTTTTATAACCGATAAAAAGAAGATTCACACAACAAAACAAGAGTCAACAGTTTAGGTAAGTTATTGATTTTAATGATTAATATAAGTTTGAGACAGTGATGAGAATAATTCCAATTTTGATTTTTATGGTGATGCCATTAGTAGCCCAATCGTTAAAAGGCACCAATAACGAAGGTGTTGATAAATATGAGGGGGGTAATTTTGATGATGCAATAGGGCTCTTTAAGAAAGGGACAGAGATTGATAATAAATCTGCAGTTCCTGATTTTAATCTCGGTGCAGGATATTATAAAAAAGGAAACTACAAAGAATCGATCCAATCGTTTCAGAATGCTCTGGGTAAAAGTACTGATCCCGGGTTCCAATCCAAAGCCTGGTATAATATGGGGAATGCACATCTGAAAGCCGGAGACTATCAGGCTGCAGTTGATGCATACAAAAATTCTCTGAAACTTGATCCGAATGACCAGGATGCCAAATACAATCTCTCTTATTCTCTTAAAAAATTGAAGCAGAAACAGGAAGAAGAAAAGAAAAAACAGGACGATAAGAAAAAAGACGACAAGAAAGACGATAAGAAAAAGGATCAACCAAAGCAGGACGACAAAAAGAACGATCAGAATAAAGACAACAAAAAGGATCAAAACAAAAACGACGACAAAAAAGATAACAAAGACAATAAAAAGGATCAAAACAAAAACGACGACAAAAAAGATAACAAAGACAAAAAAGATCAACAGCAACCGAACAATCCCAAACCGGATAAAAATCTGAGTAAAGAGGATGCAGAAAAGATTCTAAATGCCCTCAAGGATAAAGAACGGGATGTGCGAAAAAACAAAAAGAATCAGCAGTTAAGAGGATTTGGAAGGGAAAAAGATTGGTAGGCTTTAAGCTCCTCTATATCCTTTTTCTGGGGATACTTTTTTCATTTACTGTTCAAAGTCAGAGTGTTAAAGCCACTTTGAGTCGGACTGAAGTAGCAATAGGCGAAGAATTCGAGTTAGCGTTCAGTTATGAGATGAAGACCACGGCTGATGTCAGGTTTACGCCGCCAAATTTGGGCAATTTTTATGTTTTCTCGGGACCAAATGAGTCAAAACAAACTTCATTAGTGAATATGGATTTGCATGTAAGTGGCAGTTTTTCTTACATACTTACTGCAAAAAAAGAAGGGACTTACGAAATTCCGGGAGCAGTTCTAAAAATTGACGGGAAGACTTATAGAACAAATTCCGTAAAATTGATTGTTAAAAAAGGTGCTTCCAGAAAAAATCCACAGGCTGACAATACAACTGCGGGACTTGAAAACGAAATTTTTATCAGAACCATTGTCAATAAACAATCTGCCTATATGGGGGAACAGATTACAGTTGATTACAAACTTTATTTTAATCCCGCACTTCAACCCGATAATCCAAACTATGTAAAATTACCCACTTTTGAAGGTTTTTGGGCTGAAGAGCTCGATATGCCGGGTAAAATAATGTTGGATCAAGAATTTTATAATGGACGAACTTACTATTCCGGTGTACTCAAAACCGCAGCTTTGTTCGCCACAAAAACGGGTACTATAGAGATAGCTCCCCTAATGTTAACAATTCCGGTTAACATTTCCGCTGCAGGTAATCCAAATGATCCGTTTAACGATCCCTTCTTTAGAAATTCACAGAAGGTGGACTATAAAGTCACCTCTTCCCCCGCTAAAGTTGAAATAATACCAATTCCCGCTGATCTCGAAAAAATCAATTTTTCGGGTGGAGTTGGTAGTTTTGATATCAAAACCTCGACAAAAAAGAGGGAATTCAAAAAAAATGAACCGATCAGGTTTGAAATAGTTATCTCGGGCAGGGGAAATATAGAACTTGTTGATGCCGGGAAAGTGGAATTTGATAAGAGTTTTGAAGTTCTGGATCCAAATGTTGATAAAAAAATTAATCGTCAGGGAATAATTTCAGGTACAAAAACAATTGAATTTGTTCTCATTCCGAGAGATGGTGGTAGCTACAAATTGCCTTCTGTCGAGTTTAGTTATTTTGATCTGGAATCGAAAACAATAAAAACGATTAAAACTGAAGAAATCCCTGTTACCGTTTCTTCCGATTCGTATAATCAAGGGGCAACAGGCGGAGACACCGAGGGAATTGATATTTACAGCGGTCCCATTGAACTTTCTAAAGGTGCCCCTTACTATCCCACGATTTGGTTCCTCTCACTGATTCTTTTGCTTCCGGCTGTTGGAACGATGATGTTTGTAAAAAGGAAAAAACAGGAAGAAGAGAGGTTAAACGATCCTCTTTTGAAGTTAAGACTTGCTGCTCAAAAAATAGCGAGAGAGAAACTTTCAAAAGCCGCGCTACTGATGGAGTCAGATGGTTTTGACCAATTTTATACTGAAACTGCAACTGCTCTTGAAGGATATCTCGAGACAAAATATAAACTTCAAAAAATTGAGTTCACTTCAGAGAAAGTGTATTCAACCCTAATTGCGACAGGAACCGGGGAAGTGTTGGCACAAGCCGTAAAAAAATTACTCGACGATTGTGAAATGATGAGATTTTCTCCTGTTGATGGCAAAAGAGAAAGAATGAAAGAGTTTTATGATAGAACCTCGAAAATCATTCTTAAGTTTGAGGGGGCAGAATCATGAAGATATTTTTCTTGAACAAAATTTCAATTATTTTGTTTTTGATGATTACATTTCCCATTTTGGCGGTTCAGGGGGATACTTCAGCCAAGTTTGACGAGGCAAATAAACTATTCAAAGAGAAGAAGTATTATGCGGCTCTCGAAGTTTATGAAAATCTGGTGAGAGAAGGATATCAGGGTGAAGAGCTCTTTTTTAATTTGGGATACACCTGTTCAAAGACAGGCGAGACAGGGAAGAGCATTCTTTACCTCGAAAAAGCCTTAATTTATAACAAGAACAACCCTCGGGTCAATTCCCTTCTTGTAAACCAGCATCTCAAAATAAAAGAAAAAATTGTGAAACTGCCCGATTTTTTCATATTTAAGATTTTCAAAGATGTTGCCTCACTAATGAACATTTGGTTCTGGCTGGTCGTTTTTCTGATTGCATATATTTCAGGTTTGGTGTTTCTTTCAGGATTTCTTTTAAAGCGACAAATCTCAAATAAAAAGAATCTTTATATCGGTTTACCCATAGTTTTTGTTCTTTTGCTCTTCGCAATTCCATCAGTAGTCATAAATTATGATTTGGCTACAAATTTACAAGAATGTGTTGTTATCTCCGAAAAAGTACATTTATATTCGGTGCCTGAAAATGAGGGTAAAAAAGAGGGAGTTATCACCGAGGGAAATAAATTAGAGATAATTGAGACACTTTCCCAATGGTACAGGGTAAAATTGCCCAATGGAAAAGAAGGATGGATACTCAAGACCGGGGTTGAAGCTATTTGATGGCTTTGTCTCTTCACTTCATTATTGCTAACTTTGGGGTTGAAAAGAGTAAAAATTTTGAACGATAAGAAAATTTGAGATTTTAATTGACGATACTCCGAATTATTGCAATTTCGATTTATGTAACTGTATGCTCCATTTATGGAATAATTACACTTCCCTTCGATAAAAAGCACAATATATACTTTAAGCTCGCCAGAATATTCCCATGGGGGATTCTAAAGCTGAGTGGAATAAAATTAGTGGTTACCGGCACCGAGAACATCGATAAAGAAAGGGCATTCGTTTATGTCCCAAATCACTCGGGTGTCTATGATATACCTGCAATGCAATATTCTGTGCCAAACAGGATGGTAATGATCTTTAAAAAGGAATTGGGGCGGATACCATTTTTTGGGTGGCAATTGGTGATGGGTCCCTACATCTCGGTTGACAGAAAAAACCCGAGAAGTGGAATGCAAAGCATTGAAGAAGCTGATCGCCTTTTGAATGAGCGAAAATATTCAGTTCTTCTATTTGCTGAAGGAACAAGAAGCAAAGATGGAGAAGTACATGAGTTTAAACGAGGTGCTTTTTATCTTGCTGTAAAAGTGAAACATCCGATTGTGCCTGTTACCATCGTTGGAGCTCGCGAAAGGGTTAATGCAGGTGGGAAATTTAAAATTGTCCCCGGACCCATTTACATCCATTATGACAAACCGATTTATCCTCCTGAAGGGAATATCGGTAAAAAGGAAGAGCTTGAGTTAATGGAAGTGGTACGAAATAAGATAATCGAAAACAAAATCAGGATCGAAAATGAGCGTCTCGGTAGATGATGTAAAGTATATAGCTAAACTCTCGATGCTCCGGTTTGATGAGAAAGAGATTGAGCAGTTTACACAGGAATTCAACAAAATTATTGAATATATTGATCAATTGAATGATCTTGACCTGTCCGATATTGAACCCCTCTACCACCCGATTGAAGGAAGTGAAGCGACACTTCGGGAAGATGAACCAGTCCCGTCACTAAATCAGGAAAAAGCTTTTAAGAATTCTCCTCACCGGGAAGGTGACCATTTTGCGGTTCCCAAAGTAATCAATTCCGAAAACAAATAATATCCCGGCACTTCTGAACAATTTCACCTGTGCGAATGTCCGCTAAAATTTTAGAAAGTTTATGAAAATAGTTGGAATAATCCCCTCCAGATACGGATCAACCCGTTTACCGGGCAAACCGTTAGCACAAATTCTTGACAAACCCATGATCGAATGGGTTTACAAAAGTGTAAAAAAATCGAGACTTGTGGAACGAATTATAGTTGCTACCGATGACCAACGAGTGTATGATGCCGTAAAGAATTTTGGTGGGGAAGTGATGATGACTCCCGAAGATATTCAAACAGGATCAGACCGAATTGCTTATATAGCGAATCAGCTTCAAGATGCTGAAATAATTGTGAATATTCAAGGGGATGAACCGTTTATTTCCGGTGCCATAATTGATGATGCCGTAATGCCGTTGGTGGTTGATCCCAAACTTCAGGTTTCTACTCTTGTAAAAAAAATTACAACACAGGATGAATTGAATAATCCATCTGTGGTAAAAGTGGTGTTCGACAATTTTAGCTACGCAATTTACTTCTCAAGATCTCCGATCCCTTATTTCCGAGAACTGGCGTCCATTCAAAATGCACTCGATTCGGGAAGATTTTATAAACATATCGGGATGTATGTTTACAGAAAAGATTTTTTGCTTCATTATACAAAACTTCCGCAGTCGGCGTTGGAAGATGCCGAGAAGTTGGAACAATTAAGGATAATTGAAAACGGCTTTGATATCAGAGTTGTTGAAACGGAGATAGAAAGCATCGCCGTGGATACCGCTGAAGACCTGTATCGTGCCAGAACTTTCGCATTGTCGTTTTCATAAAAAGAACAAAGATTTTTATATTTGATATGAAATGTATATTTTGCGACATAATTAAAAATGATAATCATGAAGGATTAATTTACAAAGATGAACAAGTCGTTTCATTTTTGGATATCAGACCTTTAAGTTATGGTCATACGCTTGTAGTACCCGTTGAACATCATAAAGATTTCAGGGAAATGCCTCCGGAGATCATGGGTTATTATTTCGAAAAAGTACAAAAAATTGCCCTTGCTGTCGAAAAAGCTACCAATGCACACGGGTTTAACATAATCTGCAATACAGGTGAAGCTGCTACACAGACAGTCTTTCATCTGCATTATCATATTATCCCAAGATTTCATGATGATAATGTATTTAAGCGACTCGACTTTAAAAAGTACGATGAAGTGGTCACCATGAAATCTTATGCCGAAAAAATCAAAAAACATTTAGAATAATCTGAGAGATTTAGATGCAGAAAAAAATTAGAGTTTTGGTTGGAAAAGCCGGTCTGGACGGTCACGACAGAGGTGCGAAAGTTATTGCTGCCGCGTTGAGGGATGCAGGTATGGAGGTGATTTATACCGGATTAAGACAAACACCCGAAACTATAGTTGAGGCTGCACTTCAGGAAGATGTTGATGTAATCGGTTTAAGTATCCTGTCAGGGGCACACATGACTCTCTTCCCAAGGGTGCTTACACTGATGAAAGAAAAGGGAATTGAAGATGTTCTCTTAACAGGGGGAGGAATTATCCCCGAGAGCGACAAAGCTGAACTTAAAAAAATTGGGACCGGTGAGTTATTCACTCCCGGTACGCCAACTTATGAGATAGCTGATTACATAAAAAAATGGTGCGAGGAAAATCCCCGCGAATAACTCACCAGTGCAGAAAGTGAGACAAAATGAAAAAGTTGTTTATACTTTTTTCCTTCTTGATTGTTTGCATCAATTCTCAATCTCTTGTTAAAACCATCCCTTTACCTGCCTCAGCCTACTACAACAGTGCCTACGGACTTGTCTATGCAAATGGCAAACTGTGGCTCTCTACATCGAGTTCGACAGCCGGATTAAAAAACAAATTAATCGGTATGGATACACTTGGAAATGTAGTTGACAGTATAATGATTAATTACCCCACCATCAAAGAATCTCAAGGCTTGGGGTGGGATGGCACAGATTTTTGGTATAATGAAAGACTTACTTCTCGTCACAATTTCCGTAAGGTAACCACCTCCGGTGCCGTTCTCGATTCGATCATTATGCAGACATATTTTATGGGGGGAACAGCGTGGGGGAACGGTGGACTGTGGTTCACGGTTTATTATCCAAATCCTCAGGCAGGTGTTTATAAAATGGATGTAAGCACTCAGCAACTTGTTGATACACTTCCTGTGTTTGGACTTCAGCCACAGGGAGTAACTGTGAAGGGTGACACCCTCTTTTATGTGATGGAGAATTTTGAGGGTGACGCCGAGAGAATTTATGCAGTTAACATAGCTACTGAAGATACTCTTTTCTCCTTTCCTGTGCCTATGGGAACGGGAGCGAGCATATCTCCCAGAGGACTCGCCTGGGATGGAAAGTATCTCTGGCTTTTGGCAAGAATGTTGAGTGGAACTCAAAGGGCTTTGTACAAATTTGATCTGGGCGGAAGTGGAACTCCTCAAATTCAGGTGGTTACCTCGACCATCGAATATGGAAATGTACAGATTGGTTCTTTTGCATCGTCGCAATTGTTTCTGAATAATGTCGGAACTGCACCACTAACTATAGATTCGCTTAAATTTTCGTCCCCGATATTCACATCATCAACAATCTTTCCGATTACAATTCAACCTAATCAAATAACCTCTTTGGAGGTCAAATTTACACCTACAGACCCGGTTTATTATAAAGACAGTGTGCTTATTTATCACAATGATGTAAATTTTGCATTTTCCAAAACAAAACTGAATGGGCGGGGGATATTTGTTGGTCCGGTAATCACCTCATCTGTAGCGAACCTTGATTATGGAAACAAGAGGGTTCGTTCATCGGGATATCGAGAGATAACATTAAGCAATACAGGATCTGCCCCGATTATTGTTGATTCCATCAAGTTTGATACAGAAACTTATTTCATCCCTAAGGCTCCTTCAAATTTTGCCATCGACTCCGTTGGTTCAGTGATTTTGAGGGTTTGGACCAATCCCAAAACCTATGGAATGCATCAGGATACACTAAGAATTTATTCAAATGCCTCCAATTCCACACACTTAAAAATACCGCTTTTAACCAATGTTACAGCAGTAGATTCCTCATTAGGGGCAATATACTGGCAAGGAGTTATTCCTGACAATCCAAAAACCAGTGCGGATGATTTATCGGCGAAATTCATAAAAAAAGCGGGTGATCTTAATGACGACGGCATTGCGGATATGATAGTGGCAACTGACAACTATTTTACGATCGCATACAATGGTAACTCATCAGTTGAAGCGGATATTCTTTGGTCGTTTAATTCTTACAGAAACAACAATGATGCCGGTTCAGTTTCCAGAGTGGGGTCTCTTCAGCCGGTAGCAGATGTAAACAATGACGGGATTGGAGATGTTTGCATTGGTACAGCCGGTGGCAGCGAATATGTTTATATGATCGATGGTGCCACAGGTGAAAAGATTTGGGAATTTGGTGACTCAGTAAATTATGATTTGGGTGATGTAAACGGTATAGATGGAAGGCGTGACTGGAATAACGACGGCACAATTGACATTCTTGCCACCGCAAGTGGAAACGAATTTAACGGTAGTGGACGCTTTTCGACTTATCTCCTCGACGGGAAAACTGGAGCACAAATCTGGAGAATTGACGATTCACCGAGTAAAAAGATGAAGGATGCTGTTGTCTCTTTTCCGGGAGGTGGTGCGTTCACAACTCGTCTTTCAAACGCCACAGCTGCTGAAATTTACGCTTTTAATGACCTCGCCCAGCGGTCATGGACTTACAACACGGACGCTTCTTGCTGGGCACTTGATGTTCTTTTTGATACGGTAGCGAACAAACACTCTGTTATTGCCGGGGACATTGCCGGGAAGGTTTATTCTGTCGATGCTTCGAATGGTTCACTGAACTGGACCGGTAATGTTGGTGGAGGATTTATTGAAGACCTGATCATCATAAGCGATATTGATAATGACGGTGTTTCTGATGTTTTGGTGCAGGCACTCACACCATACATTTATGTGTTGAGCGGAAAAAGTGGTATCACCATTACTGCCATTCCCACAGGAGGTAACAATTTGGGTGCCGGTATTTTGGGTGATTTAACTGCTGATGGATATCCAGAAATAGGTGTTGCTTCCCTTGACAATAAAATATATGTTTTCGGCGGCAAAAACAGCGACACTCTCTTCACCTATGCTTTTGGTGGTGGCAGTAATTCTTATGCCGCAGAGGCAATCTGGGGTATGCCTGATATCGATTTGAATGGTACACTCGAATTTATTGCCGGTTCGCGAGATGGAAAAGTCATTGCATTCTCAGGTGGTTACGATGTTCTCGTTGGAATAAATGGCGAATATTCGCAGACCCCACTTCAGTATGAATTGATGCAGAATTATCCAAATCCATTTAATCCTTCAACAGTAATTCAATATAAAACTGCCGCACAGGGTGAGGTTTTGATCAAGGTATATGATATCCTCGGTGGAGAAGTTGTCACTTTGGTAAATGAAATAAAACCTGTCGGTAACCATGTTGTTTCCTGGAATGGGAAAAACAAGTCAGGGAACAGCGTCAATTCAGGAGTTTATTTTTATACAATTAAAGCGGGAGATTTTTATTCTTCCCGTAAAATGATGCTCATTAAATAATCCAATAATCCAATAATCCAAAAATGCAGTAATGCTGTAATGTTGATTGGTCTGAAAGTATGATTAAGAAAATTTTTTTATTTTTTACGGTTATTGTGTGCGTAACCTTTTCACAGAATCTTAAATCTCCGAACGGGAGACTCGAACTTGACTTTATGATGAGCAAGGGAGGGATTCCGTATTATACGCTAAAATTTGATGGTAAATATGTTATCAAAGAGTCAGCACTTGGGGTTGTGGTAAAAGATGATCCCGGTTTTGTCAGTGATCTCGCGGAACTGAAAGTCGAGAATTCATCGTTCGATGAGACATGGAACCCGGTTCTTGGTGAAGTGAAGGAGATTCGGAACAACTACAACCAACTTAAAGTGATTCTGGAACAATTTACTACTAAAAAACAGATGACGATTGTCTTCAGGTTATTTAATGATGGTCTCGGTTTCCGTTACGAATTTCCCGAAATGGAGAAACAAAGATATTTTACCATTATGGAGGAAAAAACGGAATTTGTGATGGCGGGTGATCATAAAACTTTCTGGATCCCGGGTGATTTTGACAGCAACGAATATCCTTATATGACAAGCAAGTTAAGTGAAGTGGATGCTGAAAAAGGACAGGGATTTTTTGAGATATCCACCCGTTCGATTATTGCTCCGAATGCTGTTCAGACTCCTCTTATGATGAAAAGCAATGACGGTTTATACATCAATGTTTTTGAAGCAGCAGTTACCAATTATCCGGTCATGCATCTTTTGGTTGATAAAAAGGAATTGTCGCTAAAAGCGGTTTTGGCTCCCGATGCCGTTGGGAATCCTGCTTATATGCAAGCACCTTGTACCACCCCATGGCGAACTGTTATAATTGCAGAAAAGGCGGAAGATATTCTGGCATCCAAAATTACTCTCAATCTAAATGAACCTTCAAAGATCAAAGATGTAAGTTGGATAAAAGGGAACAAATATGTCGGCATTTGGTGGGAATTGCATGTAGGTAAATCGAGTTGGAATTACTCAGATGTAAATAATGTGAAAATTGGTGAGACCGACTGGGCGGTATTGAAGCCAAATGGAAAACATGGTGCCACAACAGAGCGGACAAAATATTACATCGATTTTGCAGCAAAGAATGGATTTGACGGTGTCTTGGTTGAAGGTTGGAATGTCGGTTGGGAAGACTGGTTTGGACAATGGAAAGAAAATGTCTTCGATTTTACAACACCATATCCCGATTTTGATGTGAAAGAGTTGCAGAAATATGCAAAATCAAAAGGTGTTAAGATGATAATGCACCATGAGACAAGTGCATCAGCCACAAATTATGAAAGAAGGCTCGATGATGCATTCCGATTCATGAAAGAGAATGGATACGATGCTGTTAAAACGGGTTATGTTGGCAGAATCATCCCCAGAGGAGAAAGACATGACGGTCAGTGGATGGTTGCTCACTATTTCAGAGTGGCGGAAAAGGCAGCTAAATATAAAATTATGGTGAATTCTCATGAATCGCACAGACCAACGGGACAATCGAGAACCTGGCCAAACTGGTTTGCGGCTGAAGCCGCGAGAGGAAATGAGTTTAATGCCTGGAGTAGAGGAAATCCACCCGAGCATGAGACAATTCTTCCTTTTACGAGACTGATGGGAGGAGCGATGGACTATACTCCGGGGATTTTCCAGATCAAAATGGATTATTACACTCCGGGAAGTAAATTTCAGGTGCACACCACATTAGCGAAACAACTTGCACTTTATGTCACGATGTACAGTCCATTACAAATGGCTGCTGACATCCCTGAGAATTATGAAAAGCACATGGATGCATTCCAGTTTATTAAGGATGTTGCAATTGATTGGGATGACACAAAGATACTTTCTGCCGAACCGGGAGATTACCTCTTGATTGCCAGAAAAGCGAAAGGAAAAAGCGAGTGGTTTGTTGGTGGTATTACCGATGAAAATGCCAGAGAGATGGAAATTTCGTTCGATTTTCTCCCCGCAGGAAAATCTTTTACAGCTGACTTTTATATGGATGGAGACAACGCAAGTTGGGATAAAAACCCCATGCAATATAAGATAGAAAAGAAAACGGTGACCTCCACCTCCAAAGTAAAGGTTAAACTTGCAACTTCAGGTGGAGTTGCAATTTCGATTAAATAACTAAATTTTTACAGGAGGATAATCGATTTCAATTATCCTCCCGAAAATTCAACCTTTTTGGGGTGTTTTTCTTGTTATCTTTTATGTTCGAGCAACCACTTGTAAACTTCGGGATTTGAGTAAGTAGCATCCCAAGCGTTGTGGTTCCCACCTTCATACACTGTTAATTTTGCTTCGACGCCACACTTTTTTGTTGCATTTATCATTTTCTCAGATTCAGTAATTGGCACAACATTATCTTTGTCGCCGTGAAAAGCCCAAGTAGGTACACCACCAACTTCACAAATCCGGTGGGGAAGTCCACCTCCACACACTGGAACAATCGCAGCAATTCTTTGTGGTGCTTCCAATGCCATCGCCCAGGTACCATATCCACCCATACTCATACCTGTTACATAGATTCTCGATTTATCTACTCTGTATTTTGTTTCGAGGTGGTTAAGTAGTGCCACGAGTTCAGGTCCTCTCCACCATTCATCTTTTTTGCATTGGGGAGCAATAACAATAAACGGGAATTTATCGCCTTTTTCAATCTGTTTGGGGACGCCGTGTATTTTCACGAGGTCAAGGCTGTCTCCCCGTTCACCCGAGCCGTGGAGAAAAATGAGTAACGGAAAGGCGTTATCACTGGTTGTATATCCATCCGGAAGATATTCCAGGTAGGAGAAAGAAACGGGTATTTCGACTTTTCCCGAAAATTGTTGTGGTTTCATTATTTGAGGGAAAACCGCTGTTGAAAAGAAAACGATGGTAAGCAGGGCTAATTTTTTCATATCTAAAGATTCAATATTTGTTGTAAAATACTCTACAAACATAAAAATAATTAGACATAGAGTGTTCCTTCTGTTGAAGAATTTTAGGGAGAACAAAAAAAAGGCTATCGGGGAGCACCGATAGCCTTCATGATACTGCACTTTTAACGATTCACATCATCTGTTAAAGCATTGTCCGTTACACATACCTCTTCCACCACCTCTGCCGCCTCTGCCGCCTCCACGATGGAAGCCTTTTCCATTACCTTTTCCGAAATCAGAATTAAAGCCCATTCCGCCTTTACCCGGTCGGTCAGCTCTGAACTCATTCCATTTTGTTTTTTGATCTTTGGTAAGAAGATCATAAACATCCATTTGGTGGTTGGCTCTCGAATTTTGGATCGTTTCATGAATTTTAGCAATTTTTGCAGTCATATTAAGATATTCACTTCTCGAGTAATCACCTTTTGATAAAAGCTGCTTCATCTCCAATCTGGCTTTTTCAAGATCAGCTCTGAGATCAATCATCTTTTTCTGGTGATCATTCCTCAATGCCTCAATCTTAGTTTCCTGATCTTTTGTGAGGTCAAGTTTTTCCATCATCCTGCCATGTCCGCGACCTGGCTGAGCAATCGTAGATGCAGGTAGAGCGAATATAATTGCGAGGACGATAACCATTGATGAGATTAAGTGTCTCATTGTTTATTCTCCGTTTGTTTAATGAATTTATTTACTTTCTGGTTATGTGACACTCCGACAGTTTGATTCGGTTTAAAGGGGGGAATAAAAATATACCGTTTTACTATATTCTATTCTGCTCGAATAAAATTATTATATTGAGGTTAAACCAATTAAAATGTTTGAATGTCAAACAAATAAATTCACTAAAAGATCTTGATGACTGACGAAGATTTAGTAAAAAGATTTCTTAACGGCGAAGAAGCAGCATTCAACTTGCTCGTGAGGAAATATCGGCAGAAAATATATTGGCATGCCCGCCGTTTGACGGGTAACCATTTTGATGCTGATGATATCCTTCAGGAAGTGTTGATGGTAATTTACAGCAAGTTGAAGGATTATAAATTTGAGTCATCATTATACACCTGGATATTTAAAATTACATATACACGGTCACTTAATCTCATAAACAAAAACAAGCTGAAAAGATTCTTTTCCCTTGATGATGAAGAAAGTCCGGAAATAAGGGGTGACCAGGATGTGGTGAATGATGTTGAAAACAGGGAAAAACTTCAACTTTTAGATAAGATATTAAAACAATTACCCGTAAAGCAGAGAGAAGTGTTCGTAATGAGACACTTCGATGAATTGAGTTACGAAGAAATTGCTGAAATTACCGGAAAAAGCACCGGTGGTTTAAAAGCCAACTATTTTCACGCTTTAAATAAAGTTACTTCTCTCATGGAGAAAGAGTATGGAAAAAAAGAGACGGATATTCGAATATTTGGACACCAAGCCGGGTAATGCCGCGGTTTCCCGATTCGAATCAGACATTAAAGAAGATGACGAACTTTACCACGAGTTTATTAAGGTAAAAGATTCGCTTTCAAAACTTGACAGACTCGCTGAAGTGGAGCCTGACAGCCATTATTTTGAGAGTGTACTCCCAAGATTTAGACAAAATCTGGATACTCGGAGACAAAAAAAATATTTACCTCTGTTCGCAAAATTTGGTACCGGACTTGCGGTTACAGCAGCTTGCGTTACACTATTGGTTATTCAACCATGGACAACACCGACTGTGGAAAAAGGGGTTGTAAAAATTGAAGTGCCTGTTGCAAAAAACAATGTGGAGATTTCAACTTTACCTGAGAAAAAGGAACAAAAAGCCGAGTCTCCTGTTGCCCCGGATTACAGATATACATCAACGGCTGGACAAAATTCACCACTCTTCGAAAAAGGGGAAAAGAACGAACTTTTACTCAATTCGGGTGTCCTCTCAGATGATGAAGCGTTATCCGCTCATTCAAAATTTGAAGAGGCTTACAATTCCATTCTCGAAATGAATCGTGCAAGTTTAATTGAGATCGCCGACAAATATGGCGTTACACTCGATGAAGTAGTTCAAAATCTTAGTGATGAAGAGTTTGAAAAATTAACCGGACATTTAGACCCAATAATTAATTGAGGAAATACATGAGATATATTTTGTTATTTGTCGCAATACTTTTTTTGTTCGATGGAGCCGTAAATGCACAACCCGGACCCGGTAAAGGAAAATTTCGGAACAGGGGAGGGGATCCATTAAAGAAGTTTGAGCAGCTCGAAAAAGTTAAGCTGATTGAGTATCTCGATCTTGATGAAGCTACCATGTTAAAACTGTTTTCCCGTCGTAGCGATCATAAAAAAATGATGGATGAGCGAAATGAATTTATCGATAAGATGCTCGACCACTTGGAAGATCTGATTAAGGACAACAAAAATGGCTCAAAAGATGAGGAGCTTAAAGCCAAGATAACCGAGTTTAACAACTACATGGATGAAACTCATAAGCTTCAAAGACAATTTATGGCCTCTCTTTCAGACCTGCTTTCACCCGAAAAGCACGCTAAATACATAGTGTTTGAAAGAAATTTCCGTAAAGAGATTAGAGATTTACTAAAAAAAGATTAAAAAATCTAAAAAGCTATTTGCATAAAACGACGAAAAACATTAAATTTGGAGTCTAAATTATGCGGAAGTGGCGAAATTGGTAGACGCGCACGTTTGAGGGGCGTGTGGGGAGACCTGTACGGGTTCAAGTCCCGTCTTCCGCACCAGATTTACAAGAGCAGTCCTTTTTTGGGCTGCTTTTTGTATTTTAAAGGATCATTTTCATCAAATTAGGAGCGTGGTTGGGAGAAGCGACCTGGTCATTCTTTTTTATTCTGATTATAGTCTTTGCAGCCGGTTTAACCGAAATTCTGACTCGAAACAATATAATCGAAAAAAACTCCGGTAGAAAAATCCTTCACATAGTTGCAGGATTTTTAGTATCATTTCTCCCGCTGTTCATAACCGGCAAAATGACCCTTCTGATCATTGGCTTTTCTGTTCTAATTGTTTTATACTATCTTGTTTCCCGAAATAAATTGAGTGGTATAGACGATTTAGAGAGAAAAAGTTGGGGTATTGTATATTTCCCGGTGTCTTTCATCATTTTAATAATCTTGTTCCTTCCCCAAAAACCTGAAATTTTCACTCTCTCATTTTTATTGATGACATTTTCTGACTCATTTGCATCAATTATCGGAAAAAAAATAAAAAGCCGGGAATACCACCTGACTCGAGATAAAAAATCGATTGCGGGAAGTGTTTCGTTTTTTGCTGTTTCAGTGCTAATCCTTACCGTGTTTCTCTTTTTTATTAATGGAAAAACTTCTTTTACCGATAATCCACTCTTTTTTATATCGTTTGTGATTGTTATTGCCTCGATTACAACGCTTTTGGAAGCAATTGCATCGGGGGGATTTGACAATTTTACTGTTCCCATCGGAGCTGCCTTTTTGGTTAATATTTTCTTGTATAATTCAGCATCCGGAACTGAAATTACACTTTTTGCGGGATTTGTAGCCTCGCTATTAGTGGGGATACTCTCGTTCAAGCTCCGTTTTTTAACCAAAGATGGTGCCGCAGGTGCTATAATTTTAGGGACATTTGTTTATGGATTTGGTGGTGTGAAGTGGACTCTTCCGGCGATGACTTTTTTTATCCTTTCAAGCATATTATCTAAAATAAGAACAAATCGAAACAAGGAAGTAGAGGAAAGATTTGAGAAATCGGGGAACAGGAATCTTGGACAGGTCTTAGCGAATGGTGGTCTGGGCGGCTTGATTCTTATCACCGAGAGTTACCTTCAGACAGGTTGGCTATATTTCCTTTTCGTACTCAATTTTGCCGCTGTTTGTTCTGATACCTGGGGTACGGAGTTTGGTACGATGTGGAGAACGAGGACCATCTCCGTCAGGAATTTTCGTACTGTGCCACAAGGTTTATCGGGTGGGATCTCGTTTCCCGGCATAATTGGTGCATTGGTGGGTGCCCTAATGGTAGTAATTAGTTCATATTATTGGATACCCGATTTCTTTATATTCGTAACTTTGGTTGTTCTTGGTTTTGGTGGAAGTGTAGTAGATTCTTTACTCGGTGAATTTCTTCAAATTCAGTTTAAATGCAAAGAGTGCGGAATAATCACTGAAAGAAAACATCATTGTGATCTGCCAACTTCGCAACATAAAGGATTTCACTTTATTACCAACGACATCGTCAATTTTGGGTCTGCAATCGTCTCAATTTTAGTTTTTATAATAATATATAAAGCCTGGCTATGAAATTTAAAAAGTTGTTCTTATTACTCATAATTCCTTTCTTTTTTACTAAAGCTCAATCCTCAGAAGAATATTACGATGCCGTAAAATATTTTCAGGACGGCAGGTACTATGAATCATACCTACTGTTTGAGAAATTTCTCAAGATAAAAATTCCGGAAGATGAACTTTATGCTTCCGCAAAATTTTATTCTTCCGAGGCGTTGTTCAATCTTGGCCAGTATGGAGGAGCGATGAGTGGGTATGAATACCTCGTAAATAAGTTCGAATACACTTCATTTAGACCACTCGCACTTTACAAACTTTCGCTTATTTATATATACAACGGTCAGATCGAAAAAGCACGCGTAAAGTTGATGACATTTGCGAGGAATTACCCGGGCAACAGCAATTATGGTTCTGTTCTCTTTTTTACAGGTGAAACCTACAGATATGAAAAAAATTACACAGACGCACTTTATTATTATGAGCAGGCAAAAACCAATCGGGCTACAAATCGTTACAAAATAGAAACCTTGTTCTACATCGGTGAATGTTATGAATATACAGGAAAATATGCCGATGCAGCAAATACTTATGAAGAAATTCTCAACAATTACCCCGATAACCCCTTTTCTTTGAGTGCCCAAATAAAATTGGGAGTAAGTTACTTCAAAGCCGGTGAGTATGAAAAGGCAATTCTTGAACTAATGGGTCCTGATTTCCAAAATTTACCCCCCGACAAGAAAAAAGAGTCAACTCTCATTCTCGCTTCCTCTCTCTTTCACACCCAAGAGTATGCAAAAGCTGAAGAGGAGTTTCGAAAACTTTACAAACAGGAAAAAAATACTGAGTCAGGCAGAGAAGCACTTTATGGCATCGCCTGGTGTAAATTTCAAACTGCAAAATATGATTCAGCTTCAATTTTGTTCAATGCAATCGCTGAAGGAAAAGACTCATTAGCAGAAGCAGCTTCTTTTTGGAGAGCGGAAACCGAGAGATATAAAGGTGATTTTAAAAAATCGGTTACACTTTTTGAAAGTTTTTTGGCGAAATTCAAAAAGAGCAATTATTTAGAAGTGGCAAAAATTGGGCTCGGTGCTGCCATGATTGAGCTAAAGCAGTACAAAGAAGCCTTTAATCTCTTCATGGAGATGAAAAATTCTCCTGATGATGGCATAAAAGCCAAAGCGAACATCTTCTTAGGCGAGCTTAACTCCAACAAAAAAAATTATGTTGAAGCAATCACGAATTTTGAAATAGCTACACAAGTAGCCCCAAAAAGTAGTGATCTTCATACCCGAGGGCAACTTGGTTTGGGTGTTTGTTATTTCCTTATGGGAAGTCTCGACAAAGCTTACGATATTTTAAGGGATATACAAGGAAAACGGAGCAAGTTTGAACCCGATGTGTACAACTTTTATCTTGGCGAAATATTTTTTAAAAGATTAAAATTTCGGGAAGCTCTTGAAAACTATTCAAGAGTAAACATCGAAAATGGTACTTTTGGGAAACTTTCGCTATACGGGAAAGCTTACTCTTACTTTAATATAAAAGACTACCAAAATGCGAAATTTACATTTCTTGATTTTATTGCCCGTTTCCCTAAAGACGATCGAATAGTCGATTCCAAAGTGCGTCTTGCGGAAAGTTATTACGCGACCAGAGACTTTGAAAGTTCTGCAAAAATCTATGATAATCTCCTGAAAGGGAATGATCAGACAGATAAAAATCTCCTTCGTTACCAATATGCTCTCACACTTTATAATATGGGTAAAAAGGACGATGCAATTTCCGAACTGAAAAAAGTGATAAAAGATGCTAAAGGGACTCAGTTAGAAGAAAATTCCCGTTTTATGATTGGATGGATTTACTTCAAGAGTCAGGATTACGACCATGCGATCGCAAGTTATAACGATTTTCTCTCAAATTCAGACGACTCGACAATTGTACCCATAGTATTTTATAATCTGGGCGACAGCTATTACAATCTTGAGCAATTTGGGACAGCTTCAAGGTATTATGAAAAAGTACTGAACGATTATCCAAATTCACCTCAAGTCTATGATGCATTTAACGGTCTGTTTTTTAGCTATTTTGCACAGGGATTGCAGGATACCGCCTTTATCCTTATCGACCAGTTTCTCTCAAGTAACCCAAGACTTAAAGATGCCGACAGACTCTATTTAAAGAGAGCGGAATTGTTCTTTAATGCAGGCGATTTTGGAAGGGCAAAAGAGAATTATCTCAGCTTTATCGAGTTTTACCCCTCATCAATTCACCTTTCAGAAGCTTATTATTGGCTCGGGAAGACATACCAGGCCGGTGGTGAAAATGGGCAGGCTATCAATTCATTCCGGTGGGTGATAGAGAAGTACGACACTTCCTCTTTTGCTCCTCTTGCATCAGTTGAACTGGCAAATGTCTTCATGGATGAAAAAATGTACTCTGATGCCGGAACGATTCTGGACGATGCCATTAAAAAATATCCTAAAGATCAGACAATTCCTGAGATAAAATATCTCAAGGGATTGCTTTTTATGGCAAAAGGTGACACTCTTTCAGCTTATGACCAGTTTGATGAAGTTATAAACAACTTTGTCGGAAATCAGTTTGCCGACAAATCATACATAGAAAAAGGTAGAATTGAGCTTCAGAGCAGAAGATATGACAATGCAATAAAAGCTTTCATGAATGTTGCAACGAGAAGAGAGGATGTTATAGGTGCAGAAGCACAATATATGCTCGGTGTCGCATATTATGAAAAAGGAGAATATAAATCTGCAATTACCGCATTTGTAAGAGTTGAATCAGTTTTTGCAGAGTTTAACGACTGGCTTGCAAAAGCTTATCTGACCCTTTCCGACTCCTATGTTAAACTGAAGGACAATAAAAAGGCGATTCAGATACTCGAAAAACTCGTTGAAAAACATCCCGACGATGAGTACGGAAAAGAAGCAAACAAGAAATTAAGAGAATTGAGGAAGAAGAAAAAATGAGAACTATTAAATATACACTACTTCTTATTCTTCCATTTTTGTCTGTCCTGTTGAAGGCTCAGACGCAGCCTGAAGTGGAGCTGCCAAGTTTTGTGATCACAGGTTTAAGATCGTATGATTTCCCAGCGAGGGAAAAAATAAATCCTGATTTTTATTCAATTTTGTCGGATGACTTTAAAACACCTAAACTTGCCGATTCCGTCTTTAGATTGACCAAGGATTTTGATCCTAAAGTGACAAGAGAAATTCTTCGTGACACTTCCGAATACACAACGGGTTATGCTTCGGGATCCTTTGGAAATATGTTTCAGCCTTCTATTAAAGGTTTCATTTCCGCTCCGATGAAAGATGTGGTGCTGTTTGCCGGGGGTGAGTTTAACAGGCGACAGGCATTCATAGACAACGCCGATGAAACCAATTTTAAAGTGAATGCCGGCTTTAAATATTATGCTTATAACGACAGTCTGCTCGATCCGGGAACTGAATATTTTGCCAACTTTAAGATGAGTAAATCGCTTTACAGCTTTTACGGAAGTGACAATCCGACCAGAAAAGGGGATCACAGTTTCTTCAACCCCGAGCTCGGATTTAGAAATCTCTCCTCTCAGTACATTCAATATGGTGGGAAAATTAAAGGCGATATTTTTGCTCCAAACACCGGAGAATACTCTGAAAATGTAATTTCTGCCGAGGGCTTTTTTAATACCCGTTACGAATTTGTTGAAATATTCTCTAATCTTGCAATAAAACAGCAAAACTTGACCGACTCATCAGGGAATAAATTTAACAATAATTTTGTAAATCTGAGCGGATTGGGTGGAATTGTAATAGGCAGAACGATGAAGCTTCTTGGTGGAGTTGAAGTAACAACAACACCCGAAAAAACATACATTTCACCGGTGGTAAAGTATTCAGCCAGATTTGCCAACGGACTGTTCCTTATTGCCTCCTATAATCCGAGCACTTCCATACTTTTTAATCAGGACAGGGTTGCGAACAATCAATATTTCCATCTTTCCGACAGCATTTCTTATTCAGTAGTTCGGAAAACTCATGAATTTAATGGTGTTCTGAAATTTGAATATGAAAAATTGGTTGAGTTTGAAGCAGGAGCTTCCTGGTTCATGGCAGATGCATATCCGTTCTACACTGAGACTGGAGGCAAAGGTTTATTTGGTTTGGGAAAAGCTGATGTGAAGGGGATTCAGGGTTTTGTTTCGGCAGCATTTCATCCCGGTTTGCTTGGGAGATTTGTTGGAGAAGTGAAATTTAATGCAATTCAGGATGACTCATCAAAATATGTGCCATTTGTACCACAATTAGAAGTTTATGCCTCTTACGGCAATAACTACAACAAGATTATCAGTTACGATATCCGGCTCGGTTTTATCTCAAAATCTTATTCTGATATCCTGAACAAAGTTGAAATCGAAGGTGGACTCGATCTTAGTGTAAATGTTGAGTATAATTTGAACAAAAATATCAAGATTTTTGGCAGAGGTACAGATTTACTCAATACCAAACTTTTGAAATGGGGCAGATATGAGACCCCAGGATTGAATATTTCCGGTGGCGTTACTTTCTCTTGGTAAATATAAAAAAATAAAAGAGTTATAAGAAATAGTGAATGAAACACTTGAATTGTACGAAATAAATTTGTTAATTTGCAGATCATTTTTCAGGTAATATGATGAGCCAAGAAGGTATCCTTCAAAAAATTCTCGAAAAGTTTTTCGGGAGCAGCTTACAGATGATCGATTTTCTCTCGCAATTCGAGTTTTTGGTTAAAAAGCATTTCGAGATTGATAAAGTCTATGATCTAAATGGATTTTGTCTGGTAAAACGAAAGTTTAGCACGAATGGTGAAGATGAAGTATTACAGTTTCTCGACAGCAAATTTGATCTTATTGAAGAAGTAACTCTGCGAAACAGGGTTTCAGAGCAGTTGATATTAAATGAATTCCTCTCCTTTGGTGAAGAGGAGGAAAACGCCGGTCAAGTTCCAATTTCGCCCTTGATGCGAGATTTTTTTGACCGAACCCTTGCGATAAATAATCCCGATTCGTCATTCAGGAAAAATAGCATTCTCCCAAGGATTTTGTTGGAAGAGGATAGAAAATCCGACCAGTACAATGAAAGACCGGATATTCCTCTCTTTGAGGAATCTGAGGATGGTTACCAAAAAGTTCACCCCGTCTCAAAAGCGTTTGAAGCCGAAGAAGAAATTTCCTTCAAACCTCCATTTTCAGAAGAACCCGATCTTTTCTCCGAAATAGGATTACATCCTGAAAAAGAAGAGGAACCTGAAGCTCGGGAAGTTGTTCCCCATCAAGAAGAAGTGGAGTTTGTTTTCACTCACTCCTCCATTGTAGTTTCAGAATTTGATGATGAAGATGAAGAGGAATTTACCGTTTTCGATGGTGGTATGAAGGTTGCACCCGTTGAAAGTGAGCCTGAAATAGCCACTGAAACGAGTGAAAATGATATGATTGAGAGTTTTATCGAAAGCCTTGTTGATCAGGAGGAATTCGGATCAACAGCATTAACTGATGATAGTGATGCAGTTTCAGACGAAACTCCGCTTGAAATAGAACCTCTTGAGGAAGAGATTCCAGAAATTGAATCAATCGAAGAACCAATCGAAATCGAGTCGATTAATGAAGATTTACCTGAAATTGATTCCGTCGAAGAACCAATTGAAATAGAGCTTCTTGAAGATGTGTTTCCAGAAATTGAACCAATCGAAGAACCAATAGATTCAGAACCAGTTGCCGAGGAGGTTTTATCTGAAGAGGTAATGGAAGAAGTCGAATTCTCGGAAAGTGATGACGATTCAGATTCAACCATCGCGCAGGAAGAAGAATCAGCAGTTTCTCCAAAGATTGAGAATGAACCCCTTGAAATGACTCCTGATATTCCTGTCAGAAAACAAAGAATAAGTATTTTCGATGATATCGAAGAGGAAATTGAAACTGTTGAAAATATTAATTCTGAAGAAATTGAGTTGAGTACTGAACCAATTATAGAAAATCCCGTTGAAGAGGAAGTTGACAGTAGTTTTGAATTAATTGTATCATCTCATGGCGATACCGAGGAAGCACCTGAAGAGAAATCTGACGAATCAGTAGAAACTGAACTTTCCGTTGAGACAATTGATATTCAAGAACTTGATGCTGCGGCAAAAGAGAATGAAATCCCCAATTCGATTGAGGTTTCAGAACCTTTACCTGCAGTTATAGAAAATGAGGAAGAAACAGATTCAGTTGAATTTTTAGATACCGAGCCTGTCGAAGAGCCTGTTGCAATTGAGGAACCGGAAGTTGTCGAAGAACCTGATGCAATTGAGGAACCGGAAGTTGTCGAAGAGCCTGTTGCTGTTGAAGAACCTGTTTTAGTTGATGATCCGGAAGTTATCGAAGAACCTGTTTTGATTGATGATCCGGAAGTTGTCGAAGAACCTGATATTCCTGTAGTATTAGAAGAAGAAGTTAAAGCCGACAATTCCGAAAACATCCTTTTTGATGAATCCTTTTTTGATGATGTACTTGAGGCAAAAGTTGAAGAGTCAGTTGAGGTTGAAGAACCTGCATTAGAAGCTCCAAGTGGCTCTATAGAGAGTGATGAAAAAGTAGAAATACCGGTTTTCCATCATATCGGGGCGGATGAACCTACAGCCGATTATGTTGATGAGCCGGTACAAAATGGTGATGAATTCAATTATCAACCCCCGGAGAATATAGTCGAGGAACCGATAGAAATGAAAAATGAAAACAGGAGCAACGAAAGTGAACCTGAAGAGAGCAGGGGGACATTTTCGGTTTTAATTAAAATGTTGATTGTCCTTATAGTTATAATTGCGACTTATTTCATTTTATCCGCATCCGGATTTTTGAAAGGAAAGAGTGCAAATATTTCAGAGGCAAATCTTGCTCAGGGAGCCTTGATTATATCTGACAGCTCCTCGATTGTTGACAAAAGAGAATATCCCTTTAATCGTGACACCCAAAATGATCTGAATGTTACGGGTGTAAGTGTAAAATCGGGTCAGTATTATGAAGTAGCTGAGAATGGAATACTTAACCCTATCAGCTATGACACTTCAAAAGTATTGAATTATAAAGTAACTGTTCCACCGGACAGCATGCTCGGTAAAAAGGAAGTGAAGGAGAAAAAAGGGGATAAATCGAAGGATAAAAAGGAGAAAGATTCGGGTAAAAAAACAGAACCCGGGAACATAGCTCTTCAGGATGCCGTAAAAAATAAGGTGAAAGAGACCAAATTGGCAGACTATGTCTTCAAATCGGGTAAAAAATATTTTGTTCAGGTTTCTGCCCACCGATCGTTTGATACTGCCGAAAAACTCGCCAAGGAGCTCAATAAAAAGGGTTATAAGGCATTTATAATGAAAATTAAAAAGGATGGTGTCGAGGGAGAAAATGGTGTTTGGTACAGGGTTAGAGTAGGTCCTTATGATAAGGAAGGCAAAGCAATGGAAATTAATACAGCATTAAATACAAAAAAGAAAAAGTAGAAACGGAAATACATCTATGAATCTGATCGAAATGTTTTTAAAGGGCGGTATCGTGATGTGGCCCATTTTATTACTTTCAATAATTGGATTGGCAGTGATAATAGAAAAGCTGATTTCATTAAGAAAAGCAAATGTAAATGTTCCTAAGTTTATTCTGACTGTGGAGACCCTTCTACGGAAAAATGATGTCTCGGGTACAATTCAGGTGTTAAAAGGTGACAAGTCTCCTATTGCAGCGATCATTAAAAAGGGACTAAAAAAGCACAAGTATGGCTATCAACGGGTCAGAGAAGCAATAGAAGACTCCGGCAATCAGGAAATTGCAAAACTTGAAAAAGGATTGTGGGTGCTTGCGACTGTTGCTGGTGCAGCTCCATTATTGGGATTTTTGGGAACAGTTACGGGTTTGGTTTCAGCCTTTATGACTGTTGAACAACTAAGAGGTAACGCAAGTCCCGCGGATTTAGCCGGCGGTATTTATGAAGCATTAATTACTACCGTTTTTGGGCTGGTTGTCGGAATACCTGCATTAATTGCGTACAACTTTTTACTTAGTCAAATAAACAAAGTGGTTTTGAATATGGAGGCGATTTCCACAGATGTAATTGATACACTTGAGGATGTCAGCCATGGACAGACTGTGAAAAAATCTGAACTCGATGCCGATTTTTAAGGACTGATATGAAATTTAAAAGAAAAAATCAGGCTCTGGCTGAATTCCAATTTTCTTCACTGACTGATGTTGTGATGTTATTATTGATATTTTTCATCATTACTTCACAGTATGTTGTTCAGTCCGGAGTGAAAGTAAAGTTACCCGGCTCAAAAACATCTGAGCAGGTGGTTCCATCAGAATTTGTAGTAACAATTACAAAAGAGGGCACTTTTTATCTTGGTGAAACAATAGTAGCGGAACCTGAACTTGAAAGCAGGTTAAAAACTCTTCGCTCAAAATCTGACGAAGCCAATTTGATAATAGCTTCAGACAAAGATGTTGCAATCGAAAAAGTTGTTATGGTTATTGATGCTGCGAAAGGGGCGGGATTTGATAAATTTACCCTCGAAACGGATAAACGGGAAGCCGCTAAGGAAAAGTGATTTTGAATAAAGATCGAAGTATTTCCTTTGGTATTTCACTTTTATTACATCTAATCGGGTTCGGTTGGATGTTCTTTGTCTATTTTGGTGGAACTATTCCAAAAGAGACAAAGAGCGTGGTTGTAATGGAGATCGAGACTCCACCCGAGATTGGTGGAGAAGCAGGAAAAATGGGTGATCCAGGTGTTGAAGCTGAAACCAAAGAAGAAAAGGTTAAAACTGAAGTAAAGGAGAATAAAAAAGAAGAGAAGGTTAAAACCCCTGAAGCAAAAAATACGGATAAGGATGGTGTAAAAACCAAACCAAAAGATGATTCAGGTAAAAAAGGAAACGAAGAGAAAAAAGGTACGACTACCAACCCCGGTACCGGTGGAGGTACAACCTACGGCACTGGTTACTCGATAGGTTGGGGCGGGAAAGGGAAGAGAGCAGTGTTAAGCTGGAATGTTCCAAAATACCCCGCAGGAGCAAATATCGAGGGGAATGTTGTGCTCTCTTTTACGATTTTACCAAATGGTACTGTGGGAAGTGTAGTTCCCGTAAAAAAACTTGATCCAAAATTGGACAATCTTTGCATAAACGCTTTGAAAACATGGAGATTTGAGAAACTCCCGAGTGGGGAGAACTTTGTCCAGTCCGTAACTATAACATTCCCCTTCCGATTACGATAGGATAGATTAAAAATTCTTTCCTGATCTCTCGAGAATCGCCTTCCCAAGCAATCCGCCTAAAAGTCCAAATAAAGGATAAAAGATCAAGTTGTTTATCAAAGTCATAAACGCATAAAATCCGGAAAACCCGGTATTGATAATTTCATCTCTCGTTGCTTCAAGAATATCCAAAGCCTCTTTTACCGAGGGGTCAGACCCTTTCAGGAATGGCATTTCATTCAACATTTGGATGATTTGTGGATAGGAATCTACAAAATCGTTGTGCCGGGTGATGAAAGAAATAAGCACTTCGAATGTGGTACCAAAAAAGGCTGTAAAAACGCCCGTCAGAAGTCCAAATACTAAAGCATAAGACATCTGTAAGGGAAACTTGTTATCGTTAATTCTTCTGTCAGCGTATAAAGCAAAAATTACTGCTGCCGGAACAAGAATACAACATGAAACTGATTTAATAATAGGGACGGTGGTAAGGACACCAGCGGCGAAACCTGAAACGAGAGTGGGGAAATACTTGCTGTTAACCATTAACTCTATTTTGATAATTAAATAAAAACCGATTTGAAATATATAAAAAGAGAATATAACCGCTCAAAAATCCTGAAAATAATGCCCCCAAGAGGGAATAACCTGTAATTCCCGTCCACTCTAATATCCTGCTCGTTAGTATTGGAACCAACGCAATCGCCAAAAACGATCTGTTCTCGAACCTTTTATATTGCTTATTAAGAAAGAGTGCAGAGACACTTCCCAAAAACAAACCTGAATAGATCCCGAGGCATCTTGCACACAGGTGAAGTGGAACTCCATCAATGACAAAACATCGACTTTCTATTCCATGACAAATCCTTGAAAAAAGGTTTTTGGTAAAGGGGTATAAAACCATTAATTCATCAGAATAAAAGGGGATAAATGAGGCTGCCAAAAGGGAAAAAAGTGCAAAAACAGGGAGATACTTTGACTTTAAAATTTTCAGTTGTCAATTTCCCTTTTTAAAGATACGAATTGAATTTGCATTAAGAATATATAACATATCACCGGCAGCAATCGAATCTACAAAATAGATGTGTTCTGAGAGGTCTAATTTGTAAAACTCAAGATCGTATTTATCTGTAGCAAGGTAAATGTCAGTTTTTGAGGTAAGAGTAACCTGACCGTCATAAGCTTTTACAGAAAGAAAATTTTCATCAAAAGTGAGTTTATAAGTGTAACTGCCAAAGAGATCGAAGAATACAAGGTCTCTTCCATCGAGGACAGCCAGAGAGTTTTTTAGTGCCGTGATTTTCCTCGGACGGTTCAATGTGTAAAACCCTGAGTTAAATCCACCAAAATTGCCTTTGTAGTCTCCAAAAAAATTGAAGTAAACCACTCGTCTGTTCTCACCATCCAAAACATACAAATCGCCAAGAGTAGAGACCGTTACCGAGAGGGGATAACCAAATACTTCATCGGCGAGCAGACTTTCTTTTTTATAAACCGTACCGGCTAAGTTCAGACTTTTGTCGTATTTATTGATTTTGTTATTCTCTTCATCAGCAACGAGAACATAAACCATTTCTGCACATACATCCAACGGTGTGGAAAGTGATCTGGTATCCCAACCGTAACCACCGGCACTGTTTAATACAGCTCCATCCATGTCAAGTTTCAGCACCTGACTTGATCCCATATCAGACACAAAAAAGTATCCTTCAGGTGAGAGAGAAAAAGAGGAGGCTTTATTAAAATTACCGATTTCTTTCACAAAATTATAGCTCTGGGACGAAGCCATGCCGGTAAAAAGAGTGATTAAAATCAAAATGCGACGAAAGAGGGAGCAGTTCATATATTATTTAAAAGATTTTCATATCAAATGTATTTTAATTAAATTAGTTTTACGGAATTCTGTTTTTTTCTAAAATTCCTGATAACCAACTGAAATATAAGCAGTAAGCCGAGAAAAATGCATCAAAAAATTGCTGAGCTTAAAGAAAAACGCGAATTATCACGCAAAGGCGGTGGAGAAGACAAGCTCGCAAAGCAGCACCAGCAAGGCAAGTTATCAGCCCGTGAGCGTTTAGAGATTCTCCTTGATGAGGGAAGTTTTGAAGAGATTGATGTCTTTGTAAAGCATCGTTCAAAAGATTTTGGTCTGGAAAAACAGACATTTTACGGTGATGGCGTTGTAACAGGATTTGGAACGATTGACGGAAGACCTGTTGCAGTTTACAGTCAGGATTTTACAGTTTTTGGTGGATCATTGTCGGAAACACATGCAGAAAAAATCTGCAAAGTGATGAACATGGCGATGAAAACAGGAATACCCGTAATCGGTTTGAATGATTCGGGAGGTGCCAGAATACAGGAAGGGGTAGTTAGTCTGGGGGGATATGCAGATATATTTCTGCTCAACACACTCGCAAGTGGAGTGATTCCTCAGACCAGTGTGATATTGGGTCCCTGTGCAGGTGGTGCAGTTTATTCACCTGCGATTACAGATTTTATATTTATGGTGAAGAATTCAAGTTATATGTTCGTTACTGGACCAAATGTGGTTAAGACGGTAACACATGAAGATGTAACTTTTGAAGACTTGGGAGGGGCGGAGACACACTCGGTGAAGAGTGGTGTTGCACATTTTGCTTTTGACAATGAGATTGAAACCTTGTTGAATGTAAGGCATCTAATGAGTTTTGTTCCTTTAAATTACAAAGACAGACCCATAGCCAAACCATTCGATAAAGGAACTATAAAGCGGGACGAGCGTCTAAACCTTATTATACCGGAAAATGCAAACAAACCTTATGATATTAAAGAGGTTATCAGTTTGCTGGTTGATGATGAAGAGTTCTTTGAAGTTCACGCCGGTTACGCAGAGAACATAGTATGTGGTTTTGCAAGACTTGGAGGTATGAGCATCGGAATTGTCGCTAATCAGCCCTCTGTCTTAGCCGGAGTACTTGATATTAACGCTTCGGTAAAAGGTGCCAGATTTGTCCGGTTTTGTGATGCTTTTAATATTCCTCTCCTCGTTTTAGAGGATGTACCGGGCTTTTTACCCGGAACAGATCAGGAATGGAATGGGATTATCAGACACGGTGCCAAACTTTTATTCGCTTTTAGTGAGGCTACAGTTCCCAAAATCACCGTAATCACAAGAAAAGCTTACGGCGGTGCTTATGATGTTATGAACTCAAAGCACATCAGAGGTGACTTTAATTTTGCATGGCCCACAGCCGAGATTGCTGTAATGGGACCTAAAGGTGCAGTGGAAATTATTTTTAAGAAGGAAATCGCCGCTTCAGATGACCCTGAGGCTGCCTTAGCGGAAAAGCTGGACGATTACCTTAAAAAGTTTGCAAATCCTTACACAGCTGCCGAACGGGGTTTTATTGATGATGTGATTGAACCGGCAGACACAAGAATAAAATTAATAAACGCCTTTCAGTTGTTAAAAACGAAAAAGGATAAAAACCCGGGTAAAAAACATTCTAATATTCCCTTATAGGAGAATAGAGTATCAGGCAAAATTTATTTATTCAACAAACAAAAAATGGAGGTCTAATGCGTAGAGCAGTACTCCTGATATTTGCAGTTTCAGTTTTAGGACTTACAGGCTGTATCCCTGGAACCGAAACCGCAAATACGCAGGTCACCACACCTGTAACGCAACAGAATATCAGCACACAAGACATCGTACCGCAGGAACTTGACAGAGCTTATGGTTATTATCAGCAATCTGTCGAGAAAGCAAGAAAAAACTCAACTCAAGAGGCCATAAACAGTCTTACCTCTGCTGTCGAGATTATGAACAATCTTGACAACTATCCCGGAATTGACGCAAATCCGCGTTATGCCGAGTTGAAACTTCTGATTATGGATGAAACAAGTGAGCTTGTAAACAATATTGATGAGACGATCGAGGATGTATCTGTGGATGCGTTCAAAGATCTCTTAAAAAATGGTGACAAAAACCTTGTAGCCGGTCATCTTCTACACTCTGTCTCAGAAGTTGAGGTGGCAGTTGTAAACACAACCTCAGGTTATTCTTCTAACGAAATTCCATTGGTTATCAACGATCAGGTTGAAAAATGGATCACCTTTTACACGGGAAAAGGCAAAAACTTCTTTAAGCAGTGGGTTGGTAGAACCGGAAAATATTTCCCGGTTATTATACCTATATTAAAAGAAGAAGGTGTGCCCCTCGAACTCGCATATCTTACCCTCATCGAAAGTGGTCTTAATCCTAACGCCCGCTCTATAGCAGGTGCAATGGGTTTATGGCAGTTCATGAAGGGAACCGGACAGATGTACAATCTTAAAGTTGATTATACAATCGACGAAAGAAAAGACCCTGTTAAGGCTACCAGAGCTGCGGCAAGACACCTCCGTGACCTAAAAAACTCACTCGGTGACTGGCATCTCGCACTTGCAGCTTATAATGCAGGTGAAGGAAGAATCTCCAGAGCCATCAAAAGAGGTTCAGAGAATACTTTTTGGGCAATTCAGCAGTTACTTCCTCAGGAAACCCGTAACTATGTTCCGGCTTACATCGCTGCAACCCTCGTAGCAATGAATCCTGAAAAATTTGGATTGACCGATATCAGCTATCAGACTGTATTTGAATATGAATCAATCAGTGTGGCTAAAGCCACTCCGTTGATTAATGTTGCAAACCTTGCCGGAGTTTCTCTCTCTGATGTGAAGGATCTCAACCCTGAATTGTTACAGAATAACACTCCCGGATCCGGCGAATATGTTCTTCGTGTACCAAAAGGATCAAGCAGCACAGTTTTAGCCGGTCTGCAGAGCAACAATCCTAATACTCAGCTCGCAAGCGGTGATGGAACAACAGCTACAATTCGTTATGCAATCAAAAATGACGAAAGTCTCGTTCAGGTTGCTTCCAAATTTAATGTAACTGTAACCGAATTAAGAAAGTGGAACAATATTTCTGCTTTTGAAAATGCCAAAATTGGACAGGAACTTGTAGTAAATGTTCCTGCATCCAAATACGAAACCTACTCTGCACTCGCCGGCAACACTTCAAAAAAGAAATCCACTACTACAACAACTCCAAAAACGGAATCAAAAACTTACTACCACACAGTAAAATATGGTGAAACCCTCGCCGAAATAGCTGAAAAGTATAAAGTTTCTGTTGAAGATATCAAGAGTTGGAATGGTACCAAAATCAAAAATGGTCTGGTTTATGCAAATACATCTTTGACAATAAATACAGGTACACCTTCAGTTTCTTATGGTGACAATGCTTCCAAGAATACCGCAACCTTAAACACTTATAAAGTGCAGAACAATGATAACATCACTGCTATTGCATCAAAATATGGTGTTTCGGTTGACGATATCAAAACCTGGAATAACTTGACCACCGATAATCTTCTTGCCGGTCAGAATCTTAAAATTTATTCCAACAAGACCGTTACTGATGTTAAGACTAAAACAACTACTAACACCAGTTACAACTACAATTACAACAAAAAGAGCACTACAGCCTACAAAAACAATAACAACACCACAAAATCAAAAACAGGTGTCAGTTATGGTAACAAGTACAACAATAACTCCAAAAAGACTGTAACTCCTAAAACAACTAATACAACCAAAAAAGCCACGGTAAAAACCGGTTCGACTGGCAAAAGCAACAAAAATGCTACTGTCACACCTAAAACCGGCAAAAAAACCACGACTACTAAAAAGAAATAGTTGTTATTGTTCTGAATATAATGTTTGTCAACGCAAGTTGATCGTAGGGGTGCCCTTAAAGGGCTGAGATCAAACCCTTGAACCTGATCCGGGTAATTCCGGCGTAGGGAACAATTTAAAAGCCGTTTTTCAGTTACCCCTCTGAAAAACGGTTTTTTCATTTTAAACAGGATTAAATATGTATAAAGTAATTTTCTTTTTCTTGTTCATTAATATTATTGGATTTGCTCAAGTTGGTACAAACCTTGAAATATCGGTTCTTGATCAGGAAACCGGTCAGAGTTTGCAAGGTGCCGTAATTAAATTTGAAGAATTGCCGTTTTCTGGAGTTACAAACAAAGAGGGAAAATTTTCATTAAAAGCGATTCCTCCCGGTGAATGGAGAGTGTTATGCTCTTTTGTTGGTTACAAAACGGAACGAAGAATTTTATCCGTAACGGATGATAATATTCTGGTTACAATCGGAATGAAAAAGGATCTTTTAGAGATTCCGGAGATCATTGTTAACGGAACAAGAGCAGGCGAGAAGGGTAGCAGTATTTCTTTTTCAAATTTATCCAAATTGGATATCGAGAGACTCACGGTTACTCGTGATATCCCCTCGATTCTAAACACACTTCCATCAACTTCCTACTATTCAGAATCAGGAACAGGAATCGGCTATGGTTATGTGAGAATTCGCGGCTTTGACCAGCGAAGAATTTCTGTTCTCATTAATGGCGTTCCGCAAAACGATCCCGAGGATCATTCAGTTTATTGGATCAATATCTATGATCTCGCAAATTCTCTCGAAGATCTGCAGGTTCAGAGAGGGTCATCGGTTTCTTTTTATGGTCCACCTGCAATAGGTGCATCGATTAATCTTGTAACCAATAAACCGATGGTTAATCCTGGTGTTTCATTTGAGGCTGGTATAGGGAGTTTTAATACAAAAAAATATGCGATTAATGCCAATAGTGGAATAATCGGCGACAGATTTATGATTCGGGTGAGGGGGAGCAGAGTGACAAGCGACGGTTACCGCGATTGGTCATGGTCTGAATTTTGGCGATATTTTGTGAGTGCATCGTATTTTGACGATGTTCAGACTATATCAATAAATGCTTATGGTGGTCCTCAAGAGGATGGACTGGCGTTTTATGGGATTAGTAAATCTGCTAATAGCGATGAAACCACACGAAAATATAATTATGGTGCTACCTCACGCGACAGGGAAGTGCTTAATCAGCCGCAAGTCTCTCTTGTACATGATATTAAGCTTGGCTCCAATCTTTGGTTAAAGAATACTCTCTTTTTCTTGTCCGGAGATGGATTCTTCGATTTTAATGCCAATTACGGATCGAGTGATTACTTTAGATTAGATCCCTCAATTACTATACCAAACGATGTAATGATGCGTGCTTTTGTGGACAATGATCAATTTGGATGGTTGCCTTCCATCGAATACAAATTCCCGAGTGGTAAACTTATCGCAGGTGGTGAGGCGAGAATTCATCGTTCACTTCACTGGGGAAGAATTGAATCAGGAACCGGATTACCTTCCGATGTTACAGGAGAAAGGGGAAATAAAAGGTTCTACGAATACAAAGCCGGAAAAGACATTTATTCGCTCTATGCAGGACTCCAAACAAAAGTTTCTGAAAAATTTGATCTTATTGCACGAGTTCAAGCAATTTTTCAGCAATACAAACTCTATGATGAGAAATTTGCCGGAAATGAGTTTAGCACACCATATTTCTTTCTGAACCCTCAAATCGGTATCAGTTATTCTGTTAATGATAAAGTTTCCTTTTATTCTTCAATCTCACTTACAAGAAGAGAACCACCTCTAAAAAACCTTTATGAGGCTGAATCAGCGAGCTGGGGTGTAGTACCCCAGTTTGAGAAAAATGCAGATGGATCGTATGATTATAAATCGCCGCTTGTAAAACCTGAATCCCTCTTGAATGTTGAACTTGGATCAAGATTCGCTTTCGCCGGATTTAATGGATCAATAAATCTTTATTACATGAATTTTGAAAATGAGATAGTTCCTTCAGGTGGTCTCGATGTTTTTGGACAACCAAGGGTGGGAAATGCTGCAAAAACTGTACATTATGGTCTTGAATTTGAAGGATTTGCACAACTCCCTCTTGGGCTGGTGCTAAACTTCAACGGAAATATTAGCAGAAACAGATTCATCGATTTTACTGAATATGATGGATCGGGAAATCCTGTCTCAAGGAACAATAATTATATTGCAAATGCCCCTGAAGTAATTCTTAATGGCGGACTGACTTATGGTGGACCTCTCTTCTACACATCAGTCTCTTTTAATTTTACCGGCACTCAATATACTGACAATTCAACCGGTCCTGACGGTATTAAAGTGGAAGAAGTGACCGTTGATCCGTTTGCGGTTGTTAATCTCAGTGCAGGGATAAATTATCAGGTTTATGGTGCAAAATTGAAATTTGTGGTCGAAATTAATAACCTTCTTGATAAAAAATATCTGATGAACGGGTTTGGATGGGACAACTTCTTCCCCGCAGCGGGCAGAAACTTTATGTCAACTTTAAAGATGGAGTTATGATGACAAAAGGATGTGTAATTCTTGCAAATGGAAGACCACCTACAAGAGGTGATCTCAGTTTCTTCCTTGACAATGGATTCCCGATTCTTATTTGTGCTGATGGCGGGGCAAATGTTGCCTATCAAATAGGTGGAATACCGGAGTATATAATCGGTGATCTTGATTCAGTATATGGATCAACTCTTGAGCATTATAAAAACAGAATTCCGATAATTAAGATGGAAGGGCAGGACGATACAGATGTCGAAAAATGTCTGAAGTTCGCCATCGAAAAAGGGTTCACTCAGTGTACTCTGCTTGGAGTTACCGGGGACAGATTAGATCATACGCTTAACAACATCGGACTCGCTCTAAAATATGGTGACAAAATCAGGATTCTCATTTACAGCGAGAAATCACTTCTTGAAGTATTTACCGGTACACTAAAAGTCGAAGGTTTCTGGAGAGAAACTGTATCTATCTATGGTATCGATTCAAATACCCGAATTACAACTAAAGGTTTAAAATATCCGTTGGACGGCGAAGTGTTGCCCTTTGGTGTCAGGGACGGAACCAGCAATGAAGTATTAAAAGAAAAATTTGAGGTTACAGCCGAGGGAGGGACTGCACTTCTAATAAGGGACGCGAGAAAAGCGATAATGGCAGGCTACTTTTACGGATATGCTTGATGCAGTCATAATATCGTTTGTACTTTTAGTAACCATTGGTACCGGATTCTACACTTCGAGGAAGTCTTCGGGTGAAGCTGATTCGTATATTGTTAGTGACCGTAGCATGGGCCTTTTTACATTTGTTGCAGTAAATGTAAGCACATGGTATGGCGGCATTCTTGGGATAGGTGAATATTCATACAGGTACGGCATTTCCTCATGGTTTACACAAGGATTGCCGTACTACATTTTTGCATTCATCTTTGCTTTTGTTTTTGCGGGAAAAGTAAGAGCTACAGGGCTTCTCTCTATTCCCGCAAAACTCCGTATTGAATACAATAACAAAGTCGCGATAGTAGCTTCTATTTTAATTTTTACTATCACATCACCGGCACCTTACCTGATAACAGCGGCACAAATTATTGCAACAATATTTGATGTGCCCGTTGATCTGATGCTCTTTGTTATTCCAATTCCTTTAATCATTTATCTCTCGATTGGTGGATTCAGATCGAACATCAAGGTTGATGTATTTCTATTTTTCTTCATGTTTGCGGGTTTTATAGCAGCAGGAATCTACTTGTTCACAACTTTTGGTGGAATGCCATTTCTTGAGCAGAATCTACCGCAGGAGCACCTTTCACTTACGGGTGGCAGCAGCTTCTTTTATCTGCTGGTCTGGTATCTGGTAGCGGCTTGGACTATAGCCGACCCGGGTTTTCATCAGAGGGTTTATGCGGCTAAAACCGCTCAAATTGCAAAAAAGGGGATTTTAATCTCTATTGTGCTTTGGGCGTTGTTCGATTTTTTCACAAATGCTACAGGGCTTTTTGCACGGGCATTATTACCTGACCTCCAGAATCCCGTTTCGGCTTTTCCGGAACTTGCAGCCAACTATTTGCCTGTTGGAATCAAAGGACTTTTTCTTGCATCACTCTTTGCAACAGTCTATACCACGCTGAACTGCTTCATTTTTCTTAGTGGGGTTACTTTCTCGAATGATATTGTTAAGGAACTTGTACCGGTTGAGAAATTCCATCTTAAACGATATACTGCCATTGGAATGGTGTTGTCAACCCTGATCGCAATTATTCTTTCGATTGCTCTTCGTTCCATTGTCGATATCTGGTATTATATTGGCTCGTTGTTTGTGCCCGCATTGATTTTTCTTATCACAGGAGCATACTTTAAAAAATTAAAACTGGCGGACGGATTTGCCATGCTTCAGTTGATCTTTATTCCGATATCCGCATTAATCTGGATAATAATAAGGAAGGGATTGCCATCAGATTCATTTATAACACAAATTGAGCCAATGATAATTGGTCTGCTAACAGGAGGTATAATTTATTTGATTGGCAGGATTAAAAACCACATTTAACTCATCGATCTTTCGTAAATTCCATTTTTGATTTCAACAAATAATATTGCAAAATGACTACACGAAGAGACTTTTTAAGAGCCCTTGGCATTATCACTGCTGTTACCGCTACAGGAGCGGGTAGCATATCAATTCTTGGATGCAGCAAGGGAAACGGGCAAATACCCGGAGCAGTAGATGAGAAACCGGCACTTCCACCCAACCCGTGGGTTGACGGCGATACGGAAGTGTTAATGTCAACTTTCCTCGGTAATGAGTGCAGACGGTTTTATGGAAAAGGTGATGTGAATAAGCTTAAAATAAAGTCAAAGTTCAGGCTTGGATGTTCTGAGTCCGTTGTGGGCAGCAGACGCAAATCTTTTTGTGGTGCCGGTTGGACAGGTGCCCCAACAGTTTATATGGAGGCAGGAAAACTGATGTTGGTGCTTGGTGGTTATGACCAGTACTTAAGGAAGTTCGAAGCCGACGGTTTGAAGGAAGTGTGGAAATATAAGAATAATGATATTATGAAGGGGGCAGGCTCCGTTTACATCGATACAACAGCAGCCGAACCTAATCGTATAGTACTTCTCCAGGGAAGCCGTCTGGGTAATGGCAATTCAGTCCAGGGAAGTAAGGTCATTCCAAGTTTCAGAGCTATTTCATACAGAACCGGCAAGGAAATATGGAAATTTAATGTCCCAAAAAGTGTCTGTTACAGCCGTGATAACGACAGCTCACCTCTATATCTTGGCGATGGTATGTTATTTAATGCAGTGGAGAGTGGGTTTGGGTTCTTCCTAAGCAGTAAAATAAGTGATGCAGCCATGCTGGATGGAATCAACCAGCCCAAAGTGCTCGGTAAAGTAAAACTTTTTGAAGATTCTGATGCAGCCAAGCACGGTAATAATATTGTGGTTGAAGCGAGTCCTGCAAGAATGGGAGACAGACTTTTTATAGCTTCGGGTGCCGGTCACATATATGGAATCGACATCAAAAAAATGGCTATAGATTACGATTATTATACAGGATCAGATATCGATGGTTCAACCGTGGTGACGAAGGATAATAAAATTATTGCCACCATCGAAAAACAATATATTCCGGGAAAGGGCGGAGTGCTTAAGCTTGATCCTTCCAAGCCTGCTGAGGATTCTGTAGAATGGTTTTTCCCGACAAAAAACACAACTGTTGCTGAATGGCAGGGTGGAATTATCGGAACCGCAGCAATTAACGATGAATACAACCCAAACAACGAATATCCTGCAATTTGGATAACTCTTGCAATCGACGGCAATCTGTATGTTGGAAGTCAGCACGAACTCTCCGGGGATACAACTCTCGATACTCTTAACAAGAAGAAATGTGCTGTTCCAAAACTGTTGGCGAAGATTTATGTTGGTCCATCGATTGGTTCACCAATAATTACCAGTGGAAACAAGATTGTTGCCCCAACCTATAATGGATTACATCTCGTACAGATGGAATTTGTCAAAGGGAAAAAAGGGGATGGAGAGACAGCGAAGAATGCAGCGGGTGTTGAATATGGAGTCAAGTTAAAGAAACTTGAAACATTTCATTCTGATACTTCATTTGAAGCTACACCGGTAGTGTGGAATGATACTGTTTACTGCTCAAGCAGAGACGGTTATCTCTACGCTTTAGGATAGCATCTGTTTAATATAACATAAAAAAAACACAAGAAGAAGAATTCGAGGGCAAATGCTCCTGAGTTTCTTCTTCTTGTGGTTAAATAAAATACTCTTCGGGATCAAGTCCCTTTAACTACTTCTTTATACCTTTCATGATATTCGATTCGCTTTTTTTCCAGCGGTAGCAAATACCAAATGGCATGTGTTTAATTTTATCAGTTTCACTGTATATCTTTTTCATACCGGCCTGATAAGCCCATGGGAAATCACCGATTGGACGGATGTATGTACCGTAGTAGGTCATATTCCACTGTCCGTTCTCAAGGAATTTCACAGGGATTCCTGTATCTGTCTGCACAAGATATTTTGCGTTATCAAGGATGAAAGTACGAAGAGAAGAGAAATCATCTCCATGTAACAGATATGAAGCGGCTTTTGTGAAGAAGATTACTGGAGCATTTTCCGTAACTAATTTCTGAAGATTTTTTCTGTTAGCCCATGATTTGTTTTGGGTGTCAGTACTGAAGTAATAAAGTCTTTTTACTTCCTTTTGATCCTTGTCAGTAAAGTAGATTACGCATCCTTTAGCCTCACCTTTAAGCTGATCACCCGAAACGAGCTGGCTTTCATCGAGATTAAAATCTCCATCTTTTTCAGTTGTTATATACTTCACATCCAGAACTGTGAGGTCAGTCCTTGCCATAAAAAGGAAGAAAACCGGAATAACACCTCTGAATACCCCTTTTCTAAGATCGCTGCTCATTTGTTTTGTAATAAAGTATCCACGGGTGGTGAGTATTCTAAGTGAACCCTGAAGATCATCTAGATATGTAGCCAGACTTGCGTCGTTTGCTTTTACAGTTTCAGGGAGTTTATTTACAGGTTCAAGTCCCTGCAAGATATAAAGGTTTGCATTCGGGAAGAATTTGCGTGCAAAGAGGAAATCAGGACCGCCAAATGGATAGAAAACTGTTCTGGCTTTTGGATCAAAATCTGCGAGTTCTGTTTGAGCCCAGTATTCAACTGAATCCATTATCTCTTTTTGAAGATTTGCCCATTTTGAAGTGAAGAATTTTTGATGATTCTTCCATGCTTTTTCTTCAGTAAGTTTGAAAAATTTTGATGAAGCCGACACTTCAAAACCCCCAAGGATTTTTGCCATGTCGTTATATTGCATATCATATTTGGAGATGTCAACTCCGGATTTTTGCTCGACAGCAGCAGGAGCATCGGTTTTTGCCTGAGTTGAATCCTCCTTTACCGGAGTGGTAGAAGCAGTTTTGTTGCAACCTGAGAAAAGGAATATAACGAGGGTTAGCGTGGCTATATTCAGAGAAATTAATTTTCTCAAGATTGATGAAATATTTGAGTTCATCCTTTTTTTACCTGTTTATTGATTTTCGAATTTTGTGTTAAAATGTTTGGCTATATAATAAACAACTATACCTGAAAGTACTGTTGCGAGACCGGCAAGAGATTCCATTGGCTTATCCATCATGATGTGAGTAAGCATCCAGATTTCAAAAAGTATAAAAATGATCGGTGTGAACGGATATCCAAATGTTTTATATGTTCTTGGAATGTGTTTCAGTTTTGTGCGAAGAATAAAAATCCCAAAAACGGTGGCAGTTGTCGAAAGACTCAAAGTAAAACCGATGTAAACAAGAACCTGTTCAAAAGTGTAAGTAACAATCATAAATATAGCTACAAGACTCTGGAAAAGAATCGGTACAACCGGCACTTCCTTGCTTAAAAATTTATAACGATTGTAAATATTTGGAATTACATCTTTCATCATTGTTTGAGTTACTCGTGGTCCGATAAAAGTCATCCCCGAGACTGCTGAAAGAAGACAAATAGAGATAAGCAAACCCACAATCACAGCACCATATCCACCAAAAATATTCTTTGCCGCAATCAGACCAACATCAATTTGTCCTTGTAACTGATCAACAGGCACCATATAGAGGAATGAGAAGTTTAAGAGTACATAAAGAACCATCACAACCATGGTTCCGATAAACAGAGCGAGCGGAACATTTTTGGTTGGATTCTCAACTTCTTCGGTTATGTATGCAGCACCATTCCAACCGGAATATGAGTACGATACATATATTAAAGAAACAGCGAAAGGTGCACTTAAAAGGGCGTTCAGATCGTAATCAAATCCAAGGAAGGGGAGTTGAGTTGGAGTTCCAAAAATAAATGCAGTAGCGACCAGTGCAAAAATGAGAAAAACCACGAGTGAAGTGATGTACTTCTGAAAATTGCCGCTTATACTCACTTTGATGATATGTATAACAGTCATTAACACTACTGCACCAAGGGCAATCATTAATTTAACAGTTTCAAAATCGGGTGCAGCTTTATCAGCAATCACGCCACCAAAATATGTGCCCAGTGCCATGCCCGCGAGAGCTATCGGTGCAGCAAACGCCACCGTTGCTGAAACATATCCTGAAAGGAAACCAACGATCGGATGGTATAACCTCGAAAGAAAATTGTATTCACCACCGGACCTCGGAAAAGCAGAAGTTAATTCACCATAAGTAAGTGCACCTGCAGTGGCTATAACGCCACCAATGATCCATAAAGCAAGTAATGGGGGAACAGATTTTATATCAAAAACTTGGAAGCCAAGACTGGTAAAAACCCCCGTTCCGATCATGGTCGAGATGGTTACGGTTATGGCAGTTACGAGACTGTGTTTCTTGGGAGTAGAAGCCATTAAATTTCCGGAAAATATTATAAAAGACAAACCAAAATTTACTCAAAAAGAGCCAATAAATTTAATTGAATTTTTATGTGTTTTTATGAAGTAAAGAGGTGAACAAGATCGGAAAGGGGAGGGAAAAAAAAGAGGGGGTTTATCTGAAAAGCTCGGTCGGACGCCCGAACGAGTCAACTAAAAGCAACGCAAACCCTGTCAATCACTGCCTAACCAGCTCGGTCGGACGCCCGAACGAGCCAAAAAAGAGGTAAATTTGGTAAAAAATAGCTCGGTCGGACGCCCGAACGGTCTTTTTTTCTTGCATAAAGGTATAGACACCTCTATATTTGAATCAAAGATTTTAGTAATTAATATTATTCACAAGTTTTCGAGGTATGAATGTCTGTTAAAAAACAGTTCTTGAAGAGTGAGCCGGTTTGCAAAGTTACATTTAGAATAGCTAAAGAAGTTGGCAAACCTTTTGAGTCTGCCAGTGTAGTAGGAGATTTCAACGGATGGAATCAGGAAGCACATCAAATGAGCAAACTCAAAAAAGATGGTTCATTTTCTTTAGTAGCTGAAATTCCGACAGGTTCAGTTTATCAGTTTAGATATGTACTCGATGGTAAAGAGTGGGTTAACGACACCGAATGTGATGGATTTGTAGATTCTCCTTATGGTGATTCCCAAAACGGCTTGCTCGACCTTACCAAATAAGAAATTGATCTCCCGTATGTATCCGGCCCTGGTTTATCCGGGGCTTTTTTATTTTAAAAATTCATATTTTTAAAAGTTTGATAAAATTACTTGTGGAAAAATGGAAATAATAGAATACAGTCCCGAATGGAAAGAACGATGGGACAGGTTTGTTGACACTTCGAATAATGGCACGGTATTTCATAAACAGATATTTTTTGATTACCACACACCCGGAAAATTTTCATTTAATCATCTGATTCTCCTCGAGCGGGGAAACATCGTCGGTGTTCTTCCCGGTAGAATCGTGGAAAACGGTTACTTTGAATCTCCGATAGGTGCAAGTTATGGTTCACTCGTCACTGGTGACATTCGTTTTGCGGAGGCACTCGATATGATTGATCTGTTAATCGAGTATGGGAAAGCAAAAGGATTTAAGGGTTATATTTTAACTTCCGCTCCCGACATTTACGAAAAAACCAGGAATCAAAGTCTCGATTTTGCCATGTTGTGGCGGAGATTTAAGTACGATTTGCACTACATTTCAAGTTGCATAAAGCTTGATCCCACAGAAGATTTTTTGGAAAAATTTGCTCCTACCACAAGAAGAAACATCAGAAAAACTTTTAAGGAGGGCTGGCTGGATGTAGAGGTCAACGATAAATTTGATGAATTTTATCCAATTCTTATTGAAAACAAAGCACGACACGATGTAAAACCAACTCATTCGCTTGAGGACATTTACAGAATAAATGAATTGATGCCGGGGATGATGAAGCTTTTTATGGTGTATAATAACAGTAATCCAATCGGTGGAAGTCTCATGTTCAACACAAACAAGCAGGTGACGCTTTGTTTCTACAACATGCTCAAATACGAATATGAACACATGAAACCGATTCAAAGAGTTATGTATGAGGTGGTGAAATGGGCTACTGAAAGTGGTTATAAATATGTTGATATCGGTGTATCACAAGACACCAAAGCTGCGAATCCAATGACACCAAGCATGAACCTTATCGAATTTAAGGAAAAGTTTGATGCCCGCACTGTAATGAGAAATACATTAAGAATTGATTTCTGACCCAAAGAATCATCGTCGAGTCCTGATTTCATTCCTTGGTAACATCAACTATGATACCAGAGCAAGGAACCTGCGAGCATCATTAATTGCCAGGGGATTTACCGTTGATACTGTGAGTTTCGACTGGTACGACCGCCCACAAGGTGGTGAAATTCCCGTTGTGAAGCTAAAAAAGGGGAATTCTTCAATCGGGTTTTATCTCAAATTTGCCTTTACTGTAATTCATAAACTGCTTTTTAACAAGTACGACTTATATATAGCTGCCGATATCTATAATTTGCCTTTCCTTTCTTTCTTCGCAAAATTTCGTGGTAAATCATTATTTTATGATTCAAGAGAGCTTTTCCGCTATCTTGCCGGACTGACAGGCAAAAAAAATGTTCAATCTCTTCTGTCATTTATTGAAAAGTCTTATATTGATGACTGTGACAAGATAATAGTCACCGGAATGATGGACGCAGAAGTCTTGATCGAAGACTACAAGCTTTCTGTAGATAAATTTATTCTGTTGAGAAATCTGCCAAATACCGTTTCCGAAGTGGTTCCCAAAGATTTAAAGCAGAAGTATTCTTTGCCTGATAATGCTGTAATCCTGATCTATCAGGGTGTAGTGGTAAAAGGTAGAGGACTTTCGAAAATAATTGAACTGCTACCTAAAAAAGATCTTTTACACTTCATTATTTTGGGTGAGGGTGAACTCCGCTCAGAGCTTGAAAACTTTGCTCAAAAATTGGGAGTGGCTTCTAGAGTTATTTTTGCCGGAACCGTTACCCAGGATGAACTTCTTTTATATACTGCCGGTGCAGATATCGGGTGTACACTCATCGAAAATATCAGCAAAAGCTACTATTATGCCCTGCCAAACAAACTTTTTGAGTATGTCGCAGCGGGAATTCCTGTGCTCGCAAGCAATCTACCTCAAATGAAAAAAATTATTGATGAATATGGGGTGGGGAAGTATGTTAATCCTGATAATCCCGATGATATACTAAATGCTTTGGAGTATCTTTGTGATCCTCAAATTCGTAAGCAGATAAAATGCAATTCTGTCAAGGCATCAAAAGAATTGAACTGGAACACGGAATTTTCAAAAGTGAGCCACCACTTCGACTAAATCAACGGGTACATTTCACAATGATGTGTGCAGGTAAATTCACAAAAAAATTGGCGATTTTATCTTTAAATTTCCAAAGAGGGAACGGAAAAAATTTCATTATTACATAAGTTCGTGCAAAAATGAGGATTTTATTCCCAAATGTTTCCCATTCAAGGTTCTTATGCGGCACTTCTTTGAAAAGAGATGAGAGAATTTTTTCATCGAACGAATGGATATGAGCGTGCAACGGTGTGGGTTTATTACAATGGACACAGAGTGAATATTGAAGTTTTTCTTTGTAAGGTGTTGTGATTATCAGCTCCCCTCCTTTTTTTACAACCCGGGAAAGTTCTTTTACAAATCCTTCGGGATCATAAACATGCTCTATCACCTCGCTCGCAATTACAAGCTCAAATGTTTCATCTTTAAAAGTAAGTGAAAACGCATCACTGCTGACAGCTGAGTGTAGCGGATGTGGTATTTTCTCCCTGGCTTTTTTAAGATTGATGACAGAAATATCCATCGAAACAACCGAAAAACCGGCTTTTATATAGTGTTCCGCAATCCATGCGTTCCCTGCACCCACATCAAGGATTCTTCCTTTTTTTACTCCGACTTCCGAAATTATGTATTCGTGAACCCGTCTTTCATCATGTGCAGTTGCCCCTGTTCGCTCGACAAAATAGTCAAATTCACGGGCGTCGGTTTTGTAATGATCGATGTAATTAAAGTCGGCTTTTCTCATTATTAACTGATTTTTTCATAAATTTCAAAATTCAAAAAGAAAGATAACGCAATTCCAAGAAAATGAATGCCAAACGAAAATTTCTTATAGCCCGAATTGACAGAATTGGTGACTCAGTACTTGCAACGCCACTTCCGCGTGAACTGAAAAAAAGCTTTCCCGGTTGTGAAGTGTCGGTTTTGGTGAGGAGTTACACGAAAGATATTTTTCTTCACAATCCTCTTGTCGATTCTGTCCTCGTTTGGGACGATTTCTCAAAAGGGATTTCCAAGGTACGAAGTTTGGCAGAGTTTCTTAAACCTCACAGCTTCACAGATGGGTTTATGCTTCTTCCAAATGAAACTCTGGCATATTCATTTTTTTTGGCAGGCATCAAAAGAAGATATGGAACCAGCAGAAAACTTTACCATTTGCTTACGAATACAATCTCATTGGATCGCAAAAAATATGCCGAAGAGAGAAGTGAAGCCGATTATTGTCTCGATTTTGTGAGACTGGCGGGTGGTGAAGTCACAGATTTTTCAACAAAAATTTACCTAAGCGAAAAAGAACAATTTTCAGCTGTGGAGATTAGAAAAGAGTTGACACCAAACGGTGAGAAGTTAATCGGCGTGCATATAACAAGTGGTGGATCTGCTCCAAACATGCCTGCGGAAGAATATCTCAGACTGATAAATCTACTTTCATCAAATTCACAAATAAAAGTGGTTGTTACGGATAACCAATTACCCCCTGATGTTGCAATTCCGATTGGGATTCCGCAAATTAATGAGGGTATATCTTTAAGAGAAGCAATAGTCAACTTTTCCGTTCTCGATCTTCTTATTTCCTCTTCCACAGGTACCATGCACATCGCAGCTGCATTGGGGGTTGATACCCTCTCACTTTTTTGTCCACTTCCCGCGTGTAAACCCTCTCTTTGGGGACCGGTTGGAAACAAAGCTGAATTTATTCTTCCCCAAGAAAACTATTGCTCCACCCGCTGTCCCGGTGATCCAAAAAAATGTGATTTCTCCGGAGACGGGGGAATTGATGCGGAGAGGATTTATTCTACAGTTTTCCCCCGTTCCACCATCCAAAAATTGCATAAAAGCTAAAAATTCCGTATATTTCCAAGCTATGAAAAAAATGTTTACAGTAGCTATAGATGGACCCGCGGGGTCGGGTAAGAGCAGTACTGCAAAGCTTGTTGCAAAGAGGCTTGGATATCTGTTTATAGATACCGGAGCGATGTACAGGGCGGTGACACTTCTTGCTATAAGAACGGGGAATTTGGATAATAAAGAGGCATTGTTGGAGCTTCTTCCTAATCATCAAATCACTCTTAAACCAGGGGAGGACGGGAACATCGTTTTTCTGAATGATGAGGATGTTTCTGCTGCTATAAGAACTGAAGAGATTAACCAAAATGTCTCAAAAATTAGCAGCATTTCTGAAATTAGAACTGAACTTGTAAGAATGCAACAGGAGATGGGGAAACAGGGTGGTGTGGTTATGGAGGGTAGAGACATCGGTTCAGTTGTTTTTCCGGATGCAGATTTTAAATTTTTCTTTACTGCATCAGTGGATGAAAGAGCTAAAAGACGCCTCTCCGAACTTCAGGCTCAGGGAGCAAAAATGTCGTTCGACGATGTAAGAGCAAGCATCATCAGACGCGATAAATACGATTCTGGAAGAGAAGTTTCTCCACTAAGCAAAACTGACGATGCCATCGAGATTGACACCACTTCGATGACTCTTGAAGAACAATGCAATCATATTGTAAAACTTGTGCGTGAAAAGGAACAGTTGAACTAAGATTTTGGTTTGACTAAGAAAAAGGTGAACAGATGAAAGTTACGATTGATAAAAATGCCGGATTTTGCTGGGGAGTGGTCAGGACGATTGATATTGCTGAAGATTCTCTAAAAGACAAACCAAAAGTTTTTTGCCTTGGCGATGTTATTCACAATACTGTTGAAGTGCAGCGACTGAATAACCTTGGGCTCGAAACCGTGAGTGTTGAAGATTTTCACAGACTTCCAAAGGGGAGTCGGGTACTTATCCGTGCTCATGGAGAACCACCAGCAACCTACAAACTTGCTCTTGAATATGGACTCGAGTTGGTGGATGCCACATGTCCCATTGTAATTAAGGTGCAGGAACGGGTGAGAAAATTTGTTGACAAAGATTTCCAGGTAGTGATTTTTGGGAAAAAGAATCATGCCGAGGTTATTGGAATTAATGGAGTTACGGGGAAAACAGCCATAGTGGTATTGAACAAGGAAGAGGCACTTGAATCGGTGGATTTTACCAAACCGACTGTTCTTTTCTCGCAGACCACAATGGATAAACAGGAATTTAAAGAAGTTGCAGAAGCTCTTCGACAAAAACTGGACACTCTCGTAATAGGTTCAATCGAGGAGACTGCGGTTGAATATCACGCAAAAGATACTATTTGTGGACAGGTCTCTGGCAGAGAGAAAAAGCTTCAGCAATTTGCCGCAGAGAATGATATTATAATATTTACAGCCGGAAGAAAATCGAGCAACGGAAAGGTACTCTACCACATCTGTCATGATGTAAATGAGAGAACATATTTTGCCGAGACAAAAGAAGAGATTGACTGGAGCTGGTTTGAAGGGGCAAATTCCGTTGGAATCACAGGTGCAACTTCCACACCCCACTGGGTGATGAGGGATTTCAAACGGCTTATAGAAGAAAAATTTGGAATAGAACAAGAAGTTTTATAGCACAATAAACTGCAGTTAGTCAGTATATGTTACACTAACCAATCAATAATGCTGCGAGCCCTTTGGCAGTTTTGAGCAAACAGCAATAACCGTACATTGGAGGATTAATGTCCGAAGAAAAGAAGACCCCAACATTGGATCTTGAGGTCTTGTTTAACAAATCAAAGAAATATTTCTTTGATGACGAATATACACAGGAAGAATTTTCAGAACTCGCATCACTCTTTGGCGAATCGTTTAGAAATGTCAAAGAGAAAGAGATGGTCAAGGGTAAAATTGTTCGTATTCAGCCCGACTATGTCATAGTGGATGTTGGTTTCAAATCAGAAGGTCAGATACCCATTTCAGAATTTGAAGGTATGACCGACCTTAAACTTGGAACCGAAGTCGAAGTGGTTCTCGAATCCGTTGAAGATCAGGAAGGTAACCTGGTTCTCAGCAAGAAGAGAGCAGATTTCTTGAGAGTTTGGGAAAGAGTTCTTGCAGCACACGATAGTGGTGATGTTATTCAAGGTAGAATCACCCGCAGAATTAAAGGCGGTATGGTTGTTGACCTTATGGGTATGGATGCATTCCTTCCCGGGTCACAAATTGATGTACGCCCAATCAGAGACTTTGACGCATTTGTCGGCAGAGAGATGGACTTTAAAGTAGTTAAAGTTAACATCCCTACTGAGAATGTTGTCGTATCACACAAAGTGCTCGTTGAAGAAGAACTCGCTGATCAGAGACACGCAATTTTACACAGCCTCGACAAGGGTCAAATCCTCGAAGGTACTGTTAAAGCAATTACAGATTTTGGTGTGTTTGTGGATCTCGGTGGTGTTGACGGTCTTATCCATATCACCGATCTTAGCTGGGGCAGAATTAATCACCCCAACGAAGTGGTTAAACTTGATGAGAAGATAAAAGTTGTTGTTACAGACTTCGACGAAGAGAAGAGAAGAATTTCTCTTAGCCTTAAAAAACTTCTCCCGCACCCATGGGAAAACATTGCCGAAAAATATGAAATTGGCAAAAAAGTTTCAGGCAGAGTTGTTTCTCTTACCGAGTATGGTGCATTTATCGAAATCGAAAAAGGCATCGAAGGTCTCATTCACAACAGTGAAATGAGCTGGACTCAGCACATCAAACATCCATCACAGATGGTTTCAATGGGACAGGTAATCGAGGCAGTAATCCTTAGCCTTGATGCTGAAGAGAAGAAAATTTCTCTCGGTATGAAACAGCTTGAACCGGATCCATGGCATGAATTGATGGCTAAATACCCTGTTGGCAGCAAACACACAGGTATCGTAAGAAATCTTACCACCTTTGGTGTTTTTGTTGAACTGGAGCCCGGAATCGACGGACTCATCCACATCAGTGATCTTTCATGGACAAAGAAAATCCGCCACCCCGGGGAAGTTGTCAAAAAAGGTGAAAGAATTGATGTAGTGGTTCTCACTGTTGATACCGAACAGAGAAAAATCTCATTGGGTCACAAACAGATTCAGGATAATCCCTGGGACAGATTCGAAACCCTTTATGGAACCGGAACTGAAACTAAAGGAAAAATTTCAAGATTGATCGAAAAAGGTGTTATTGTTGAACTGGAAGAAGGCGTTGATGCTTTTGTTCCTACTTCACAACTTTCACCCGGCAAGGTTAAAAATGTTGGAAACCATTTCCTCATTGATCAGGAAGTAAGCCTTAAAGTAATTGATTTCGACAAAGAGAACAAAAAAATCGTTCTTAGCTCCGTCGCTTATCTTAAAGATAAAGACGAAGAGGAAATAAAAGAATACATGGCTACTCATAAACTTGAGAAAGTTAATGTTTCTGATTTCCAGAACGCAGAAACCTCCAAAGTTGAAAATCTCGATTTCCCTACATTTGAAGTTTCTCCGGCTGCCGGAAAACCTAAAAAAGAAGGAAATTAATGATCAATTATTGATCATGTAATTAGAGGCTGCATTTTTAGTGCAGCCTCTTTTTTATATTCCAGGGGTAATTTCAGACAGGAAACTGCCTTTTTTGAACCGGCATTGTGAGTTAAATTTATGTTTAATTTTTTAGATTGTTAATGAAGAAAGTTGCTTTACATACATTAGGTTGTAAACTTAATTTTTCGGAAACCTCCACAATCGGGAGGCAATTCCTGAAAAATGGTTTTGAAGTAGTTGATTTTAATCACGAAGCGGATGTGTATGTAATAAACACATGTACCGTCACCGAGAATGCGGAAAAAGACTGCCGTCAAATCGTCCGGAAAGCCTTAAGGTCGAATCCTGATGCTTATGTGGTGGTAACAGGGTGTTATGCACAACTTCGCCCTGAAGAAATTGCTGCTATCGAGGGCGTCGATATAGTACTCGGCAGTAAAGAAAAGTTTGATGTATTTTCATTCATCGAGAATTTTGAAAAAAGAGACCTCGCCTGTATCTTTGTTTCTCCCGTAGAAGACCTTTCGAGTGAATTTGGTTTTGCTTCTTCAGGCGACACTGATGGCAGAACAAGAGCCTACTTTAAGATTCAGGATGGTTGTGACTACAAATGTACTTTTTGTACCATTCCTCTCGCTCGCGGAAGCAGCAGAAGTATGGATCCCGGTAAAGCGTTGGAAAAATTCGCCGAGTTGATTAACGGCGGGTATAAAGAGATTATTCTCACCGGAGTAAATGTTGGTGATTATGGCAAAAATGTTGACACTTCTTTTTACAATTTGTTACTAAAATTGATTGAAGTGCCGGGTGACTACAGAATACGCATTTCATCGATAGAACCCAATTTGTTGACAGACAGAATACTTGAGCTTACAGCAGGTTCTGATAGATTAGTGAAACATTTTCATATCCCGCTACAAAGTGGCAGTCCGACTATACTTCGCCTGATGCAGAGAAGATATGGAACGGGTGACTATGAAAAGTTGATATATAAAGCCAATAAAATTGTACCCGGTCTGGGAATCGGAGTTGATGTAATAACCGGCTTCCCCGGTGAAGGTGAGAAGGAATTTACAGAAACGCACAATTTCCTCTTAAACCTCCCGGTTTCATATTTTCATGTTTTTACATACTCTGAACGACCCAGAACCAAGGCAATAAATATGTCGGGAGTGGTCGATGTCGCTGAAAGAAGGCGGCGTACTAATGTACTTAGGATTCTTAGTCAGAAGAAAAAAGATGAGTTTTACTCTTCTATGTCAGGCAAAGAAGTGGAAGTGTTGTTTGAAAATACCGATAATTCGGGTGAAATGAAAGGATTCTCATCAGAATATGTGAGAGTCAGCCATCCTTTCCAGTCAGAGTTTACAAACAAATTCTCAAAATTCAGGATTCTCTCTAACGATGCAGAACAATGTTACGGAGAAATAGTTGAAACCGAACCGATTACCGTTTAAGGTCAGTTAATGAAAAGTTTATTTGTTATTTTACTGTCGGTTTCTTTTGTCGTAAGTGCACAAGAATCAAGTTCACTCGCGGCTTTTAGAACCAATATGAATTTTAAAGAGATGCCCGAAAATAGCAATCTCTCATTTAAGCCTTCACTTCAAGCCCCGGGAAAGAAAAATGCCGGACTTGCAATTCTTTATTCTGTAATCCTTCCCGGAATGGGAGAACTTTATGCTGAAGGGTATTCAAGCGGGAAATATTTCACAATAGCTGAAGCGGGTCTGTGGCTTGCTTATGGTGGGATGAGATATTATTCTGACAGGCAAAAAGATAATTATTTTTCATACGCCGAGTCTTACGGTGGAGTGAAAAACATGGCTGCTAAAAATGGTGATTATTACGCTGACATTGGTAACTACTTAAATATTAACGACTTCAACGATGACATGGCAAAACAGGGTAGATTTAGTAAGATGTATAATACTGCAACTCACTCCTGGAGCTGGACAAGCAACAATGAACGAAAAGGTTACAGAGAACTTTGGACTTCATCCGAAAGTTGGAATAACAACATCAGATTTGTGGTTGGTGGGATGATCCTGAACAGAATTGCAAGTGCCATTAATGCAGTTCGGCTTGTTTCATCTTACAACAAAAGCATTGAAACATCCTGGAATTTCTATTTTGACTATAACATCTCTCAGGTTGCACCGGCAAACATCTCACTCAATTTTATAAAAACATTCTAATCTTTTTTGAAGAGAGAATATTGAAAGTTTCTGATACAAACTTTTGATATCCTCTCTTTTTGTTTTTATACACTCTTTTTTCCGCTCATCAATTATTTTTCCTCTTATTTGAAACTTTTAATTAATTTTTGAAGGTTTTAATATAAACTAATAGAAGAATGCTATGAAGTATCTGTTACTGATTTTACTGTTACCTTTCACACTTTTTTCACAGACCAAAATCTCAGGGGTTATTCGTTCTTCCCAGGGAGAATTGCTGACAGGAGCAAATATCTTCATTAAGGGAAGCTACGATGGTGCCTCAAGCGATGTGAAAGGGAATTTTGAATTTACAACAACTGAAACTGGCGAGCAGATTCTTATTGCCAGTTACATCGGCTACAAAACAAAAGAATCAAAGATTTTACTGGATGGGAAACCACTCACATTTGAAATAAAACTCGATCCCGACGCCAAGATCATGAAGCAGGTGACCATTTCTGCCGGTTCATTTGAAGCTTCTGATGAGAGAAAATCGGTAGTTCTAAAACCTCTCGATATTCTCACAACCGCAGGAGCGACTGGCGATCTTTCGGGTGCTTTGAACACACTTCCGGGTACCTCACAGGTTGGTGAACAGGAAGGACTTTTTGTACGGGGTGGTTCTTCCGCAGAAACTAAAACCATTATCGATGAGATGGTTGTTCAGAACCCTTATTTTTCCAATGTGCCCGATGTGCCTCAGAGGGGCAGGTTTGCACCTGTGCTTTTTAAGGGAACTATCTTCAGCACGGGCGGTTATTCCGCTCAATATGGTCAGGCATTGTCTTCAACTTTACTTTTGAGAAGTATCGATCTTCCTCCCGATACTAGAAGTTCATTTGGTCTTCTCGCAGCAGGTTTTAATGCAGTGCATACCCAGAGATGGGAAAAAACAGCAATTGGGATTTCCGCAGACTACTTTAACCTTTCCCCTTACAATAATATAATTCCGCAACGAGTGGATTGGGATGTGGCACCAATTACCAAGGCGAGTACATTTTTTCTTCGCCATAAAACAGGTGAATCGGGGATGTACAAATTTTACGGCACTTTTTCAAACACGGAATTGTCGCTCTACAACCCAAATCTTGATGCTCCGGGGACAAAAAACCGATTCCAACTGAACAACAACAACTATTATGTAAATACAAATTACACAGATATTTTACCCGGAGATATTGCTTTTTTTGCCGGATATTCGTTCAGCAACAATAATGATGATCTGCAAATAAACACATTCCCTGCAAACCGTGATGATCAGGTTCATCAGGTGAAAGTAAAAGGGACAAAGAACATTGGTGACAATGCTTTCCTTACTGTTGGTGGTGAAACCTGGTTTTTAAAGGCAGATGATTCTTTCTCATCATTAAAAGCCCAACTCGATGACAAATATTACGCCGGTTTTGCAGAGACCGACTTTTTCATCTCCAATATTGCAGCATTTCGTGTTGGTGTCCGGTATGAATATGCAGACTACATCAAAAAAGCAAACATTGCTCCAAGATTCTCATTTGCACTAAAACTTTGGGAAAATGATCAAATAAACTTTGCTTTTGGTCAGTTCTATCAAACTCCTGAAAGGATATTTTTATATCAGGCAAAGGATCTTGATTTTGAGCGGGCTGATCATTATATACTAAACTATCAGTATATAGGTGAGAGACAGACTTTTAGAATTGAAGGTTACTACAAAGAATATTCTTCACTCGTTAAAAGAAATTTTACATCCCCAACTCTAAGTTTGCCGGAGTACAGGAACAATGGTAGCGGGTATGCCCGAGGTATCGACATTTTCTGGAGAGACAGGGGTGCGACTTTTGATAATATTGATTATTGGATTTCTTACTCTTACTTAGATACAAAAAGAGATTATCGCGATTTTCCATCATTAGCAACTCCAACTTTTGCCTCCGAGCATACTCTGTCACTCGTTTACAAGCAGTTCTTCAGAGCTCTTAATTCGTTTATCGGATTTACTTATACTTTTACTTCCGGAAGACCATATTTTAATCCAAATAATCCGATTTTTAATGGCGACATGACCCCTGTTCAACATAGTTTAAGTTTTAACGGGAGTTGGTTGACCACAATTTTTGACTATTTTACCATCGTATATGTCTCGATTACCAATCTACCAGGCTACGAGAATATTTACGGCTACCGGTATTCAGCAGACGGAATCAGAAGACAGGAAGTAATTGCACCCGCACTTCGCACCTACTTTTTGGGTGTTTTCATTTCATTAGATTACAAATAAGAGAATAAATATGAAAAATGTAGTTTTTGCTTTCATTTTGTTGAGTAGTGCCCTTATTGCACAAAGTGACAAATTGGTTAAAGCGATCGAAAAAAATCTTGCGATAATGGATACGGCACAGACCATTGAGACGGCTCTGCTCCTAAAAAATGGTTTTGAAAGAATTGCAGATGCTGAAAAAGGGGAGTGGATTCCACAATATTATGCATCGATGGCAAATGCAACCCTTTCGATGCGTGAAAAAGACAATATCTTAAAAGAAGAGATTATTGACAAAGCAGAAAAATACATCAATCGTGCTGATTCTCTCGAACCCGATAATTCAGATATTTATGTGATAAAATCGATGATTGTTTACGCGAGAATAACGGTCAGTCCGATGGAAAGATTTATGGCACTTTCACCACTCGCCACAAAATATATCGATAAAGCTGCAGAACTTGACCCTTCCAACCCCAGAGTTGATCTTCAAAAAGGGATGGTTGTGATGTTTACGCCGGAGATGATGGGTGGTGGACTGGAAAAAGCTAAACCCATGATAGTTTCTGCTTTGGAAAAATTTGATACCTTTGAGCCAAAGAGCTCAATTCACCCACATTGGGGGAAGAGTGTAGCCGAAGGACTATTGAAGAGAGCCAATGAGAAAAAGTAGCAGCTACTTTTCGAATTTGTGAATTATTCGTCGGGATGATACCTCGGCTTTACACCCACTGATTACTGTTGTCATCATCTGCATAAAGTCTGTTTTTCCGTTTTGGGCTTCGCTGTTTTTATAGGTTGCCCAAACGGGTACATTCCTTAGAAGTATATTCATACCTCGAGAGGTTACAAGCCTCCGATTATCCAACGAAAGGAATCCATTTTTATCTGTACAATCTACAGGTACCCAGCCGAGACCGGGAAGTTGAATTTCTGACCAGACATGGTAGCTGAGGGTATCGGGAGCCAACATAAAACCTGATACCAATCTTGAAGGGATGTTAGCAGATCTGCACAAAGCGATATAAAGATAGGAATATTGTCCACAGTCACCTTTACAGGTTTTTAGAGCCTCACCTGCTCCTCTTACGAGTACAGGCCACTCATATTTCATGTTTCCCCTCGTCCAATCATAAAAGAGGCGTGCCTTCTTCAAAGGATCGGTTTCACTACCGGCAATTGAGGCGGCTTTTGCTTTGATGCTGTCGTTTAATTCCAAAAACTCTTCGGATAAAAGAAATCTTGCAGGATCTTCGATCATTCCGTCGGGTGCATTTGCAGTTTGAATGTCTTGTGGAACTGCAAAATTGAATAAATCATACCGGAATCTTCTTGAAATCACTATCGAATCACCGTCTTTTAATCTTTTTGCGATATCCCAGTAAAAAATGACATTACCATTTTCCGTGTCTGTCCACTTCTCATCAGGTTCTTGAGAAACACCGAGGAATTGCACATTCTTTTGGTTTATATATTCTAATGGTTGTGAGCTCCAGATTCTGAAGGTGGGTGGAGTATTATCGGGAATGTTCATTTCGCGATTGGCTTTAATTAATTCATTCCCCGTGAGGACCTTAAAATTCTTTATGGTGACCCTTAACTCAGTCTCAACATACCGGGGATCACTCAACCAGCTCATCAACAATTTATCGTGAGCCAGGTTTGGTGCAGCTTCGTAAAGGGTGCATGAGTTGACAGTAAAAGCCAAAACCGAAAGAATAGCGAGGAGAATTAATTTACATTTTTTCATGATGTGAAATTTACAAAAATTCTCCCACTTAAATATAATCGGGGGAAGTACCTTTAGCTTTTATTTCAAAATTGAAAGTTTCTTCACAATTTTGCCACCGTTTGAAGTGAGTTCATAGAGATAAACACCTGAACTAAAACCATCCGCGTTCACTACAACTGAGTGATGACCTGCATTTTTATGTTGGTTCATGACTTCCTGTACCAGATTTCCAAGTATGTCATAAATCCTCAGAGTTACAATTCCTTCTTTTTCAGTAGTGAAAGAAATTGTTGTCTGTGGATTAAAAGGATTTGGGTAATTCTGATGTAACTTAAAACTTTGGCTCTTTAACCCGATCGGTTCATCTTTTATGTCAGTGAGAGTAGTGTCTTCAACTATTTTATTAAAAGAATTAATGGTTAGCCCATTCACTAATTGCACAATTCCGGAACTCCACAATACTATCGCAGAGTCGATGGTGGTTGTTGTTCCAAGTCCGAAGTGTAACTGCATATTTTGACTGCAATGCCCCGACTGAGCAGAAACCCGTCTGGTCATCCATCTTGAAACTCCGTTTTCTGTCACCTTGATTTTGACCACGGACCCAATCGCATCACGGTTACTTTTTTTCCCTTCAATATCGATAATTATCCAGTTATTTGTTCCACCCGAATTACGATACAGTGAATTGTTCTGGTTTGCCCCAAAACAATTCGCGGTAAAGAGATCGAGCCAGCCGTCTTTATTATAATCAGCGAACGCAGCCCCGTATGTCCAGCCTGATTGTGCTGAAAGAGTCACTGTATCGCGTGTGAATACTCCATTTCCCTGATTGATATAGAGGAAATTGTTCATTGGGGTGTTTGTTGAATTGAAGGCATTTGATACAAAAAGATCGAGGTCTCCGTCATTATCGATGTCACCAAAAATGCTTGAGAAAGAGTTAGCGATATCACTGTTAAAAGGTTCGATCACCTTCGTAAAGTTGTTATTTCCGTCATTCATAAACATCCAGTTCCTGCCGCCTTCAGCGTTGGAGATGAAAAAATCCACATCACCGTCGTTGTCGATGTCTTCATAGTTTGAGCTTATTGAACTGCCGCCATTATTCAAGAGAGGCGTGTTTCCGGTTCTGGTGAACGATCCGTTTCCTAGATTTGTGTAGAGATTTTCGTTCTGTCCACCTTCGTTGACAACAAAGAGATCGGGCAGAAAGTCACCGTTGTATTCGATGAAATCTGCATTTCTTGAGAAATATTGATCTGTAAGAAAACCAGTTTGGGCGATCTTGGTAAAAGTTGCATCACCATTGTTTTTATAGAGCAAATTTCGAGTGCTTCCGGCACTGTTTGTTACATAGAGGTCCAACCAGCCGTCTTTATTGTAGTCCCCCCATGTTCCTGTTTCAGAATAAGTTAAATCAGTCATCACCGCCGACGATGAAAGTTGGGTAAATGTGCCATTACCGTTGTTATTATAGAGATAATTGATTTTGTTATACCAGGTCGAAACAAACAAATCCGGGTATCCATCATTGTCAAAATCAGCCCACGATGCCCCGACGGAAGGTGAATTATCCTTTGTTATAATTAACGAATCCAATTTGGAGAATGTACCATCGCCATTGTTTTTATAAAAGAAGTTGTTCTGACCTCCGTTTTTGCCGTTACTTACAAAGAGATCGAGATCACCATCACGATCGAAATCAATCCAGTTCACTGAACGGGAATCTCCACCATCATTAACCACGGGACCTTCAGTTATGTTGATAAATCGCTGAGCACTCGTCACAAAAGTGAGAAAAATTAAGTAGATGATTGCTTGTTTCATTGGGAAGCTCCTTTTAATTACGGTTAAAATACAATCGTAATAAAGGGGAATCAAGAATTATAGATTGGCTTCGGGTGCCGAGTTGTTATTTATTTGGTGTGAAGTGTTATGGGGGGATGACTAAATTTTTAATAACTCCTGAATAACCGCAGCATATTTTCTACCTGTCCAGATTTTTTTGCCATTTTTAAGTTTAAGCTGGTATTCATTATTGGAGAGATTTTCAATTTCAACTATCTTGTCCTTGTTTACGATCATAGTTCTGTGGACTCTGATAAATAGACTGTTTCCGAGGTGCTGCTCTATAGCTGTGAGAGATGATTGCATAGTATATATCTCTGAGTCAGTACCAATTAATATTGAATTTCCATTTGATTGAATAAGGCAAATATCATTTGTATCGAGCATGAGGAATTTCCCCGTTTCACCACTCTTTTTTACGGGGATCTTTTTCCGTTCCTCAACTTCACCGTTTGAGCCACCCAATTGTTCCAGGGCTTTCAGCATTGTAGCTCGAAATCTTTGTCTATCAAATGGCTTGAGCAGATAACCAAGAGTGCGAAAATCGAAAGCTTCGATAGCGTAATTATCAAATGCTGTTGTAAAGATAACGCCTGGAGGATTTTTGGAGATCGAACGAATCAATTCCATCCCGGAAATACCGGGTAACTGAATGTCAAGAAAAATTAGATCAGGGGAGTGTTTTTTTATCGACTCAAGGGCAGTCATAGCATCTGCGCACTCTGCCACCACTTCCACATTTGGGAAATCCTCGAGAAAGAACCTTAGTTTTTCCCTGGCAAGAACTTCATCCTCAACAATTATCGCTTTGATCATTTTTCTTTAACAGGCAGCAACACTTCAACAATGTATTCGGTTTCGGTTTCTTTTATATCGAATTTAAAACTCTCATCGTAAAGAATTGTAAGTCTCGATCTGATTTGTTTTACCCCTTCGCCTGATGGAAGCGGGTCTTTTACCTTTTTTACGGGCCTGCTGTTTCTTACGATAATTTTTACATTCGAGTCTGTTACTGCTACTCTTAATCCAATTTCAATTGCCTCAGGTGTTATGTCAACATTGTGCTTGATGCAATTTTCGAGTAAAGGGAGAAGTATAAATTTTGGTACCATAACATCACCACCCATGCCGGGGAGTTCGACTGTTTCTGATATTCTGGCTCCAAATCTAAGTTTCTGAATTGAAAGATAATTTCTTCCGATCTCAATCTCTTTTTTCAGAGTAATAAACTGATCTTCTGAGTTTTGGAATGTGCTTCTGAGCAAGTCGCTCAGTGATGAGATCATTTTGTCAGCGAGCATGGGGTCTTTATAGATCATCATCGAGATGCCGTGGAGTGCATTAAAAAGGAAGTGTGGATGAAGATTGCCCGTCAGATTCTGCAATTGTGACTCAACCAATCTTCTTTTAATTTCTTCCTGTTTTACATTTTCCTGCTTGATAAACCGGGAATATTCTATAACACCGGCTGTCAGACCAATTATTACCGTGAGCATAAAACTGTCTGCGGAGAGGGAAATCAAAGGTAAAATTATCTCTTTTGGATTTGAAAAAAGAGTGGAAAGTATCTCTCCAAGATTTTCCATAATCAGACCAATCGAGAAAAATGCCAGAAGACGGTGCATCACCGAAATCAGAATTATCCAGCCTGTAAGTTTAATCACTTTCTCAGTAACTGAACCTGAATGGCTAAACTGTTCTGCAACTCTTTTGTGTATGAGCGGAACGAATAAAGCCCACATAAAGTAGCTCGGAAGCCGTTGGGGCAGATATACATCCCAATGAAACTCCTGATTATTACCAATGTAATACAAAAAAGAGGAAACGGTCGAAGAAAGACCAAAAAAAAGTGCGACCGCAAATAAGGCTGTCCAAATTTTGTACTTGTTGTCGAAAAGACTGTTGTTCGAGAAAGGTATAAAATCTCCGATAGAAAGTTTGTTATTGCAAAAAGATAATTTACGATTAGTTTTTTATGCTACCAAAAATATGTTCGGGATTTCACTTCCAATTGTCTGTTCTAAAAGAGGATGCCGGAAGTCCCGCTCCGTTAAAAAGAGTTGCTTCGGAAGTGTCGCTCCAACAATACCTTACAGCAACAGGGGTTTTTACATTTGGTGAAGAAACAACAATTGCAGAGCCAACTATTGTCACATCAGCCTTGTGGAAAAACTTATCTTCCCCCGCAATAATAAAGTTAAGATTTCCATTTTTTGGCAAGAGTTTAAGCCCGTCTGAAAAATCAAATGTGAGTACAATCTTATCGTTTTCCACTTTAAACGACTTATAAACAGGTCCGGAATAGACCGGATTTTTGTTGTAATCCTTCGCCAGAGCCCAGAGAGCGAGTCTTTCACCGACATCTTTTTTATTCCCCGGATGAATATTTGAAGTGTTGCCAATATCAAGCGTAACCGCCATACCTGTTTTTGGAACCGACATTGACATAAATTGTGACTCCCTTAAGAGTTGAGAGTTTGTACCTGCATAATAGTTATAAGGTGCTATTTGCGTGTAATAAAAAGAAAATTGATCGCCCCAAAGTCCTCGCCACTCTTCTATCATTTTTGGAAAAAGGTCCTTATAGCGTATTGGATTATTAGTGTTCGATTCTCCCTGATACCAGATTGCACCCCGAATTTTATACGGAATAAGTGGTGTTATCATTCCGTTGTGAAGCACCGTTGGTGATTGAAATGATATTTCCGACTGAACTTGAGGTCTTGATGCATAATCAAATCCGTTCCCTGAGAAGAGGTAAAATTTTGAATCACGATATTCAGCCACAGGTAAATATTTCCATTCTTTTACCAGCGAGATTGATTCTTTTGTCCCTTTAAGATGGATTCGAAATGATTCGTGACTTCCATACATTCCACCACCTTGCATGTTATCCAGAACTCTCACAGCGATAGTCAGACTTTTTGTATTCACCAATTTTGCTGGTATGGTGTAATTCCTTTCAGTTTGCCAGTGCCCCTCTCGTTCGTATCCACCAACTTTCATCCCATTGACGAAGGTGGCATCCATATCATCTATGGGTCCGAGGGAAAGTGTCAAATCTTTGTTTAACCATCCTTCAGGGATATCAATTTTTGTTCTGAACCAGATCACACCATCAAAATTGCCAAACCCAAATTTCATCCAATCAGCGGGCATTTGAGTTTTCGACCATTTTGAGTCCTCGAAGTCTGTTGCAGCGAATGCCGCATCATTAAATTCAAGGTTTTCCCATTTGTCGGCACCTTTTTTCTCACGCATATCGATTTGAGGAAGTTTTTCGAGCCATAATTTTAGTTTTTCAGATTCATCCTTGCTTTTTGCCATGCCTTTCAAAAAATCTGTGTATTCGGGGAAATCTTGGAGAGATTTTGCACTCATCCATGATTCAATGGGTGATCCACCCCAACTTGAGTGAATCAACCCGATTGGGATATCCAGTTCATTCA
>CAYSJM010000005.1:44739-47554 GCA_964431385.1 uncultured Ignavibacteriaceae bacterium | reverse complement strand
GGTGATCCACCCCAACTTGAGTGAATCAACCCGATTGGGATATCCAGTTCATTCATCAGTTTTTTACCGAAGAAAAATGCCGTAGCACTGAAAGTAGAGGCTGACTGGGGATTGCATTCGCTCCAACTTCCTTTACAATCTGATTCGGGTGAAATTGATGTTTTTCTCTCAACGGTAAAGAACCGTAACTTTGGGTAGTTAGCCTTCGGAATTTCATCTGCAGCAGTAAAGATTGTATCATTTGGAGGCCAACCACCAAGAGGCATCTCCATATTCGATTGCCCGGAACAGAGCCACACCTCACCTGATAACACATTTTTATACGAGATTGAGTCGGTACCGCTAAAAATTGTTAACACATGTGGACCGCCGGCATCGGGGGTTTTTATGCTTAATCTCCACTCACCCGAATTGCTAACTGAGCCCTCAGATTCTTCACCCCACCCGCCTTTTACAATCACCTTTTTGCCGGGTTCTCCATTTCCCCAAATCGTAATCTCACTATTCCGTTGCAAAATCATATTATCACTAAAAATTGAGGGCAGACTCAGCTTCTTTGTCGGCATCTGAGCATTTGAGCACGAAGATATAAACAAAGCCACAAGGAAGATTACAAGTGGCTTCAGAATATTTAATTTGTTACGGTTTTTGGGTTGCTGGTGCATGGTAATATGGTTTTTGAGTTTTTGGGGAATGCTACTCCACCTCATCAATATACTTTTCAGTCTCCGATTTCAGTATCTTAGTGAGCATAATAAGCGAAACAATATTTGGAATTGCCATAAGTCCGTTGGCGAGATCAGCGAAATCCCACACGAGATCGAGGGACTGAACTGAACCGACATAAACAAAAATTACCCAAAGGATTCGATAGGGCAGCAGTACTTTTTTCCCGAAGAGGTATTCCGCAGCTTTTTCGCCGTAGTATGACCAGCCAAGAATAGTTGAAAAGACGAATGTAAGTAGTGAAAATGTGAGAAAAATTGGACCGATTATTCCAATATGTCCAAAGGCTTCACTCGTGAGTGCTGAGCCATTCAGACCCCCTTCTTTCCAGAATCCACTGTTAACAACCACAAGGCCTGTAAATGCACATACAACCACGGTATCCCAAAAAGTACCGGTAGAGGAAACGAGTGCCTGTCGTACGGGATTTCTGGTCTGGGCAGCAGCTGCTACTATAGGTGCACTTCCCAAACCTGATTCGTTACTGAATAAACCACGGGAAACACCCGCTTTAACCACTTCTTTCATGGCAGCACCGGCAAAACCACCAATGGCAGCACTTCCTGTGAAAGCGGATTCAAAAATGAGCATGAGTGTATCACCGAGCGTTGAGAAATTAATGACTAATAACACAATGCAACCAACGATGTAAACGAAAGCCATCAGGGGCACCAGGGCTTCGCAAACCCGTGCGATTGACTTGATTCCACCTAAAATCACCAGAGCGGTGAACACTGCCATTACGATGCCGGCAATGTGTGGATTTATACCGAGAGTATCGCTACTGAGGTGGGCAATTGAGTTTGCCTGAACCATGTTACCGATTCCAAAAGCGGCAAAAGCAGTTAAAGCGGCGAATATTACCCCCAACCACTTCATGTTTAGCCCTTTTTCGAGCACATACATCGGTCCGCCTGCAAATCCACCATCTTCAGTTTTTACTCTGTATTTTACCGATAGAAGTGCTTCAGAATATTTGGTGGCAATTCCAAAAATACCTGTAAACCACATCCAAAGAACTGCACCCGGACCTCCGGCGACGATTGCTGTTGAAACTCCCACAATATTACCTGTTCCGATTGTTGCGGCGAGAGCAGTTGCCAGAGCTCCAAACTGACTGACATCTCCCTCTGCACCTTCATCCTTTTTGACGGAGATTTTAATAGCCTTAAAAATGTACTTTTGAATAAATCCTGTTTGTATGGTCAAATAAATGTGCGTGCCAAAAAGCAGGATGATCAGGGGCCATCCCCATAGAAAACCGGCAGCAGCGTCGATAGCTGTTTCGATGAATTTGATGATTTCCATGATACTCCGATGATTAAAGAGGGAGAAGTGTAAAATTACAGTCTGACAAAATTATATCCTTTTTGCTTAAGATACAAAATTAATTGTTCGAGTTTTGCGTAAAATTTGTCAGTTCGTTCAGGATGTGTACCAAAATGAGTGAGAAGAATAAACCCGTTTAGCCCTTGTGGTGATGATTTTTCAAAATTTAAGATCGATGAATAAATGGAATCGGAAGAAAAATAATATGAACCGGAGGGAATCGTCCAATCCTGATTTGATTTTGTACCCGGGGTAAAATTAATTAATTTTAGTCCCATTCCTTCAGTCCAACCCGAAATTTCCCCGTTGTACCATTCGAATGGTGGCAGAAAATAGGGTGCATCATCTTTTGATATGCCAAATTTTGCCATCTCCCTGTAATTATCGATTACATCGTTTTCGAATTGTAGCCGTGTTACGAGAGTGGAATCGCGCTTTTCCCATGAATTGTAGAGAAGATGTTTATCCGAGTGGGCACCGAGATAGTGACCCGATTTTTTTAAGACACTGATCATATCAGAAAATTCAGGATTTCTGTAAAAATCACCGGTAAAGAAAAAATTTCCCTTAATATTAAATTTATTCAGAGTCGTCGTAATGGTTTTATATCCATCAGCAAATTCATGACCTGTGAATACCAAAGCGATATTCTTTTTCGTGCTGTCCAATCTTGTTAGTGCGCCCTTAAAATAAGTCGAATGGAACGCGGATGATGAGGACGACGCAGATTCGACGGATTGTTCTTTTAATTCTTCCTTTG
>CAYSJM010000005.1:0-44639 GCA_964431385.1 uncultured Ignavibacteriaceae bacterium | reverse complement strand
AGATTAATGAACGGGAACCATTGATAATGGGAAGCAGTATCCGCCCCGATCCAGGGAGTAATTTCCTCCATTTTACCAAACTGACGAGCATCTTTCAGGTATTTTGTATCCCCGGTAACTGAATAGAGTTGGGCGGTCGCGAGCTCCATATCATCGACCCAGTTATCCTCCTCATAAAAATAAGGGGCTTTGCAGGGTGCTGTTTGTGAAACACCCGGATATTTTTCACCGTAATTGTACGCTTCAACCGCTTTTTTCAGAAGTGTCGCCGAAAAATCGGGATCAATTTCCTTCAACAATTTAGCCCCCAAAGCCATAGTTGAAGCAAATTTCCCGGCAATTGAAGCCACACCGGTCGATCTGTTTTGATATTTCATCAATCCTTGAGGTTTACCCGTAACACGATAAACGGGTCTGTATAATCCCTTCCCATAATTAACTGAATCCTCGGTGGGCAATCTGAACGATTGGTGGTCGCGGTCATCCGCGATTTGTTGATACATTTCCTCGCCGCCGGGGTACATTCTATCGAGCCATTCGAGTCCCCACTTTGCCTCGTCAAGAACATCAGGAATACCATTTGAACCGGGGTCACCATTTTTGTCGAACCAATCACCAAAAGCCTGCGGATTTTTCTGATATGCAAACAATAATTGATATGCTGCCGTAGCTGAAGTGGTGGCATACTGAAGGTAATCTGAGGCGTCGTGCCAGCCACCGATAGCAGGTATTAGGTATAAGGTATTAGGTATTAATTTTGAGGGCTGAGGGCTGGATTTTGAGGGTTGAGGGTTGAAGTTTGAGGGATCAGGGCTGAAATTTGAGGGCTGATGGCTGAAGGATGAATCGTTATAGACCGTGAAGCCATCGTGAGTGTGGCAGGAGTCTTTTAAATAGGGGTTGTAGCCGCAGCGTTGTTGTCTCATGTAATAGAGGAGATAATCGGCGGTTGAGTTGTAAATAGTATCGGAGATTCTGAAATGCGGTGATTTTATTTCTCCGGCAATTATACGATATGTTCCTTCCTCGTTCAGATTTGAGAAATCGAGTCGGGCAGTTCCCTTAAAATTTCCGAGAGCCCCCATCCGTTTACGCACTTTTGATGTGAAAACCATTTTTCCGGTGAAAATATTCTCAATTGTGAATTCATTTGGGATTTTTCCATCTTCAGACATTAATACAGCAACTTTTATCGCATCAGGCTGGTATCCAAGCTGGTTTATCCGGATTACGGATTGTGGGAAGAGAGAGCTGGATGCTATCAGGACAATTATGAAAAGATATCTTGCGCAGTTCATTTTTGATTAAGATTATTGGGAAATCAGATATCAAAAATAAAGGAATTTTACTGCAATTGGAAAATATCAACAATTTTTGGATTGCACATGTTAATCAAAACGATAAAATAACCGAAATATTTACCATCGAGAATATTTTGAAGTCAATTTCAACAATCATAAGAAAATCCAAAACCACTTTCTGACATCGTTTACGACGGATTTTTGCTACGAACATTTAATCCCGCAAACGGGATATGGGGGTTGTAGGAGAATCACATCAACTACGAAAATTTATCCCCTCCGGGGAAAGGATCAATTATGGTTGTCAATTTACTTATTCATTCTGCACAGGACAATCGAGACGATTGTCACGCCTCAACCTTACTATTGTAATCCTGCAAATCCCTTAATCTCCAGAAGGGAGGTCTGCGGCACTTCAAATCCTGATTCAGACACTATTATCAGCATACTATTCATCAAAAAAAAAGGCTGCCCATCATCGAGCAGCCAAAAAATAATACCTAATACCTAATACCTAATACCTAAAAACTCACTCCGCTTTTTTCATCAGTTCCAGGAATTCTTTTCCGTTGACGAAGCCTGTTAGGCGATAGACTTCTTCACCTTTTTCGTTGAAAATGAGGACGGTGGGAACGCCTTTAATCTTAAAATCGTTAACAAGTTTTTTGACTTTTTCGTCACCCGATTTGGTGAGATCTGCTTTTAGGGAGACAAAATCTTTTCCTGCTTCAACTACTTTTGGATCGACAAAAGTGATTGCATCAAGCTCTTTGCACGGGATACACCAGTCGGCATAGAAGTCGATGATTATCTTTTTGTTACCTTTGGCGGCATTAAAGGTGGAATCGGAATAGGATTCAAACTTAAGTTTTGCACCTTCACTTCCCGAAGTGTTGGCAGGGAACCACCATACTGCGAGCCCGATGAAGACCACAGAAAGTGCATACTTGAAAATTCTGAATGCCTTCATTTTTGCATCGAGAGGATCAAAAATTGCAAGGTATGGAACAGAGATAATTATGTAAACGGGCAACAAATAACCTGACCACTCTTTGGGGAGGAGTGGAAGGACAAAGTAGATTGCCATACCGATCATTATCACGCCAAAAATGTGTTTTATTCCTTCCATCCACATACCGGCTCTTGGAAGACTTTTGATCTTGCCCGAGAACAATGCCAGAATAAAGTAGGGCGTACCGAGTCCCACTGCAAGGAAGAAGAAAAGAAGGAAGCCTGTCAGAACATTACCGATTTTTGCGACATAAGTAACAAGTCCAAGGACAAAAGGACCGATACAAGGAGCGGCTACAATTCCGAGGGTCAGACCCATAAAAAAGGCACCAAACAATCCTGATTTTGCTCCTCCTGCCATATTCATCAGGGAGTCGGGGAGCTTAAACTCGTAGAATCCAAACTGTGAGAGAGCGAGACCAACGAAAATCAGAGAGATAATTACAAGGACATACCACTCCTGCAAAAGACTGCCGAGTATGCCCCCTGTAAGGGCGGTTATCACTCCGATTACTGAATATGTTATCGCAATACCCATAACATAAAGGAAACCCATAAGAGCAAGGCGGGATGTTTTCCCTTCTGCCTGACCTCCAAAATAGCCAATTGTTATTGGGATAAGAGGATAAACGCAAGGGGTTAAATTTAATGCAAGTCCGCCGAGAAACACAAAGAGCAGTGAAAAGAAAAGTCCGCTTTTTTCGAGAGTTGAGGAGACATCATCATCTTTTGCATCACTTACTTTGGCAGAATCTTTTGAGTCGTAGGAATCGAGAGTGACACTGTCTTTTCCTTCAAGTGCTTTTAAGCTGTCGAGTTTTGCGAGGGAATCTTTTTCAGCTTCGGCTTTTTTAACTGAATCCTTTTTAGTTGCTTCTTCTGCGGCAGATTTATCTTCGTATATCAGTCCTGATGCAGCAAAAACTCCGGCGTTGGTTTCAGTCATTACGGCATCTTTTTTACCAACATGGATGGTGACAGTAGCGGAAGCCGAGTTTGGAGCGAGACACGAATGATCGTTACAAGCCTGATATTCAACATTCAGAGCGAGTTTATAATTGCCGGGTTTGAGGTTTTCAGGGACTCGAACTTTCGCAAAAATGTTAAAATTGCCTTCATAAACCGCGACAGGTTTATCGGAAAACTCAAAAGTATAATCCTTCGCCTTTGGGTAGCGAGTGGCTGTGGTCTTTATTCCATCGGATGAGGTAATCGAGAGAACCGTGGCAATCAGGTTTGGCTCCTTCGGCTTGTTTGAGTTCACATGATACCCCGCATCAACTGACGCCGGTACTGCGATTTTAATCTCGTCGCCCGCTCTCACAAGGTCTCTTGAGAGTAGGGGAGTGCCGAGAGATAGTTTATCGCCACCGCCAAACTGTGCGTTTGAAGTGCAACTGAACAGGATTAAAACAAGCAGGACAAGTCCGGACAATTTTTGCATTATCTACTCCATCTTTGAACAATTGGAAATCTTCTACCGTAACCAAAAGCTTTATTTGAAACCCGGAGAACAGGAGCTCCCTGTTTCCGTTTAAATTCGTTTCTATCAACCAGATTAAGAATTTTTATCACCAGATCCCTGTCACCAATAACAGGTGCAATCTCATCCACTTCCTTATTCTCCTCGAGATATGAATAGAGTATCTTATCGAGAACGGGATAAGGGGGAAGTGAATCCTGATCGGTCTGGTTTGGTCTTAACTCAGCCGATGGAACCTTGTCGATTATTGCCCTTGGTAAAATCTCTTCGTTGCGATTAATATATTCGCATAATCTGTAAACATCAGTTTTATAAACATCACCGATAACTGCCAGACCGCCACACATATCACCATAAAGAGTTGCGTACCCTGTGGCGAGTTCTGACTTATTACCTGTAGTAACAAGCAAATGCCCAAATTTGTTGCTAATTGCCATCATATAGAGCCCGCGGATACGGGATTGCATATTCTCTTCAGTAACATCTTCCGGGCGGTCGCCAAAAACGGGATCCAACATGGTCTTGATTTTTTCGAACACAGGTTGGATGGGTACAATATTGTGTGAAATGCCGAGATTTTCGATTAAACTCAGAGAATCGTCAATACTTCCTTGACTTGAAAACTCTGAAGGCATGAGCAATACAAAAACATTTTCAGCTCCCAGTGCCCGGACTGCGAAGTATGCAACAATTGCAGAATCGATACCACCGCTTAATCCGAGGCAGATCGACTTAAAATTAAGTTTTTGACAATAATCTTTTAGTCCAAAAATGAGTGAGTTGTGCACTTCCTCTTCGAACGAAGATTCCACGCTTTTTATTTCGTCATATTCGGCTGAAGTGTCGTAAATAAAATAGTCTTCTTCAAATGTCTTGCCGAGTTTTACGAGTTCGCCCCTGTTGTTGAAACACATGCTCGCACCGTCAAAAATCAATTCGGTCTGAGCTGCCGCACAGCAGTTATATACCAGTTTAACCTTGTCTTTTTTAGCAATCGTCTGCAACATTTTGTAACGGGCTTTTCTCTTGCCAAATGAGTATGGACTCGCAGAGATATTAATAAGAAGTGTAGCCCCTTTTTCGATCTGCTCTTTTACAGGATCGACGGGGTATAATCTTTTTTTCCAGTAGTCTTCATCGTTCCAGATATCCTCGCAAACAGAAAGACCCACCATTTCACCTTTAAATTCAAATACTTTTACCTCATCGGCAGCCTCGAAGTATCTCACTTCATCAAAAACATCGTAATTAGGGATGAGTGATTTGTTTTGCACTACCTTAATTTCACCACCAAGGCAGAAGAGGGCACTGTTTTCGATATTTGTCCCAATATTGTCTTCAAACTCGGTTATTGATCCAAAAACGAGTGCAGTAAAATTGTCAGTTCCGGAGGCAATTTCGAACGCAGCATCAGCCACTCTCTTTCGAAAAGCCTTTTTTTCAACAAAATCCAGGGGTGGATAACCTGTGAGAGCAAGTTCAGGAAATACGGCGATATCAGCACCATCGTTTGATGCGGTCAGATATCCGTCGATAATTTTCCTTTTATTCCCCTCAATATCTCCGATTACAGGGTCAATCTGGCAAACAGCAATTTTCATTTTACAGAATTTTTATTAATCAAACCTTAAATATAACTATTGTATAGATAGCAAGGAGACGAGTGGCTGAGAGGGGAGCGAGATGTGTAAAGCAATATTAACAGTAGCTTAACCTTGACTTAACATTATGGTAACATTTGAACCCGTTATTTGGAGCGTCGAAGAAAAAAATTAGAGGAAACAAATGATTCACACAACAAAGAACAGGTTTATGAGGCTTTTACTTCTCATAATATTATCGAGCACAGCAATTTTTGCACAAAACGGAACAATATCGGGTAAAATCACTGATAAGACAAATGGTGATTTACTCACGGGTGCAAATGTCGTTGTGGAAGGAACCAAGCTTGGTGCCACTGCCGATCTTGACGGTAATTATACAATTTCCAAAGTTCCTGAAGGTGTTTATACACTGAAGGTATCTTTTATCTCTTACAATACAATCAATATTGAAAAAGTTGTGGTTAAACAGGGTCAGACCACAAAAGTTGATGTGTCGCTCGAATCAGCTTCTGCCACCATGAAAGAAGTGGTTGTTACTGCAGAAGCACTTCAGAATACCGAAACTTCAATTGTAAAAAATACAAAGAACTCTCTTGAGATTGTTGAAGGCATTTCTGGTGAGATGATCAGTAAAAATGGAAGTTCTGATGGTGCTGATGTTCTTAAAAAAATGACGGGCGTGACAATAACCGATGGCAAATTTGCTTATATAAGAGGTGTTGGCGACCGTTATAATAATACCATGCTTAACGGTGCTAACCTCCCAAGCACAGAACCGGAAAAAAAATCGTTCTCATACGATATTTTCCCTGCGAACCTGATCGAGAGCATTGTAACCGCAAAGACTTTTACACCCGATAAACCTGCTGACTTTACCGGTGGTCTGGTTCAGATCAAAACCATTGAGTTCCCTGAAAAACTCTTCTTGAATTTAAGCTTGTCATCAAGTTACAACACTTTTGGAACCGGAAAAGATGCCCTTGCATATAACGGTGGCAGAAGATGGCTTGGAAATGACGACGGTACAAGGTCACTCCCCGGCAGTATCCCCGGTACAAGACTGAGTAATGCTGATCCTGTGGCTCTCCAGAGCATAGGAAGGTCTTTTTCAAATAATTGGGTGACCAATACAACTTCACTTCCGGTAAATGCAGGATTTAGCCTCTCGTTTGGGGATAAATTCCCGATATTCGGAAATGATATGATGGGTGTTATCGGGTCACTTACTTATTCAAATTCGAATGAATCGCAGCAAATCGAAAGAAATAATTACACTTTTGATGGTCCCCGTTATGAATATTCGGGCAACAATTATAAAAATTCCGTCATGATTGGTGGATTGTTAAATGTATCGTATAAACTTGGATTAAACAACAAGTTTAGCATCAAGAATGTGTTCAGCCAAAGCTCTGATGATGATGTGACCAACTACAGAGGACCTTACTACTATAATCCTGACTACCGTGACCAGACTTCGATTAGATATGTTACAAGAAATTTATTTTCAACTCAGATTATTGGCGAACACTTTCTTGATCTGTTAAGTGGCTTAAAAATAACATGGAATGCCAACTATGCTCAGTCGAACAGAAACGAACCTGATGCAAGGAGATATATCTATGCCAAACCACTCGATGAAGAACAACCACTGAGATTCCAGCTTGATCAATCGCTTGCGACCCGTTACTACGGTGATTTAATCGATATAAACAGAGGCGGAAATATCGATTTCCACTTCAAACCTTTTGATGATCCAAATTTACCCGCTTTCAAAACCGGGTTTGCATACGACTTCAAAAATCGTGATTTCAGTGCCCGCAGTTTTGGGTTTAAGAATAAACCGGGTGGAAATTTTATGGTGAAAGACAGCATTTTGACTCTGTCGATCGATAAAATATTTGATCCGGCAAACTTCTCACCAAACTTCATCGAAGTTACAGAGAACACAAAACCATCAGATTCTTACAATTCAAGCCAATCGATTTTAGCGACATATTTCTCCACCGATTTCGCTTATGAGAATATTATCAAATTGGTGACCGGTGTGAGATATGAATATTCGAGACAGGAACTCTCCTCAAAATCGTTAACCAACGAGGATGTTAAAACCAACCCCGATTATCACGATTTCCTTCCTGCGGTTAATCTTACTTACCATCCTTTTGATGAGGTTAATGTAAGAATGGCATATTCAAAAACACTGGCGAGACCGGAGTTTCGTGAGATAGCTCCCTTTAGCTATTACGATTTCCTTGAAAATGAAATTGTTCAAGGGAACACAAATCTTAAAAGAACTCTCGTAAATAACTATGATCTTCGGTTTGAATATTATCCCGCAAGAGCTGCTGATATTATTGCTCTTGGATTCTTCTACAAAAGTTTCCTCGACCCGATTGAGCAGGTATTTTTACCTTCTTCATCTTTTGAACCAATCAGATCATTCAGAAATGCTGACAAAGCAAACAATTATGGCGTAGAATTGGAAGTTAGAAAGTCTCTCGATTTTATCAGTTCCGCATTTTTTGGACTCGCTTTTGTAGGAAATGCAAGTTATATAAAATCGGAAGTGGAGTTTAACAACGGCTCAACAAACGGAAGCAGCTATCAGGAATTATCTCGTCCAATGCAGGGGCAGGCAGAGTATGTACTAAATGCCGGGCTCTACTATGACCGTTTTGAAGATGGCTTTTCTGCATCAGTTGTTTACAACAAAGTTGGTCAAAAAATCTTAAAAGTTGGGTTCGCCGGTCTTGGTGATGTAGTCGAAATGCCAAGAGACCAGGTTGACCTGATGATTTCAAAAGATATTACAAATGATCTTTCTCTCAAACTCTCTGTAAAAGATTTACTTGCACAGGACTATTTATCAGTGCAAAAAGCACCCGGTGGTGATAAGACAGCACTTCGGATTAAAAGAGGGACAGATATTTCTTTTGGAGTTTCATACAAGTTTTAATTCTGTCAAAACAACCAAACAAAGAGGCAACATGTCTAAAGTATTCGTTCTTTCGTTCATTCTTCTTGCAGCCACTGCTGTTTATGCACAGGTTCCGCTGCAAGGGGATATCACAACAAACACTACACTCACAGCCAATAACACATATCTTCTAAAAGGATTTGTGCGTGTACAGTCAGGTGCTACTCTTACCATAGAGCCGGGAACGGTTATTTATGGTGAAAACAGTTCACAAGGTACACTTATTGTGAAACCCGGTGGAAAAGTGATTGCCGACGGAACAGTATCTTCTCCCATCGTCTTCACTTCCGAATTTACCAAACCGGGTGCGAGCAGAACTCCAACCTACGGCGACTGGGGTGGAGTGATTATTCTCGGAAATGCTCCAATTAATGTTCCCGGTGGCACCACTTCAATAGAAGGTCCCGGAGATTCTTATGGTGGAAATAATCCTGATGATAACAGCGGCGTGCTAAGATATGTTAGAATCGAGTACCCAGGTATCGCATTCTCATTAAACAATGAAATTAACGGGCTCACCTTCGGAGGTGTAGGCAGAGGAACTGTTATTGATTTTGTTCAAGTAAGTTACAGCGGCGACGATTCATTCGAGTGGTTCGGCGGAACTGTTAACGCAAAACACCTTATTGCTTACAGAGGCTGGGATGACGATTTTGATACCGATTTTGGTTTCAGCGGTAAATTACAATTCCTCGTCTCATTCCGTGATCCGGCGATTGCAGATCAGTCACAGTCGAACGGTTTTGAATCTGATAACGACGGAACAGGTTCAAGCAATACCCCCCTTACTTCACCTGAATGGTTCAATGTCTCACTTATCGGACCGATTAGCACACCGGGTGCCTCCATTAACTCACTTTACAGAAGAGGCATGCACCTCAGAAGAAACTCACAGAACAAGATAGCCAATGCGGTTATTGTTGGATGGCCAACAGGTATCCTTCTTGAGAGCACTGGAACAATCAACAACGCAGTTCAAGGTAACAATTACATCAAAAACTCTGTCGTTGCTCAGACAACAAAAGCTCTTGACACTGCAAGATCTAACGGCACTTTTGTGATCAATACCTGGTTCTCTACCAACATGAACGGTACAATATTCACTACTTCAACTGATTTACAGATGACCGATCCTTTTAATCTTAATGCACCAAAAGCTACTCTTCAAGCAGGCTCACCTCTCTTGACCGGTGGTTTGGTACCTCCTGCAGATGGTTTCTTCGATCAAACTGCTACCTTCAGAGGAGCATTTGGCACCACAGACTGGACTGCAGGTTGGGCTCGCTTCGACGGAACCACTTCAGTGAACGAAATTGGAAATGAAGTGCCTGTTAAGTTTGAACTTTCACAAAACTTCCCAAATCCATTTAATCCATCAACTAAAATCAACTTCTCTGTAGCTGAACCCGGCAATGTAAAACTTTCGGTTTTCAATGTTCTCGGTCAGCAAGTTGCTGAATTGGTTAATGGTTACTTGTCCACAGGCAACTTTACTGCAGATTTTGATGCAAGCAGCCTTTCAAGCGGCATGTACATTTATACTCTTGAATCGGGTGCAGTTAAAATCACCCGCAAAATGAGTTTGTTGAAATAGTACCTCTACTCAACAACCTTCGACATCAAGCCCTCGTGACCCGGGGGCTTTTTTTTTAATGCAATTATTCATCTTTCAACCATCATCCTTCATCCCTCATCCCTCAGTTTATTTTTGGAAGTGATCCATGAAACTGTGTGATGAGCCAACGGGTGCCCCGTTTTTCGAGAACGCCGGAATATCTTACATTTTTGTCTTCATAAACACCATTTGGAGTTTGATATTGATGATCAGCTATAACTGTAAACCACGCAACTGTTTTTGATTGGGACATACGGATTTCTTTGCACTTTATCGTGAAATGCGACGACTGTATTGTTTTAGCAGCTTGAACAAAATGCCTTCTTGCCTCATCCCAACCGAAAAATTCCGCTTTGTCATAAAGTCCGATGACTATCAATTCAGGTGATTTTGCCCATAAAGTATCGTGCGACAGGGTATCCCGTGTGGCAAAAGCATTGAAGAGTTGGTCAATTGTTCTAAAGACGAGGTAATTATCGTGAGGTTGTTTGTTTTCTCTGACACAACCGGCTAATGTAAGTATGATAATTGTAGTGGCGAAAAAAATCTTTTTCATAAGAACCATATTTTTTTTAATATGCAATATAGATTTTTTAATTAAGCGGAGTATCGGATTCATGAAATTAGATGAGATTATTAACTGGTTAGACGAAAATAAAGATGAAAGAGGGATAAAATCCTGGGAAAAGGCGGGACTGACAGATATGTCAACTTATGGAATCGGATTGACCAGACTAAAAGCATTTGCAAAAAAGATCAAAAAAGACCCTGATTTGGCAAGAGAATTATGGTCGAAACCTGTATATGATTGCAAAATACTCTCTGCTCTTGTAGATGATCCAAAGCTTCTAACCCGCGAGAGGGTTGAAGAACAGATTAAGGATGTTCAATTTTGGATGATGTCTTATGCCTATGTCTCAAATCTGCTTAGCGGAGCTCCCTTTAAAAGGGAGATGGTGCTTGAGTGGATAAATGAGAAGAATGATTTAAAGCGGAGAATGGGTTTCGCCATGCTCGCCCCCGTTATTCGAGCAGAAGAACCGGTCAATATGGCATTTGCCTTGGCAATTCTTGACAGAATAGAAAAAGAAATAAATTCTGAAGAAAATTTTGTGAAAGATGCAATGAATACCTGTCTTCTGGGGTTGGGACAGGCTAACAGAGAACTGAATACCAGAGCCCTCGAGGTTGCAAAGAATATTGGAAAAGTAGTGGTTGATTACGGTTTTAACTCATGCGAAGCCCCCGATTGTGTAAAGCACCTGTCTTCAGAAAGAATTCAGAAGAAATTTAGTTAACCGATACCGTAAAAATTATCACCAGAGGCGATTTGTGCTTCAAGCGTCTCTGCAATTATTTGATGTTCAACAGATTTCAGGTCGGGGTCTTCTTGTATTATGCTTTGAGCGAGGTCTTTGGCTTTTAGCATAATTGCCGAATCATTCGCTAAATCGCAATATTTGAATTCCGGGATTCCGCTCTGTTTTTTACCAAAAATATCGCCGGGTCCCCTCATTTTTAGATCAATTTCAGAGAGCTTAAAGCCATCGCTGCTTTCTTCCATCGCTTTTAAACGCGTGATTGAGCGGAGTCTGTCCATCACTGCTTGTGGAAGGTACTCAGCTTTTTGTTTTATCCGAGCCGCAGAGGCAACAATTTCATCCTTGGTAACAAGAATACAATATGATTGTGAGGCACCCCTTCCAATTCTTCCACGAAGCTGATGTAGCTGTGAAAGCCCAAACCGATGTGCCTCGTTAATCACCATAACTGTGGCATTTGGAATATCGACCCCCACCTCGATAATTGTGGTGGAGACGAGAACATCGTATTCACCGGCTGCAAAATTATTCATTATTTCCTCTTTCTCATTCCATTTCATCCGACCGTGCAGGAGAACGATTTTGAGATCGGGGAGCCAGTGGGTGCAGATTTCTGTAAATCCCTGCTCTGCCGCTTTAAGATCCAGTTTTTCCGATTCCTCGACAAGGGGGAAAACTATAAACGCCTGACGACCTTCCCGCACTTGTGATCGGATAAATTCATAGATACCCGTCAATGCCGACTCACCCCTGATAGCTGTCCTAATGGGAATTCTGTTGGCGGGTAACTCATCAATGATAGAGACATCCAATTCACCAAAAACCGTCAAAGAAAGCGTTCTCGGAATGGGTGTTGCAGTCATAACAAGCACATCGGGTGTAGCTGATTTTCTCATCAGTCTTGCCCGTTGTTCCACCCCAAATCTGTGTTGTTCGTCTATGACAAGAAATCCAAGATTATTGAATTCGATATTTTCTTCGAAAAGGGCGTGAGTACCAATAATAATATCGATTTCACCACTCGCCAAAGCTTCGAGAATCCTCTTTTTCTCCTTCGTTTTGGTACTCCCTGTCAATATTTCAATCACTGGGGAAGTGGTGCCGTGAACATTTTTTATCCCGCCCAACATTCGGGAAATCGACTTAAAATGTTGTGCCGCCAGTACTTCCGTGGGGACCATGAGAGCAGTCTGATATCCTGAATCGACAGCAATCAACATGGAGATAAGAGAAACAACAGTCTTTCCACTTCCCACATCACCCTGAAGGAGTCTCATCATCGGTTGCGGGGAGAGCATGTCAAGTTTTATTTCGTGGAGTACTTTTAGCTGAGCCTTAGTTAAAGAAAAGGGGAGTGAGTTAAGGAAATCTTTGATAAAGGAGGTTTTTGGATTAAATGAAATACCATCCGATTCCTTCTTATATCGTTCTTTTTTTGAGAATGCGTTCAACTGATAGTAGAAAAATTCCTCAAATTTTAGTCGATGACGAGCTTTTGCTATAATCTCCATCGATTCAGGCAGGTGAAGAGCTTTTATCGTTGACTTCAGAGGCAATAAATCGTGTTTTTCAAGGATATAATTTGGAAGTGTTTCTTGAACGACGGGGAGAAACCTGTTTATGGCTCCTTCGATTATTTTTCTTATTCCCGTTTCACCGAGATTGGCTTCTTTGAAGAATTGATTAACAGAGTAAACGGGGATTATTTTTCCTGTATTAAAGAAGTTTTCACTCTCTTCGTTTGTCAGTTTGTCAAAAGCGGGATGCATAATCTGGAAATCGCCTCTTTTTGAAAGAGATGGTTTTCCTGAGATGGCGAGGGTTTGCCCTGCCGCGAAAATTTTTGCAAAATATTCAATTCCCTGAAACCAAAGACAATCGAGTTCTGCAGTTTTGTCGGTTACCCTTACTGCGAGCACTTTCTTATTTCCAAATCGCATAACCTTGGCTTCCTGAACTTTGCCGATGAGGGTAATTTCCCCCGAGTATCCCTTCTTTACATGTTCATACGCTTTTTCAATGGTTAGAATTGTAGTTCTGTCGATATGTCTGAAAGGGAAGTAGTAGAGAATATCCCTCACAGTGTTCAGTCCGGCACTCTTAAAAGCTTTCGCTCGTGCCGGACCGATAAGAGGAAGAGAACTAACCGGAGTAGCAAGCCTGTCCATTTTGAAATGAGTTTAGACTTCTGTTTTAGGATTTAGTCGTTCTGCAATTCTGTTGTATTCTGACTCAATCAGCTCCGGTGAGTATTTTCTTTCAAGCCTTCTTATGGAGAAATGAGCCGTGGCTACTTGTTGATAAAATTCTGTAAAGAGGTAGTTGATGGTCGCTCCACCTGCTGCACCAATTATAGGGGTGGCTTGACCAACAAATTTAATTAGAACATTCTGGCTGAATCTTTCTGTGATTTTACCGAGAAATTTGCCGAGAATTCCTGATGCGAGTTCACCCGCGAGAATCGATTCAAGTCTTCCTGCGAGTGCAGCTATTTCTCTTGAGAGCAAAACACGAATTGCATAATAAGAGGAATTCATTGCGTCATCGGCTTTGTTTTTTGAACCAAAAGCGAAAACCTGCACACAGTTCAAACGGGTTTCAAGGGATGACATATCCTCCCCGTTCATTTTGGCGATTTCAGCGATTGAGCGAAGCATTACAGTTGTGGTTAGAGGAAGTTCAATGGCAAGGGCGGTGAAACCGAAGAGCCCGGCACCACCTCCGAGAACACTTGCAACAAGTTTGTGTATCTTTTTGCTGTCGTGTTCGGTATTTGATTCCACATATTCAAGGGTTTTAACGGCAAGATTTGTCCCTTTTAACAGGGCGTCATTGGTGATATCAGTGATTTTATTTCGGCTTCCTTCGGGAAGTTTTTCCACGAGTTTTTCAATCGGAGAACCGATAAAATTTGAAACTTTAATAAAAAATGAAGGCTTTTCAATAGTCTGGACGCATTTTTCGAGCTCGAGGAAATCGTCGTAGCTCATTTCAGCTGAGAAAAGTTTTGATTCATCACTCATTTAATATCTCCAAGGAAACTTGTTAATAATCTTACACCAAAACCCGTCATCCAGGTTTTTGTGTAATGTGTTGAGGCATTTGCAATTGCGGGACCTGCCATGTCAATGTGTGCCCAAGCTGCGTGACCCTTTACAAATTTTTCGAGGAATTTACCTGCAGTAATTGCACCACCATATCTTCCGCCCGTATTTTTAACATCAGCCACATCACTTTTTATGTAGCGGGCGTAACGATCCCACAGAGGTAAACGCCAAAGCAATTCGGAAGTTTCCTGTCCGGCTTTATACAGCTCCTCAGCCAATTCATCATTTTTGCTCATTAATCCCGCGGCTTCTTCAGCGAGGGCAACTGCACATGCACCCGTGAGAGTTGCCAGATCGATAAGTATTTCGGGTTTTTGTTCTGCTGCGTATGTAAGGGCATCAGCCAAAATTATTCTACCTTCAGCGTCAGTGTTGTCAACCTCAATGGTTTTTTTAGAATAAGTGGTTACAATGTCACCGGGCCGGTAGGCTGACCCGCTCAGCATATTTTCTGCCAGGGGAAGTGCTGCGAAAACTCTAAGTGGCATCTCCATTTTTGCAATGTTTAACATGGTCCCTGTTACAGCCGCGGCACCCGACATATCTGCTTTCATCCAACCCATATTCTGAGCAGGTTTTATTGAGATTCCACCTGAATCAAAAGTAACCCCTTTACCAACAAGTGCAACGCTTTTTACAGCTTCAGGATGTTCATACTTAATAACAACCAACCTCGGAGGAACTACACTTCCTTTTCCGACAGCAAGAATGCCTCCCATCCCCATCGCCTCGAGCTTTTCCACATCAAAAATCTCGACTGAGCAGTGGGGAAGTGAAGAAAACAGCTCTTTAACCTTTAAGGCAAAAGTTTCCGGATTTAATACACTTGCCGGTTCATTTGCGAGTTCGCGGGCGAGAAAAACTCCATCCATAACGGTGGACGCTGCTTTTGTGGTTCTTTCTCTCTCCTCGAGGGTTCCCCCGATCAAATTAATTTTTAGATCACCTTCTGTCTTATCTGAAAGATAACGGTCAAATTTGTAGCAGCCAAGATAAACCCCCTCAATTAATGACTGGTAGAGATAATCGGATGACTTAAATGTTTTATCGTATTCGATGTGACAAGGTAAGATGATGTTTACCACTTCGACATTTGAAGGGAGTATGTTGAAAAAATGGGCAGTGACATCGCGAAACATGTCGGGCGTATGCTCTTTTTTCTTCATTTTTTTAAGGTAAAATTCGGTCTCAGCATTATGTAAGGTTATTTTTGACTGTTTTCCGAGAAAATTCTCACGGGTGAGAACCGGAATTGTTAACGAATACTTTTCACAAAATTCATCAAGATTTTTCTCTAAATTATCATCATCGTTAATGTAATGTAGTGTGACACTCTTTGCAGACGATTCTATTTCCTCTACGAATGAAAAAACCGGTTTAAGCATTATTAATTACCTCTGTTGTATTGTCTAAAATATAATGAATTATTTCGTCTTGTTTTTCGCTTAGAGCATGGTTTCTGATTCGGATACCAGAAGCCTGCCGATGACCACCGCCACCAAAATGAGCAGCCAGGTCTCTGACATTATAATCTCTTTTCCCTCTAAGAGATACTTTAAAACCCTCTTTCAATTCGATGAAGATAGCTCCAAGTTTAACACCTTTTATGGTCATACAAATGTTGATAAATCCTTCCGTATCAGATTCTTCAGCCCCTGTCTCAATAAAATCGGTTTGTTTTAGAGTCATTACTGCGAATCTTTTGTCAGTCCCATAGATATTCAGGGAACCGAGAGCTCTACCGAGAAGAGCAAATTTGCTCAGTTCATCCTGACCGTAAATCAGATCGTTTATTTCAATCGGGACCACTCCTTTTTCAAGAAGTGTAGCTGCAATTCTGTGAAGTTCAGGTGTTGTTCTGTCGTACCTAAAATTTCCGGTATCGGTGGCTATACCGGAGTAAATTGGAATGGAAATTTCATAATCGAGGTCTGTTATGCCCGTTTTGGCAATTAAATCATAGATAATATGACATGTAGCTGCGTAACCGGGATCGTCATAAATTTTTGTAAAAACTTCTTCGGGTTCAAGATGATGATCGATGCAGATTGTCAGTTTTTTTCTTTGATAAAAGAGCGGAGACATTTTAACCGTTCTATCAGCACGGCTAAAATCGAGAGCTATCACAACATCACAATTCAGAAAATAGTCTGAATGCATTGCAAAATCGAAGTTTTCGATAATTTCGTCTTTAACGAGAAAATCGAGGAACGGCGGAGTTTTGCTGTAGTTTACCACCTTTACTTCTTTCCCGAGTCTTTTTAAAATCAGATAGATAGCCATCTCAGATCCGATTGCATCTGCATCCGGATTAACATGAGTTGTGATATAAAACGAATTGTTGTCCTTAAAAATATTTGCTATTTGGTCGAAATCGATCATTGAATCTTTGTTATAAGTTTATAAAAAATAAAGGTTAAGCTGTTCTTTCTCCGAGAATTTTTAGAGTCTCATCAAGAGAGCCGAAGAAATTATCTTCACCAATTTTGTCGAAAATTCCGCTTCTTGTCAGTTCAAAAAGAGGTTGTTTGTGAATTCCGGAAATCACCAACGAAGTGTTATCTTTTTTCAGCACTTCAAATAAATCTTCTATAGCCTTTAGTCCCGAACCATCGATGACAAGAAGTTTACTTACTTCAAGAACAAGAACTTCGGGCTTTTTGTTCATACCACGAATTGTGTCTCTAAACTGATCAACCGCACCGAAGAAGAGGGTACCATACACTTCAAAAATCTCAACACCTTTTGGAACAGGAACAGCAGTTTTAGTCATTTTATCTTCACCCTCATCAGGCAGGTGAAAGCTTTGGGTAATCAACTGAGTTTGGGTGACATCAGACATTTTTTTAATGAATGTAAGTGCTGCGAGGACGAGCCCCACTTCAATAGCCACAGTTAAATCGATAAAAAGCGTAAGAAGAAAAGTATTCATCAAAATAAGTTTGTCAGCACCAGTTCCCTTTAGAGTTCTGAAAAATGCATGCATCTCACTCATGTTCCAGGCTACAAAAATCAGAATCGCAGCCAAAACAGGAAGTGGTATCAACGAAGCCAGATCGGCGAAAAGTAACATTGTTACTAGAATTACAACACCGTGAATGACAGATGCAACGGGCGTTTTTGCACCGCTTTTTATGTTAGTAGCCGTTCTTGCGATCGCACCTGTAACCGGAATCCCAAAAAATATTGGCGATACGATGTTCCCAACACCTTGTGAGACTAATTCCATATTAGAGCGATGCCTTGAACCCATCATTCCGTCGGCAACCACAGCAGAAAGGAGAGATTCGATGGCTGCCAGCATTGCGATGGTAAAAGCAGGAGAGAACATTTGAGTAAAAACCTGCCACGATATTTGCGGGAATCTTGGTTCAGGAAGCGAGTTTGGAACTGCTCCAAACTTTGAACCAATGGTATCAACCGGCAACTTAAAATAGTAAACAACGAGTGTACCGACAATAATTGCGATCAAAGAACCCGGAATTTTGAAATTAAATCTTCCCCATATAAAGATAAAGAGTAGTGAAACCGCTCCAATTCCGAACGCATGGTAATTTATCTTTTGAATATTTTCCGAAAAAACGATCCATTTGTCCACAAAATCGGCAGGAACTTTTGCAATTCCTAATCCAAGAAAATCGTTTATCTGACTGGTAAATATGATAATTGCGATACCAGTGGTAAATCCGATTGTAAGAGAATAAGGAATAAACCTGAGAAGAATTCCAAATTTCAGTATTCCGAGTACCACAAGGAATATGCCCGCAAGAAGTGTAGCTACCGCAAGTCCGTCGTAACCGTATTGCTGCACGATACCGTAAATGATTACGATAAATGCTCCTGTCGGTCCTGAAACCTGCGACCTTGATCCACTTAAAAGTGAGACAAAGAGCCCCGCAACTATTGCGGCGTACAGACCCTGTTCCGGTTTCACCCCTGAAGCAATAGCAAATGCAATTGCGAGCGGAAGTGCCACAATTCCGACAATTACGCCGGCAGTAAGGTCAGAAAAGAATGTTTCTTTGGAATAGCCTTTAATAAGGAGGGAGTAAATTTTCGGAATGAACTCTTTAGGCCAGGAAAACTTGATTTTCATGATTGTTTTTAAATTATCTTAAAAATAAACTCTAAATATACCAAGATTCAGGGGAACAAAGGCTGTGGAGAAGAGGCAACACAACAATCCTTAATTCGAATTGTGATATTAAACAGAGATTTCAAAACAAAAAAAGGAGCCGGAAAACAAATCCCGACTCCTCAAATTCCATCCAAATATTACGGCATTACTGCATTATTGGATTCACCTATTCAATTGTCCAGACATTTCCCTGACCGATCAACTGTTCAAACGAAGTGACTTTTTTGGTCTCTTTGATGTGATCAATCTGCTCAACAACGAGTTCCTCATAGGTTGGTTTTTCGTATCTACGGAAGCAACCGATTGGAACAGGGAGTTCAGGATTTTCGATGAACTCTGCCAAAATGAAGGCTCTGACTGGTGAAGGATCCACTTCTTTGTGTACCCAAACATCATTAATCGAGTGAACACCATCGTTCAGATCGATAACCACAGGGATATCACCATCCAATTTAATACCTTTATCACGGTTTTTACCGAAGATCATAGGTTGACCATCTTCAAGAACCAAAACTGAGTCAGCTTTAGTTTCTTTATCAGTCAAATTGGAGTATGCACCATCGTTGAAGATGTTACAATTCTGATATACTTCGATCAGGGTGGTTCCACTGTGAGCAGCAGCTTTTTGCATCATTTCCTGCATGTGCTTAGGTTCACGGTCGATGCTGCGGGCGTAGAAACTGATTCCTGCTCCAAGGGCAACCATGGCAGGTTTAAAGGGATAATCCACACTTCCAAACGGGGTTGATTTTGTTTTTTTACCTTGTTCGGAAGTTGGGGAGTATTGACCTTTGGTTAAACCGTAAATACGATTGTTGAAGAGGATCATCTTAATGCCGATGTTTCTACGGCAAGTGTGAATGAAGTGATTTCCACCGATAGATAAAAGGTCACCATCACCGCTTGCCATCCAAACAGCGAGTTCGGGACGGGCAATTTTAACACCACTTGCAATAGAAGGAGCTCTTCCGTGAATTCCGTGCATTCCAAAAGTATCCATATAATATGGAAATCTTGAGGAACAACCGATACCCGAAATCCAAACGAAATCTTCCTTTTTTACACCAAGTGAGGGTGAAACTCTCTGCATCTGAGCGAGAATAGAATAATCACCGCAACCGGGACACCATTTAACATCCTGATTTGATGCAAAATCTTTTGCAGTCAGTTGAACTGTTGGTACTTGATTTTCATTATTCATTTTCGACTCCGAGCAGATTTAATATCTTTTCTTCAATTTCAAAAGCTTTGAACGGTAAGCCCTGAACTTTGTTATATTGAATGATATCTATTAGATATTCACTCCGAAGAACCATAGCGAGTTGTCCAAGATTGATTTCAGGAAGAAGAATTCTCTTAAATCTCTTTAGAACATCACCGAGATTTTTCGGCAGGGGGTTTATATACTTCAGATGAGCCTGGGAAATCTTAATATCTCTGGCTTGAATTCTGTTAATTGCTTCGTTAATGGCACCGTAGGTCGAACCCCATCCAAGGACGAGTAAGTCGCCTTCCTGCTCACCACGAACTTCGAGATCAGGAATATCATTTGCGATATTTTTAATCTTTTGATCTCTAAGATTGATCATAAATTCATGGTTCTCAGGTACATAACTTACATTACCATAGATGTGTGATTTTTCAAGTCCACCGATCCTGTGTTCCAATCCCGGTGTGCCAGGGATAGCCCATGGGCGTGAAAGATTTTCATCTCTAAGGTATGGGTAGAATTCTTCTTTTTCAGTTCTGAATTCAATTTTGAGTTCGGGTAGTTCATCTTCAGCGGGTATTCTGAAAGGTTCAGAGCCTTGTGAAAGATATCCATCAGAAAGAAGAATAACCGGAGTCATATATTTGGTCGCAATTCTGGCGGCTTCATAAGCCATGTGGAAACAGTCAGCCGGAGTTGAAGCAGCGAGAACACAAACAGGAGCTTCACCATTTCTGCCGTACATAGCCTGAAAAAGATCAGACTGTTCAGTTTTGGTCGGTAGCCCTGTGCTTGGTCCACCTCTTTGCACATCCACAATCACGAGTGGAAGTTCGGTCATAACACCGAGTCCGACTGCCTCCATTTTGAGAGCAAGTCCGGGTCCTGAAGTGGTGGTAAGAGCGATGTTACCTGCAAATGCAGCACCGATACAAGCACAAATAGCAGCAATTTCATCTTCAGCCTGAAAAGTTTTCACACCAAAGTGTTTAAAGTTGCTGAGTTCGTGTAAAATTTCAGATGCAGGGGTGATAGGGTATGAACCGAGGAAAAGGGGAACACCACTTTTCCAGGATGAAGCTACCATTCCGAGTGCTACTGCTTCGTTACCTGTAACATTTTTATATTTTCCGGGGGGAAGTTTTACAGGTTCGAGGAAAAATCTGGTAGTAAACAGTTCTGTCATTTCACTGTAGTGATAACCGGCCATTAAAGCTTTTTTATTAGCTTCGAGGATGTCAGGTTTTACTCTGAATTTGTTTTCGATCCATTTTATCGTTGGTTCAACCGGACGGCTAAACATCCAGAACATAATTCCGAGTGCAAAAAAGTTTTTACATCTCTCTTTTTCTTTCATTGAGATGTTTACACCTTCGAGGGCATTCATTACCGCTTTGGTCATGGGCACACGAAGGAGATTATATCCTCTCAGTGAATCATCATCAAGAGGGTTTGTCTCATACTTTGCTAACGACAGGTTTTTTGAATCAAAAGAAGACTCATTAACAATGATCGTTGCATTGGGTTTTAAATCTTTTATATTCACTTTTAAAGCGGCTGGGTTCATAGCGACAAGAACATCAGGATGATCGCCATGTGTAGTACTCTCACCACTTGAGAAGTGTATCTGGAATCCTGAAACTCCATTTAGTGAACCGGCGGGGGCACGGATCTCAGCAGGGTAATCAGGAAGGGTATTTAAATCGTTTCCGGCTATCGCAGAGGAAGTCGAAAACTGTAAGCCTGTTAACTGCATACCGTCGCCGGAATCTCCCGCGAACCTGACGGTAACATCTTCAACCTTTACAAGTTGTTTTTCAGCCATTTTTTCATCTCTTAGTTTAAAAAATGTATCCCCATTTTGGAAAAATATTCAAAATGGTATAGAAATTTAATAAATGTTGTTATTAAAAACTAATGATTTACACTTCCACGAAAAATATTTTATAGTGTGAAAGATTTAGTATTGATTTATATCACTATATTGAGGTTCATTTAATCAATTATTATTAGTCTGGAGTATTATATGGTTCTAAATCGTATGAAATTTGTTCTCTTTTTAATCGTTTGCAGCACTTCATTACTTTTTTCGCAGCTCTCACCCGATGAAGCCCTCAAATACCTTGAATCCGGGAATTCCCGCTTCGTTTCCGGGCAGATCAGTAAAAAAGACCTCAAGAGCGAAATAAAAAATCTGCAGAACGGACAGTCGCCCTATGCGGTCATTTTGTCGTGTTCAGATTCAAGAGTTCCACCTGAATTGGTTTTTGATGAGTCTCTCGGTAAATTGTTTATTATCAGACTTGCGGGAAATGTGGCAACTCCCGAAGCAATTGGAAGCATTGAGTATGCTGTGGAACATTTGGGCTCACAATTGGTGGTTGTTATGGGACATTCAAAATGTGGTGCGGTGACTGCTGCTGTAAATGGTGGTGAAATGACTCCAAACATTGAAAAATTGATCCACTACATTGAACCGGCAGTAAAAGAGGCAAAAACCATGCGTGAAGTTCCTGACTTGATAAGCGAATGCATCGATATAAATGTAAAACTTCAGGCTAAAAACCTTATGAAAAACAGTCGGTTGCTCGAAGAAAAAGTGGCTTCAGGTGAACTTAAAATTGTGGGTGGTGTATATGATCTGGCTACAGGGAAAGTAAAAATTACCCGTAAATAGATATTCTTTTATCGATTAAAAGAGCTGCGGAGTATTTCACCGATAGCTTTTTTTTTGCAGTGTGGTAATAAACAATTATTAATTGAAAGGAATTGATTAGTTTAAAGTACATATTAATATATGATTGTGATAAACTCACAATTCAGGCTAAACAAGTAAATAAAAGAAAGATAGTGTGATCATGAAAAAGTATATTTTTCAGATTTTGATCGCAGCCACCATCTTTACGCGGACTTACTCACAAGGTTTGAGTGAAGATGAAAAAATATTTGCCGAATATTTTGCAAATTTTGCCGGCACAATTTCGACTGTACAATCGGATGATGGTTCAACAGACAGCAGTTATCTAAAAGCTGCTTCTGCACTAAAAAGAATAATCGAAAATTCTCCCTCTCGAGACCTTCTAAAACTGATATATCTAAATCTGACCTTTAACAAAGATACCAAATCTGCACTTCTGAATTTTGCGAAGACTACCTCCGCTGAAAAGGGTGATCTTGTAATGCTCGCTCTTTACGAGTATATAATTACGGAAAAGGAATTTTATCCTGAAGTGACAGCTCTTTTCTCAAATCTTAAAGGGAAAATTCCATTTCAGATATCTCCGTCATATCTCTATTTTATAGAATGCTGGTCTTCACTACCGGCAAAAGAGAGTGATGCATCGCCCAAGGCCGGCGATACTTCACTACTCCAAGACAAATCGGAACGAAACAAAAATATTTTCCCCGATGAAAAAGAGTATTTCAGGGATAACTATAACAAAGGGCTTGCATGGTTTGACACCCTTGAAATCGTGAACGATACACAATTTCCGTTGAGCCTCTTTATGAAATATGAACCGGCGATTGCTGAAGAGCTTATTCGGCTTAAAGGAAAAGATAAATGGGTGGAACCGGCTTATGCAAATGATGAATCCGAGTTGATTTCAGCTTACAACGACTATTTTGTCCCTCTTTTTGCCGGTATTTTAGATGAGGAATACATGCTAAAAACGGCTGCGGGTGCTGACGACGGTACCGAAACCTCTCTCCCGATTGTTGAGACCGTTTTTTGTTTCCTCGCAGAAAATAACTATAACTCACCACTATTAAAAGCTCAAAATGATCAATTAACCGGCTCAATTGAAAACATCCATGAGAATACCTTTCCATGGCTCGCAGCATACAATCTGAAGAACAATCCCAAGAAATTATTATCCGTTATTGAGGGTTTTCAGCGTAAAAATCCAAAATCACTGACAGCTCTTGAGTGGAAAAAATATTATTTCACCGAAGTGGTGCCCGATAAAATTAAACTTTCGGAAGTTGAAAAACAAATCGAGGAGTTTTCACCAAAAGAATGGTCGTATAAAATCTCCATGACACGAATTGGTGCCATGATAGATTCTCTCAGGTTCAAAGCTGCGGAAGACTCGTTGCTTAAACTAAAATCGCAGCTTGAAAATGATTTTCTCTTCCTCTCTTCCGACTATTTTGATCTCACTGAAATGTTAAGAGACCTGTACATCAAAACAGGGGAGTATTCTAAGTCGCTTGATGTACAAAAGCAAAAATATGGATTGATAAAACAGTATTTCATGCCGGGGAATGAATTGCGAATGCGTAATGAAAATCAACTCGCTGAAAATTACCGGTTCCTCGGTAAATTCTTGGAATCGAGAGAAATTCTTTCAGAGTTATTGCGGGTAATTGACTCTCTCGATATCAAAACCGGCAACAATTTTACTGATGCACTTGTGGGAATGGCTTTCACAATGCAGCAGGCTGGGGAAAGCGATAAGTATGAAAAAATAATGGACTCAGTTTACACGCTTGTTGTGTCTGACTTAGTTACAGATCAGCAACAAAAGCTCAAACTGATCTCGCAGTTAATCGATTATTACAATCAAAAAGGAAATTCTACAAAAACGGAAAAGTTGTTGGAGCTTTTTGAAAAAACTTCCTCAGAAGGGAAATCTGGGAATAATTTTCGGATAATTCGGATGAAATCAGAACTTGCGATGATTTTATTCAAGAAGGGCGAAAAGGAGAAGTCGGGTACACTGCTTGGTGATCTCTCAAAATTGTTTATTGAACTTCCTGTGGTTTCTGATAATGACTGGATGAAAACATTTGGGAATCTCGCGTTTTTGCACAACAACATACCTTATAACAAGGGTCACAGAAATTTTTACAAATACCTGAAGAAAAATTCTGAATTAATTTTACAGATTCGTGACCCCTATTTTGTGAATGCGTTAACGAATATCGTTGAATTTTATCATCGGGAAGGGGATTTTAATCCCGCCCAGGATTTTTTACTTGCAGTTATAAACAAACAGAAACAAAATTTCAGCGAGTTAAATCCCGATTATCTACTGATGACGGTTAAATTGATAGAATTAATGGGGCGAAGAGGTAAAGGAGAGGAGTTCTTTAAGCTCTATAAAGAATTAATTGATGTGCAGGCTAAATATTTGAGGGAGACACTTCCAGTACTGACTGAAAACGAAAGGGAAGTGATGATGCGTAAGTTTATTCAAGTGAATGAGTTATGCATGTCTGTATCAATGAAATATTTTGAATTTAATCTTGCTGCCTATGGCCTTTATTATGATAATCTCTTACGAATAAAAGGATTAAAACTCGCTGCACTCAAGAATGAGCGACAAAGGATGCGAAAAATTAGTGATCCCGGAAAAATCGAAAAAATTCGAAAATTGGATGATATAAAAAATTTGATCGGGAAGTTATACAATTTTACTAAGGATGAAAGATTAAAAACCGGGTATGATCTTGAATCTCTCGAAAAAGAGGCGAAAAATATTCAAAATGAACTAAATAATGGGATAATGACTGGTGATTCTCTGATCGATCTTTCGATCACATGGCAAGAGATAAGAAAGAATCTAAAAGCAGGTGAGGCAGCACTCGAAATTTTTAGATTTCGACCCTATGAAGCAGCTCCCGATTCAGTTCACTACCTCTACTTGATCATTACACCTGAGACGATTGATCATCCGGAAATTGGTTTTCAGTTTCTTGGGGAAAAAATGGAAGGAGAGGGTTACCAGGCTCTACTCGATGCAGTAAGAACAATCGATACAGATTATTTCAACGAAAATGAAATTAAAACCTTAAAAGATTTATATAATCTTTTTTGGCTTCCGATAGAATACCATCTTCAGGGAGTGGAAAAAATCTATTTTTCAGCAGATGGTGTGTATCATAAGATAAATCCTGCCGTTTTAATCAATCCCTCAACGGGGAAATATGTGTATGAAGAATATGAAATTGAAAATGTTATAAGCACCAGGGAGTTGGTTAAACGAGATGATAATCGGGGAAAGGGGAAAGGCAATTATCTTTTTGGCTATCCTGATCTTTACAAATTTGACTCAACTCAGAACAAATCAGTCACACCGGAGAGCGACAGAAGTGTAATCCCGACCGAGGCGGGAAAAGATATTAAAAGATATTGGCTATCTGACATCCCGGGGACTAAAAGAGAAGTGGAAATGATCGATTCATTAGTGAAAAATAGCGGAAATGAATCGCATCTTTTTACCCGAGTTGATGCGAGTGAGACAAAAATAAAACAGATTAGACTACCCGAAGTTTTACATATCGCATCTCACGGCTATTTCATTAAAGATGAAGAAGTGGATGATGAAAAAGTCTATGGATTCGACAGAGGAATTGTAGCCCAAAATCCTCTCCTTCGTTCAGGTCTGTTTCTCGCCGGTGCAGGTGTATTCTTGGATAGTGATCCGTTTATATGGAAAATCTCCGAAAACGGAATACTTACTGCACAGGAGTGTCTAAATCTTGATCTTGCATCAACAAATCTTGTGGTTCTTTCAGCCTGCGAAACAGGTTTGGGTACAATTCAGAATGCCGAAGGGGTATATGGATTACAAAGAGCACTGATGGTTGCGGGTGCAGAAAGTGTGATGATGAGTCTTTGGAGAGTTCACGATACAGCAACAATGGAATTTATGATAAGTTTTTACTCCAATTGGCTAAAAACCGGTGATAAATTATTATCATTCGACAAAGCTCGAACTGAAATAAGGAACAAGTACAAATTACCTTATTATTGGGGAGCCTTTGTTCTCATCAGGTAATCTGAAAGTGAAAACCAAATCGCTACTGTGCATTTTAACAGTTTTTGCGATTTATTTGATGAAAAAGAGAATTCTGTTTAAATTTGCATATTGATTAATTAAAAATCGGGACTTATGGGCAGAATATTCGAGACGCGAAAACATACAATGTTCGCACGCTATGCCAAAATGTCTGTTGCATTTAATCGTGCACGAAAAGAGATAGAAATTGCGGTGAAGGCCAGTGGACCTGATCCTGCAACCAATTCGAAGCTTAGACTCGCCATGCAGAACGCAAAAAGCGTTAACATGCCAAAAGACAGAGTTGAAGCAGCAATTAAAAGGGCTTCGAACAAAGATACCACAGGATATCAGGAAATTACTTATGAGGGAATGGGACCTCATGGTATTTATGTAATTGTTGCATGTGCCACCGACAACACTACCAGAACGGTTGCAAATGTTCGCCACCACTTTAAAAAAGGGAACGGTACGCTCGGTAACTCGGGAAGTGTGGCATTCAACTTTGAACACAAAGCATTCTTCAAGTTGAAGAGAGCTTCTGTGGCTGATGTTGATGAGTTGGAGCTTGAACTTATCGATTTTGGATTGGATGAGCTGGACAGTGACGACGACTTCGTTTACATTTATTGTCCTTACGAGGAATTTGGCAAGATGCAAAAGGCTCTCGAAGACAAAGGTGTGGAAGTGGAAAGTTCCGAACTTCAGTACATTCCAAATATGTACAAGGAACTCGACGAAGAACAGCGAAAAGAGATGACAGAACTCATCGATCTCCTCGAGGAAGATGAGGATGTTGTAGCTGTTTACCACAACATGCAATCGTAATTTTCGTTTTCAAACGATGGAAGCACTAAGGAATTATTTTTCTTTAGTGCTTTTTTTTGTTACTCATGAATTATTCTGATGGAGTATCGCCGGAGGTGCAGGTGTTTTGCAGAGAGATACCTGACTGAATTAGAGAGAGTGTTTAAAAAGACAAAACCCTCATCTTCTACTGAAAATGAGGGTTTTTTGTGACCCCAAGGGGATTCGAACCCCTATTACCGCCGTGAAAGGGCGATGTCCTAACCTTTAGACGATGGGGCCATCTAAAGTAAAAACAATTCAAAAATAAATTTTAGTTCCGTAGTTCCATAAATTCTTGTGAGCCCGAGTGGACTCGAACCACTAACCCTCAGCTTAGAAGGCTGATGCTCTATCCGATTGAGCTACGGGCCCATAGATATTTTCCATGTAGAATATGTTGTCGGGGTAGCAGGATTCGAACCTGCGACCTCCTGGTCCCAAACCAGGCGCGCTAGCCGGGCTACGCTATACCCCGATATAAGGCTTTGGATTCTATGGGCAGTTTTTCTGCCGCAAACATTATGTTACAGAACTAAAAATAAACAGATTACAAATATAGGATTCAGATCAATTTTATCCAAATATTTTTTTGATTTTTCTCGAAATTTATTTCAAGATTTTCACTTTCACAAGGGGAGGCAAAAAAAATGCATGAAACTATTGACTCTTCATTTCGTATAAATAGGTAAATTTAGAGTTTGATTTTAGAAATTCTTATAATGAGGAAATAATGTCGCGACTATTAAGTGGTCTGTTGTGTTTAATTTTACTTCAATTTGGATTGTTGGCTCAGACCGGCTATAAAGACTTGCTATTGGAGGGTGATAAGCTATTAAATAAACGCCCGCCTGATGTGCTGAACGCCCGAATGAAATATCTTGAAGCTCTAAATTTAGAGAAAAAAGATCCTGAAGTTTACATAAAAATTGCCATAACCTTTATCTATGCAAAAGATGAACGAAGTGCAAATCTAAATCTTGATCAAGGTTTAAAGCTGTTTGGTGAAGGCAAATCGAACATGAAAGCCATTCTTACTTATTATAAAGGGATGGTTAAAGAGTTTGTTCCACCCGATACCAAAGACACGAATAAAATAAAGAAACATTTTAGTGAAGCCATCAAGTTTTATCTTGAATCATTGGAATATCTCGAAGTGCCGGTTTTTCGGTGGAATGATTTTGACTTCTCGAAAGTAAATATCTACAATGATGTTGGCAGAGTCTCTATGATGATAAACGATGCTGAAAACGGCAAAAAATATTTTCAGCTCTGCTTGAATGAAATCGGACCCGATAAAAACAACAAATATTACAGCATTTCACATTTTGGTTTAGCTCAAATTTATAAATTTCTGGGAACCATAGACAGCTCTGTGTACCACTTCAACATGGTTCTTGAAATGGATCCAAAAAACATTAATGCACTCAGTGAATTGTACGGGATGTATTTTGATGTGGGCGAATACGACAAAGGCTTTGAAGTTGTAAACAGGATTGACTCAATGATGAGTGTAACCTATAACGACCTTACAAAGAGAAAAGATGCACCAAAAGACTCTATCCAGTATATTGCCAACATCATATACAATACCAAGATGGAAAAGGGGCACCTGAAATTTAATTCCAAATCGTATGAAGAGTCTTTGGACTTTTATGCTCAGGCATATAAATACAAAAAAAATAAAAAGTTAATAGAGCTGTTGAAGAAAATGACCATTTTGAATGAGATGTCAAAACAGGGGTGGATGCCGGTGGTTAAAGACGCACAATTCATTAAAAGAGGGAATGAATATTTCTTTTACTCACCAAAAGAATTGAAAATAAATCCGGACTCGAGTATCACCGCTTCAATAAAGGCTGTTGTTACCGCAGATGTTGATTTGAATATGCTAAATGTTTTCCAATCAGATTTTGATCAAACAGCTCCGGATAACATTGATAAAGTACTAAAAAGCAAATATGGTCAAAATGAATATAGCTGGACTTTATCTTGTGGCAAGAATGATTTTGTTCAGAACTATGAGAAAAAATTTGATCCAACAGGTAAGGATGTTTCAAAACCCGGATCATCAAAACCGGTGAATAAAACAGCACTTTCTGACAGTTCTGAACTCGATATTCTAAAGTTTCTTTGCAGAGCAGCGGGATTGTAATTTGAGTGCATCGTTATTTTTGCTTAAAAGGTATCTGAAGCCCGGCAATAAGTCGAAAACCTACACATTTTTCTCTTTTGCAGCCCTTGCCGGAATTGCGTTGGGGGTTACCACCCTTATCGTGGCTTTAAGTGTGCTTGAAGGATACGAGAAAGTAATCAGCGAAAAACTTGTTACTTTCGATTCAGATATTCAGATTTACGGTTATGGCAACCAGGATTTACCCGAACCGGAAAAAGCAGAAACGACTATAAAATCAATTGCAGGGAGTAATCTTAATTCTGTAGAACTTGGGGCTCAAAAAATTTGTATTCTGGGTAAAAACCGGATAAATGAAGGTGTAACTCTGAAAGGGATTAGTGGCGACTACCTTAAGAGGAGAGACGGACTAAAATTAGTCTCGGGCAGTTTCGATTTGGGGTTAGATGCGGACTCGGTGAATAAAGTTATTATCGGCAAAACACTCGCTACTAAGTTAAGAGTGAAAACGGGTGATATGATCAACTTTTTTGCCATCAATGCCGTAGATCTTAAAACTATGACTGCACTTCCTGCTGTTGAAAATTTTGTGGTTTCAGGCATATATCAGACCGGAATGGGGAAGTATGATGATGCATTTGCCTATACTGCATTATCTGAGTTACAGCGTCTTTATGAAATGGATGACAAGATTAACCTGATAGAAGTAAAACTTAATCGAGGTGTCGCTGTTGATTCACTTAAAAATGTTATTCAACAAAATCTTGGTCACCCCTACTTTGCAGTTACTTTTGTCGAAGCTAACATGCAGATGTTTAACTGGATCGAATTGCAGAGAAAACCTGTTCCTATAGTTCTTGGTCTTATTATTGTCGTTGCAGCCTTTAATATAATAAGTGCACTTTTGATGCTTGTTTTGGATAAAACAAACACCATTGGCACTCTAAAAGCCATTGGGGCTTCTCCCGGTTTTATTACACGAATATTTCTTGTGAGGGGTCTTTTGCTGGGAATTGGTGGCGCCATAGTTGGGGTAGTTTTCGGTTATTTACTCTGCTTTTTACAATCAGAGTTTGGACTGGTGCAACTAAACCCTCAAATATATTTTGTTGATAAAGTGCCGATAGCGATAAACCCAACCTATTTTGTTATTGTGTTTACCATTTCAGTCGCTCTAAGTATCCTCTCGTCTCTTATACCTGCATTTGCAGCAGCAAGAATCGATCCCGTAAAAGCCTTGAGGTTCAATTGAAAACGGGTTCACTTTCACTTTTCTTCGCACTGAGATATCTTTTCAGTAAGCGACACATCAATTTTATTTCCATTATATCATTCCTCTCGGTTGGTGGCATCACTTTGGGAGTTGCGGCACTAATAATTGTGCTTGCAATTTTTAACGGTTTTGCAGGAATGGTGAGAACATTTTTAGTCAGTTTTGAACCTCATCTTCGAATTGAGACTGTGGGTGGAGAGAATGGAGGATCACTCGATTCAATAAAACAATTTATCGAAAAAAGTGATTATAAAGACTCTTTTTCAGGATTTGTTGAAGGAAAAACTGCGGTTATTTCAAAAGAATATAACAGAATTGCCCGTTTAAAGGGGATTGATCCCGGGTCAGGAAAAGATGTTTACGGAATAAAAAAGGCTCTTCGATTTGGAGAGTACGATTTTACAGGTGATATTGGGGCTGCATTTATTGGCATCAATCTTTCTGAAAAATTGTCGCTCGGCATTGGTGATACCCTGACTGTTTTATCTCCTGCAGGTATCGAAAATCTCGTTTCAGGGGCAGGAAATGTTCAGAATATACAGCTTATCGTCAGGGGAATATACCAGTCAAAGAATAACGAATACGATGGTGAGTATATTTTTACCGATCTTGACCACGCCAGTTTTGTCCTCGGTTATGTGGATGAAGTGCAAGGTTATGAAATAAGATTTGATGATTATACCAGAGCGAACAAAGTTAAACAAAGCATGATAGATAGTTTTGGTGACACAAAATTTGTCTTTTCAACCTGGTATGACCTGCATAGCGATATTTACAATGTTATGATGCTGGAAAGACTTGTAGCCTGGTTTCTACTTTCGCTCATAATCTTAGTGGCGGTATTTAATATCCTCGCATCTTTGACGATGTCGGTTATTGAGAAGAAAAGAGATATTGGCGTTTTGACTGCTATGGGAATGGAAAAAGCTACTATTATCAGGATTTTTGTGATTCAGGGGTTCCTTACGGGTGTTATTGGAACCATAGCGGGCGGTCTGATCGGATTTGGTACCTATTATCTGCAAATAAACTACCATATCATTGCACTTGACCCCTTAAGATTCAAAATGTCATATATGCCGATGGAACTTAACCTTATTGATTATATTCTTATACTATCGGCTTCAATCGGGCTCTCACTTCTTGCTTCAGTTTATCCTGCAAAAAAAGCAGCTGAAATTGATCCAATTGATGCGATAAGGTGGGAATGATAAAGGTCTCGAGCTATTTTTTTGATTTCATCAGCTAATATAACGAAGTTAACCGGATTCTTCTTCCGAATAAAATTGTCAGAATTAACAAATGAGTGATATGAACGATATAATTAGCGGCAGTGGACTTGTAAAATCTTACAAAGTCTCAAAGCAAAACAAACTTGATGTTCTAAAGGGTGTTGATATAACCATCCCTGAAAATAAAATCTCTGTGATTGTTGGTGCTTCAGGTGCCGGGAAGAGTACGCTTCTACATATCATCAGTGGGCTTGACAAACCCGACTCCGGACAAGTGAGCATGCTGGGAACCGATCTTTTTTCGTTGAGTCAGAAGAAACTGTCTAAATTTAGAAATGAAAACATCGGATTTGTATTTCAGTTTCATCACCTTTTGCCGGAATTTACTGCTCTCGAGAATGTTGCAATTCCACTTCTTATTGCTGGTAAGGGAAAAAAAGAAGCCTTTGAAAAGGCACTTGAACTGATCGCCATCACAGGACTGGAAGGCAGGAAAAACCACAAACCCGCAGAGTTATCCGGTGGGGAACAGCAGAGAGCTGCTCTTGCGAGGGCATTAAGCAACGATCCAAAGGTCATCCTTGCAGATGAACCTACGGGCAACCTCGATTCAAACAATGCAAACGCAATAAACGATCTGTTCTTAAAACTTCGAGATGAATTTGGGAAAACTTTCGTCATCGTTACGCACAACAAAGACCTCATGGCTATTGGCGACAACCTGATCGAAATGGCTGACGGCAGGGTTATAAAAAAAAGGCTGCCCATTTAAGACAGCCTCTTTGACTTAAGCTTTGAGCGGATAAAAATTATCCGTTAACCTTTCTTAGTAATCTACATCATTTCCAAAGATACGAAGCTTACCATCAACATGCACTCTTGTTGAATCAACAGTCCATGTATTGGTTGTGGCATTGTATTTTGTGGAATTGTGGCAGCCTGTGCAATTGTTAGCGAAAGAACCCTGAATGTGGGTGCCTTTTGGTAACGGATTGCCTGTTACAGGATCACCATGGCAACTACCGCATTTTTTACCGTTCGCTCCATCTGTCCATTTTACTGTATTAGTCAGGTTACCATTTTTGAAGTAACCGTGGCAGTAATTGTTCGAACAACCGTTGGTTGTTGAATAGGTTGGAACAGGGGTATAAGTGGGTAATAATGCGTTAAAGTAAGTTGTTCCGGTTTTATTCGATTGTGTTTTGGTAAAAGTACCAAAATTCAATTCAGCCGGATCATCAGGATTGTCAATGTGACCTGCTGCGTAGTACGAAGCTGGAACCGTATGACATTCATTACAAGCTACTTTTTTACCTTGGACATTTGCGTAGAGGTGTACATTATGAGCACCATTTGTTGTTGGAGCTATAATTGACGGGTCTCTGTAGCTACCATGACAGGTATTACATGCTTCCGGACCTTTAGGCTGCGTGTGGCATTTTAAACACGAGGCTTCTGCACCAATAATTCCACCTTTGTAGTCGCTGCCGTGGCAGGTAGTACAAGGTTTCATATTATATTTCTGATTTTTGATCAGAACTGCATGATGGTCAGCAGCACCTCTTTTAACGATTCCTTCTGAATGGGCTTTTACCACCGGAGCAGCAGGGATATTATCCTTAAGTTTACTGCAACCTGCCATGAGGAAAGCCAATGAGACGGTTAATAAGACAGAATAAAAATATAACTTTTTCATTTACTTGACCTCAGCGATTATTTGTGGCAATAACCGCAGAATCCTATACCGGTTATCCCGTTAGGTTTTGCGTTTACATCAGTGTGACAATTATAGCAGACTGCGTTCATATCTTTATGCCAGTCGCCATTTTCGGTTTTCATAAATCCGGAGAGGTGAGTTTTTGGATTTGTACCTTTAATACCGTCTGCATCGTTATGACACTGAACGCAAACAGGATCAGCACCGGCAGCATCATGGCAAGAAGCACATGAACCAAGGTCTCTCTTTGCCATCAGGGCATGCTCACCACCACCTGAACCTACACCAATCATAACAAAATTTGTTTTGGTATGTGAATAGGGGACAAATCCTGCTTGAGCAAAATCGCCACCTTTTTGGTTATGGCAGGTCGAACAGAAAGTTTCAGTTTGGTGACAGGTCTGGCAATCAGAAGCTTTTCCCTTAAAATCGATTCCGTGTGAGAATCTATAGTTAAGGTCGTGAACTCTCGAGAGTTTTTGAACTTTGGCACCATCAGTAAAGTTGCTTCCTTCACCCGGTTTGTAGAAACTCTCATTTGTGTTGGCTTCGGTCATCACAGAGTTAGCCACATGGCATTCCTGACAGGATGAATTGTCGTGACACATCATACAATTTGCTCCGGGAGCCATTGCAGCGAATTTATGTCTCGTTGAGAATTCAGCAAGTTTATGGGTTTCAGGAATAAGATTTGCGGTCGAGACATGGCAGGCCTCACAAGCATTGGTTGCAAGTTTGGTCTCTGCGTGGCAAGTCCAGCAAGCTTCCATCGTAGGATTGTATTTCCCTCTAAGTTCAACACCGGTTGAGAGATTTACATCTTTATGGCAACCGAGGCATTTATCACCATTTCCACTAAGAGGGGCATTCTTAAGGTGGAAAGCGTGATTAAAAATGAGTCCGGATGTTTTTTGCTGAAGTGGTTCAAAAACATCTTCATAGTGACAGGTACCGCATTTGTCGGAGCTTTCCACATCGTGGCAGCTTGCACAAACGGATTTTTCAGGCAACATTCTTTGGTTTAATGAAGCGGCAGTTGTAACGCCGGTATGGCAATCTGCACACTCCATAACGGAGGAATGGAGCTGATGTGAAAATTTGATAACCTTCGTCGCAGAGTCTGAAGTTAAATGGCTTCTTGAAGTAAAAGCCGAAAACAGCAGAAACGCAACAGCAAGGATCGTCAGACTTAGGTAAATATATTTTGTTTTCATAGCCATCTATCTAAAAAATTGTGTTAAACCAGTAATTAGCTTTGAAGAACATTCTGAGATCGTTCTTGTAAATTTTGTTGTTCAGGTATTGAGCCTGAATATCGAATGACAGCCATCTGATAGCTCTGATATTGAGACCACCCATGATGGTTGTTAGACTGTTTGTTTCTGCGTCAGGAGTAAGTTTATAACTGGTATAAGCTATTCCTGCTGATGGAGTAATCAGCCCGTCAAAAAGTGATTTTGCGAGATAGAGCGAAATTGCATCTTGTTCACCCGCATATCCAAGGCTTTTTCTGTAACTCAAAGAACCAAAACTTGTATTGGCTGAGAGGGTGAAGCGGCTTGAGTTTTCGCTCAAATAGCTAACCACACCAACTCTACCGTTAAGTGTAATGCTCTTTGTCAGATCGTATCCTGCACCAACTTCAAGTTCAGTTGTGTTTGCAAAATCGAATACAGAAAAAATTGAATTGTATCTGATTCTTGGAGCCAGGTAGTTGAAGTAGAGATTGAAGTGCCACTTGTCAACAGGACTTGAGATTCCGTCAAATTCAATCCGGGAAGTTTTCTTATAGTTCATGTCATATTCATATCTGGCATTAAACTGGAAGCCTTTTCCCTGATCATAAGAGATTCTTCCCTGGAGGAATTGATACTGATTCGATTTTTCCTGAATCAACACCGAAATCGGGTTGAATGCATCATCCAAACGGGTTGCCGTATATGAGTACGGTTTGAAGTTTTTTACAAACCCGCCAACACCAATTAGAAGCTGTGGAAGAATCTGAGCTTTCAATTCACCACCCAGCAAATAATCATCTTTCCAACTGTCGGTAATTTCAAGTTTCTGATAAGCGGGTACATTTCCACCATACCAGGCATCAAGACCAAACATTTTGTAAGAAGCATTCACAGAGACACCGTCAAAAACTCCGCCCGCAATGGTGGAGAAGACAGGCTGTCTGCCTATTTTAACCGTTGCAATGTCAAAAAGTTTTCTGGCTTCAAAGTAAAGGTTATAAACCCTCATTCTAGAGTCAGTGCCGGTGTTGAAATAATTCTCGTAATTTAAGTAGGTCCTCAATGAATATTTGTCATAATTCAAATTAAGGATCGCAGAATGGTAACCTCTGGCTTGGAAGTCGGAGGTGGCAGGGGCGTCATATCTCTCAAACATATAGACTGACGAGCTGATCCTGCCGTTGATACTCTGGCTAAACAAGGGTGTTGCCAGGAAAAGAAGGACGAAAAGTGTAGAAAGTGTTCGCATAAAATAGAACCGATATAATTATAACAATTATGAGAAACTAAAAATTAAGGTATTTTTCGGACACTTCCAAATAAATTCTGCATTTTGCAAAAAATATTTTTAGAAGTGCCAAAAAAATCAAAATTTGATTCTTTTAATATACTAAATTATTATAATTTAACTATGTGAATTGATTTTTTTATTTACGAAAATTAAGATGAAAAAGATTACCGGAAGCCTCAGCTTCAAATTAGTATTTATAACTTCAGCCGTTTTGGTTGTTATGCTTGTTACCCAAACTCTCCTGACCACTGCCAAACTCAGAGAAGACATGATCGAGTCTCTCTCGACCAATGCCTACAACCTTAGTGAATTGATTAAAAATTCCACTCGCTACAGCATGATCCTCAACTCAAAAGAACATGTAAATGAGATTTTTAAAAATCTTGAGAAAAAAGATGGAATACTCTCAATTAAACTGTACGATAAAGAGGGATTCGTAAGGTTCTCGGGGGATAAAAAATATTTAAAGCAGAGTGTGAGTATCAAGTCAGATATCTGCTCTCCGTGCCATTCTTCAAATCAGCGCCCACTCGAGAAATTATCCCTCATCGACAGGCGAAGGATAGTGAACGATGGCACCAACAAATATATGCTCTTGCTAAATCCGATAGAGAATGAAAAAGATTGCTCCACTTCCGGATGTCACTCAGACGAGCATAGTTCGAAGATATTGGGAATTTTGGAAGTGAAGATGTCGCTCGAAAACATAGACGACATAGTTGAGGCGAATATTGAGACCGTAATAACAAATTCGTTGGTCGGTATGGCTATTATTTCTCTCTTGACGGGGCTTCTGGTTACATTTCTTGTTATCAGGCCAATTAAAAAGATTACCAAAGGAATTGGACAGATAGCGGGTGGAAATCTTAATTACAAAATTGAATTGGAGAGCAACGATGAATTTGGAGAGATGGCATCTCAATTCAACGAGATGTCGATGAAGCTCGATAGTGCCTACAAGGAGATAAAAGAGTGGAATGACACTCTCAATACAAAAATTGAAGAAAAAACTGATGAGCTAAAAAATGTTTATGCAGGGATAATTCAAGTCGAGAAACTCGCCTCACTTGGGAAACTTTCTGCAACTGTGGCTCACGAATTAAACAATCCACTCGCCGGCATCCTCAATTATGCAAGACTCATTATCAAAAAGCTTAATAAGCAGCAAAAAGAGGATGAATTTCAGGACATTATCAAGTTTCTCACTCTGATCGCCGAAGAGTCGGAAAGATGTGGTGGCATTGTTAAAGATCTGCTTCTCTTCTCACATCGGGGTGATGAACAATATCTTTACTCAAATCTTGCTGAAATTATCTCCCGTTCAGAAATGCTTATAAATCACCACCTTGAGATAAATCAGATAAAACTTGTAAAAGAGATTCCAACAGAACCTGTAATTGTGAATGGTAATCCGCAAAAAATACAACAGGTTATCCTTTCACTCTTGATTAACGCCATCGAGGCGATGAGTGGGGGAGGGACAATAACCGTTAAGGTGGATGATGCCGGTGAGTTGATTAACATCAGAATAATCGATCAGGGGTGTGGAATCGCAGAAAAAGATCTGCCGCACATCTTTGAACCATTTTATTCAACAAAAGAGGCAGTTCGAGGAACGGGTTTGGGTCTTTCCGTCGTATATGGCATTATTCATGCACACGAAGGAAATGTGGAAGTGGAGAAAACTTCGAACAGAGGTACAACAATTTTGATAACATTACCGAGAGTTAAATAATGGGAAAGAGAATTTTAGTAGTTGACGATGAAAAAATATTTAGAGAATCGCTATTTCATTGGTTTGAAGAAGAAGGTTTTGATGTAACCCCGGTCGATAGCGGTGAAGAAGCCCTTAAAGTTTATGAAGTTGATAAATTTGATATCGTTTTGCTCGATATCAAAATGCCTGGAATGAGCGGTCTGGAATTGCTGGCAAAGATTAAACAGATCGATATTCATGCAACAGTTATAATGATTACGGCTTTTGCATCTGTTACCACTGCAATTCAGGCACTTAAGGAGGGGGCTTACGATTATGTTACAAAACCCGTTGATCCCGATGAGCTTACTCATCTTATTCACAAAGCATTAAAGGATAGAGAACTCGTTAACGAAAACAGGAAACTGAAAGAGCGAATTGAGGACCTGATAAAACCTGATAATCTGATAGGTGAATCTCCTGAAATGAGAAAGATTTACGAGTTGATTAACACGGTTGCGGGAGCTGATACAACGGTTCTTATTTATGGTGAGAGTGGAACAGGTAAAGAATTGGTTGCCAAAGCCATTCACATCAATTCACCGCGTAAATATTTCCCCATGATCACGGTGAATTGTGGTGCACTTCCGGAAACTTTGCTCGAGAGTGAACTCTTTGGGCACGAAAGGGGGGCATTTACCGGTGCACAATATAAACGAAAAGGAAAATTTGAACTCGCTGATAACGGTACCATCTTTCTCGATGAGATTGGACTGGTATCACCTAAAACACAGATCGATTTACTCAGAGTCATTGAATCGAAACAGTTTACGCGAGTTGGTGGGAATGATCTGATTTCGAGTAATTTTAGAGTAATCTGTGCAACCAATGAGTCTCTCGAAGAGATGGTAAAAGAGGGAAGATTTAGAGAAGACCTTTATTACAGATTGAATGTTTTTAGTTTAACTATACCTCCACTTCGGGATCGGAAGGATGATATTCCACTACTTGCTGAACATTTTTTGCAAAAATTTGCTTCGGGAATGAACAGAAATATTAAAGGAATCTCAAAAGATGCAATGGAATTTTTGCAATACTACTCTTGGCCCGGAAATGTTAGGGAACTTGAAAATGCAATCGAGCGGGCAGTGGTTATAAGAAGAAGTGGTGAGCTAAAACCTGATGATCTTCCGTTTAACATTCATGCACAAAAACCTGATGAAGATGAGGCTCTGGAAATGGTGGAGAAAAAACACATTATCAGAATGTTGGAAAAGTATGGATTCAATATTTCGAAGGTTGCTAAAGTTCTCGGTATCGACAGGGTTACACTTTACAACAAAATGAATAAATACAATATCGAACGCTGAAGTATCACCGGGTTGTAGTTTGTTCAAAAAATTATTCACGAAAAAGAATACCAAAAAGATATTTGAAATCGAATTTCTCGGTTTCAACGATTCAATTCTGTTCAAAAAAATTAAAACGGATGTTGAGAACAAACTTCCATTGGAAGTGCATCAATATGAATCGTTATTCGATCTGGAAACTGCATTCAACGAAGAAAGAAATCAGTATTACACGCCGGATATTTTACAACACCTTGTGATAACACACAATGGGAATACCGCTTTCAGGATGGCCCTTTTAAATGTTGATTTGTTTAATCCGGTCTTCAAATATGTATATGGCGAAGCACAATTAAGAGGGAAACTTTCTGTGGTTTCCCTCTTCAGATTACATGAGGAACTATACACAGGTGAAGCCGACTTTGACCTTCTTTTTACGCGAACTCTAAAGGAGGTTTATCATGAACTTGGTCACAATATGGGGCTTGTACATTGCCTCGAGTGGGACTGTGTCATGCATACTTCCACTTCCGTTGAAGAAATTGACATCAAAGGGAGTTTTTATTGTCAAGAGTGCTTTAAGAAAATAAATATTTCGTAAATTTAGATTTGCAATATTTACATTCGGACAGATTAAAATGATCACATCATACCATCGATTTATAATTAAAATAAATTCGTTTCGTACCATAACTTCGTTTGTTATTCTACTCGGATTGCCCCTTTTATTCACTTTTACCGGTTGTTCAAAAAGCGAAAAACCCGCTGAAACCGAAGAGCCTCAACAGACCGCAGTAAGAGGATTCCGGGCAGTTCAGTGGGGGATGACCGCGGATGAAGTTAAGAAAAATGAAAAACTGAAATTGACAGGGGGAGATTCCTCACGAATCGTTTTTTCAGGTGAAGTCTATGGTCATAAAGCAGAAGTTTATTATTTTTTCGACGAGTCGGGCACTCTTTATTCGGGTACAATTCGGTTTGAAGTAAATGAAAAAAAACCGGATGAAGCAATCTCAATCTATAAGTCGGTGAAATCTCAACTGGAGAAAGAGTTGGGCAAAGCCTCGGCTGATGAAGTTGTGTTAAATGATTCGTCAAAAACAGAGGATGTGAAATCCGAAACGGAAGGTCTGGTCTCGGGTAACAAAATTTTCACTGCTGATTGGAACGACAATCCCGGAACCCAGATTGGAATAATCCTTTCAAAATCAGGAGATTCGCCTCTAACGCTCGGGATTGTGTACCAGCGGAAATAGATTTTAATAATTAGAGATTTTTCCGGTCACTTAAGCAGTTTGTAGTTCGGGCCCGCTAATTATTGGATGGCCACTTTGAATCCAGGCGTTTATTCCGCCTGTTAGATTCACTACATTATCAAATCCCATCGAGAGCAATAAACTTGCTGCAATAGCCGACCTGTCACCACCGGCACAATGCACAACTATGGTCTTGTCAGATGGAAGAGCCTCAACCTGTTCAGTAATGTAACCTGCGAAAATATGAGTGGAATCATCAATTCTTGCCGCAATTCTTTCCGTCTCATTTCGTACATCGAGAATAAAACACTCATCCCTGTTTTGGGCGAGGTCGTTGCAAGTAAACTGTTTAAGAATCTCTAATTCGAGTCCTGCATTAGCAAGTTCTTCAACATCTTCGATAAAACCATAAACATTATCCAATCCGATTCGAATCAGGGCTTTTGTTAAAGCTTCAACACGAAATGATGGTGCTACTAATATAAATGGATCTTGATAATTAAGAATCCAGCCAGCCCAGGTACTAAAAGCAGAATTATCTTGAATATTTATACTGCCGGGAATGTGCCCGCCCGAGAAAGAAAGTTTATTTCTGGTGTCAATAATTCTGATTCCCGAATTAATTGCTTCCAAAATATTTTCAGTGTGCATTTTTGCTGGTTCAGGAACCTTTGTAAGAAGTGGTCTCGTGGTCTTATTTAATCTCTTCATTTGTGCAAAATATTTTGGGGGTTCAGGTTGTCCCTCAAGAAGTGCTTCTACAAATTTTTCTTCATCATCGATTTTAAAAGCCCAATTTACAAGCTTTTCATAACCAACAGTGGAGCTGGGAACCGAACCAAGTGCTTTACCACATGCAGAACCGGCACCGTGAGCAGGCCAGACCTGGAGATGGTCAGGCAGATTACTGAATTTTTTTAGGGAGTAAAACATCTGTCTGGCACCGGTCTCTTTTGTCCCGGCAATTCCCGCAGCTTTTTCTAAAAGATCAGGTCTTCCGACATCACCAACAAATACAAAATCACCTGTGAAAATCATCACGGGGTGGGGTGAGGCAGGGGTATCTGTGAGTATAAATGAAATATGTTCGGGAGTATGACCGGGTGAATGCATTACTTCAATTTTAAGATTGCCCACCATAAAAAAGTCTTTATCTTTTAATCCAACATGTGGGAACGAATATTCCCAATCAGCCCCTCCTTCGTCAGAGAGATACAATTTTGCACCCGTTACTTCTGCCAGTTCTTGAGAACCGGCGAGGAAATCGGCGTGAATGTGAGTTTCAGCTATATGGGTTATTCTTAATTTTTCTTGTTCTGCGATTTTTAAATAATCCTCAATATCCCTTTTAGGATCAATAACGAGTGCTTCACCCGTTTTTTGACAGCCAACAATATAACTTGCATGAGCAAGACCCGGTTCATAAATGTGCTTAAAAAACATTATCTGACTCCTTATCTTTTAATTTCAAATTTCCAACTCATAATCCCGCCTGAAAGGTTAAAAACCTTCTCAAATCCGGCTTTTGCCATTATCATACCAGCCTGATAACTCCTGCTGCCACTTCTGCAGTAGATGTAGTAACTTTTATTTTTATCTAATTTTTCGATCTGGTTGGCAAAACCGGGTGACATCAAATCGATGTTTTTTGCACCCGGGATGTAGCCTCCTGAGACTTCACCCGCAGTTCTTACATCCAGTACCACAGAATTGGCATCACCTTTGAAGGCATCGTGAAATTCGTTTGCAGAAAGGTTTTTCACCTTGCTGCTTCCAAAAAATAGATTTCTTAACATTGTATCTCCTTATATTTATAAAACTTTTCGTTCAGACTGAAAGAGCAATCTGTAAATTAAAAAATAAATTCTTTCAAAATCATATAGGCTGCAACCACCAGAATAAAATAACCGAAACCTTTTTTTAAGAGAGTTGTATTTATCTTTGGGGTAAAATATCCACCCGTGAGAATTCCGGCAATCATAAGCGATGAGAATTTTACGAGTAAAATCCAGTCAATTTGTTCGATTTGAGCGAAACCGGCAAGAAAACCGCTCATTGCATTAATTGAAATAATCAGAAGGGAAGTGCCAATCGCTTTTTTCATCTCCATACCGGCAAAAAGTACAAGCACGGGAACGATCATAAAACCACCACCTGCCCCAAGAAGCCCCATTATTAGACCAAGTACACTTCCCTGAAAAAATAATCCACTGTTTTCCGGCTGCTTTTGAACACTCTCTTTTCGGCTTCTCAGCATTGAGACTCCGGCGTAAATAATCATCACTGCAAATAAGCCCAATAGAAGATTCTGACGAGAAAGCTCGTAACTCCCAAAATTTAATATCGTTGTGGGGATCAGGGGTACAATAATTGCCCGTGTAATCACTACCATTATCAAAGAGGGGATTGCAAATAAAGCCGCCGGTTTCAAATCCACATTTTTTGCAATAATGTTTTTTATGGCTCCAACGATCGAGGTTGTACCTACCACAAACAACGAATAGGTGGTAGTGGTTAAGACATCAAGCTTTAATAGATAGGTAAAAACCGGAACCGTAAGAATTGAACCTCCTGCACCTGTTAGTCCCATTATCAATCCGACTAAAAATGCTATCACGAGGGTGATTATTTCCATTAATAATTATTTCCTTTCAGTATTAATCGGATGCACAAAAGATGGAAAAGGATTCAATCAGAAGGAATTATTTTTTTTTGATTGATCGAAAAGTCTTTAAAACAAAAAGAGGTTGCCACTCTGACAACCTCAAAATTCATTAACAACGACAGTGAAGCATTATAATCAGTTTGCCACTTCAGGCTGCATATCATCCGGTCTCGTTGTAAATCTCACCTTAAGCGGGCTTACTCCATCTTGTCCGGGAATATTCAATTTTGATGATGCTATCAGTTTTATTTCGCCGGGGGTAACCGATTCGATGCTGAAAACGCAGTTCTGTGTCTCTTTCATATTTGCAGGAATCTGATATCCGACGAATGAATTTCCGCCACCGCCGGCAGCTTTATCTTTTTTATAAAAAGCTTGTGCATCCACCACCACTTCATATAACTCCGAAGCCATCACATTGTAATATTCGAAAAGTTTCTGTTCAGAGAGGGCATTAAGATCAACTTCAATTTTGGGATAACCAAATTCAGAAATTTTTGAATAGACTTCTGGTTCATCGGTAAATCCAAAGATTACTTCCTTCTTTCCAGCCCGTGAGTCGATGAGAGCAGTAACTGTGAGGGGAATTTTTGTACCTGTCCCGGCAACATCTGCTTTATATTGGGCTTTTCTGAAACTGATTCCGGGTTCTCCCTTTACAACTTTTATTTCCTGAAACAGTGTTCCGAGAAATTGTTCAAGATTGTTGAAAGATTTATCATTTTCAAAGTTTAACTTGATTAGATAAATCTCTTTCTTATCGAAATAGTAAAAATTTAATTTCACTATACCTGCGACAGTAGTCTGGAAAATTTTGAAGTCCATTTTGGAAGTGTCAAGGCTCAAAACCTTATCAGTGACTACCGGTTTTGAAATATTCTTTACTTTCTGAATCGATCCTGAGCCGTTATAAATTGCAAACGGGTTAACAGTTTCTCCATATACGAGAAATTGCAATTCTCCATCTGAAGTTTTAACAAGAAAATTGCTCAACTGTGGGAATGTGGCACTACTGAGTAGCAGTATGAACAACATGAATAATTTTAGTTTCATCTTCGGAATGTCTCTTCTCTCTTAAATTAACATGAATCAAATAAATTAAATACAAAAAACCAATCCAAAATTTACAAAATCCGAACGGAAAAAGATACATAAAGCAGGGTCACTTTTTTGGCTCCCTAAATACGATATGGACAAAAAATTTGGTTGGGTTTAGCTAAAATTTTTGAGTACGCAATTTTCCGTGTTCAGATGAAAAATTAGTGGCATGTGGGTCGGTCAAAAAAATCAATTCTTCTTCCCGAATCATTTTTTATCAACCCCAGAATTAGCCGTTTTTCACCTTTGCTACTATTTTTTCCTGTAAACTAAACATTTATTCTGCCCTCG
>CAYSJM010000004.1:72379-116282 GCA_964431385.1 uncultured Ignavibacteriaceae bacterium | reverse complement strand
CTTATGAAGCAAAAAATGGTTATCACCATAATACACTTTCCCTCGTTTAATCATCGGATTCACCTCTGATAATTTTTGCCGGTCTAAGTTCATGTCCGAAGAGATAGAGAACTTTATTCACTTTGTCCATCTGGAGGGATTTTTTTCCCTGTTCCAATTCTCTAAGAAATCGCAAACCAACTCCGGCTCTCATTGCGAGCTGGACCTGGGTATAACCAAGATATTTTCTTTTTGCCTTCACAAAATCAGACAGGTTTTCAATAGACATAAATAATCCAAATTAACAACCAACATAATATACCTTTTCGGGTATAAAAACAACTATTTTTTAATTTTTATACCTTTTCGGGTATAAATTACCAATTGGCACTAATGTTTATACCCTTTCAGGTATATTTTAATAATCTCTTTACTTTTGATGAGAACTCATCTTACCTCCCAAGCAATCATTTTATTATAAGCAACCGGAATAAATATTATAAATTATTTTTAATTCATCAAAAAGTAAAAAAATTATTTGCGTGGGTTTGTTTTTTTTTAGATTTAGTCATCATATTAAAATTAAATTCGGCATGGCATGAAAAAGCTTATATCTTTATTTCTTTTGGTTTCAACACTGTTTGCACAAGCCCCGTGGCAGGCTCCGGGACTAAAGGTTGAGTATGCTCTCAACCACAACAACACCTCATATATTTTCTACCGACACTTCACCTCTACCATAAATGACTATGAACTTCTATTTGAGAACAAACTTTATCGCAAGAATCTCAATTCAGGGGACGAAACATTGCTTTTCAGCGGTAAAACAGAATATTTAACGACACAGCTTATTTCTCTTGAGGAGGTTAAATTTATCTCGTTTTCAGCGGAACACCCCGATAGCTTTTATTTTGCAGGACAGATTGTTGGAGATTCTTCGGGAGCATTCATCACAGGAAGCGGTATTGATCTCTTCTTTCCCAATAAACAAATAGAATACTTTTTCGCCTCAAAACAAAATCCGGGAAAATTTTATTTAAAAATTGATGGCGAATACAAGGTCTCGTACGACTATTGTAAAACATTCCAAATGCTCCACCAGATTGAAAAAATATTTGATGTTTCTCCCTTTAACGATATGGAAGTGACCGGATTGAATTTTGGGAAGGTAGTCCGCTCAACTGACGGTGGTATAAACTATACAAATATTTATGAGCCTTCATATTACGACACAGTTTCAGTCTATTATACACAAGACAGCAAATTCACACTTATCAGTTTGTGTAGAGAGTATGAATGGATAAACAAAATATTGTATTCAAACCAGGGCGGGAACCCGGGCACATATAACCCGACAATTCAATGGCTTTTTGGAAGTTTAAAGTTTATCGCCTACAAGTCACCTGATGACAGTCTTTATTTTTATCATGCCGATAGTTTGTTCAGCATCCCACTTGTCTCTCAAAATCAGACCGGAGCAACGGTTTCCCATGTCTTTGACCAGAGAATAACAGGTTCTGCAACAGTAAACAAATCGACAGAACTCTTTTTATCGACAAGAGATAAGATATACAAGAAGATTGGCAATTTGTACGAAGAAGTAAAATCTGTCTCTTTTCCGGCTATTGAATTTGACTTTTATCCACTTAATGTTGGTGATTTTTGGGTTTACAGGAAAACAGGGTGGTCCGAAAATCCATGGAGCAATAAAATCGACACTATTATTACTACCCGGATTGTGGACGATACACTTGTGCCGGGATTTGGTAAATACTTTTTGTCAGACAGATTTAATTACAATCCGTATTTCCATAAAATCGAAAGAAGGGATAAAAACGGAAAAGTCTTTGAACTTCTTAATTGGGGACCTGATTCAACCCGGTATGAATACCTGATTGACGATAATACACTCATCAAAGGCGATATTTCAGGAATGCAGGCTTTGGGACATTCAAGTAAATATTGTCGGGTTAAGGATATCAGTTACAAACAACATTTTGGCAAGTACCGAGTCACCCGAGACGTGGAAGTGGGTTCATGGTATTGGTATCTTATCACATCAGTTGACGGTATAGGTATAGTGGAGGCAAAAGCATCTTTTGATTTTGGTCAGACAGAGTATAAATTAAAAGGTGCCTTTGTTAATGGAATGGTTTATGGAGACACCACAACAACAGGAATTGAAGATGAGCAACAAATACCCGAGATATTTACAATTTCACAAAATTATCCAAACCCTTTTAACGGCAACACAAAATTATCGTTTAACCTTCCCTTTTCTGGTAATGTGATCATCAGAGTTTTTAATATTCTTGGTCAGGAAGTGTTGAGATTAAATCCTGGATATTTGCCATTTGGGAAACAAGAGGTCATGTTAACTATGCCTTCCAACCTAACTTCAGGAGTTTATTTATGTCGGATAGAGTTTGAAAACAAAACAGAAACTCAAAAAATAATTTATTTGAAATAGAACCAGGGGTTAGAAGCATTTGGTAATTTGAGAATAAGCTTTTTGATAAGCGGAATCCTTACAAAAAAAATCCCCGAGGAGTGTCGGGGATTTTGAATTTTTTAAATTGTTTAGCTCGAAGATGAGAATGTTTATTTTCCATCTCTGTAGATTCTATAGACAGTGGAGGTAATCACCTGACTTAACGACTCATCGACATAACTGCCGTCTGTTTTTTGAAGCTGAGTCATTAATCCGTCTTTATATTCAACCACAATTTTTGTGTTAAATCCTTCACCGCCACCGTCAGACATGCTCCATCTGTCTCTTGTGTCAAACAGAAGTACAACTCCCGCTTCGTGCCACCGGATGTCCCACGCTCTGCCGTACTCATCATATTTGCCTTCGTACCGGTCCATGATCTGCCCGGTCTTTTTGGCATCAATGAAGTAGTTACCGTCTTTATAAATTTTTCCGACTTTTTGAAGTGCACCTTTTTTATAGGTATAGGTGATGTTATCTGCCTTTGTAATTTTGCCGTTTTTGTCTCTTGTGAACGAACGGATGGTCTTTTTGTCCCCTTTAATCTTTACGAGGTCACCTTTTTTATCATATTCAAAGAAAAGTGAAGCTGTTTTAGAATTATTCGATTTCACTCTGTCGTTCACAATTATCGAGACGAGTCTCCCTTCTTTATCATACTCACAAACTGTGCTGTCCTGAAGCGTCACAATTGAGTCTTTGTCGATCGCAGATGTGAGATGAATTTCCATCATCACTCCCTGTTCCTTGATTGCATTGCGATAATAAGGCATCAATTTCTCCCTAATTACAGGATCGAGCCGGAAATCGGTGATTTTTGTCTCATTATATGTGCGAACAGCTTCAAAGTCCAACTGGGTAAACGGCTCGGTGAGAATAAAATCCTGAGAAAAAATATTTATCGTGCTGAAAATGAATACTGATAAAACAAATAAGAAGTGCCTTCTCATATTGTTCCTTTCGATTAGAGATGATTAATAATTAGGATATATTAAACTGAGATGGTAACTGTTAAGAATTATTGCGAGTTCTAAAATACCTCCTTGACAACCAAAGCTCTGAACTCGGAGATGCAGACATCTTGCCATCTTTTCCCCGGGACTACACCTTTGAAGACAATTTTAATTGATGATGTGGAAACTTCTGGAAATTCAATTGTCTGCAAACCGTCAAACACTCTGAAAGATACATTTCTGGTCGATCCATCAGAAAATTGAAGGATTGCTTCTGTTAATATTGCATTTTGGTAGTAAAGGTCGCCAAAATATTCACCACCATTTGAAAATTCCGGATAGTGAGACCCGTTGAGAATTTTGATTCCCCGCACTTTTTGAGTTTGCCCCAATTGATAATCTATCCATTGCCCGTAATATTCACCATTTGGACTCCACCATGTAAAGTCATTACCATCGAACGATTTATCGGGTGTGTAAACAAAGCCATAACTCGCGGGAAGAGTTGAGCTGACATTAGCGGAAACCGGTACCAGGTCAGTTAGCTGTGCAGTGAGAGAAGTATCCTTCACTTCACCCGCTTTGCTGGCAAGAAAACCCCCTTTTATAATTACAATTCCAAGAGCAACTGCAAGAAGTACAATTGTAACCACAAGCAGAACGATGATTGTTTGATTATTTTTTGCCATTTCAGACTCACTTATATCGTAATTTCTTTATGCAAAATATAATGAATATTAAACCCATAAACCAAATGTCACGATTAATTTAAAAGGAATAAGATATTCCCCGTTTTTTTTACATTCTCCAAATCATAGTTACAACAAAAGTTATAACCAAACCCATTACGATTGGCATAAAAGTGGAGAAGAGTGTCCACTTAATGGAGCCTGTTTCTTTGTAGATGGTGTAGATAGTGGTTGAGCACGGATTGTGCAACAACGAAAAAAGCATCAAGTTTATGCCCGTTAACATCGTCCAACCGCCGTGTTGAAGCAGAGACGCAGTTTGTGCTTCATCAAGATCAAACATAACACCCGCTCCGGCACCTGCACCTGCGATTTTAGCTGACATTACTGTAAGCATCAAAATTGTAGGTATTACAATTTCGTTCGCGGGAATTGCAATAATGTAAGCGAGAAAGATGACCCCGTTGAGACCAAAGAAAAAAGCAATCGGATCAGCATACTTAATAAAATGCTCCGCAATTGAGAGATCACCAATATGAATATTTGCAACAAGCCAAATTAACAGTCCGGCAGGCACAGCAAAAACAATCGCCCTCCAAAGTACAAAAAGTGTCCTGTCAATTAGTGAGGTGTAAAGAGTCTGCAAAATTCGTGGTGGTCTGTAAGGTGGCAGTTCCAGGCTAAAAGTGGAGACTTCGCCCTTCAAAAATGTTTTTGAGAGTGACCATGAAACCAGCAAACTAAGAAATATTCCAAGAAGAGCTACAAATACCACAGCACCGGCTGAAGCAATTCCCGCCAGCCAGGGAGGTGCTACAGTTCCTATAAAAATTGAAGCAATCAGTATTTGAGTGGGCCATCTGCCATTACAAAGAGAAAAATTGTTGGTAATAATAGCAAGCAATCTTTCCCTGGGTGAATCTATAATTCTTGTAGCTACTACTCCTGCGGCATTACAACCAAAACCCATACTCATTGTTAGAGCTTGTTTTCCATGAGCACCGGCTCTTCTGAAAATAGAGTCAAGATTAAAAGCCACTCTTGGAAGATATCCAAAGTCTTCCAGAAGCGTAAATAGTGGGAAAAACACCATCATTGGTGGGAGCATCACACTTACAACCCATGCTCCCGCAAGATATGCTCCATCGATAAGTGCTCCGGAAAGCCACCATGGTGCTCCGATTGTTGTGAATAATTCCTTTAACCATGGATGCCCCCATTCAACCAGAAGTGTAGCGAGCCAGCTTGAAGGGTAGTTGGCCCCAACAATCGTTATCCAAAATACAATGGCTAGCATCAGTAGCATTAGCGGAAAACCAAAAATCCTGCTTGTTACCAGTCTATCAATCGTGTTATCGAGTCTGAAGGCTTTTTTGGAGTCCCCAAATTTTACAGCTCCACCTGCTATAGAAGCCGCTTCAGAATAGATTGACTCAACGAGGCTGTCGTGAAAACTTTCACCCCTCTCGATTCTTAAATTTCTTGCCGTTTCCAGAATTTCTTTTTTCATCTCATTAAAATCTTGTTTTCAAAACAGTACGATAATATGTTAACCAATAAAAATTGCTCATTTGTACAACTCTTCAAATTCATCATTCTCTATTGCATTTATAATTCTTTGATCACCCTCCAGCAAGCGAATTGCTACCCACCTGGCATTAGGCAGACCGGGATATTCATTTATAATTTTACTTGTTAATTCAGTTACTGCGGAAGAAATCTCCGGTGAAAGTGAAGAAACCTTTCGGGGCTTACAGATGAAATCCCCTTTAGCAACCTGATTAACATAAGATAAAAGCGACGGAATCCCTTCTCCCTGTCGTGCAGACGCAGGAACCACAGGGATTCCCAAATCTCTTGATAAACTTCTGATATCAACTTCAATTCCATTTCTTTTGGCTTCGTCCATCAAATTAACGCATAAAACCGCTTTTTCCGTAATCTCGAGTACCTGTAAAACCAGGTTTAGATTTCTTTCGATGCGTGTGGCATCAGCAACAATTATTGTAACATCCGGTTTGCCAAACAGTATAAAATCACGAGCAATTTCCTCATCAGTGCTCGTCGAAAGTAGTGAATATGTCCCCGGAAGATCAACAATTTTGTATCGGCTCCCGTCATACTCAAATGCTCCCTCGGCTCTTGCCACGGTCTTTCCGGGCCAGTTACCTGTGTGCTGTCTCAATCCTGTGAGGGAGTTAAAGACAGTACTTTTCCCGGTATTTGGATTTCCCGCCAGAGCAACGACAAAATCAAATTTGTCGAGATTTAACCCAAGCCGTTTTAATGTTGCGTTTTTGTTAACGGGACAGACTTCACATGCATCACTACTCATATTCATGCAACCTTTCTAACATTTTTAACAAAAATCAATCGTGCTTGCTCCAACCTCAATGCTGCAACTGCTCCTCTCACCCTGTAGGCAATAGGATCACCTGAGGCACTCGACATTTCAAAAACTATTCGACTTCCGGGCACAAACCCCAGGTCCATTAATCTTCTTCTCTGCTGACCCCTTAACATCCTGGAAACCTTATAAATTTCACATTCAAATCCCTTTTTCAGTTTGTCTAAAGTTATAAGTTCAACGGGTTCACTTTCAGTTTCAGGTATTTCAATTATGGTAACATTTGAAGTAAGAAGCCGCGTGAATATTTTCTCTTCACCGTCAGCGACAAAAGTTGTTTTCCCATTCTGATTTTCCAGGACTCTGATGGTCATACCGGTATAGATATTTTCTGCTATAATCTGGTTATAAACTTCCTGTGGTTCATCTTCGATGTGTGTAACTTTTGCATGTGTATTGCTTTTGGCATCCCGGAGCAAAGCCCCCCTTCTTGGTGGAACAAATCCCTCTTTATCCGGAATTGGATCACCGTCGGGATCATAGAGTGGATTTCCAAGTCCTGACGCAAGTATATCTGCCTCTTCTTCAGAGATATGGTGCTCCCGTTCTTCCGCCTCTTTGTGCCACTGTTCACTTGGGACCCCGGTTTTGTCTGCCAGATAACTCTCCCAAAGACGGTGTATTCTTATAACTTTAAGTGCATAACTCCGTCCGGCATCAGTCAGTTCAATTTTTTCATCTTTTACAACAATAAGTCCGGAAAATTCAAGCTTCTCCCGCAGTTCATTCGATTTCCTCCTGCTTATTCCGAGTACCCCGGCAATGCTTTCACAAGAGCCGGATCCGTTTTTAGATTCGCAGTCGTAGAGATGCTTAAGGGCATTTTCGAGTTTTTCCTTTTCAAGAAATGCTTTTTGTTTTTTCGATCTAAAAAGGTCCATCACACATCCTCGATAAAAAACATATTGGATGATATTTTTTCACTGATGTTAAAAGAGTCACTTCCGACCTGGATAATTGTTGAATTATCATACGATAGTCTCGAGACCACTCTCACCAATTTATTTAAGGCAAGTCCAATTCCGGTAAAATAGTTCATAAGTTCTCTGTTAGAATCGGTTACTTTGACTAATCGATAATTTTTCCCAACTTCGCATAATTGAAGTGAAATACAATTTGGCAGTACAGGTAAATTTCCAAATTTATCGGGAATTGGCTCTCCGTGTGGATCAATCTTAGGATGCCCAAGGTAACTGTCCAATTTTTCAATCAGAAATTCTGAGGTCGAGTGCTCCAAAATTTCAGCTTCAGCATGCACTTCGCTCCAAGTGAGACCCAGCACATCCATCAGGAAAAGCTCCCAAATCCGGTGTCTTCTTATTATATGAAGAGCAGTTTTTTTCCCTTCATTTGTGAGTGACATCCCTCTATACTTTTTATAGTTGAGGAATCCCTGATCAGCGAGACGCTGAATCATTTCACTGGTGGCTGCTTTTGAAACTTCGAGTTTGTTCGCTACATCAGTTGTACTTACACTTTTTTCGGCATCCGATTCCAGTTGATAAATAGCTTTGATATAGTCTTCTTTTGATATTGTTGGCATAAAATAAAGAAATGTTGTTATTTAAATTTAGGTATTCCTAACTTTTTATACAAGTCAAATTAATAAAAATTTATTCGTGTCGTCGAGAGTAAATTATTGATTGATTTGAGACCAAATTACAACTTTTATATTAAATTTGGTGTATGAAAAACTTAAAAATTGCTCTCATACTTGGTCTGTTACTTTCACTACCGTTGTCGGGTCAGATAATTAAACTCCACAAGGCAGGGGTTGGCATCGGGCTTGGTGTATTGAAGGGAAATACTCCGGAAGAATTTGGTTATAGTGCACAAACCTCAGTTGACTTTAAACTCTGGTTTTCTGAGAAATATTATTTCAGAACGGCTGCGTTTTATTCGCGTAAGTTTTCAATTCTGCTTCCTGAAGACCGGTTTGGAAGAAACTATCCGTTTGTTCAGGGGGTTTCTCTCAAATTCATGGGAGAGCAATTGGTCACAACTCACATTTCGATTGAAGGTGGTGGAGGGCTTGCACTCATCAATGATCGCTCATTCCCCGAAGTGGATTCATGGTCATGGGGGAGTGGCATATCATTTCACACGGTATTCTACTTTTTCAATAAAACGGTGGAGACGAAAGGGTGGTCTCTGCACGCGGGGGTGGAATGGAATGTAGGCTTTTTTAATACCATTCCTGAATTAAATACTATACAGGCACAACTTCATTATAATTTTAATTAGCTTTTTTCACCCTCACAATCAATACAGTTTCATCATCATAAGGCTCTCTGTCGCCTCTGAAATTTAACAGTTCATTCGAGAGGATATTATACTGTTCCTCGGGTGATAGGTGATTTGTGTCGGCAAAAATGGTTTTTAGTCGGTCATCTCCAAAAAGTTCATTCTGGCTATTCATCATCTCTGTGATGCCATCAGAGAAAAGAAGTAGAGAAGTGCCGGGTGACAATTCGATGCGAACCTCCTCAAGATGCTGGTCGAACAACTCACCTTTATCCAACCCGACAGCCAAACCTTTTGGTTGGAGATATTTTGTTGTTCCATTGTGTGAGATCAACACAGGAGTATGTCCCGCTCTGCAAACCCTTAGGCAATTCAGATTTGTATCCAGACCAATTAAGGTCATGGTAATAAACCAGTTTTTGCCGAGGGAGTCGTAAATCTTTTTATTCAATTCCTTTAAAATTTCTGCAGGTGTTCTGTTCTCTGTGCAGAGCATTCGCAACATTGCCTGAACACGAGTCATGTGAATAGCTGCCGGTAACCCCTTCCCACTCACATCCCCGATTACGAGGAAAAAACGGGATTCAGAGACTTTAATTATATCAAAATAATCACCACCAATGTGTGAAGCGGGAATCATTTTCCCATACATTTCAATGCTGTCTCTAACGGGGAATGAAGCCGGAAGCAGTGATTCTTGAATGGAACGGGCTACATCAATATCCCTTTCGAGTTGTGCTTTTTTTGTCTCTTCAAGGTACAATCGTGCATTTTCAACTGAAACAGCAATCTGTGAAGCTACTGAGCTAATCGACTCAATATCTTTCTCTGCGAATGGATTTCCGTTATATTTTTCGCCAAAAGCGATAAATCCGATCAACCTTCTACTGGCTTTTAAAGGGATAATTAATACATATTTTTCTTTTCTGAAATATGTTCTATCCTCTTTCTTAAAAACCCCAAACGACTCACCTGTAATTCTTTTTTTCTTCCCTTCGTCCAGGTAGATTTTATATCTTAATTCAAATTCAGCGAGCTCAGTAGAAAGGTTCTCTCTCTTTTCAGAGTTTCCAAATTCTGTTGCGAGTTGAAAAGAATCACCATTTGTGAGATAAACAGACATTTTTCTTACAAGAATCAGATCTCTGAATGTCTCCCTGACTGATTTTAATATGTTTTCGAGACCTACAATATTGGCGAGTTCCTCGCCATAACTTAGCAATATCTGGTTGTTAAAATACTGGTCGGGGAAAAATCTTCTCGTTATAAAATCCTGGAATTTGTCCTTCGTCCTCTGAAAGACAAGTGCAAAAAGCACAAAACTGAGAACAGCTACAAAGTTTTTATATTCTTCGCCAAATATCGTACCTGCACCTTGACCAAAACCATAGATAGCCAGAAAATATATTACAGCAATGCTTATCGATACACTTCCATAAAGAATTGAGTTTTTTACAACGATACTAACATCCATCAATTCATATTTGAAGATTGCAACGGCAAATGCAATAGGAATCAGAGTGAGAGTAAGTAAAACGACATAAAATTCAGGGTTATTGTAAAAAATCAGAGCGTTGCGTGGTGCAAAAAAGAAGAGCCCAATCACACTTAAAAATCCAAGAAAATAAACACCCGTCAACCACCTTATTGGCACTCCTTCCTTTTTGTTCCAATAGCGGACGCTGCTTATCAGAAGACTTACAAGCCCAAAAAGTAGCGAAAAAACATTCAACAGATTTACTATCACCTCAGGATTAATAATCATCGAATTGTTATCCGAAGAATTGAGACGCAAATAAATCTGCGAAATCGCAAAAATACCAGGAATCACAAAACAGGAATAAAGGATGTAAGGTGAATATTTGTATCTCAAAAGAACACTTTTGCTGGGGAAAATCAGAAAAAAGTGGACAAATATTCCGGCAGCAAAGCTACTTAACAATAGCCAGGGGTAGTAGTATAATACAGGCACTGAAAAATTGGGATTCAGGTAAAGCAAATGATCTATAAACGCTCCCCTGCTCGCATAAAAAGTACCAAATACACCAATTAAATAAAACAGAATTTGCATCAACCCGTAAGGATTGGAAACAATAACCAGATACCCCACCATCAACCAAACAAAATAGAAAATGGCATAATACAAATCGGGATAACTGATAAGTTTTTTAACAAATACTTTTGTCGAGAGCACCTTGTCTCCCCGTTGTATGGTGTATTCGGCATACTCACCATAGTCAAGTTTGTTCAATATCTGTTGAGCACTATAAGTGTCGTAAACAGGTTGTCCGTTCAACTTCAGGAGCATATCTTCATTTTTGATACCGGCCTGATCAACCACTCCACCCGGTTTTACATCCCTGATAATAATCCCCCAGTTGCCTTGTTTTCCTTTTCCTGCAAACCAGAGGCATTCATCGTTGGAAGTGGTGTTAACAAAAATCAGTTGATAGATACTCAATAACCCAAGAAGTGCTAACAGAAGAGTCGCAACATTTATAATAAACTTTCGCTCAAAAAAGATGCTGTTTATTTTCAACTCTTTTTAACCTTTATTACTATTATTGTAATATCGTCAGATTGAAACGCACCATTCGCAAAGTCATAAACCGAGTGCCTTATCTTATCAAGTATCTCTCCGGCAGGAAGTGCAGCCGCGTCTTTCACGAGTATTTCGAGTTTTTCATCGCTAAACTCCTCATCCTCAGGGCTTTTGGCTTCTGTGACACCATCAGTAAATAAAACGAGCAGATCATCTTCTTGAAGCTGGATAGTTTCAGTAAGATATGGTGTGAAAGTTCTCATAACTCCAAGAATAATCCCGCCTTTATCAAGGTAGGTTATCTCACCGTTTCTGATGAGAATTGGGGGATTATGACCGGCATTCACATACGAAAATTCCAAATTGCTGTTATCGAGGATTCCCCAAAAAAATGTTATAAATTTGCCGTCGGAAGTATTTTCCGAAACCAGATCATTTATTGTTCCCGTAGCCGCGTCAATCGAAATTTGTTGAGTACAAATTGATTTCAAAAATGCTTGTAAATTTGCCATTAAAAGTGCAGCAGGTACACCCTTCCCCGACACATCCCCTATCGCCACAAAATATTTATCTTCGTCTTTTTTGATAATATCGTAATAGTCGCCCCCCACTTGTTTTGATGAAATTGAAGTGGCTGCAATTTCAAACGAGGGCATCAGAGGGATTTCTTTTGGCAAGAGATTTTTTTGGATATCTTTGGCAAGTTCGAGTTCTTCTTCAAGTTTTTGTTTCTCGAGTGCCTCTCTGAACAGTCTCTTATTCTCCAAAGAAATTATGGCAAGACTTCCGATAGAATAGATAAATTCAATATCAGTCTCGAGGTATGACTGCTGATTAGCCCTTTTTCCGAGCAAAATCAATCCTTTTGCGTCGTTTTGCATCTTCATGGGAACAACGATCTCAACTTTTAGAGATGTGAGGTCGGCATGGAGTTTATTTACCTCTTCGCCGGTAAAATGTGTTTCGATATTTTTTAATGCAAGGGTGTCGACAATCTCTTTTAATTTCCCTTTCGAAATAGTGGAATCGAGTATTCTCGCCTTTTTGTCTTCAAAAATAATAATGGCATAAATTGAAGAAAGAAAGTGACCAAGAAGTGAATATGCTAATAGCTTGCTGATTCGCGACTCTTCGGTGAGAAGTCCAAACTCTTTCCCAAGCTCAAAAAGTGAGCTGAGTCTGTTGATCCTCGAGTCGAGGTCACGATTAACTTGCTTTAACTCAGCAATGTTTAACGAATTCTCTATTGCAGTTGCGGCAATGTTGAGAATCGTCTTTATAAATTCAATTTCCTCTTTTATGTAGGGTTGTTTAGTAATTTTTTCACCCAATGCGATGTAACCAAGTTCTCTTCGCGATGAAGATATTTTTTCGATTACTGAAACACCAAGCATTTCGAAGTGTCCGTCACTAACGAGTTCCTCCGAAAATGATAACTTTTTGGAATTAAACTCATCAACAAGTTTCTGAGAAATTCCTTTAGCGGTCTTTATCTGAGCGGATCCATTCTCATCAATAAGAACAAATCCCTTCGTGGTCAGGAATTTTCCAAGACAGCTAAAAAGGAGATTATTCAGGGTAAAATCGAGATCAAGACTCGAATTAACTATCCTGCTGAACTCTACTAGAGCAGAAAGGTTTCGTTGGAGTTTTAATGTTTCAGTATCTGCCATCTTCAAGCAATTTTCTTTTTAAGTACAAGTTTATTGTACTCACCGGTCACAGAAAAATAGTCAACTTCATCCATCAATATTTTCATCAGATGGATTCCTAATCCGCCTCGTTTTTTCTCCTTAAGATATGCTACCATATCAGGATACTTAACCTGGGAAGGATTAAAACCTGTTCCGTGGTCAGTAAGTATTATCGTGCATTCGTTTTCATCACAGATAAAGGTGACAACAATCTCACCGTCAGGGCTGTTTTTATACGCATGCCTGATAATATTTGAAGATGCTTCATCAACTGCAAGAATTAATTTGTCAACGACATCTTTACTGATACTGAAACTGCGGGCAGAATTTCCCACAAATTCCCTTATCAGCGCAAGATTTTCGGTGCTGCTCTTAACTCTCAACTCCATGTTGTTAGCATTGTTATTGTTCACTTTGGTCAGGCACCTTGTTGTTTAAATTTTGAGAGAGCCCCGTCAACATCGGGTAGTATGTCGTAAAGGAGAGGGAAACCCAAAAGGTCAAAAATGCTAAAAACAGTCGGCTTCATATTAGCAAGTTTTATGTCACCACCATTTTCACGCATGGTCTCAATGTAAGCCATGAATACACCGAGACCTGCGCTCGAGATATATTCAAGATCCTGGAAATTTACGACTACTCTGAATTTACTGTTGTCAATAAGTCCGGTAAAAGCCGATTCCAATTCAGGGGCTGTATGAGCGTCAAGGTAACCGCTGAGTTCAATAATGCTGCACTCATTAGTCTCCCGTAAATTGGTTTTAAATTCTGCCATTATTATTTCTCCGTTTTAATTCTTTTCAAGATCATCAATGTAATGTCATCATGCTGCGGTTTTGAGCCCGCAAATTCGGTTAAATCTTTTACAATTTCAGAAGCAAGTTTGTTCACATTGCCTTCCTTATCAGAAAGAACAAGTGACTTCAACCTCTCTGTTCCATAATCTTTCATTATTTCATTTTTCATTTCGTTAACACCATCTGTAAAGAGGACGAGTTGCTCCCCCTCATTCAGGGTGAAACATTCTTCAATCAGTTTTTCGCCAAAAAGCCCCTTAAAATTCATCCCAAGCCCAAATCCCTGTGGTACTCTTTCAATTATCCCTGAATCGGTTTTGTGCAGAACCGGACAGTGCCCGGCTCTCGCAATTGTAAATTCACCTGTAACAGGATTAAAAACCCCATAAACAGCAGTTATAAAAACTCTTTTGTCCAACACCGTGTGCAAAACCTTGTTAGCTTCCACAAGAATTTCTTTTGGAGTAAACTTCATTGTGGCAAACGATTCAAGAATTCCCTTCAATTCAGCCATCACAAAGGCAGCCGAGATACCTTTGCCCGACACATCCGCAATCACAAATCCTGTCATTCCATTGGGGAGAGTAAAAAAATCGTAATAGTCGCCCCCCACTTCAAAAGCAGGAATGAAAATCGCCGCAATTTCATATCCGTCAATCACGGGTAATTTAGCGGGAAGAATCTTCTGCTGCATCTCCCTGGCAACATCAAATTCTTTCTCCAACCTCTCTTTTTCGATTGATTCCTTCAAAAGATATGAATTTTCGATAGCGACCGAGGCATAATCAGCGAAAGTCTGAATTATGTTTCTTTCCTCGTCATCATACTCAACTGCCTCTTTCTTCAGAAGGATTAGCATGCCATGATTTCTCGAGTATGAAACCATCGGAACCGCATAAACAAGTGAGTATTGTTCATCTGTAATTTCATTTCGGTAAAACTCTTTAAGATCAGTCATCAACATCTTTTTTACCGTCGTCAGATCGTTCCGCGTAGCGAGAAATGCGGTTATCTTTTCCGCTGTCACATATCCCGTTCCTTTAATTCCCTCTGTCCTGTTCTTCTCTCCATAAAGCAGAAGCCACGAAGCATTTGCACCCGACACATCCAAAGCGAGATCAGAAATTGTATCCGAGAGTTCCTTTGAATCGAACACCTGATTTATCAGCTTACTGAAATATTGGAGTGACGAAATCTCCTTAGTCCGCCTGTCAAACGCTTCCGCTGTAGGAAGGTGGAACAAAGTAGTAAAAAATAAAACGCCAAAATAAATTATTCCATAAACGGTCACCAGGTTATTGAAACGGTAAAAAGCCTGGGAGTAACCGGTGAGCATACTGTTGAATCCGTTATCGACAGCTGAGACAGAAAGATAGATTATCAACAATGCAATCGATAAAACCGAAATGAGAAGCAACTGCTTTTTTTGTTTTTTCTTTAAAAAAGCGATCCATGAAATTTTTAAAGAATTTATCAACATTAATACGGTTGCCATAAAATAAAAGGTGGCATAAGCAGGCTTAAAATCGGAATATTGATCTAACGAGGTAAAAGAAGTGGCTACAGTAAGTGCTATAAAAATTAACATGGCATTAAAGTACATGTTAACATTTTTACTCTGCTTAAGAAAAAAAAGATGCCTGAAAATCACAAGTGATGAAACGGATATTATGATGGTCGCGGTGTGAAATATCAATACAAGTGGCAGCACATCGAGACTGATCAATTTATTGTATGATACAGCCCCTATCGGGAAAATGGAATCAATCGAATTGTAGAGAAGTTTGAGGAAAATTCCTATAAATGTAAGAACGAGAAGGGCTGTCACCAGCCAGGTGGGTTTAGCTTTGTATGACGAAGTCATTTTTATCGACTCCGATACAAGCGTAAAAAGAATTGCAACAGAAGCAAATTCCAGCACCATCACAGTCCCAAAACTGTCTCCTGAGATGAAAAAAGTTCTGAGAATACTGAGTACTAAAAATCCAATAATTCCGGGAAGCAAAAACCGGATGAAAAATGCGGGTAACTGCAATGAATGCTCTTACATTATTTTTTGGTAATTGGCAAATAAATTACCAAAAAAGCCCGTCTCTACAAAATAATGAGTGATGAACGGCGGATTTTAACCATGAACTATTAGCCGGATGTATGAAGTATGAACCGGTATCAATTACAGATCATACTTCATGCATCATAGCTCAAACCTAAATGACGACTGCCTTCTTCTCTTTTTTTGGCTTTGGCTTTAGTTGTTTCATTTCGTCGCGGAATTTGTCCATCTCTTTGCGGAATTTGTCCATCTCCTCTTGAAATTCTTTCATGTTACCATCAAAATTTTGGAAAGGAAAGTTGAAATTAAAAGTTGAGTCTTTCCCTTTATATTTGAAGATCATCAGCGAATCAAGATTCCCCAGCCCCTTCATATCATGAAGTTTATCGAGTCCTTCAGGGATCAAAATTTTTAGCCCTGCACTATCTTTTCCCGGGAAATTCATATCAAAATTAAAGCCTTTTGCCGTATCAAATTTGAACTCAAAAATGTTTCCTGAACCGGGGATACCCATGGAATCGACATTCAGCTTAAACCCAAATGGTTCACCTTCCTTAAATCCTTCAAACTTAAATCTTAAATCAAGATTTTTCATTGTAAGATCCACAAGTGAATCTATTCGCTTTAGTTCTATCACAGTTGGCATTCCTGCCTGAAAAGCCCCGTTGGGAATATCAAATTTCATAAAGTTTGTATCAACAAACACTTTAAAGCGAGTTGATTTTGACGAGTCACCCTGCTTACCATAATATCCACCAAATTTGTGCTTCGCCTGGGCAAAACCTTCACTTTTATTCGCAAATATTGCAGTTTTATTTGCAACAGGAATATTATAGTTGGGATCTTTTGTATTTATCTTCAACGAAGTGATGAAGACAGTATCGGGATTTATACAAACATAATCGTTATCGTGCTCTGAAAAATTAATATCCGCGAGCGATGGCATAGAAGCGAGAAAAGCTGCGGGCATCACCTTTGCGAGGGCTTCATTTTCTGCTGCAATCGCCATAATTTCAGCTTTTAGAGCTTTATTATAGTTCCAAAGATTTGCGTTGACTGCAACGGTGTTATTTTCATTAACAAGTATCGATTTCCTAATCTTATCTTCATATTTTTTGAGGACACCATCGAGTTTCTTTTGTTGCTCTACATTCAAATTGAGTTTTTCTGTAAATTCCTTCAATGTGATTTTTGAATCACCGGCGGTCATCTGCCTGATTGCAATAGAGGCTCCTTCTTTTGATCCGTCGAGACTGATTACATTTGAATTTAGTGAGTCAACGGGCAGAACCTGCGAGAAAGCAAAATTAAAAATATCTTCCTTCGAGAGCTCATCTTCCTGAAAGTAGGGTCTCAGATTTTTTGTGTAAAAATCAACAATATTTCCTTTTTGATCTTCAATAAGTTCATCAAAAAATTCGGGGCTTAATCTAAAAAACGACATTACTATAATTGTAACAAACGCCAATGAAGCTACAGGTTTTACAAAGGGCTTCCAAGTCGATTTTTTCTTGTTTTCCGTCTTAATAAATTCACTCAATCTTGAGTAAAAATAGTGATCTTCGGGAAGTGGTGGCAGTTTCTGAACTACCTGCTTTACTTTTTGGAGATCAGCATATTTCTCATTAAATGCAGGTGAATTCTTCATTTTTTCTCTATAAATAGCCGCTTCAGTATCTTTCAGCTCGTTGTCAGTAAGAGCGGATATATTCTCAAAATCTTTATCAAATTGCTTCATAATAGTTCCTCGCGCCAGGGTTCTAAAAGTTTTTTTAGTGCTTCGCGTGCTCTGAAAATTCTTGATTTAACTGTTCCAATGTCTATGCCCGTTGTTTCCGAAATCTCCTGATAACTCAACCCCTCAAAATCGCGAAGGATAAGCGGTTCTCTCAACTTCTGTGGAAGTTTTGCAACTGCGTCCCGCACCATTTCATTTATATCAAAATTGTCTTTTTGACCGCCGGGTTCAGGGATGTTGTCACCCTCATCACCCGTAAAAGCAGAAAAAATCGACATTATCTTCTGTTTTCTCACATGATCCCGAATCTTGTTGATGGTTATGGTATATAACCAGGTTGTAAACTGGGATTGAAAGCGAAATTGCTTCAACTTTCTGTAAACAGAGAGGAAAACATCCTGACTAATATCGTCAATCGATGATGTGTTGCCAAGATTTAAGTAGATTAAATTTCTGACTTTCTCTTTGTGCCTGACTACCAAATCTTTAAAAGCTGACTCTTCGCCATCCTTAAAAGCCTGTATCAGGGCAAAGTCATCTTTCAGACTGAAAATATTTTGTGCTGGTTGGGGCATAGCTTCATTATTTTCTTTTTCGTTCATAGCTTTTGACGAGCTCCTAAAAGTTTAAGTTCCACGATTAGTGAACTTTGTTTACGCAGAGGAAGTGCAAAAATAAATAAAAGAGGTGAATAGTGGTTATACCTTTGTGCTGAATGGTTCTTGAACCTGACTCATGACCGCAATTCAGTATAAACAAAAAAAAGGCTGCCCGTTTTCACGAACAGCCTTCAAATTTGAGAGTATCGTTGGATTATTGCATTATTGCATTATTGGATTCCCAACATCTCTCCATACACAACATTCACATCATCATTTCATTAAAGTCATTTTCTTGGTGATGTTTACATCGTTTCCTGTTAATCTGTAGATATAGATTCCTGAAGGAAGATTTGATGCATTAAAATCAAGAGTGTGAACACCGGCAGCTAACTGACCTGCTACAAGTTTATTAACAAGTTCACCGGTAATGCTGAATACTGACACTTCATAAAATCCATCTTTGGGGATGCTTACATTGATCTTTGTAGAAGGATTAAACGGATTAGGATAATTCTGTGACAGAACAAACTGTGAAGGAAGTTCGGTTGATTCACTCTTTACGCCTGTTACTCCTGAAACAGCCATGTAGATGTTACCGTTTGCAGTTCCTGTGAATATTTTATCGTTTCCGGCTGCATCGGGTGTACTACCGTTGGAAACAATAAGGAGTGAACTTAATCCAAAGCCGCCCATACCAATGCTTGACCAGGTATTTCCGTTGTTGTTCGATGCAAAAACGCCACCTGAATAGGAAGCACCGTAAACATTGTCTGAACCATCTATCCTGAGTTCATAAACATAGGTACCCGGGAAGCTTGTTTTAACCCAGCTTGCACCACCATTGGTTGAGCGATAAAGTCCGTCACCATAAGTACCGGCAAAGATATCGCCATCAGAGTTGGAAGCCATAGCCCAAATGTAGTTATAGCCGACAGTCTGTGAAACCCAGCTTGTACCGTGATCAACTGATTTGAAAACGCCACCATCAAAAGTACCAACAAACAGTGTGTTATTTGCGGTAACAGTGATGCCGGTTACAATAAGATGTGAACCAAGTCCTGTGTTTGATTGTGTCCATGAAAGACCGGCATTGTTAGAGACAAATATTCCCTGTCCCCATGTTCCGGCGAATACATTACCGAGTGCGTCAACTCTTAGTGATCTGACATCTTTGTACTGAAGAGTACTGAGTGTCCATGCAGTTCCATTGTTTGTTCCGATATATACACCGGTCACAGTACCTGCAAGAAGAGTTCCGTTAGGATGTACTTCAATCGCCCATACAGCACCTGAATAAAGGAATGGATTTACAAGAACCCAGTTTGTGTCGTTAGCTATTCTCTTATAGATGTCACCACTTGCAGTACCTGCATAGATGTTACCAAGATTATCTGATTCGAGGCATGTAACAACCTGACCTGAAGGGATGTTACCAACCTGCTGCCAGTTTCCTGAACCTGAACCTGTGCCACCACCCGTTCCGCCACCAGTACCATTTGTTGCAAATGATGCTACTGCAGAAGAAGAGTTGTTTGCAGAATTGAGGTCAGAAATGTTTGATCCTGTAATAGAAGCAACATTAACAATGCTCTGATTGGCAGGGATATTTCCAAGGAATGGGGCCAGATTGAACTGACCACTTCCGATCATTGATTTTACTACTGTCTGTCCGGTTATAATTCCGGCAGCAAAATTAAGAGCTGCAAACGGAGCGAGAACTGAGCCTTTAATGTCAATTCCGGAAACTGTAAGTGAAGTTGCCTGTGGGAAGTTGTAAAGTACATTGTTCATTGCAGTTCCATTAACAAACAAACCGCCATGCCAGTTTATTGTGGTTCCAAGAATGTTTACCACAACCGCTGAACCGTTAGGAACATTAATCTCAATTGTGTGAGCAGCATTAAGGTCGCTACCGTTAACTGTGAAAACATTAAGGTAAGGATCGTTATGTGTAAGGTTAACAGTACCCCACTGGAAAGTGGTGGTTCCGTTAACTGCATAACCGCTAAGCTGTGTGCTGAGATTTTCAAGATAAGTTTTTGCAGCGGCAAAGTCGATTACTGAATTGTCATGTCTCAGAGTTCCCTCTTCGATTGAAACTGCGTAGATCGGGAGATTCGAAAGTCCACCGTAGGCTACATTTCCATTATAAACACGACCACTTGTATAATATAGATTTCCACCAACGACCAGTACATCTTCTGCACCGTTTGAGTTAGGGAGTTTGTCGCCTACACTGTAATTGGAAAGATTTGCATTTCCACCGACAGCAAGTTTACCTTCGGTATCTGCTGATGGCTGTACGATGTTTTCAAGAACAAAAACATTGTAAGGTTTTGCGGATCCAAGATCGATGTTCGCAATGTTCATTGCTGAGCAATCTACAGTTACATTTACTGTAAGAGTTGCAGAACCGCCATTTGTGAGTGAGCCAACTGTCCAGTTTCCTGTATTTGAAGTGTAGCTGCCCTGTGATGGACTTGCGGAAATAAAAAGCAGACCTGCTGGGAGGATGTCACTTACAGTAATGTTACCGGCATCTCCGGGTCCGTTGTTGGTTACGGTTATTGTGTAGGTTAAGCTCTGTCCACAAGTAATTGAAGAACTGTTAACAGATTTGCTGATCTGAAGATCTGCAGCACCGTAGAAGAGACCTGCGTCGTTTGAATTGTCGGTTGTACCGGCTGCAAAAGTTTTGCAGGCAGTTTTACCCGATGTCTGGTCAACATCAGAATCAACATTGTCATTTGAACCTTGATTCTGCGGTGAGAAAACATAGCCTGAAGGAGCTATAAATTCAACATAATAATCACCGGCAGGCATATTGCTGAAATGATAAACTCCGTTTGCATCTGTAGTAGTGGAAGCCACTAAAAGACCAAGGCAGGTGTATAATTTTACAGTAACATTTGCGATACCGGCTTCGCCACCATCCTGAATACCATTTTTATTGATATCGTTCCATACTTTGTCACCAATGTTTACAGGGGCAGGAGGATTTGAATTACCACAAGTAAGGAAACCTTGATTGACAGTTCCGTTATCAAAGTTTTCGTTTACAGCTGTTGCGGCAGAGTTGATATCTGTGTAAGAATATGGTGAAGTGCCACCACCAATAACGATGTTTGCCCAATAAAGTAACTCACTTACGGTTTTTCCGGAGAAAGCACCTGAAGTAATTACGAGATCTTTAAGCTTTAGCGGGTTTGTACCAAGGTAACCGGCTTCATCATATTTTACATTCAGAAGTAAAGCCATTACCTGACCACCAAGAACTCCGGCTGAAGTTGAAGTTGGATTTGTATAATTTGCATTAAATGCAGCAGATGGTCCGCCTTGTGGAAGAAAATTCTTTACAGCAGTAGCACTCGAGTACGATGCAGTAAAATTTCCACCCATTACTGCACCCGTTGGAAAAACTGCATTAAAATGTGCATCTCTTATTCCACCCGGGGTACTGTTGGAAGGGCTTCCCCAACCGCCCTGTGTAAAGGTCCTGAATCCGTTAAGATTACACGATCCTTGGGCTTGAAGATTCCCGATGGAAACGAAAGCAATCAGCATCACGAGTATCGCGGTGTTAATCAAGGTTTTCGTTGTTTTCATGTTAGAGTCCGATTATTTGGTTTATAAAAATCTACTCTTTAATAGCAACAATCATGCCATGATCATTTTTCTTCGTTTTTAGTCTGTTTTAAGCATTTTTTGTGCATTTAAGTGGGAAATAAGAGCTAATTTATTTTGGGGAAGGAATCGTGGGAGAATTATTACTTGAATGGGGAATCTCTCATTATGAAGCATAATTTACAAGTAAATCAGCTAATTGGTCAATAAAGTGAGTTCTTACCCATAAAAATCAAGTTTTCAGGCGATAAAGTGTGTTTCTCAAATGAAGACTAATTAAGACAAAAACAAGGTTTAATTCTCATTATGATACAAAAAAAGCTGCCCATTTTAGTGAGCAGCTTCATTTTCTCTTAGAAGAAATAATATCCTTTTGGAGTGTTACGACCAGTTCGTGTTGATATCCGGCTTTTGGGTAGCTCTCTGTGGTTGTCCCTCAAAAGTATAATTTACAACCTTGTACCTGCTTTCCGGCTGATTTCTGGAACTCGAAATTCGTACTGTTTTTGAGGTAATTTTTGGAGTATTAGAATGCACAATTACCGGTGTAGTCACAGTCGGTTCTGCAAAAGCATGCGAATGAAAATGTGATGAATTTTGTGAATATTCTTCCACGATTACAGGTTGTTCAATCTGTCGTACCCTGGCATTTTTCCGATCTACATAAACAGGGGTGGATTTGCCTTTTACTTTGTAAGCTACGAAGCTTCCAACAGCAAAAACAAATATTACGGCAAAGGTGCCTTGCGAGATAAGCAGGGTTACATCAGCTAAATTCATGGCATGTTTCTTTAAAATAAATATTAAAAACTTTTATTGAATCACCTATTCAAACAAATGAAACGGGATCAATTTTAACAAACTCTTATTAATTTTGTAAGAAGAATCCGGATGCATGCTTCTTTCAAAGATTTAACAATAAGTAGGCTGCAAGTTTCATGCCAGAAATTTTTTAATCATATTGTGGAAGTGTATAATCTCTTGAAAAGACTCAAAAAGAGGAAAAGAGCTCCAAAAATCTAAAATTGTCCCTTAAATCAACAATGTATCATTATGAAACAATATTTCTACAATAAATACGATTTACTCCATCAATCTGAATAAACCAACAAATTTATTGCGTTTTTAGCCTAAAATTAAACTTCTCATTTTCAAACTCGAATTTTAATAAAATCTCATAATGAGACAGTGTAGTACACCTCAAAAAAAGGTCGCCACCCCTAACGATGACGACCTAAAATTACTGATTCGTGGATTATTTGATCTACTGCATTAAAACAAGCTTCTTCGTCTGAGTGAATTCGCCTGAAGTAAGTGTATAAAAGTAAATACCTGAACTTAATCCTGTGGCATCAAAGTTTACCTCATATTCACCTGCGGCAATTAGACCATCTACAAGAGTTGCCACTTCTTCACCAGCTTCGTTAAACACTTTTAGTGTTGTGGGACCCGTGGTCGGAATCGAATAACGAATTAGAGTAGTCGGATTAAATGGATTGGGATAATTTTGACTCAATTCAAATTGAAGAGGGATATCGATTATTACCTCGTTGAGCAGCGGATAGATTTTTTCACTTCCGTCAAAATCTTGCTGAATTAGTCGATAATTGTATTTGCCCAAAGCCAGATTCTCATCTGTAAATTTGTACTCGACCGGCATTGTAGAAGTACCGGCTCCTTGAATATCTGCGACTCTAATCCAGGAACCTGATGTTGACTTCCTCTCAAGCAAAAAGCGAGCATTATTTGTTTCGCTCGCGGTTGACCAAACTAAAGTAACAGTTCTTCCCAATACCGAAGCGGAGAAATTCGAGAGTTCAACCGGGACGATTACATTTCCGAGTGTCCCATTTGTGTTAATTTTCTGACCATAAACACCGTTAGAGATTCTTTCATCCGTCCAAAATGCAAGTGCTGCGTCAGAAACATCTTTTACAATCTGGAGTCTTCCCTTATTGGAAACAAGTGAAGAGAGAGCAACCGTGTTTCCCCATGCATTTGAACCATTTGAATTAATAAGTAGTCCCTGAATGGTGTTATCGAATCCCGAGACATTACCAACATTGTAAACAATATAGGCAGAGTTTTGAAGTGAAACCATATCGTAGCCCACAATATTCGCTGTACCGGTCATTGCTCTAAGAGTGATTCCATCATCTGTGAACTGACGAATACCTGTAGCACTAAATTTCTGTACGGCAAGTCCATCGGCATTTTGATCTGAATTTGTGGACCTCCAAAAGACCATTAATTCATCGGAACCGGTTAACTTTCCGGCTACAGGATTCCATTTATGCATATTTGAAGTGGTGGCACACTCTGCCCCGTTGGCAGGGAAAGCAAGAGTCCCGTCAGATTTTACCCTTTGCACCCAGGCACTTTGCAGATTTATTGAGTTTCTGTCGTCATGCCACGCGACCACAACTCCATCCGCCCCGTCAGATTCAGAAAATTGAGCCGTAAATGCCATCACCTTTCCAAGATTCTGCACCCAAACTCCTCCCGTTCCCCACTGGGCAACTCCGGCAGAATTAAATTTTTGAGCGGCAAGTTTAACAGTTTGTGCAGGGAAATTTCCTGTTGTCACTTTGTGGGAAACAATTACACTCCCATTATCAGAACGGACGACCTTTGGAAAGTTGTAACCCTCGGTAGCGGAACCATAAACCAATGGCGTAGCCCCCCATTGTTTTGCACCGGATACATCAAGTTTCTGCAAATAAACCTTGTATGGATTGACAGCATAAATCCAGGCTACAACCACATTTCCGTCTGAAGTTACGGTTACAGTCGGGTTCGCTTCATATCCTGTCCCACTCGAGAGTGCCACACCGTTGGCACCCCAAAGGAATTGTCCCGTTGGTGAAATTTTGTAGGCAAAGACATCAAGATCGCCGGATCTTATATCTGTGAAAACAACTATCGCATTATTTTGTGCATCGCAGGTAAGATCATAATCAACCAAAGATGAATTTTGTGGATTATTTGAAATCAATAAACCATGATTCCCCCACATCTTTACCCCTTCTGCATTTAACCTCTGCATATAAACTGCATAACTGCCACTCCTGTTGTCGAACCAGGAAATGTAGCTGCCCCCATCGGGACAAGTGACACTTTTGGGGACATCCTGGCTACCTGAAGTGTCTGCAATCATCAGGTTTACTGTAGGATCTGACGACCACTGTGCATGTTCCAGAAAAGACAACCTGCAAAAAACAACAAAAAGGCTAAATTTCTTTTCATCGCGGTCTCCTTTTGATAGATTAAATTAATTCGGCTGTCTCCTGATGAAATGATTTTTTTTTTCATTCTCGAAGAAACAGCCAAAACGAATTATTTTTTCCCTGACTTTGCCGAATCTTTTATCTTTTGTCCATAAACAAGTTCTTTTCCTGTACGGTTATCTCCCCAAACCACTATTGCAGAATTTGTTTTATCCAAACGAGATGAAATTCTGTTTTTTTCAGATGTTATGGAGGAAACTTCAAAGGGACCTGCCCAATCCTTTTTCCCGTTGGTGGTAAGTGTCAGTCCATTTACTACCGATTTGAAACCTGTAAAATCAGAACTTATATAAAAAAGTGAAGCTGATTTGGCAGTTGCCACCACATCGTAATGGATGTATTTAGCAATCCCCACGGGTACGAGTTCCACACCTTCGTCACCCCACATTTTTTTCCCTTTGGCATCAAATTTTTGAGCAAAAATTCCATCTTCGACCTGACTTGCAGTTGACATTCTCCAAAAAACAATTACTTCGTTTGTTGATGAAAGTCTGCATGCCACAGGGTGATATTTGTTAAATCCTTGTTTGCTCGAAACTTCTGCACCATTCGCCGGGAAAGAAAGAGTGCCATTTGAATTGACTCTCTGAACAAATCCACCCTGAATATTCGTCAGATCGCGCTCATCGTGCCAGGCAACCAAAGCACCATTTGCACCGTCACTTGCAACGAAAGGAACACTAAATTTCATGACATAACCGATTGATTGTATCATTACACCCCCTTTTTTCCATTCTGCAACTCCTTTTGCGTTAAACTTTTGAGCTGCAAGCCTGACAGACTGTCCAGGGAATTTACCCGTGGCATTAGAATGAACCATTATGACAGAACCTTTGTCTGAGGCTACCAACTGCGGATTTAAGTAACTCTCTCCTTCAATAGCACTTGAATAAGTCAGAGGTGCATCACCCCAGGCTTTTTTTCCGTCAGCTGTGATTTTCTGAATGCAGATAGTTTCCAGACTGTCAGAACTGTTCCAAGCGATTACAACACTTCCGTCAGAGGCAACTGCACAAACAGGATTGCTAACAGAAGCAGAACCTTTTGACAACTGAATACCGTCCGCACCCCATACAAATTTACCTGCCGATGAAATTTTATAAACAAAAACACCGAGATTACCAGTTCTTACATCTGTGAAGGCTACAATCGCATTGTTCTTGCTATCCGTGGTTAGAGAATAGTCCATTAAATACGAATTTTGTGGGTGTGAAGAGATTAAGAGTCCCTGCTCGCCCCACTGTTTTTTTCCTTCAGAATTTAACTTCTGGAGATAAACACGATAGGAACCACTTCCTGACTCAAACCATGAAACAAAACTGCTACCGTCACTGCTTATAGCCAGTTTTGGTAAATGTTGATTGCCCATCGTATCAGCAATTCTGAAGTTTGCAGCAGGATCTGAACTCCATTGAGCGGATAAAGTGGATGAAATAAAAAGGAATAATAATGCGACCATGAAACGACCAGGCATTCCATTCTCCTTGAGATTTGTTCAATTAAATGTTTATTATATTTAAGATGTCCAAATTATCATAAATATTAGTAAAATAAAAGCGATAAGACGCCTGAACTTCGATTTTTTTATCAATTTAAAATATTTATGGAGTCTCTTTTTCAATCAATTTTAAAAAATTATTCTTTATATTTTAGTTCTGTAAAATCGTAATTAATCATTCAATAGCTTAAAAAATCAAAGAACAAGAAACAGGAGTTTCTATGAAAATGAAAGTAACTGAACGGTATGAAGCCATTGTCATTGAACTTAAAGGCAATGTACTTGGAGGTCCTGAAGCTAATGAGTATAGCGATACCATAAAAAAATTCCTCTCTGAAGGAAAAAAGAATATCGTAGTAGATCTCGGAGAAGTTAAATTCATGAATTCTTCAGGTCTCGGTATGCTCATCGCCGGCTTAACCACAGTTAACAAAGAAGATGGTAAACTTAAACTCGCCAATGTAGAAGAGAAGATTCACAGCCTTTTGGTTATCACCAAGCTGGTCACTATTTTCGAAAGCTACCCTTCTGTAGAAGAAGCCCTGGCAAGTTTCTAATTTAAATAAGAGCATTATGAGTGTAACTGTAATAGTAGGCGGACAGTGGGGCGATGAAGGCAAAGGCAAAATTGTAGATATTCTCAGCGAAACTCATGGAATTGTAGCCAGATACCAGGGTGGAGCGAATGCCGGTCACACAATCCAGATTAACGGTAAAAAATTTGTACTTCACCTGATTCCCTCCGGGATATTAAGGGATGGCGTAGTTTGTGTTATCGGAAATGGTGTCGTCATAGATCCTGCCGCACTTCTCGAGGAAATTGAACTCTTGAGGAAGAATAATATTTCAGTTGAGGGAAGACTTTTTATAAGCCAGAATGCCCACCTCATAATGCCTTATCATAAAATTATTGACTCCCTGAACGAAAAAGGGAAATCAAAAATTGGAACCACAGGCAAAGGAATTGGTCCCTGCTATATAGACAAGTACGCACGAAAAGGTATCAGGATTATCGATCTGCTCGACCCTGTGAAACTTGAAAGAAAAATCAGAGAAAACCTGGAAGAAAAGAATAATCTTCTTGCCGACTACTATAAAAGTGACCGACTCGATGTTGAAAAGATTATCGAAACATACCTCGCTTTCGACAGAGAAATTGATCCTTATGTAAAAGATGTTCCTTCCTATTTAAATAAAGCGATAGCCGAAGGTAAGTCCGTCCTCCTTGAGGGGGCACAAGGAGCCCTGCTAGATGTTGACCACGGAACCTACCCCTATGTTACTTCCTCACATCCCACTTCAGGTGGTGCATGCACAGGAACGGGAATCCCACCCACAAAAATTGAGGAAGTTACAGCTATAATAAAAGCATACACCACACGAGTCGGCGAAGGTCCATTCCCTACCGAACTGCTGGATGAAACAGGCGAAAAACTGAGAGCAAAAGGTTTTGAGTTTGGTGCCACTACAGGCAGACCGCGAAGATGCGGCTGGTTCGATGCCTTCCTCGTGCGTTATTCTTGTATGATCAACGGAACCACTTCAGTTGCCCTCACCAAAATGGATGTGTTGGATACCTTCCCTGAAATTAAGGTTGCAACCGGATACATGCACAAAGGGAAATTGCTCTCAAACTTCCCCGTCGATTGTGATATTCTGAATGAGTGTGAGCCTGTTTATGAATCAGTTGAGGGGTGGAATTGTGACACTTCAAACTGCACATCGTATTCTGATCTGCCGGAAAAAGCCAAAGAGTATATCGATTTTATCTCACAAAAAGCCGGTATGAATGTCACGATTGTGTCGGTAGGTCCTAATAGAGAGCAGACTTTCTTCACAAGCTAAGCTGTCGATAGTTATTTACATTTCTTTCTTTCCTCTCTTCCCTTAAGTTTGAGATATAGAATTTCTACAATTATCCGGAGATAGACCGTGAAAATGTCGGGAGGACCCGCTACCGCTAACATCAAAATGGCTCTTATTTTTTCTGCCCTATTGATTGCTGCCGGTACCCTGTATTACACCCATACTATAGTTCAAAAACTCCAGGCTCGAGAAAGGCAAATTGTGCAACTCTATGCAAACACTCTTGAGTACATCGCCAATTCTGAAGATAATACAGACCTCACCTTCCTTCTTGAAAATATAATTCAACCGATTGATTTTGAAGTTATCCTTTCCGATGCCAAAGATAATGTTGATGTTACCGGTGCCCAAAACTTCCGTAATGTAAAATTGGACTCTTCCCTTTCGAAAGCGAAGCTACAACAGTTTTTTAAAGACAAAATCCTCTCGATGGATGATGCAAATTCCCCCATTATTGTAAAACATGTACTCGGCTCTGATACGCTTGTACTGAATAAAATCCACTTTGGTGAATCAACCCTCGTAACTCAACTCCGCTTTTTCCCTTATGTTCAGATGCTGATTGCATTTTTATTTGTTTTTACCGCTTATATAGGTTTTAGCCAGATAAAAAGAAGTGAACAGAGTAATATTTGGGTCGGTATGGCAAAAGAAACTGCCCACCAGTTTGGAACGCCACTAACCAGTTTGATGGGTTGGATCGAGCTGCTTAAGCTTAATTATAATGATCCCGATAAAGTGCTGGACACAGCCGAAGAAATTAATAACGATGTTCAAAAACTGAGCAGAATAACGAACAGGTTCTCCAAAATCGGTTCAAAAGCCGAACTGAAAAAGGAAAATGTAAAAGACAGTCTAACAGAAATATATGAGTATTTTAGCAGGCGACTCCCAAGACTTGGTAAAAAAGTTGAACTCATCCTCGAAGGAGATAATACAGCTGAAGCCATGCTGAACAGAGAACTTTTTGGCTGGGTAATAGAAAATCTGGTGAAAAATGCTCTCGATGCAATCGACCATTCTTCGGGTCGAATTTTAATAAGTATTGCAGATGTGAAGAATAAGATTGAAATCGAAGTTAAAGATAATGGGAAGGGTATCGATTTAAAGAGGAGGAAAGATGTTTTTAGACCGGGTTACAGCACTAAGAAACGAGGTTGGGGTTTAGGTCTAAGCCTCTCGAAGAGAATTATAGAAGAGTATCATTCTGGTAAAATCTTTGTCAGTAATTCGGCTCCGGGTGAAGGAACAACTTTTAAGATTATCCTGAATAAAATAGGACACAGTTAGTCTTTTAACAATTCTTCTATTCGTGAAGTGAAGTCTTCTCTTTTGAATGGCTTTTCGATGAAACAGTTAAAACCTGATTCTGTGAATCTCTGTTGATCACCGGGGAGTGAAAACGCTGTGATTGCCACTAAAGGAGTGTTTTGATATACTTCCATCTCTCTTACTATGTGTGCGATCTCTCCACCGCTCATTCCACCGGGAAGGTTTATATCCAAAATCAACAAATCGAACTTCGCCTCACTCAAGAGTTCAAGAGCATGCTCTCCCATATTTACCACGGTGATATCATAAGCTTTTAAGAGGTACATCTTCATTAAATTTGCGCAAACGGGATCATCCTCAACAATCAATATCCTCTTTTTGTCGAGTGATTCAGGATCCAATTCATAATCGTCAAATTCATTTTCTGAAATAAACCCAATTTCGAATACAGAACCGGAACCAAACTCACTCTCAACTGTCAACTCGCCTGCCATCAACTCAACATACTTTTTGGCAATAGTAAGACCCAAGCCAGCCCCTTCATACTTTCTGCCATTTCCCTCGCTTACCTGACGGAAAGGTTCAAATATCTGTTCTTTCATCTCGTCAGGAATTCCGATACCGGAGTCTATCACTTTAACGAAGGATGTTTTTTGTTTACCTGACCCAGAGAGCCCGGTAACCACTTTTACAAGTCCTGCGTCGGTATATTTAATGGCATTATTCACCAAATTCCGCAAGACCTGGGTCAAAAGTTTTTCGTCAAAAAGTGCTCTCGGTGCAATTTCATTCAATTCTATCTGATATTGAAGTCCTTTTGCAATTGCAGCTTCCTCAAATTCGCGATAAATTCTATTTGCTATACTGTTCAACTCGTAAACAGAGAAAAGTGTATCGGTTTTATCCGACTCAAGATTTGAAAGATCGAGTAAAGAGTTAAGTGTATCGCGCAGTCGTTCCCCACCATTCACAATAGAGGAAAGCATCTCCCGGTTTCCCTCATCCTCCACTTCGTCCATAAGAATTTCAGCATAACCCATTATGTTTATAAGCGGTGTACGCAGTTCGTGACTCATATTCGCAAGGAAAATACTCTTAAGTTTACTCATCGTCTCAGCTCTGTAGCGAGCATCATTAAGTTCTGATTCACGACGCTTGATATTGGTAATATCTCTGAAGATACTCAACAAATGCATCTCACCGTCAACATATTCCATGAAGCGACTGAGGATATTCACCCATATTCTGTCACCATTCTTAAGGTGAAGCAAAGCCTCCTGGTAATTGGGTATCGATCTGGCAGCAAACTTTGTTTTGTAACGCTCTACCGCATTCTGGTGATCGTTTGGATCGAGATAATCGGTAAAATTCTTTCCAATCAGGTCTTCTTTTGGTAAACCAAAGAGTTTACAATACGCCTCATTCACCATTATGAGGTGACCTTGAGAGTCAGTAAGTCGCATTGCATCAAGAGAATGCTCCCAAAGCGTATGGAATCTTTTTTCTCTGCGAGTTAAATCCTCTTCCATCTGTTTTTCGATGGAAATGTCATCTTTAATTGCGAGATACCCGGTGACTATCCCAAGGTGATCTTTAATCGGCGATAAGGAGGCAGATTCCCAGAATAACTCTCCATTTTTTCTTCTGTTGTGAAAAACACCTTTCCATCCTCGACCCGCAGAAATTGTCTCCCACATCTGTTTGTATTCCACAGAGGAAGTTTCGCCTGACTTAAGCACTCTCGGATTTTGTCCCTTCACTTCATCAAAACTGTAGCCTGTTATCTCTTCAAATTTAGGATTAACATACTTGATATTTCCTCTTGTATCGGTGATGACAATTGAAGCAGTGTTTTGCTCAACAGCAAGCAGTAGATATCTTTTCTCAATATCAGCTGCTTTTATTGAAACAACATTTTTTATTGACTCGGAAAAGAGTGTGAAGTGGTCGATATCTCCCTCGTTTATATCCGATTGAGTGACCACCCCAATTGCAATTTCAGGATATTTTTGATCAGTAGCCGGAAATCCGATAAAATTCACACTTGAAGACCCCCTAAAGTCTCGCGTTGTCGCAAATGGTGTTTTTTGAGTGAAGAGATCTTCCCAATCTTCGGCTATTCTGCTTGTTCCAAATTCAGCATAACTGAAGGCACTGCTTAAGAGAATCTCATCTTTGTAGTGAGCAACCAAAACTTCATTTTCATCAAAAAAGAAAGCTATACTTTCAAAAGCTTCTGTAACAATCTTAGCCTCTTCTGCAACCTCACCAAGAAATTCGAGATTGTTTGCCGAGATACTCTCTTTAAGTCTTAATAGTGACTCAAGTCTGAGTCTGTTTAAGCGTCTCATCCTCTCGGATATCTTCTGATTGGTTACATCTCTTACGGTGGAGATCAGCGAGTGTCTATTATTTATCACAACCCGGCTGACTGTAAATTCGAGGAACACTTTCTCTCCGGCGGGCTTTGCCAGATTTACGGTACCGGTAAAAACATCACCACCATTTATGGTTTTAATCAAATTTTGTTCAACATCTTTTCCAAGTTTCAGAACCTGCAGGAAATTCGCCGCTTCCTCTTTGCTTGATCCCAAAAGCTGGGCTGCCACGAGGTTATATTCCGTAATCCTGAAAGTTGTTGGATCAAGGACTAAAATCCCTTCGGGCGAGTGATTAAACAGATATCTGTATCTATCTTCAGCAGAACGGGCAGCAGATTCAATCTGATACTTCTCAGATATGTTCTCCATTGAACAGTAGAAAAGAGATTCTGCCCCACTGCTTCTTCGCATTCTGAATTTTACAATAATCTTTTCAGCCTTATCAGATAGAAATTCAATTTTATCTTCGAATTCATCACGACCGGATGCAATAAACCTTTCAAACTTTGCCACAGATTCAATTGTCATTATGTCAGTAACTAAACTGTTTTTATGACAATCCCCTTTCTCATTCACCATTCTGCAGAATTCATCATTACATCTTACGATAACTCCGTTTCCATCAAGAATAATATAAGGAACGGGGGCATCCTCAAAAATTGCTTTGAGTCTATTTCTACCTGACTCCATCAAGTCGAACACTTTCCGTTGTTGAGCCAAAGAGACGATGATAAAGAGAGAGATTGAGCCGGTTATGGATGCAAACAAGTTCATATCAAGAACAGCTGTTTTTAACTCTTCTTGTTTAAATCGATAAATTCCTTCATTTTCCAATAAATGAACAATCATCAACAGGAAAAAGCCAAGCAGTACATGTACGGTGGTTCGGGGTTTAAATCGGAACAATGACCAAATAATTCCGGGCATTGCAAGATATTTGAAGAGGAATCCTCTTTGTTCACTAATTTGTGTCTGGGCAAAGATTGCTATTCCCGTAATATATAAAGCAAGCAGAAAACCTTCAATCAGTTTCCTGTTAGAAATACCTGCAATCTGAATTTTTACACCATCCTTAGCCAAAAGGTAGAACACGGGAGCAAGAAACAAGAGACAAACCCACTCTGCAGAAGCCCAAACTTTTATAACCTCGATAGAACTTCCACTCGATGGTGAGAATAAAGAGATCGACAGTGCACCCATAGATGCAGCAGCCACACTCTTGACAAATCCGCTAATAATAAAATAAACGATAGCAAGAGTATCATCAAAATCCGTAAGATTAGGACAAACACGCCTTAAAAATTCAAATTGAAGTTGGGTTGTCCCAATATTTGCAATTGAGAAGCAGAATGAGACGAGCAGACCACTCCCCACAGACATATTCAGAAGTGTATGTGGAATCATCGCAAGAAGACCGATTAATAAATGGTCTTTTCGATCAAAATAAAATAGTGAGGCGAGAAGGAAGGCACTGGCTGGCCAGTAAGGAGCAATTGATTCTTCCCCTATTTGGATCTTGACCCCAATAGTTACCAAAACTGCATAGAGCAATACAAAAATTGCTAAATTTAGTGCTTTGTTTTTAGTGTACAGATTAATCTCTCCGGGAAGTTGTGAGACTCTTCCAAGGTATATAAAAAATCAAATGCCTTTTAGTAAAATAGTAATTTTTTTTTCCACTTCATGTGAAATAGTGCAATTATTTATAGCTTTTAAATGCAAAATGGTTAATTAATTCAAAGGAATGGAATTTTTACTAATAAACAGGGAGATTAAAGGGATGTTGAAGAGAAAAATTGAAGTGGTTACCCCTTCTTTTTGAGAAATGTTGATATAGGTACATCAAAAGGCTGAGAGGTTTCTATGAGATTATAATCTATTCCGCTGTTCAAACATCCTGATTTAATGGTTGCAATGAACGATTCGAAGGCGTCCCTGTAAGCTTTGGCTATTTGTTGCGGTTGAGTTGAAAGCTCAGCTCCCGTTTCCATATCCTTAAAAATTGCATCCCGATTAAATGCGAAACTCCGCTCGAGGGGGTCAACTATCTGAAATACAACAACTTTACTTTTTGAAATAGTCAGTTTTTTAATAGCTTCGAGTATTTTTTCCGGACCCTCAAAAAGATCGGATATCACAACAATCATTCCCCGCCGGGTAATTTTATCCGCAATCCCTGAAACTGCACCTGCTGTATCCGTAACCCCACTTCCTTCTACCGAAACCAAGGCTTTCATAATCTCATCAAGATAAATGCGGGTGGCTTTTGGAGGTAAAATTTTCTCTATCTTGTCGCTATACAAGTAAAGTCCGGCAGCATCATTCTGCTTAATAAGCATAAAAGAGAGTACAGATGCAAGAATCTTGCCATATTCCAATTTTGAAATGTTGCCTTCAGAAGCAAACTTCATCGAACCACTGGTATCCAACAGGATATGTGCCTTAAGATTGGTTTCTTCCTCGTATTGTTTGATGAAGTAACGGTCGGTCTTGCCATATATTTTCCAGTCAACATCCTTTAGGGAGTCGCCTTGAATATAGGGTCTGTGCTGGGAAAATTCGATACTAAAACCGTGGTAGGGGCTTCTGTGCAAACCAAGCATGAAGCCCTCAACCACAAATTTTGTTTTTATGTCAAGAGAGGCGAGTTTTGAAATGACGGCTGGATCGAGATATTTTCTGTGATCCTCATTGCCTTTAAGTGCCATTAAACTTTCAGTTGCAGATTATGGATGTGCAACTTCTTTTTTGCCTTCTTTTGCATCTTTTTCGCGTTGCTTTAGAGCTTCGTTCAGGAGTTCTTCGGGTGACTTACCCAAAGTTTCCATATCTTTCTTTGCAATTTGAGCGAGTTCGTGTTCAGGGAACGACTTAATAAGAAGATTGTAATACTCGGTTGAGTTTTTAATATCGTTCAGCTCATTTCCATAAATATATCCGGTGTTAAACAAAGCAAGTGGAGCATATTGCGATTTTGGAAATTTCTCGAATACCTTTTTGTAATTTTCAATCGAAGTCAGTTTATCTTTTGATGTTTCTGCAACTTCAGGCATGCGGTATAAGTTACCAAGGTTAAAGTATGCAACCACAAGCGAATCGCTTTCGGGCATCTCTTTAATCATGGTTTCATAAACTTTTATCGCATCTTTAAATTTCTTTCCTTCAATCAGTTTTTGTGCTTCTTCAAGGTAAGTCTGTGGATTTTTTCCACACCCGGCAAATAACAATACCATCAATAAAGCTGATATAAACGATATTTTTTTCATTTTTATTCTCAATTTTTCACTACATAATAAAAAATAATTCAGTGTTAAATCTAATTATCAAACTCTTCAAAAAAAAGATGAAATTAATGGTATGAAGTTTGCTTTTTGATGAATTAAATTGTTTTTTGGTACCCTGCTTCTACCCTTTAATAATTCAACTCACTTAAAGAATGCGTTAAAGGAAAAGTATCCCAATGTTAAAACGAGGAGAAGAGTCATCAAATAAAGGAACCAGATAAAAATATTTTCATATTTTTTTTGTTTGTGGACCGGGTTTTTATCAACATAACCCAAGGGAAGTTGACTGCACCCTGAAATTTGAATTAATTGTATCGTAATATTATCTTTTCCACCATTAAGATTCGCGGTATCAACAAGAATTTGTGCAGCTTTTTCGATATCGTTCTTTTTAAGGATTGATTTAATCTCCCTCTCAGATACCTCACCCGTCAGTCCGTCTGTGCAAAGAAGAAGTTTGTCACCATTGTAAAGTTTGATAAAATCTGATACTTCAGCTGTCGCTGCCGCCCGAGGACCCAAAGCTTTAGTGATTATATGCTTCTGTTCATGATTTGCGGCTTTGGAAGCTTTTATTTTTTTATGATCGACAAGCGATTGAACGAGCGAATGATCCTTGGTAACCGCAAAAAGTTTTTTGTTTCGGAAAAGATAAATTCGGCTGTCACCAAGATGTGCAAGGGTAAGTTTATCATCCATAATCAGTGCTGCAACCGCAGTTGAACCCATACCTTCGTACTCGGGTCGCTCTAAAGCTATCTGCCTGATTTTGGTGTTGGCTCTCGCAAAAGCTGCCTGCAATTCCTTATATGGCGTATAATATTCAGTCACACTATCAAAATGTTCAAGAATCGTATCAACAGCAGTTTTTGATGCGACTTCACCCCCCGCAGAGCCACCCATGCCATCGCAGACTACAAATAGAAACCCAAACTCGCCGGAAAGGTAGCCAAAATAATCTTCATTTCGCTCCCTTTCTTTGCCGGGATCTGTGATAGCGACAGTTTCGATCTGAACATCAACCCGTTCCCGGTCTAATTTCTTGATCATGTTGAAAGTATGCGGATTTACTCGTAAAGTTTGTGATTTTCTTTACGCAAATTATGAAAAAAATGAATAGATTGCTGTGAAATTTACACAAAATTTTGATTTTTGTGCAGGAATAGATTAAATTAGAAGTGGGGTCTGAATGAAAAGAGGAAACACCTTTCATTCAAATCTCTCTTTTGCACAAATATTGAAGTCGTAAAACGGAGTATTGATCAAATGTCTCGATCTTTATTGCTATCAGCCATCATCATTGGAGTATTGTTTTTCACTGCTTCCGCTCAAAAAAGCGATTCTACAAAAGTTACGGCTTATCCACCCGGATTTACCGTCGATTCGCTCTCAGGACCGGTTCCGGAATTAATTCCCGCTTCACCTGCAATTCCCCGTGATTTATACACCGTGGTACTCTATTCATCCACTTCTGAATCGGATGCCAAAAACAGTGCAAAAACTTACTCAAATAAAGGTTTAAACATCAAAATATTTGATGACCCTGCTTACAAAAAAACGAAATTTAAAGTGACAACGGGGTTTTATAAAAAGAGACTTGACGCTGAACTTCTTAAACGGGATTTGATAAGAAAATTCAAGAATAAAAAATTCTGGGTAAGACAGGTTGATAACCTGATGAAAGAAGTGATTTACCAAAAGCCCGCTTCAGTTAAGGGGCCAGGAACAAACAAACCAGGCAGCAAAGATAATTTCTCAATTTCCCGCCTTGACGATGCGTCACTCTCGGGACTGTTGAATACAGCTACTTCAATGATGATATATGGTATCAGTGGAAGTGAAGAGGGGGTCAGTACGCTGACAAAAGATAACTCCCCATTTATTCATGCAACTTTTAATGGAGGATCTGTAACTTCTGTTTCGCCACAAATGATTTTCCCTAAGGGAATGGCACCCTACTCCCGATTTTTCTATTCATTTCAGACTGTGAAAAATTTTAATCCGGCAAAAGCTCCCGTGCTCATTACCATGCCCGATCGTGACAGACTTTTGAGAATCAAGAAATTTATTGACACTGATCAAGCCACGAGTTCAGATGACAAAAAAATGCTGACTACAGCACTTAACTCAATAAGCAGACAACTCGTTTTTAACAACCTGAGAATTTATCTCTCCAAAACCGGTACCCAATGGTACTTCTGCGGCTTTGAAGAGATAAAATAACTCAGAAATTTAGCTTTTACTCTTTTTGGAAAGGAATCCCCTACCTATTTGAGTAACATCATTTTACCAGTCATGCTGATTTTGGGCGTAATGAGATTATAAAAATAGACTCCGGAAGCCAGCCCCTTCGCTTCAAAGTTGATTTCATGCCTTCCGGCTGACATCTCCAAACCTTTAACCGGCTCTGCTACTACTCGTCCGCTAATGTCATATACGATCAAGGAAACTTTTTCTCTTTCAGGAATGCTGAACGAAATAACAGTACTCGGATTAAATGGATTGGGATAGTTGTTAAAAATGTAATAACCGGAGATTATTGCAGGTTCTTCATCTTCAATTGAAGTAAATCCAAGATCTGTAATCCTGACAACATTTCCTTCCGAACCTGTCAATAAAAATGTCTTCAAATCAATCATGGCGATTGATGTAACATGCTGGTTGCTAAGAAGTGTATTGTATTTTGTCCAGGTTAAACCTCCGTCGCGTGTCACATCAATTCTGTTATATAGCCCCGGGCTGGTTGTTCCATAAAATGCCACCCCGTTCAATCTGTCATAAAAGTCTATTGTACTATAAGTTTTAGAAGGAAGAACCCTAAACCAGGTTTCACCACCGTCGGTTGTTTTATAGTCATCCATACCCCATCCATACACCATACCCGTGGAGTCATTTATAAAATTGATTCTGGCATCACAGTACTGATTAGTGTTGAATATATTAAAATTAACACGCCTCCAACTGTTGCCGCCATCATCCGTTTTGTAAATACTGTTTCTTCTGCCTGCAATGAACCCCGTTGTTTTATTCAAAAAGTGAATATCGTACATCAGTTGTGCTTGAGGGGTGAGAACCAGTTTTTTCCATGAAATGCCGGAATTATCTGTCCTGTACAGGGTCGTATCCTCTGAAAGCACAAACCCTGTAGAATCGTCCATAAACCAGACTCTCCTGAACCGGGTTCCAAGTGGGAGACTCACATTGGTAAGTTGCCAGGAATAACCTCCATCTGATGTTCTGAAGATTTGACTAAAATCCCTTATCAAGATACCTGTTTTTTTCTCTGGAAGAAAAACGGGATTATTAACACTTTGGTTAATCATCGATGGGACATCGTACCAGTTCCTCCCCCCGTCCGTCGTCTTTTTGAGATTTCCGGGATAGCTTGCGGTCGCAAATCCTGTATCCTTGTCCAAAAATACTGGGAAATAAAGTTGATGATTGTGCCCCTGACGCAGATTAACCCAGTTTTTGCCGTCATCTGTTGACCGCCATATATTACCGCCACTTCTACCCGAAATGATCAATGAATCTTTGATTCCAAGACTTTTACCGGTAGAAGTACCTATTGTGGATTGTGCAGTACCAAAATTTCTGAACCGTAAAATAGAACCCGAAGTAGTTGCGTAGAAAATTGAGTCGCTTGCGATACAGACTCTGTAAAAATAGTAACCTCCAACATCCCTTTTATACCAGTTTACACCACCATTTGTGGAAGCCACAACATCACCATCTTCACTTACAGCAACCACCCTGCTGATTCCATCATAGTCAATATCTTTTATTGAATAATTATTACTGTCTAAAAGCTGCCAACTGGCTCCCGAATCGCTACTTTTAAAGATACCTCTTTGGGTTGAAATTATCCCTGCCAGGAAGATTGAGTTTGACTTTGCAGACATGGCAAAAATAGTACCAAAATCTCTTACGGTGGAAAAAGTTAAACCACCATCTGTAGTTTTAATTAATCTTGAATAGTCAGAAAAGTAACCGGTGAGAGAATCTTTGATTGTAAAATACTTCAGAAGGAGGTTTTGGGGGATAGTGATTTTAGACCAGGTGTCGCCACCGTTTATTGTCTTATAGATGTTCCTTGATGAAGTTAGAATATATCCGGTATATCGGGTAGCAAAATGAATGCCTGTAAACAGATTCACGGAATCAAGTCTTTGAACATCCCATGTTTGCCCGCCATCTGTTGTTCTTTGTACTAATCCAATCTCTCCGACAGCAAATATCGTTTGGTCATCAAGAACATTTATATCCTCTACATCCATAGCAGAGGGATAAGGATTTAAGTGTTCAATTTTAAGTTGAGCTTGTAAAGTTATCATTGATAAAATTACAAAGATTATTACTTTCCTCATAACTAATATCTCTAACTAATTGTTTAGTGAAGTTGTAATATAAAAATATTCAAAAAAAAAAAAAAAATGGATTTTTTCATGACCTGATGCCAGTAGTGGTACTCGGTTGGTCAAAATATCAGGTAGTTCATCAGTATTACACCCTGTATGATGGATTTCTGAATATACTATACTCAGAATTCCAGCTTTCGCATACTGATGTGGCAAAGGGCAAAGTCATACTTTACAGGGTCAGAGGGATCAAACTGCTTAAGCCGGTCTGTGATTTCTGATGCAGTTTTCCACGAGGAATCATTCCTTTTTGTGAGCCCCAGTTCTTTGCTGATTCTTGCGATGTGCAAATCAAGCGGAATTATAAGGTTCTCTTTTCCCACTTCTTTCCAAAACCCAAAATCAAGTTCATCTTCACGCACCATCCATCTTAAAAAAAGATTCATTCGCTTGCAGGCACTTCCCCTCTCAGGTTCAGGGAAGAAATGTCTGAATCCTCTCGTAAGTCTGCCGGAGCTTTCGGCAAAATCAATAAAAGCTCTGCTGAAGTGCTGAATTCCCTCTTTTATGCTGCCATTCTCTTTGAAGCCTTTCATAAAAAGGGGTTTTAAGCCCGTTCCGCCATATTTTGACATAAAATATTGAATTGCAAGTAGAAGTGTGGCTACATCTTCTGTTGAATAGAATCGGTAATAAAACCCCTCAATTCTTTCTTCGAGGTGCCCGGAACGGGAAAGCACTTTCGCGGGTGAATCATCCAACATTTCGAGCAGACGGTTTACATTTTTGATGATTTGATATACAGAACCATAAGCAAATTTCGCTGCAAAAAAAGCTGCAAGCTCAATATCTTCTCGAGTTGTAAATCTGTGAGGAATTTCCAAAGGGTCGGGCGAGAGTTTCTCCCGCCCGAATTGTTTATAGTGATATTCTAATTTTTCTTTTAATTCTGACAATGTGCCTAAAGATATTTGGATAAAAGTGACTTAAATTGAGTTAGATCAAAAGCCGGAGTAACATCCAGCTTACCGGCATAGAGATTGCAATGTTTTACAATTCCTTTAAACGAAAGATACGAAGTGGAGAACTCAAAATCGCCCTGAACTATCGGCTTAATATCGAAAAAACAGCAAAGTTCGGCACAAAGTTTAGCGGTGGCTTCATATTGAGCATCGGTAAACGCTGCAAAATAACGAAATCCGCGCCATGCGGTCTTGTTATCATACACTTCTCCTTTATACTCCTGCCAGTTTTGTCCCGGATTCCAATAGAATTTCCCATTAATCTCTTTTAAAAATCCTTCGTTAGCAATCTCAATTCCGATATTTCGCGAATCGTAGGCTGAGCCGTTTCCGGTGTGGTAAGCCCAATAGCAAGCAGGAAAGAGTTCTATTATTTCACCCCCTTTGTCAATCGCAAATGCAGTGGCAAATGCTCCCTTCTGGAGATTCCACCAATCGCCAACACCTGCAGCAGATGAAGAAGCTGTACCATGCAAGACAATTTGTGATTTTGGGAAAACTTCCTTTATAAATTCTCCCTCATTTAAGTGTTTTATTATTCTTTTCATAATCCTATCATCAACCCCATTCCGACAAAGATGTCTGTTTGTTTATTAAGTACTCCATATCCGGGAGCAATAACCAGTCCGATGTGGAGCCATTTACTTGTAAAATCCTCTTCTTTCTCAAAATATATTTTTTCTGTTTGAATTACCATCCTCTCTTTCAATTTTGCGGTTATGTTAAAATATGATCGCTCGTCAAGCGGTATCGGTGAATGGTACTTAACCTCGAGTGAAAGTGATGAGTCAAACATCGCCGTATCCAACGAGGCTGAAAAAACGGGAGCACGATTTTCTTTCCATACCGAATCTCTTGAATCGATGTAAACTTCTACCGTATCCACGGTAAACACCGGTTTTACCTTCTCAATTGTCAGATATCTGGTTGTGTGAATCGTATCACTTACAACTGTTTTTGCCATGCTCCGCTCCGGTGAGTGCGTGCTCCCATTTTTATTATATACCACAAGCAGAAAGATTAAAGCTGCTGATAAAACGCAAAGTGCTGTTATTAACCACCTATTCAATCTTTTTCTCCCCACGGATATATTCGAAAATCCTCCTTATTGTATATTCACCGATATAAGTATAAAACAGAATACTAAAAGATACCACCAGTAGAATCGACAAAACCGAAGTTGCAATCTCTCCCGTTGTCACATCAGCAAGAAGAGTAACGATTGTAGAAACTACAACCAACAACCACCTCTTTCTGATATAGCCCCTTACAATCATATATGAAGCCTCTGTGATGATACTCGTTATCGCACCATATAGTGCCAGATACCAGACACCCAAAAGACCAAACAATATTTCCACAATCCCTCCTTATTTTTTTAATCCGTAAATCAGTTCATTTAATTGATCAGATGCCCCAAAAGCGAGTCCGCCCCCCGTAATTCCAAGTAAGCTGCCGAGAATTGAACCTATCACTCCTCCAAAACCTGTCTTTCCCTCTTCATAGGCAAGTTTTTTCAGGTCGAGTTCATCCTTCAACATTCTGTTCCTGTCTCCCGAAAGTTTTAGATTTCCGAGCAATGAGAAGATATCCCTTTCCGCTTGCCTGTCATTTGCTCCCAGAGATGAGGATACCGACTCTATTCCGAGTAGCTTGTTTACTGCATCTCTTCTGCTCTCCTCATCCAATGCAGCTATATTAGTAACCAATGAATTTTTTGCATCCGTCTCATTCTCATAAATCCTGTTCATTGAGTTTGCAGCAATTCCCGATTTATTTAATCCGGCTGCGGTCAGAGAATTTTTGAGATCACCGATGGCACTACCTCGAGATTTTTCCAACTCCCTTATCCCAATTGCCCTCTGTTCAGCAAGAGCTTTGCTCCCCGTTGATGCTTCATCACTGAGAGTTTTTTTTATCCCGGCAACATTACTATTGTAGCTGTTCGCGATGTTGTTGCCGGAAAATATGTTTTTCAATTCATCAGATTGTATGCTCCCGGGGAAGACACTCCCCAAAGCCGATCTGAGTAATTCTTCCATTATATAATTGTAGGTGCTCCCACCCGATGCTCCAGGCATATTACCTCCTATGTTATTTTAACCCATTTCCCATTAATTATAATATATTCGCTCGTTTCACTTACGGTTTGGAACATTATTTTTGTATGCTCCGGCAATAATTCAGTCTTTGGTAAAACAGAAACTACTGCGGGAAGTGTCGCCACCTGCAACCTCTCGCCACCGGAATATAGATACAAAATCTTGATCCCACCGATCCGTAACAAGTAAAAAGTACCGTCACTTAAACGACCGTTTTCCGGTAGATTTTCACCGGATGCCACTACAGGTGCGAACCAGTTCTTCATCTCCTCTAATTTTATCATGACCTCACCCTTCTGCTTTCAAGTTTAGCTCTACGAAGTATTTTTAAGCCGGTCCCTTTTATTCTCGCACAAATTCTTCGGCAATAGTCGGCGGTGCCATTCATTCCCGAAACAGGAATCACCTTTATTGTTTCAGCTTCCTCAGAGATAATAAATTGTTTCGATTTTGTGCCATTTTCAGATAAAAGTGAAGTATCCACCTCACCGGGGAGAGAGTCGAAGTAGAGTCGCAACATCCTTAATCGCATCAGGTCAAATCCCGTTAGAGTTATTGTACGGCTCCTGATTTCCACTTCAATCTCACTATCAACTTCCCCAACTATGTCGGTTGAAAAGAGATTTTGATCGTATTCGCAAATGGAAGTGCCGGTCCACCCCAAAAGGTGATTAGTCTGATAAGAAAAATTTGAAACCCCCTTAAGTCCGGGATGAGTAAATTTGTACCAGGCACCATTTTTTTCGTCATATATCATCATCATTCGTGCTCCGTCTTGTAATTCGACAGGGAAACAACACCACTCCCGTGCGGGATACCATTCAGGGCGAAAAAATGTTTTGATTATTGAAAGTGTCTTAAGAATTGGATCACCGGGCGATGAGACACCCCCACCTGAATAAAATCTGAAATTGCCATTCGAGAAAAAGTAAATTCCTTTTCCCGTCTTTAAGATGGAATTTCGGTTTTCAGCCCCAATTCCCTGAAAAATGGTAATTATTCGCCATGTAACAGGATCAC
>CAYSJM010000004.1:53516-72279 GCA_964431385.1 uncultured Ignavibacteriaceae bacterium | reverse complement strand
TTTTCAGCCCCAATTCCCTGAAAAATGGTAATTATTCGCCATGTAACAGGATCACCACTTGTGTAGAGTTTGGATATCGTTGTCTCGGTAAAGATCAGAATTCCATCCACATCATCAAAAATCTCCACTATTTCACAATTGCTCCCTTGCGGAAGTGTTATTATGTTTTCGGGTTGGAATGTGTAATAATTCCCCGGTTCCGAATAAAGGAGTGAAGACGGGAAGTGATTGATCTTCAAATTTGAGTTGTAAGTAACCGTTCCCAATTCTGAATCAGCTGTTATATCTGTATATAATATCTGATTCAGGCCTAACTTTACAGGATGCCGAAAGAATACATTTCCATCTCTCTTTGTTCTGTAAAGTCGTTTTTCAACTATTCTTGTTGACTCTGATGAAGGAAGAAACGGGAGGTAATCAAGAGTGATGGCAGCCATATTTTCATGCTCCTCTCCCGGAGTTGAAATGATTGGTGTCACGATTGCACCGCTCTCAGTTCCATTTTCATCCACATAAACCAATAGATATTTGTAGTCGGAAGCATTAAAGATTTCACCACCCATTATTGTTGCAGTTCCCGAAAATATCTTTCCGGCTACACCATCATTTGAGTAAGGTGGTGAAAAGAAATTTAATTCGGGTGTTTTCACATTTCCGATGAACAATCTCCCTTTATTAAAACTGTGTGCAATCCCCTCGGGTGTTGTGGCAAATTTAGCCATGCGGAAAGAAGAAAGATCGTCATCGTGGGTTTTATCAACAAAAGTTGTTTCATCCGGTAATAAATTGGCGAGTTCATAATATATAAATGGAGAAGCTGAAAGTGAGGAGGTGGTTATCGCCCTGGTACGATACAGTTTCTTTTTGGTTACCCTTTTATCTGTTGGCACAGGTAGATTTCCGATCTCCACTCTGTTTGAAGTCCCTGAAAATCCTGTTGATCCCGAACCGCTCCCTTTATATGCCGTGAAAGGCAAAGAAGGTGAAGAAATATCTCCCGACTCTGATTCGTAAACCAAAACAAAATTATACCATCCCTGTGCAATGCTCCCACCCGTATCATAATGTTTAGCTGTAACGGGAGCAACACCATTTATTTCGGGTGGCAAAATCGCGATTGGTTCCACCTCAGTGAAATTGGTGCCTCCAACTACCTTGCTTGTATAACCGCTATGGATCAATACTCTTCCTGAACCTGTTTCGATTCTCCCACATGATTCTGAATTTTCGAATCCGGAACTTGAGATTGCCCAGGCGTTTTCACCATTCCCGGAAAAATATAGTGAATCACCGGCAAGTGCTGCGATGAATTTATCACCTTGTCCCGACTTCAATTCAAACACACTTCTAATGCCCCCCGGAAGAGGAGGAAGTGGAAAATTTTTCCAACTTCCCCTTCTCACCGGAGTTCCTGCAAGCCCTCTTTCATCAAGAACAAGATTTATCATCTCTTCAACTTCATCGTCACCGAGAAAAACAGGATCGATAACTTCGTTTATTCGTTTGATCCCACAAAACATCAAGAATCTTTCCATCTTCAATAACCCATGTTATATCTGAAATTTTCCGGAAGCCCTCTGGTATTTTCTTTTGCAATCCGACCCCGTTCCCCCTGTTTTTCAAGGAATTTCTGATATGCAGCCGAAATTTCACTCTGAATTTGCTTGGTTTTTACCTGTTTAGCTTCAAGATTTCCGAGTATGCCATCAATCTCGGCAACTGCTTTTTTGATTACATACTCTTCAAATTCAAGTGGAATCGAAGTTTCGTCGCTATCTGTTACCAGGTCTGTGGCAGCTTTATAATAATATGCCACGATTGTGTTCACTGCCACAGGTGCCAGCAGAATCTGATTTGCAAGTCGCATAAATACTGCTGATCCTGTTGTGGGTGAAAGCCAGGTATTGTCAATCTGTTCTTTAAATCGCTCCAGATCCACCTCAAAAGCAAGTCCATGCTCAACACCATCGCTACATTCAATAAAAATTACAGATCTTGGACTTTCCAACATCTGCGGGAAATTCTCTTCATTAACCTGAACAGTGACGACGGGTTTTCCGACAAAGGTACTCGAACGAATACTTTCACTTAAAACAACACGAGTTTCCCATTTTTTCATCCCCAAACCATTCAGTTCGGTCTGTATGGACCTCTGAGCAAGGTTGATTATTCTGTTCAATCTGTTGATTGGAAATAAAGGATTCCCTTGCACATTTGCGTCAATTATTATTTGATCTCTCAATTCAGCCAGTGTTGCGGGCATTTTTCCCTCCTTTTATAATTGTGATATCTGTTCTATCTTGTTTGTAAACATGCCAAACAAAATACTTGCTTCTTCTTTCTGTTTGTCTTTTTCCAATAGAAGTGCTGTCGCATAAGCTATTATAGCCCCCGAAGAATTTTCGGGTAATTCAGGATTTTGTATATCTGATATGCGTTCTGCCTTTTTTAAATAATTGATTGTTAAACTTCCGTTTAACAAAGCAGTTTCGAAGACGAGAAACCCTCTCCTTAAATAAGCATATAAATTGACTCCATCAGAACGGAGAAAATGGTTGTGCTCCCGTGCATATCTTTCCATTGAAGCACTACGGATCATGCAAGGTTTCGACAATGCTCCCGATGTGGGAGCACATTTCACAGATAGCAGATACATAAAATCACTTGGGAGCACGATATCACTTCCGGTTACACCGGATTCGCTGTACTCTTTTTCAAGTGGAGTGAGAAGGTGGGGGAGTTCCCCACCCACCCCCCTCTCGAGAAAGACATACAAACAGTAATTAATCACTTCATCTTGAGCATCATTCAGAGCATTAAGCACTTCTGCATCACTCCAAAATCCCGCTTCTCTCTCATCGAGCAGCGATCTGACTCTTGTGACCATCTCTGTTGTTGTCATTTTTTCTTCCCCTTCTGCGAGGTCGCGGCTACTTCATCCGCATCAGTTGCAGAATCAACCTGCACTTCCCCTGTTACATGATAGTCCCTCCCAAAAGCTGCAGATCCTTTTAACGCTGAAATCTCCTTTTCGTCATTGGTAAAAAACACCCCGGTTACTCCCTCGGGAGTGAATGAATATTTTTTACCATCCAGGGTTATCGAATATCTTCTGTATTTGCTGACAAACTTCACCTTATACCGCCTTTCTCAAAATGCCGTGGCATTCCTCGTTATGGATTTCGATGCCAAGATCCATCAATATTTTGGTGGTGCTCCCATCGACTCCAGGTGTTTCGACCCCTTCTTCGATACGGAATTTTCGACTTCCTTTTTTATCATTTGCCATGAAGCGAAGCCTGACTTTATCGGCATCGATGGTGAATCCATAATCGGTGAATTTCCCGTCCATTACAGGATTCCAGATTATATCAACACTTCCAAACGGAGTCAGGTATTCTCTTACATTCACCCCATAAATCGAAACTGCGGGATTTGGATTTAGTTCGTACCGCCCCTTAATGAATTTGTTGATTTCAGAAAGTTGACCACTTCCGCAGAGATGTATCTTCCTGTTGGAACCCTTCTGAAAGACTTCTCTCAAATGGTCATCAAAAGTATCTTCATCAAGAGTGGGTGAATAACTGTTCACATTGCTCAGAATTCTGCCCAAAAAGCCGTGTCCCCAAGTCGTTCTGTAGTTTCCCGCAGTTGCATAACCCTGACCCGGTGCAAAAAGGAAATACCTTTCCGCCTGCAATTTCATTTCCTCGATCTTTTTTGCAACCAAAGCCGGATGATCCACACCATCAGTGTAGTTTTCACCCGCCTGATGCCTTCCGGTGGTGGCTACACTTTCGCTGAAAATGTTCAGATAGTTAAATTTTTCCACTTCTTTCACACTTACCGCTGTACGCACCCCGGAATATTCCGAATTGCGGCTTCCGATAATCTTAAGATACATTCCTTCGATTTGAAGTGATGTGAGGTTGCTTGTTCCATCTATATGAGTTAGTACCGCCTGAGTAGGAGATTTTGATGAAACGAATGCCATCTGATCAGTTTCCTCGATAAGTATTATGTCATCAAGATTAAAAATGGAAATTGTATTACAATTTGAGGCATTCAGCGTTAATGTCGCCGGTGATCCCAAAGCTGAAATTGTAGTCTTGTTTGTTGTCTGGTGTGGAAAGAGCTCGCTTTCGAACCAGGAAAATTTTGCAAAAGGACTCCTTACTTCCTTCGTTTTTCTCCCCGAAAACCAAAGAAACTGAAGCAACGGGGTTTGATATGGTTTTAATAAATAAAGTATCTTTTCTACATCAGGCACTGCATTTGCTGCATTCATTGTTGATGAAGATACCACTCCAGAATTGATCGACTCGTAAGCCATCTTTCCCTCTCTAATTTGTGATTTGGTTAATTATGTTTTTTAACAATCGACTGTTATTTCCGTCATTGTTTCTTCTGACACTGCCGGATTCCATCGGAGGGCGTAATCGCTCAACCCTCCGTAAGGTTTCTTTTACTTTTTTTATTACGGTCTCTCCATCATCTTCTTGCCTCCTTTTTAGCTCGGTTACTGTTTCCTTATGTTTCCGGAATTTATTTAATTGATTTGCAAACAACTCCGGATCTGTAGCCAACACTTCAAAATATCCGGGATATTCGCTGTCCCATTCGGGTATCAAATTGGCAACTTCCGGTGTGCCAAGTGTTTCACTGATCCCTCTCCTAATCTCATCAGCTTTCGCTTCTGCTGTGGCTTTTACCAGCTCACTGAACAAATTTTTTAACTCTTCCTCGTTCATGATTACCTTAAAAATTGACAGTGCAAATTTAGGAAATGGCATCCCCCATCTCAATATTAAAGATTTACACATGTATTGTTATTACAATTCCTCAAAACACTTTATGTTATCATCTTTTTTTCATAAATTGTTATGATGAATTAAAAAATTGGTGAACTATGTGCAGTAATAAATGGACATGCTACTTTAAGTACTTTCTACTCCTGGCAGCTTTCTTCGGAATGTCTGTTTTTGCCCAAACTGGAAAGGTTGAAAGAGAAAAATTCGACCCCACTCGCAACCCCGTCGAAGATTTGAAGGTAGCAGTAAAGCAGGCAACTGAACTTAATAAAAGAATTATCCTCGATGTTGGCGGAGAATGGTGCATTTGGTGCCACCGTATAGATGAATTTATTGAGACCACTACCGAGGTTAAGTCTGCTTTCCATGATGCATTTGTAGTATTAAAAGTGAATTTTAGCCCCGAAAACAAAAATGAGGTTTTCCTTTCCACTTTCCCTAAAATTGAGGGATACCCTCACTTCTTCGTCCTCGAGAGTGATGGCAAATTGCTACATTCACAGAATACGGGCGACCTCGAAGCGGGTAAATCGTATTCTAAAGAGAAATTTCTCGAGTTTATAACAACTCACAAAAAACCTGTCACTAATACCGGACAGTAAACCGACAATCATTCCCTGAATGATTATTGCATTATTGGATTATTGCATTATTGAATTAAACTGTTTTTCCATCAAAAATAAAAAGTCTTGAGTCTGTTTAGAAATTATAAAAAAGAATTCGAAGAACTTCTTCAGAAGCATGAGGAACTCGTGGCAGAACATGAGGAACTGATTGCTGCGAATGGTGAGTTAGCTCGACTTTCAGACGATCTGGACTTAAAAAATCGTGAACTCTCCTCTCTCACAAGAAGAGTGAATGATCTAAAAAACGAAGAATCCGACCTCTCAATCCTCGTCTTTACCAAAAGATCTGAACTTCAAAAAATTGAAGAATCACAAAAAGAAATCTCAGAAGATTTCCAAAACAAGTCACAGTTTGTTGCTTCGCTTGATAGAGAAATTGGTGATAAAAAGAAGGAAACAGAAGTACTCTCAAAAGAATTAGTTACACTTCTAACTAAAGTTGAATCTGCAAGAGTAGAGTTTGATGAGTTTGATGAGGGTCTCAAAATCATCAGAGAAGAAGAGGTTTCCAGAAAAGAATCTGTTCTTCGCCTGCAACAAGAACTCGACGAACTGAAATACAAAAAGGAAAAATATTCGAATATCGAAGTTATCAAAGTGAAATACGATGAGGCTTACGATAAAGTGCAGGATATTTTGAAGGAAAGAGCTGAACTTGAATTTGAATTGAGAGACCTCGAACAAATCAAGAAAAAGCTGATTGAAGATATCAACAAGATGCGTAACGAAATGCTGCAACAGCGGGCAGCTTTCGAACAAAATGTTGTGCAGGAGAGAATTACCATCGAGCGGGAACTGATGCGAATGAAATCTGACCTCGATGGTGCAATAAGACAACGGCAGGATCAACTTGCTGTTCTCGACCGTGAATTCTCTGAGGCAAAAATAAGATATTCAAAAATCTCCGCTGCCGCAGACCAGGTTATTGAAGAGTTACAAGATAACGAGAAAAAACTCGAGATGGTGAAGATTGAAAGAGAAAACCTTTCAGATGAAGCCACTGCACTATCCAAAAAAGTCGAAACTCTATTAAGTAAAGCTTCTGCTCTCGATGCAGAAGTGCAACTTCTCACACGACAAGTTGACAGACTGAATGAGGAACGGCAAATTACTTCCGGTCTTCTTGAACAAATAAAAGGATCTATACAAGGTCTTTCCGGCTCAAAAGAGGCTATGATAGAAAATATCACTCGCCTCAACCAGCAATTGAACGAAAAAACCAAAGTTTATACCCAAAGTAATGATGACTATCAGGTTTTACTCGAACAGATTCAAGCGAAAAAAATTGAAGCCGTTAATCTGAAGGGTATTATCGAAATTAGAAATCGAAAACTGCGGGATATTGATAGAGAACTTTCGTCTCTCGAAGCACTTCGCGATGAATATGAAGCCGATCTGAAACAAATACTCGACCTTCAGAAGTCACTCAGTAACGATTTGACTAACTCCCAGGAAGATGTGGATGCACTTCAGGATACGCTAACTGCTATCCGAAAGAAATTCTCTGAAATAATAAAGATAAGAAAAGCCCGCCAGGAGTCTGCAAGAAGAGAAAGAGCCAGATTGGAATACGAGGAAGATGACGACTATTCTGATGAAGTTAAACCGGTAAATGTTAGCCAGCCCGAATCGCTCGATGATGAATTCCTCAAAGCAATTTATGCCGATAATGACCGACAAGCTCTCGAAGACATGGAAAAAATATTGCAAAACAGCAGTATTATTCTAACGACAGCCGAATCGGGTGTGCAAGCTTTTGAAGCTCTCAAATCTGAACCTTATGACCTCGCTTTCTTTGATATGGACCTCCCCGGCATGTCACCTGTCGAGATAATTGAAAGAATGCGTGCGTCAAATGTTTATAAAACAATCCCTATATTTGCCGTTTTAGAAGCTCCTGACGACAATTTATCGAGACTTGCATTGAATGCCGGAGCAACCAATCTGCTTTACAAACCCGTTTCACCGGAAATCCTGGTCTCCGAACTGAAAAAATACCTTCCTGTATAGCTCTCCATGCGGAACCCGATGACTAATTCCGTCAATTTCCATATTAAACACCAACCCATTATTGCATTATCGCATTATTGCATTATTGGATTAAAATGTCTCTGCTGCATCTGATAAATTCTTCCGCTCGCGGTGGAAGAGAATTGTATGTTAGAGACTTGATATTGGAACTGCAGAAAGCAGGACAAAATAATTTTGTAGTATGCCGACAGTTTTCTGTGATCGATGAAGCCTGTCAAACTGCCGGAATCCCCGTCATCCACACCTCAACAAATCTGAAATTATCGCTCACAGAAGTGTACCGACTAAGCTATTTCATCAAAAGTAACAAAATAGCCACCATTTTTTCCCATTCGCGAAATGATGTTTTCTCCGGAGCCGTGATTAAAAAATTAACGGGTGTAAAACACATTCATGCAGTTTATATGGGAACAGGTCCTAAAAAGGATGTCATTCATCGTTTTATTTATGAAACAGTTGACTGTTTAATTACATCCTCAGAATTCTCAAAAAGAGAGTGTGAGAACTATCTTCCCGTTCCTGCGGGAGCAGTAAAACTGGTGAGATATGGCAGACACCCGGAAAATTACTCCGTGCTCCCGGGAGCACGAAAGCAGATCAGGGAGCAGATGAAAACACCTGATGATAAGTTGGTTATAGCTGTGATGAGCAGAATTGACAACGGTAAAGGAGTGGGAGTTTTTGCAAACGCACTTCAATTTATTGACGAAAAATCAGCATCAAAAATTGAATTTTGGATCATGGGTGAACCCACGGTGAAAGAAGTGGATGAAAATGGTGGAGTGATCTATGAAGAACAGGCTGCCGAACTCTATTCTGAATTACAGCAATTATCGAACCAAAAACCTGAATTACTTAAGCTAATACCCTTCCAAAAGGAATATATTCCTTGGCTTGCTGCTATGGATATTTTTGTGCTCCCAACCCATAATGAGATGTATTCTCTCTCTGTGATTGATGCTATGATGATGGGGCTGCCCGTCATAGGTACCGATGCCGGGGGAACAACGGAACAAATTGGTGAAAATGAGAGAGGTATTCTTGTGCCATCGGCGTCGAGTAAGGCGATTGCAAACGCAATTATCTCATTCCTTCACAATCCACGATCCATTAAAATAAAAGGGGAAAATGCCCGTCTTTGGGCATCTTCCCATCATAATTTTAATTCAACAGTGTCCAGGATTATCTCTTTTCTCTGAATCAGAACAAAGAAAATTCCACAACTTTAGTTTAGTGCTTTTTCAATCGCTGAAATAATCTTATCGCCGTCAGGTTCATCTTTACTTATGAATCTTTCAACGATCTCACCTTTTTTGTTGATGAGAAATTTCTCAAAATTCCACTTGATGTCTTTTGTTCCGGTGATTGAATTATCGGTTAACCAGGCAAAAAGTGGAGCTTTATCTTCACCAAGCACTTTTACTTTATCCATCATAGGGAAAGAGACCGAGAACTTTGTCGAGCAAAACTCCTTAATCTCTTCGTTTGAACCGGGTTCCTGTCCACCAAAATCGTTACAGGGAAATCCGAGAACAACAAGACCTTGATCTTTGTATTTGCTGTAAATGGCTTCAAGTCCTTTGTACTGGCGTGTATATCCACACTGACTTGCAACATTAACAACCAACACAACTTTTCCATCGTATGCGGAGAGACTGACATCATTCCCATCGATGTCTTTTACCTTAAAATCACCAAGCTTTTTGCCTGTCGGCTCCATTTCGCTCCTGTTTTCACTTGTTTTAGAACTTGCTTCACTCTTCCGTGCTGTAACAAATCCCGTTACAACTACCAACAATATGACAACTACAATAATTGACAGATATTTTTTCATATAATCCTCCTGACTTGTAAACATAAATAAACAACAAATAAGTTCATTTATCCAAACAGGCTAATATTCAAAAATATTGATGTTTTAAAATAAAACAGCCCGGAAATTTCTAAAAACTTCCGGGCTTTGGAATTATCGACCACACGAGATGTTTAGTTTTCTCTCTCTACATCTTTTTTTATGGTTTCAAGGGCTATTTTGTTTATTCCAAGTGCACTCGAAATGGTTGAAAACAGTTTCACTTCGTGCGTATTTAAGTCAGAATCTGCAAGCATCAAGGAGTAGAGATATTTCATCAAATCATATTTTTCATCAAAATAAAAATTATCATCTATGAACTTAAGAGTCTCTCTCACCTGAGTTTCAGGGATTATCTGCCCACGACATTCAACAATCAACGATTCCACCTCTTCCTCAGAAATGCCAAATCGCTTTCTTAACAGGTAGATGATTTTTTTATGTTCATCTTCCGTGAAGTCGTCGTCTGCGTGTGCCATCAATACCAATAGTGCTGCGGTAGCAAGTTTGATATTCGATTTATACTCGGCAGAGTTCCTGTTTACGGTTCTTTTGCCATCCTCAAATTTCTTCTTGAAGACCTTGTCAAATAGTCCCATCTTATAATACTCCTGTCACTTCCCTGTTTCAGGTTTGGGTCGTTCAAATATGATGGTCATGTAGTTGAAATATGCAGCCAGATCGCTGGTAAATGCATCACTTCTTGCTCTCCATGCCCAATTGCCGCCACCAAGTCTGCCCGGGAAGTTCATTCTTGATTCTGTTCCCAGATTCAACACATCTTGCATTGGGATCACCACCGTGTTAGCCACCGAAGCATAAGCTGCCTTGATTGCCGCTGCCACCATGGCTTCATGTTTGTAGCAGTTCAGGTAATCCTGTGCAAATTTATAGATGTCGTTGTCAGCTCCCTTGACTGAGTCGAAGTACCCACGAGTGGTGTCATTATCGTGTGAACCTGTGTGAACCACGCAATTTTTGATATAGTTGTGAGGGAGGAATTTCGACTCCATCCCCGTACCAAATGCAAATTGCATAATCTTTATTCCGGGGAAGTTAAAGGTATCCCTCAGTTTTTCAACAGGAGGAGTTATTACCCCAAGATCTTCAGCAATTATTGGGAGATCGCCAAGGTATTTTTTAACTGTTTTGAAGAATTTCATACCCGGAGCTTTTACCCACTTGCCTGTCTGAGCAGTAGGTGCATCTCCCGGGATTCTCCAATAGGCTTCAAATCCTCTAAAGTGATCTATTCTTGCAATATCAACAATTTTAAGGAGTGAGGATATACGATCGCGCCACCACTTAAAATCATCTTTTTCCATCTCTTCCCAACGGTAGAGTGGATTGCCCCAAAGTTGTCCTGTTGGACTAAAATAATCGGGCGGTACACCGGCAACCCAGATCAGTTTGCCATTCTCATCAACGGTGAAAAGTTCTTTGTTCGCCCACACATCAGCACTGTCATAAGCCACAAAAATCGGAAGATCACCAATTACTGTTATTCCATTTTTATTTGCGTAAGCTTTTATCTTTGACCATTGATCGTAAAAACAGAACTGCAAAAACTTCTGATAGTTTATTCCTTCAGCAAGTTGTTTCTTCCACTTTGGCAAAGCTTTTGGGTCTCTTACAGCAATGGAATGTTCCCAGGTGGTCCACAAAGCACCACCATGATATTCTTTTGCCGCCATAAAGAGAGCATAATCTTCAAGCCACCCACTGTTGCTTTTGCAAAATTTGTTGTAGCTATCCTTTACACTCTTTTTACCGAGGGCTTTAAATCCTTCGTAAGCTTTTTGCAATAGTTCTTTTTTATAGTCTATAACCCAACCATAATCGATAAATTCAGGGTTGAAAGCAGGTACTTCGGAAATGTCTTCTTTTGAAAGATAACCCTCTTCAACGAGAATATCCGGAGATAAGAGCAGCGGGTTACCGGCAAAAGCCGAAAAACATTGATATGGTGAATCACCATATCCTGTTGGTCCAAGCGGAAAAACCTGCCACAGGGTTTGACCTGCGGCAGTGAGAAAATCGACAAAATTATACGCTTCAGGTCCTAAATCACCTATCCCAAACTTCCCCGGAAGTGAAGTGGGGTGCATTAGGATTCCCGCTGCTCTTTTAAATTCCATGTTATACCTTCTCTTTTACTATTTCATCAGCATCATTTTTTTGGTAAGTCTGCCGTTCATTGTCTCGAGGGTATAAAAATATACGCCACTTGTGAGACTTGAAGCATCAAATACCAATGAATGTGTTCCTGAACTCTTATAACCATCAAATACCTCAGCAACTTTTTGTCCCAATGAGTTGGAAACATAAAGTTTTACATTAGAAGCTTCAGGCAAACTAAATTTGATGAATGTTGAAGGATTAAACGGATTTGGGTAGTTCTGATCGAGTGAAAAATTCACCGGATTTGCAGCTACGCCATCTTCAACACCTGTTGGATCAAAGTATTCAAATTTGAAAACTGAATGACTGCCACCATCAGCAACAAATGCAGTTCTTGCATCTTTTGAAAGAACAACATCGCTCGGTGCTGTCATTGGTGCACCTGAAGGATCAGGGTTTGATCCGCTAAACTGTCCGGGGAGTTCAAATACAGGATCAGCAAAGTTTACGATCACATTGTATCCTTTTACCCATCTTCTTGTTGAATCTGTTCCGGCTACCCAGAGAACTCCGTTTGCATCCACATCAATTCCGTAAGGAATTGCACTCGAAAAATCGAGATCTCTTGCGAGGTCTGTTATCTTTGTGCCTGAATATGCTGATGGATTTGTCTGGCTACCACCTGACCACATTGCGATTCCGCCTGTGATTTCAGTGGATGATTTTGAATTTCTTGATGTGTACCATGGAGTTTCAGGATTGGTGTAGTCACCTGTACGCAATACAGCAATATCTCTTACAACATCAAGTCCGTTGAAGTGTGGACCACCGGGAACAGGCGGGAATGTTGCCATGGATATCCATGATCCTCTTGCAGGAGTGGTGAGTGCATAAGAGAAATTGTAAAATCTAATCGTTGTGTTAAAAGAAACTCCTGTAAAAACGATTGAATCTTTTGTAATTGCAGAGCCGTGGATGTAAGTACCATATCCGGCACCGTTTATGTTAAATCCAAATTTCTGAACAAGATTTGTGTCACGATTTGGATAAACATACTGAGAAGCCACAGTGTTAGGTGCTGTTCTTTGGTAAGGGATGCTTGCATTTATATAAAGGTCTCCATTAAGAGCGGAAATTCCTCTAATTGCACCGATGTTTCCTGTAAGAGTATCGGAATCGCCATTGTTGTCAAAATCGACCATTTTTTTGAAAATGGTGTCACCGGGAAGAAGATAATAGATTGCGTTGTGTGCTTTTGTTGTTGTTGCCTTCGAGGAAGCTACATAAACAACACCGGCAGAATCTATTGTCATTAGAAACGGACGCACAAAAGCGGTGTCAGTTGGGGGGAAATGGATCTTTTTGGTATAGTTCCATTTCTCGGTCTGGGAATATCCCGTAAGGCTGAGCAAAGCCATTAAAAGCATGAGTGAGAGAATTTTTTTCATATAGTCTAAGCCTCGTTTAGTTGATTATTCTTCATATTTTTTAAATATTACAGAAGTGTTGTGACCGCCGAAGCCGAAGGCATTGCTCATCGCATATACAACTTCTTTCTTCTGCGGCGTGTTAAATGTATAATTAAGATCACAGTCAGGATCAGGATTTTCAAAGTTGATTGTCGGTGGAATAACGCTATTCTTTATTGAAAGAATTGTAGCTATCGCTTCGACGGCACCTGCTGCACCGAGCAAATGACCCGTCATACTCTTTGTGGAAGAAACATTCATTTTATATGCCTGCTCTCCAAAAACAGCTTTTATCGACTGTGTTTCAGCGATATCGCCGAGCCCTGTCGATGTACCATGCATGTTGATGTAGTCGATAACCTCGGGTTCAAGACCGGCATATTTTAATGCTCTGTGCATTGCAAGCCTTGCTCCTCGTCCTTCAGGGTCAGGGGCTGTGATGTGGTAAGCATCACCAGTTAAGCCATAACCAACCACCTCTGCATAAATTTTTGCACCCCGTTTTTTGGCGTGTTCAAGCTCTTCGAGCACGAGGGCTCCCGCACCTTCACCCATAACAAAACCGTCACGGGTTTTATCGAATGGTCGACTTGCCGTCTCAGGTGATTCATTCCTTTTTGAGAGTGCCTGTGCAGAATTAAAGCCTGCAATTCCAAGTTCGTTTAATGGACCTTCAGCTCCGCCACACACCATCATTTCTGCCTGACCTTCTTTGATCAGCATAAATGAGTCGATAAAATTATGATTCGAAGTCGCACAAGCTGAAACAGCACAGTAGTTTGGTCCCCGGAATCCATATTCAATTGAAATCTGTCCGGCTGCTATATCGGGAATTAACATAGGAATGAAGAATGGAGAGACTCTGTTGGGTCCTTGCTCCATGAGTATCCGGGCTTGTTCCTGAAACACATTCATTCCACCAATTCCTGAACCGATCATAACTCCGGTGTCATCTTTGTCGTCAGAAGTCATTTTTTCAGGATCAATTTCCGCATCCTTCAACACATCTTTTGCTACTGCCATCGCATACTGGCAAAAGAGATCCATTCTGCGCACCGCTTTACGGTCGATATAATTAAGTGGATCGAACCCTTTGAGTTCGCAGGCAAATTTGGTGGCAACTCTTGAAGTGTCAAACTTGGTTATAAGTGCGGCTCCACTTTTGCCTTCCATCATTCCTTGCCAAAACTCATCAACACTTAATCCGATTGGAGTAAGGGCTGCCATTCCAGTCACTACTACTCTTCTTCTTTGCATTATTTCTCTTTGTTTGTTAAAAATTAGTAGAAACTAAAATCCGATTTGTCATTTGTTCTGAGATCAAAAAATGACCCCATGAGCCCTGTCGGAGTTCTGCTTCTAACAATTATTCAATATTAAAAAACCTCAACCCGTAAATTTAAATCATTTTTACATTCTAATCAAACCGGGTAGCACTTAAGATCAATTAAACTGCTAAAAATCCCACATTCGAAATAGAAAATCTTTTTCCAAAGGAAGATTTGCTGATTTTAGGGAAGCAATTATCTGACCACGGTGATGCGCTTCATGCGATACGAGATAAACCAGAAACGAATTAATTCCGTTAGGGTACCCCTTTACTTTCATGTCAGTTCTTATGCTCGTTTCAATTAGACTGCCGAACCTATCAGAAGATATCTTCAATGCTTCCGATATCTTTGTCTTATAAGTTTGGTCATCTTTTTGGAGCTTAATCAACCCGCCCTGGGTTGTTGTACCAATCGCCAACAGCCACTGTACTCTCACATTATTTATGTGACAAAATTGTGAGCCGACACTTCTGCCACCATAAGATGGCTTTACATTCAGGTAATGCTCAGGAATTTTTTCAAGTAATTCCAGCGTTATTTTGTTCGATGCATCCCATGATTCGCGAAGACTTAAGACCATTTTACAACTCTTGTTTCAATTTTTGGTAAATTGCATTCAGTTTTTTTTAATTGATCACAAAATACGGTAAATTTTATGAACATCAAAGGAAAAATTGTATTTATTACGGGAGCCTCCTCAGGAATTGGTCTTGAGACTGCAAAAGCATTTGCCCGTGAAGGATGCAATCTTATTCTTACTGCACGACGAATCGAAAAACTTAACACAATTTCCACCGATATTTCATCTGAATTTGGTGTGGAAGTGCTGCCACTTCAACTGGATGTCCGGAAAAAGAAGGAAGTTCTTACTCTATTTGAAGGACTGCCAGAAGCCTGGAAAAAAATTGATATCCTTGTAAATAATGCGGGACTCGGCAGAGGGCTCTCGCCACTACATGAGAGTGATCCCGATGGCTGGGATGAGATGATCGACACAAATGTGAAGGGTCTGCTCTTTGTTACAAGATCAGTAGTTCCACTTATGATAACAAATGGTGGTGGACATATTATAAACATCGGTTCTGTCGCCGGGCGCGAAGTATATCCTAACGGTAATGTTTATTGTGCAACAAAATTCGCAGTCACAGCGATCACTAAAGCATTAAGACTCGAACTTTTCGACAAAAATATCAGAACCACAACTGTGGATCCCGGGATGGTGGAAACTGAATTTAGTGTAGTCAGATTTAACGGTGACACCGAGCGTGCAGCAAATGTGTATAAGGGGATGACCCCCCTTTATCCGGTTGATATTGCCGATACTGTCGTTTTTTGTGCGACCAGACCACCTCATGTCAATATTTCAGAAGTGGTGATTTATCCTTCAGATCAGGCAAATACCACCACTGTTAAGAGAGTTTAGTTTATCTGAGCTGAATGCTTAAATTCAGTAAATCATTATTCTCCAAATATTAAATTGATTTTTTAACTAATTCCGTGATAAAATGCCCGACCGACTAAAAGGCGAAATTGAACGAATAACTTTTTACAACGAAGACACCGGATTTGGTGTTGTCAGGCTCCGTTCGGGCAAAATTATCACAGGTACGCTCCCAAGACTTTCTGAAGGTGACAGGATTGAGGCTGAGGGGGAATGGATAGTTCACCCCAAATTTGGGTCTCAACTAAAAATCAGCAAGATAATAATTCTTAAACCCGAAGGTAAACTGGCTATATTAAAATACCTCTCTTCGGGTGCTCTAAAAGGACTTCCAAAAAATTCTGCCAAATTTATTGTTGATTATTATGGCGAAAAAGCTCTTGAAATAATCGACAAAGACCCTCAAAAACTTCTTAAAGTCCCCGGGGTATCTGCAAAAAAACTTGGCAAGATAATTGAGAGCTGGAACGAGCAAAAGAACTTGCACAAACTCGTTATATTCCTCCAAAAATATGATATCCCGTTAACCCATGCTTCAAAAATTTTGCAGAAGTATGGCGACAAAGCCGAGACGGTTGTCCTTTCAAATCCGTACCAGCTTATTTTTGATATAAGGGGTGTTGGATTCAAAACGGCAGATACAATTGCTCAAAAAATTGGTTTAAACCACGATTTCCCCCCCAGAATAAAAAGTGGTGTTCTCTATCTTCTCGAAAATGTAGCCAACAGCGATGGGCATGTCTATCTTCCATACGAACAACTTGTCTCTCTTTGTCAAAAAAATCTTTCTGTCGATCTCACTTCTTACGAACAACAGTTTAATGAACTGATAACTGAAAGAAGAATAATGGTGGTGAATCAGAATGTATATCTCCGTGAAGTTTACGATTCGGAACGGATTATCGAAACAAAAATTCTGGAGCTTTCCCGTCCAAAACACGACGATACAACTGACTTTTTCAAAAATTTTGTCCATACTCTAAAACACTTTTCGGAGGAACAACTCGAAGCGGTTCAATATTCCACTGAGAATGGTTTTCTGGTGCTCACGGGTGGACCGGGTACCGGTAAAACAACTACATTAAAAGGTATAATTGACCTATATAAAAAGTGTAAACTGAAAATAGCACTTGCAGCACCAACGGGCAGAGCAGCAAAAAGGATGGCAGAGGTTATCGGTCTTGAGGCGAAAACCATTCACAGACTCCTTGAATATGATTCCCAAACAGGGAAATTTGTACACAATAAGAGTAATCCAATAAAAGCCCATCTGCTCGTAATAGATGAAGTTTCGATGATCAATACTTTTCTTATGGCTTCACTTCTTTATGCTGTTGATAGAGAAACAACTGTAATATTCGTGGGGGATAAAGATCAGCTCCCTGCCATTGGTCCGGGGAATATTCTTCACGATATTCTTGCATACAACAAAATACCAATTATTCGCCTTAATAAAATTTTCCGCCAGGCAGAAGAAAGCCGAATTATCACCAATTCGCACAAAATAAATCAAGGATTAATGCCCGATCTTGCCAATTCAAAAGAGAGCGATTTCTTTTTTATGGAAGAAAATGACAGCAATAAAATACCTGATTTACTTCTCGATCTCGTGAAAAACCGCCTTCCGGCAAAATACAATTTTAACCCTTTTACAGATATTCAGATTCTTGCACCCATGTATAAGGGAAATGCAGGTGTGGATGCGATTAATCTCCATCTGCAAAATGGACTGAATGACGGGGCGGTGATCTACACCAAAGGAGATGTTGAGTTTAAACTAAAAGATAAATTTATGCAACTTGTAAATGATTACGAACGCGACATTTACAATGGCGATATTGGTTATCTTACCGGACTTGACGATGAAGAAGAGGAACTGGTTTTTAATTTTGGTGAGCGGGATGTAAAGTTTAGTAATGCTTCACTTGATGATGTAACTCTTGCTTATGCGTGCACAATTCATAAGAGCCAGGGTTCGGAGTATCCGTGTGTTATTGTTGTTCTGACCAACGAGCAATATTTTATGCTGAAAAGAAATCTGATTTATACAGCCATAACAAGAGCATCAAATTTACTTATTATTGTTGGGAGTAGAAGAGCGGTTGAACTTGCAGTATCAAACAATCAGGAACAAAAACGCTACACTTCGCTTTTTAAGATACCGGGACAAGCAGAGAACGCCAACGCACCTGAGATTATTTTTTAATCGGGTTTGCTCAAAATATAAACGGTTTCATTGGGGAAGACAAGATTGATTTTGTTCACTCCCATCCCCTCGATGAGTGTTTCGAGAAAAGCAGCATAATTCTCTGCCATCCCCTTCTCTCTTCCACCGATCGATTTTGAAGGAAAACTAACTACAACATGTTTTGCCGATAGTGCATTTTGTAAAATTGTTTTTGCACTCCCCTTTTCTTCTCTTTCGATACACGATAAAGTTTTGAATAGAAAAACAACATCGTATTCTGCGAAGTTTATTTCATCAACCGTTAAATCTTTATTTGAACTTGAAAAATTCTCCAAACCGGCACTTTTAAAGAACTGGTTCAGATTCTCATTCAGCTCCACATCGATATCTGAACAGTGATAAACTTCGACCACATCTTTAAAGTAAAAAGCAGAAAAAGGATTAAATCCACACGCTGCATCATAAATTTTATATTTTTTGCCATGCCCGCCCACAGCTTCAAAGATTTTCTCATAAAACCCGGAATAAAATCCCATCCTCTCAGCGGTTGATACATGCCCCCTCAATAATTTATCCACCATTTCGTCCCAATTTCCCTTCACCGCTACGAAACCATCATTTTCACGCCCGGAATTAAAACTCGATCCCTTAAATCTGGTGCCTGAAACCTGGTATGCCCCATAAACCTGATGCAACTTTTTCTTCACATTTTTTTCAATCTCTTTTTCCTTGCCAAAGCGATTAATCATCGTATCAATTATCTTACGGACGGTTCCCTCATAAACGGTCGAATATTTTCCCGATTTTTTGATTGATTCATAAATTTTTTCAGCAAGGACTGATTTATCCATTCAACTGCCGTAATTTATCGGTTAATCGAGTGTAAAATCGCA
>CAYSJM010000004.1:30488-53416 GCA_964431385.1 uncultured Ignavibacteriaceae bacterium | reverse complement strand
CAATCGAATCATAATTTTTGAATGTGTAAAGTCTTTTGTGTCTTGCATCGCGGGTTGGAATAACACAATCGAAAATCTCATAACCCGCATTAAATGCCCTGACTAAATTCTCGGGTTTACCAATTCCCAGTGCATGCTTTGGAAATTCACTCCCAACCAGTTCTGCCACAAATCCGACCATTTCAAGAAGTTTTCCTTCGTCATCAATAGGCCAGCCACCAAAACCATAACCATCAAATCCGATTGCCATGAGTTCATCGACACACTTTTTCCGTAAATCTTTGTTGTTACCCCCCTGAACGACACCAAAAATCAACGGTCTATCCTCTTCGGAAACTTTCCTGATTTTTAATTGATTTTCATACTCCTTTTTACATCTTTTTGCCCATTTAATAGTTAAATCAACACTTTCAATCTGTGTTTCATCGGGAGCTGAAGGGTGAGTACAATAGTCGAGACAATAAATTATGTCGGCACCAATTCTGAACTGGTGCTGAATACATTTTTCGGGTGTAAGGATTTGCTTCTCTTTTTCCTGCTCAAGTTTGTATGTGAAGCCATCCTTATGGATTGTTCCGGCTTTCGACTCGGTGATCAGTGAATAAACCTGGAAACCACCTGAATCAGAAATTACAGGGTGATGAAAGTTCATAAAGCTATGTATTCCACCTATTCCATTTACGGTTGTCAGTCCCGGTTTTGTCGTCAAATGAAGTGTATTCACAACAATTGCCTCAATTCCACAAGCTTCCAAATCTGTAGAGTCAACACTTCTTACTATTCCGCGTGTCCCATCAGGTAAAAATATTGGGAAGTATAATTCACCAGTGCGGGTCTTAAGACTCTTCATCATCCTCCTCAAAATCTGCTTGCTTCATTTTATATTTTGATACCTTTTTGTTCTTCTCAAACTCTTCACTTTCTTGAGTATCTGCATCGAGTTCATCATTCTCATCATCTGTGAATTTTGGATTCGATCCGGCGATTAAAGCGGTTATCTCACCCCTTAAATCACTCTGCTCCAACTTTTCCCTCATCTCCGAAAGAGGTGCCCTGATTATCGTTTCATACTGCTTGGTCAGCTCAATGCATACAACAGCTATTCTGTTCCCTAAAACTGCGTATGCCGATTCCATCGCTTTTATTATTCTGAACTTAGACTCAAAAAATATTATTGTGTGTGGAAGTTCTTTTTCTTCTTCAAAAAATCTTCTTCTTTTCCCCTCTTTCCGAGGAGGAAATCCTTTAAAGGTATAACTCGAAAAAGGGAGTCCCGAGGCAATCAAAGCAGTTTGAACAGCGGATGCGCCCGGGGCAACTTCAACTTTAAATCCTTCGTCAACAGCTCTTGAGACAACTCTGTAACCAGGATCACTAATTCCGGGCATTCCCGCATCGGATACCAGCCCCACATCAACACCTGAGTGTAAAAGATTAATCATTTTTTCGGTTGCTTTTGCCTCGTTGTGCTCGTGGTACGAAAAAAGGTGATGATGAATTTCGATTTGAAGTTTTTGCAGGAGTGAGCGAGTCGTTCTCGTATCCTCACATGCTAAATGCTCAACAGTTTTTAACAATCGTAAACTTCTTAGTGTGATATCTTCAAGATTGCCGATCGGTGTCGCGATTACATATAATATACCGCTCATTCTTCACCCACTTTTAGCGGTTCTTTGTTAACCACTACCACCACTTCATTTTCAAATTCTATGTAACTTAACTCCCAACCAAACTCTTCAGCCCCCTTTTTAAGGTCTTCTTCATGGTTGCCAAGAATATCGGTTTTTTTTGCAACAAGATTTAATGTGGGAAAAGAGATAAGTACTTTGCGGGCGGGGACATTTTTCACGACTTCAAGTCCTGCACCCGTCAGTCTGTGCTCGAGACAATAATACATTTTGAACAAAAAAGCGATGTCAACAGGAATTTCGGGTGGACTGGAATAGACATCCCTCTGTATGCCCAGCGGTTCCAATCCTTCCAGTTCAAAATAGAAGTTTATCAAATCGATAAACTGTTCATTCACATCATAAGCGTAAAATTTGACTTTATTAGTCAACCCCATCCATCTGAAAGAAAGTGGATTAAGAGCACAAGCGAGATCTGCTATCGATTCAGGTTTACCGGCAACTTCAAATAATCTGTTGTAATATTCACCCAATAATAGATTTCGCTCCCTCGTAGAGGCATGCTTAGAGAAAATCGACCAGCATACTGCTTTTATTTCCTCTTCATCGTTATTCTTAAACGCAAGCGTAAGTGCCTCTTTCACTTTTTTGTAATTCGGCTCACCCAAATACTCGGCACGGATTCTGTGAAGTTTCTTTTTTGCCGCTTCTTCTGCAATTTTTAAACTTTTATGCCGATCAAGTTCCTTTACAATCACATCACGAATCGTCTCTTCAAGAATTATCTTGTACTTTTTTGAGGCTTTTATCTTTTTTACAATCTCGTCTATTTTTTGCTGCATCTCATTTTTCAATTTAACACTGCAAATTTAACGATAATCTTGCGGATTTAAAGGCCGTCCCCCTTTTTGAACACGATGTTCAGGATTAAAAAGAATGAAAAGAATATTTCAACAATGATCTTGCTGCATTATCTCCATAAATTTACCTTAATTTGTGGAGTTTAACTCCATAAATTTAGGTGATTTTGTGGAGTACTATTCCATAAATTTAAGTGATTTTGTGGAGTCATATTCCATAAATTGTACTGATTTTATGGATCAGAACAAAAATCTCTTCACCCGAACGCGCCCATTTCCCCCGCCTTCTTCAATATCTCATCATACCAAAACGGTTTTTGGGGGTTCTCTTTCAGCCCCTCCATATCGAGATTTTGGCAAAGCTTCTTGAACTCATCATCGGATAAATATGGCAGAATCGTAGTGGGTAAATTTAATATTTTCTTACATGCAAGCACCCTGTCCACTACAAATGGAAATATGTAACCCAACTGTTTTAATTCGCCAAATACAAAAAGAAGATCATAAAGATTCGTATTGCCATCCTCAAACTCCCTTAGAAGTACATCAATAACTCCGGGAACTTTCTCAACAGGTATCTCCTTCACTTCATACCAAATATTATCCACCTTCCTCTTACCGTCAGGTCTTTCCCTGGAAGTAAAGAAGAGGAAAAAATCACCCCGCTTCAGCTTTGTTAGCTTTGCGAGGAGTTCTTCCCTCTCTATCTGGCTAAAATGGAAAAAGACATCATTTTTGTAATGAAGACTTTTCAGAAATCCGTAACCTTTTTCATCAATCTTTTTAACCCGACAAAAATCGACGGGTTCATTAGTAGCCGGTTTATTTGGCAAGTACAATCCTTTTTACTTTATATAGTGCTTCCTGCATGTGACTCATTGTGACGCGAATTGAATTAATCCCCTCACGCAAATCCCATGCGTTGGTATAAATTACGAGGGTTACATCCGTTACAGGATCATAAATCATTTGCGAAAGGTACCCCTCATGTGCACCCGTATGCCCGTAACCAAGCATATTTATGCTGTTCACACCACAACCATAAAGCGATAGTGAACCTGTGGTGGTCGGCAGACAATTTAACATAGTCGAATAAACGAGATTTGAAGTTAAAACTCCTTCACCTCTGAGCAATTTTCTTAAAAACCTGGTAAGGTCGGAAGTGGTGGTGACCAGATTACCCTCGGCAACATTTCCGGAAACATTGGAAATGGAGACATTCTCAATACCTGAAGGAATGTGCACAAACCCGGGTGCGAACGGTGTCGGTAGCTGACGGTCACTCCCCAGATCGGGCATGAAAGATGAGATCATTCCCATCGGTTTAATTATTTCATCATTAATGAATTGTCCATAAGTTTTCCCTGATACCCGTTCAATTATCTTCCCGAGCATCGAATAGCCAGTATTGCTATAGTGGTAATCTGTCCCCGGTCTGAAATAATAAAGTCCGGTGATGGCTACAACCCCTACAAGTTCATCAAAAGTGAAGGTGTAGGTCGGGTTAGTCGCCTTCATATACTCAAGATACCAGTCATTTTTATACGGAACCGGTGCACTTACTGTATCCGGAATAGGGTCATTTGCAACATCGAAAACGCCAGCCCTGTGTTGCATCAATTGGAGAATAGTAATCTCATTTTTGAAGGGAATGGCATAATTTTGATCGTTTGGCACATAAGTTGCAGTCGTTCCCAGGATTGTGTCTGTTATTTTATGATTGATGTTCAGCTTTCCTCTCTGATGCAAAAGAAGAATAGCCGCCGCTGTAAGAGTTTTTGTGTTGCTCGCGGCTCTAAAATGTGTAGTTGCAGTTACCGCATTTGTAAATCCAGTCTGCTGAAACACTTCCCCACCCGGATAAATCACATGAAGTGCAAGCCCTCCGGGATATAAGGGATCTGCCCGCTTTATCGAGTCGAGTGTCACTTCAAGCACAGTCTTGATCTGATCCGAGTAATTTTTGTTATTAGCCCCTACTCCACTCTCTTCCTTGCAAGAGACAACAAACATCGAAAGGACAACTGTTACTGCCAAAAAAATCGTTTTTTTTGCAATTATTCTCTTCCCACCGACAGAACTGATGATCGCCATATAATCTCCAATGAAAAATGTAGTGGATATTTATGCGATTAAATACATTATTACAATATTTTTATTAAAAAATGTGCCCTCAACTTAAAATTAATTCCAACAATAAACAAATAACTGTGTCACTTAGCCCTATATAAAACAAAAAAGCTGCCCCATTTCTGAGACAGCCTCTTTTAAATATTAGGTATTAGGTATTAGGTATTATTTTTCCTACCTCAAACCTTGAAATATTACTGCATTATTGCATTATTTATTCAGAATCATCTTCTTTGTTGATTTGAAGTTAGTTCCGTCAACACCGGCAGCTTCGATGGAATAAACATAAATTCCGGAAGTTAGAGCCGAGGCATCGAAATTCAAGTTGTGTGTACCTGCACCATAAGTTGCATTGGTAAGTACGCTTACTTCCTGACCAAGAGTGTTGTAAACTTTAAGTGTAACCTTTGAATCAACTGCAAGATTAAAGCTGATTGTGGTTGAAGGGTTAAACGGATTCGGGAAATTCTGTGCAAGTCCAAACTGTGAAGGAGCTGCAACATCAACTTCAACTATGGAAGAGAAAGCATAACTTCCGTCAAAATCGATCTGACGCAAACGGTATGAATTCTGACCATTTGGTACATTCTTGTCAACAAATGAATAGTTGTGAGGATTCAGTGTGGTGCTGTTACCGTTGATATAACCAACAGACTGGTACTCGCCATTGCCTGATTTTCTCATAACTTCAAATCCCTGGTTGTTCTTTTCGGTAGCTGTTGACCAGCTCAAAAGAACATCATTCCCATTAGCGGAAGCACTGAATGATGTAAATTCTACAGGAATTGTAGCATTTGGTAACTGATAAGCTGCCAAAGCGAAGTTCTGATAGTTTACAAGAAGAAGTCTCTGTCCGTTCACAGTACAAATTTCAGCACCACCGGCGGTTCCGATGCTTGTAGCTGTAAGGTTAAACTGATAAACTGCCTCTTCAAGACCGGTAGCAATATTATATTTGTGCAGAGCATTTGCTGATGTCGTGATTTGGTTCCATACCCAAAGATATGCCGGCTGACCGGGGAGACTGTCGATAGCCAAACCATACTTGCCTGCGAGCGTGCTGGTAATTGTCAGCTTAAGTGCACCGGTTGTATCATGGAAGAAAATATTTCCGCCAAACGCAGTGTTCCAGAAACCTTTACGGTTTGCATCCCATGCAATTGCTCTGGTTGCACCGCCTGTAAGAGTAAAGGTTTTAACTGTAGCACCAGTATTTGGGTCGATTTCAATGATTCCGGTTGCAGCATTTCCACCAAACAGTCTTGTACCATCTGATGCCAAATCGCGAATTGAGCCGGCATAATTGAGTGAATCGAAAACTGTTCCGGGTCCGTTGCCGGGTCCGTCAGGATTGTAACGATAGATAACGGTACCGTTCCAACGGTTGAAGTAATACTTTCCGTTAATGAACATGGCACCAACAGTTCCGCCAATCATGTTGGGAGAGGTTACTGTTGAATAATTGAAGTTAAACTGTGTTGGAAACGGGAATCCGGCAGGTGGAATAGTATCCATAAATACTCCACCACCACGGGGAATTTTTGGAGCCTGGTCAACCTGAGCATAGGTCAAGCTAACGGCAAAAACGAAAACAAACAGAAAAGAAGCAACTTTCATGATGGGATCTTTCTTTTGAATAATTATTCGATTAGATTATTAAATGTGCATATGCAAGTTAAAATATATTTTTAACACTACAAAGATTTTTTTTATTTTTTATTTATATTTTTACCTGTTATTTTGAGTTTAGTCCTTAATATATTAACTTCGCATTTTAATCGAAAATATTTTCCCCACCCAACATCGAGGTAAAGATGCAATTTTCCGGAGAAGTGGAGATAAATCTCCCTGTAAAACGAGTAGTCGAACTATTTGATAATCCCGATAACCTGAAACTGTGGCAACCGGGTCTGCAAAGTTTTCAGCACCTTAGTGGAACCCCCGGCGAACCTGGTGCAAAATCGAAACTAAAATACCAGATGGGTAAAAGAGAGATCGAGATGGTCGAGACCATCACGGTGAAAAATTTACCCGACGAATTTGCCGGGACCTACGAAGCAAAAGGTGTCTGGAACGAAGTTAAAAATCAGTTTGTCCCGCTCGATGAAAATCGCACTCTCTATCGCTGCACAAACGAATTTAAGTTTTCCGGGTTCATGAAAATTATCGGATTTCTAATGCCTGGTGCCTTCAAAAAAGAGAATATGAAAATGATGGTTCAGTTTAAGGAGTTTGCAGAAAAAGCAGAGTAAAACTATAGTTCTTGTTGTAAACCAGATATCTATTCTTTTTGGCAGATGTTGATTGAATCTGAAAATTAATTCGGGTCTCTTGGCGGTTTTGAGGCAGATTGAACGAATTTAGCTAAATTCGTTCAATCTATTGAATGTATTTAGTTGAATTTATTGAATTAAAGGAGTCATGAACTCCTAATTCACATCACAAATTCATGGTAGTTATTCGCCGAGACCACTTTAAACTCTGATTCCGGATATGTGGTTGAGAATGCAACCGGAAATTTTGCCTTTTCCTTATTAAATTTAAACTCATAAGCAAAGAGCTTCCCTTCCCGTTCTTCGATCCGGTCAATTTCCTGTTTATCATAAGTACGCCAGAAGAAGTTGTTCGAAAGTATATTATGATATTCCTGAAATTTGGTTCTTTCACCAATGATAAAATTTTCCCAAAGACTCCCGATGTCATTCCTCAGTCCAAGTGGATTCAGGTTAGCTACAAGTGTGTTTCTTATTCCATTATCGTAAAAATACCATTTTGCATTTTTGGTAATTTCTTTTCGCAGGTTACGCGAGAAACCCTCGACTTTATATATTACAAATACCTTTGACAAAAGATCAAGATATTTTTCCACTGTGTTTCTGGAAATACCAAGATTTGATGAAAGTTCGCTCATCGATACTTCTGAACCGGCTTGGAAAGCAACAAGTCTTAACAGATGATGAATCACCCCTGCATTTTTTACCCCTTCAAACGACAAAAGATCTCTCAACAGATAATCATTTACGAGCTCTTTTAAATATTTTACTTTTGCTTCTCTGTTGTGCATGGAGAAAATCTCAGGATAGGAACCATAAACAAGTCGCTCCTCGAGCGTAGCTCTCTTCTCAGTAATCCCAAGAAGAGGATCCAATTCCTCTTCACTCAACGGGAACAATCGAAATGTCCGGTTTCTTCCCGTCAGTGGTTCACCGAGTTTGCCGGTAAGGTCAAATGCGGAGGAACCGGTTGCAATTATTCTTAGACCCGAAATCGAATCAATCATTAGCTTAAGGATTTTGCCAATTTCAGGTACTTTCTGAGCCTCATCTATCACCAATAGTTTTGAAGTGCCAAGAATTTTTTCATAATTTGCAACTGATCTGTTTTCCAACAGTCTCTGAACTTCAAAATCCTCGCCATTAAAAAAGAGACTCGACTCCGAATTCATAGAAACTATCTTTTTTAACATGACGGTCTTCCCTGTTCTCCTGGCTCCAAGTAAAATAACAACCTTGCCGGGTACAAGTGCTTCGAGGATTATGGACTCAATTTTTCGATCTATCATAAATTTCTCCAATTAATTGAACAAATTTAGCTAAATTCGTTCAATCTATTGAATGTATTTAGGTGAATTTATTGAATTGGTACTAATTTCTACCAATATGTCGCCACAAAAAAAAGGCTGCCCCCGCTAAAGAAACAGCCTTATAATCAGCGAACTGAAAAGGATTATAATTTTAGTCTGAAACCTGCGTTTATTCCGAGGTATGAACCGGTGGATGAAGAATAATTTACAGAATTTCCGGTAGTGGTCATTTGGCTGAATTCCTGTCCGAGAAGTGCATAACGGATATTAACATCGATGTCGGCTACGATTCCTACACCAATAAGAACACCCACACCTGCAGCGAGGTACTGTTTGGTCTCTGATTTGTCTTCCGTCTTTATCGACATCGAGTTACCTGAACCCTGGAGAAAAACATTCTTCAATGAAGCAATTCCGATACCGAGATTTACTTCACCATAAGGACGGATACCTATTGGGGTCATGTAATATCTGGCATTTACTGTCAATGGGATCAGGTTCAACGGAGCATCTACATCAACTGTCGGAGTTGAGCCGGTGTAGGTTTTCAACTGAGTTGCAAAATAATCGTTGTTAAATTTGAATGAATAATAACCGATTGATGCAGAAAGCTCTACCGGAATTGGAATCGGTAAAACAAAAGTAACACTTCCTCCAAAACCGGTTTTGTAAATATCACCCATATCACCAGAGGGTATTGCCACCCCACCACTAAAGCCCAAGCCAAATTTTGGGACAATCTGACCAAAAGTCAGAGGAACCAACGCTAATATGAAAAGAATTGTGTACATTTTTTTCATGACTATTCCTTGTTTTGTGATCCTTTTTTAACTATGTCTGCAAGATAATAAAATCCTGAATCAATAGTTGTGATTTTTATCCTGTCTTCTTCAGTGTGAAAAAGAATGTGCTGCCAACCCCCAATTTGCTTTCGACCCTCAAATTACCACCGTGTTTTTCAACAAATTCTTTGCAGATTAGAAGCCCCAAACCACTGCTTTTTTCACCGTCGGTACCGCTCCTGCCAACATTCACCTCAATTCTAAATAGATTTTGCAGAATATTTTCGGGCATACCTATTCCGCTGTCTTTCACCATTACTCTTATTGTATCTTGTGACATCAATTCGGTTTTAATTAAGACATTCCCCCCCCGATTACTAAACTTCAGGGCATTTGAAAGGAGATTTAATACTACAGAATTCAACATATTTCTATCACCTTCAACAGAAACATCGGATACCAACTCAGTCAATATTTCGATTTGCTTTTGTCTTCCCCTTTCTTGCATTAACTCAACATGCTGAATAATCAGGTCGTTAAGCAAAATATTCTCCGGAGTGTACGAAATATTCCCCTGCTGTAACTTTGACCACTCCAATAAATTATTGAGCAGATTAAAAAGATTTGTAGCCGTATTATTCAGGTCTTTACTTAACTTCATTATTTCGGAAATTGTCAACTCTTCCCCATCGTATGCCATCGTCTCTGTCAAATTCAAAAATGCATGAAAAGGGCTTCTAAGATCGTGGGCTATTATCGAGAAGAATTTATCTTTCACCGAAATTTGCCGTTCAAGTTCCTCTTTCCGAAGTTTGAGCTGGTATTCAACATCACTTCTCTCCAATTCACCTGCGGCTCTAACCGATACAAGGTTTAGAATCGTCTCGGCTACATGTTGGTCTTTCATCGGTTTTTCACTTATTACCGCAATTAAACCAATCGGTTTACCATCTGAACTCCAAAGAGTTGTTCCGGCGTAACTCTCTGCTGACATTTCCTGAAGTGCTTGATCTTTCGGGAAAAGATGTCTGACCCCTGAGGGATAAAAACGGATGTTTTTGCCGACAACATCTCCACAAGGAGTATCCCGTAAAGTGTATTCAATATTTTGGTCAAATTTACCATAGTAGTAAACAGCCAGAGTTTTTGCAATAAGATTATCACCGGTCAATCTGTCGATGCAGACATATTCCATATCGAGACTTTTAGACAGGAATCGTGCAAGAGACTCAAAAAAGGTTTCGCCATCCCCCAAATATCTGCTGTTAATCAAAAAAAGTTGAGTATCTTGTATTAATTTTTGCTCGGTGATGTCCTGGAAAGTGCCATATACCACACCCCCCTCAATGTCGGTTCTTCCGATAGTCCGAACCTGTTTTTTTATCCCCGTACGAATAATTATTTCCAATTCAAAATCGAATATTTCTCCCGTTTCAATCGATTTCTCAATTGCTGACTGTAATTTTTCTCTCGATTTGGGAGTATAAAAATTTAATCCGGCTTCGAGAGATGGCTCAAAAGATTCATCTACCTCATGGATCACACGAACTTCATCAGTCCATAAAACCTTTCGGGTTGCGATATCGATTTCCCAGGCTCCAATTTTGGTAAGACCGCCCATTTCTTTTAGAAGAGTTTCATGCTTTCTTTGCATGAATATCTCTCTCCTGTGCTCTTCTATCATCTTCTCATTTTGATGCAGAAGTTTATCATATTTCTCCAGAAGAGATTTATATTCTTCAGTTGTCTCGATTACTTGCATTTTTGATTCCTGTGTTCAAAACGATTTGAAAAAATAGCCTGTACACCCGGGGATAAATCTCCAGGCTAATGGTTTTCATCCCTCATCCTTCATCACGCAAAAAAAAAGCCCCCAAACCTGGGAGCTTCGCTTGTGCACCTTGCGGGACTCGAACCCGCGACCTGATGATTAAGAGTCATATGCTCTACCAACTGAGCTAAAGGTGCACCGCAAAATTACTCAAAATATTTTATATTGCAAAATTGTTCTCGAATTTTCCGGAACATTTAAAAACGGATTTATTTGATTCTGAATCTATTTAACCATTTTTTTTAATTCTTCATCGCGAGGAGATATTCTGAATCTTCAGGTCATCTGGGACAGGATCAGTTACGCAATCACTATTCCCTCTCTCTTTATCGCTATCCTTTGGGTAATCAAGTTTACCGAGTATTTTACAGGTTTTTCGCTTACCTGGCTCGGAATAACGCCGCGAGATACCGACCACCTTCTTGGAATTGTCCTCTCTCCTTTGATACATGGCGACTTCAAACATCTAATGTCGAACACTCCCCCCTTGTTTGTTCTCGGTTTTTTGGTACTCTTCTTTTATCCCGTTGGCTCCCGAAAAGCAATCCCTTTGATGTATATATTAAGCGGAACCATCCTTTGGGTTATAGGCAGATCAGCTATCCATATCGGTGCCTCGACCATAGTTTACGGACTTGCATCGTTCCTTTTTTTCAGTGGTGTGGTCAGAAGAGACATAAGGTCGATTGGGCTTGCACTTCTGGTTGTATTTCTGTACGGAGGTTCACTCTCGATGGGTTTGTTGCCTGTCGATTCTGGCATTTCGTGGGAAGGACATCTTTCAGGTGGAATTGCAGGCATGATTACAGCAATGCTCTACAGGAAATGTGACCCGCCAAAAAAGTATTCGTGGGAGGAAGAGGAGGACGATGAATCAGATATTAAAAAGTATTACAAAGACAACTATTTTACTTAAAATTGTATCGCTTTTTGAAGTAGGCATAAGCGGAATTTATTTTTTTTGAAGCCTCTTCAGCCCGTTCACCCGCTTTTGAATCTGAACCCGATTTTGCGTCAGGATGATTCTCTTTCATTCGTTCCCGATATTTCTTTTTAATGTTTTCCTTACTGTAGTCGCCGTTCAATCCAAGAATATCACCGTAATATTTATCGAGCGGATCCACAAACTTTCCTCCCGTGCCTGAAGAGGAATTGGTACCACCTCCCGATGATGACCGGTATGAATATTGCCTCGACCCCGAAGAACTCGCATTATCGTAATCTTTTACTAAATGTTCTCTGCCAATTAGCAAAAAATGGTAAAGATTATTCGTTCGGTAACCAAAGGCGTGCAGATAAATCACGAGCAGATCACCATAGGGCTCTGTGGCAAGAGACAGTTTACTCGCTTCAAGATACAATTCACTTAACAGACGCGGTATATCGTAATGGTGTTCATTCCCGAGCAACCCCTCTTCCGCAAAAGGATTTATCAAACGAAATACGCTTTTTATCCAGGTTTCATCACGACGCGAATTGCTCAACTTGTAGAGAATCAGAAAATCACGCAACATATCTTTTTGAGGAACCCGAGCCATTATTCCTGGTTCAAGGGTGCTGCATATAAGTTTCATATAAGTCGCACGCCCGAGCAGGTCCATCAATCCTTCGAGGTTTACACCAAAGAGAGATAAAATCACCTTATTAACTGCGGGAACAATTAAAAGATCTTCGGCTCCAAATCCACCTGTTAGAATTGCTGCTACCCACCCTGCCCCTTTTGCAATATTACGGGAGAGTTTTACTTTGTCGAGCCCTTGCATAATCTCAGAGCGAATCTCACCCGCAAGTGCATAAGCTTCGTTATATTGACTATTGTCGTAATATTTTTGGGCTAACCGATACTTCTTCTCTAACTCGTAGTAGTTCAACAGATCCATTGTGATTGTCAGGTTAAAAATGGAACACAAAAAAGAAAGGCTGCCCGGTAAAGACAGCCTCGCAAATTAAATAAATTTTGCCGATTATATTTCTCCGGCTCTCTTGAGCTGGAAATACATGCTTCGGGTCATCTCATATCTCCAAACAAGTCCGTCAACAGGATCAACATAATCATCTGATCTGATAAATTTAAGTTTTGAGAGGATATGGTTCGATGCATTTGGTTCGGGTCTGGTGTGTGCAATAACCTTGATAATCGAAGAATCTTTAAAGGAAAAATGCATAAAAGCTTTTGCGGCTTCTGTTGCATAACCTTTTCCACGATATTTTTCTGCTGTCCCGTAACCGATCTCAACAACACCGTTGTTCGGTTTACCCTTAAATCCACCTGCACCTATCAAAGCTTTATCTTTCCGGTGAACAAAAAGGTAAAAACCCCATTCGCCAAAACCGGGTCCGTGAGCAAGTAAACTGTAGATGAACTCGAGAGCTTCTGGAAACTCCAGATACCCCTTCTCGACTTTTAAGCCGAATTCCTTTTCAAAAAGTGATTCATCTTCTTTTAAAAGCTCTATATGGCGGGCTTTTGAATTGACGAGATCTAAATTTTCTGTGCGAATTATGAATGGTTCAAGCATGAGATGAATTTTTCCGGAAAAAAATAAAAAAACTAACTTTTAATGTAACTCATTTTTTGACCGAAATAAAGGCATTTATTTTGCAAATTTATTTTATGCTTGTTGCCTGATATTCGAGAACCACTTGCGACCCCGAATAGAGATATAATACACCATTATTAACCGCAAATCTATCCACTTTTTTAATTGCTTGAAAATAATTGATTTCCAGATTCATATCATCACAAGCCATTTTTGTAGATCCAAGATCTGAGAAAGTTATTTTATCGTTGGAAACAGCTACGGAACCAAAATACTGGTTACAAGTTGAATTACCGCCAAAAGTGTTCACTCCGGCAACAACTGCCAGGGTTACATCGTTTGCACCGGCAGGTTTTACAACATTTTGTCCATTTATCTTAGCAAGTTTCCAAGCATTACTGTATAACACTCCACTGTCTGAGAGTTTTAAAACTGAACATCCTGCAAACAAAAAAAGAAGAAGTGCAGGGGCTATAAATTTTATTGTCTTTTCCATTTTATTCCTAAAGATTTTTTCAAAAAAAGTTGACAAAGATTTTACTGAATTTTGGTTCAGCTTGTTCCCGACCGACCGGGTTTTTCAATTCTGGAGTAACTTCTCAAAACTTTTCATTTAATAAAAAAAAGAAACTTCATATATTGACACTTTCAATTTAACTCTTTCCGGAGATTTTCAATGTACTTTACGATAAATGCAGAAGATAATAAATTCTTTATCCTTTGCGAAGGTTCCCTTAATGCTGTCGCAGTAGAAGAATTTCGCAATACTGTGGAGCCCTTCATCCGCGACTATAGAGCTCCAATTGTAATCGATCTCGATAAGGTTGACTATGTTTCTTCTGCCGGAATAAGAGCCTTCCTGCTGCTGTTTAGAGCAGCGATGGCAAAAAGTCCTGAAGTGGGGCTACACTTCATGGATATGGTCTCTTTTATTAACATCTCGCCTCAGGTTCAACAAATTCTCGATATCTCCGGTCTCTCTGATTCTATAAAACAGTGGACGATCGAAAGAGATTCTCAACTCTAAAATGAACTTTCTTCCATAACACTTTATTTATTCAATAAAAAGAGATTGAATGAGCAGAATAAATATTGAAGACAACAAGATAAAAAGATATTTTCTTTTTGGTCTTGGTTTTACTTTTATGGTTCTCGGAATCATTGGCTTTATTGTTCCCCTTATGCCCGGGACCATTTTTCTTATACTTGCATCGATTTTTTTTGCAAGAAGTTCAGAAAAATTCCATAATTTAATACTCCATAACAGGTATGTGGGGAAGTATATTCACTACTATCACAGTGGTGGTAAGATGCCTCTTCGTGCAAAAATCATCACAGTTGGAATAATCGTTGTTTCTTTAACCATCTCGGCTGCATTCACATTTTGGATAAACTAAATAAAAAAAATATCCCACCTGCTAACGGTGTTAAACCGATGCCGGAAAAACCTCCATCAAATGGAGAGACGGGATATAAAGAGAAACTAAACAAACTCTCTGTTATGGTTTTTCTCGCCGCCGGTGACATGGAAATTCATGAATCGGAATGGCACATAATAAAAGAATCAGGCGAATTACTCGGTTTCTCACAATATGAGATAGATGAGATCTTAAAATCACCTCAAAAATTCCTCCATGTAATTATCCCCGAACGCAAATTAGATAAATTGTCCCTCATTTATGACCTGTTAAAATTGATGCTGGCTGATGGAAAAGTTACCATCGAAGAAATCGCAATAATCTCAAAAATAAGCTTCCTTTTCGGAATCCCCGCCATCAAATTAAAAACATTCTACATACAGCTCGTTGAAGCAAATAACAAAGGAATTGGTAAAGAAGAATTCTTGCACACCATGCAAATTTTCATCTGACATTTTTTTCTGATTTTATTCTGCAATCGTTCATCAAAGTGCCGTGAATCACTTGATTAATTCATTTCAAGTTGTTACATTCATATGCGGTAAAGTTTTATTTTTCCAACCAAGAAAGTTGTTTCGAAGTGGCTCCAAATACCATGATCACGCTCGGTGGTCTCGTCCTTTTTGGAATTTTTCTCCTCTCTACGAACAGTATTATTCTGACTCAGTCGGACATTGCTGTTTCTAACGAGTTCTATATTTCTGCGATAGGTCTTGGTCAGTCACTAATTGATGAAGCAAAAGGGAAAAAATTTGACGAATCTGCAGTCGCAGGTACTTTAAAGGCAGTCGGCGATCTTACCGCTCCTAATTCTCTTGGTAGAGAAACAGGTGAGTCATATACTTCACCCGACTCATCATGGACTGGCAATTTCAGGAGTCTAACCTATTTCGATGACTTTGATGATTATAACAACTACACCCGGATGGTGAATACTCCACGGGCTGATAAATATTCAATTACTTCAAGGATCGGTTATGTAAGCGAAACATGGCCAGATTCGACTAAAACCGTAAGAACTTTTGCCAAGAAGATGACTGTAACTGTAAGCAGTCCATATCTTTCAAATTCAATTGTTCTGGAATACCTGTTTATATACTGATATGACAGCGATGTTAGACCTGATCGGTGCAACTCTGATCTCTGCTTTTATAACTTTGATGCTGATGACGGTGAATAATAACCTCTCGACAACAGCGTCACAGCAGTATATGAATACCAATACACAACAAAATATGGTTGCACTTACTGAAGTTTTTCAATATGATTTCAAAAATATGGGATATAGAATAACAGATTCCATAAAAATCCGGGTCGCAAGTCCAACTTACTTCAGTTTCAGAACTGATTACGACAATAACGGAACTGCTGATTCAATCACTTATTATCTCGGAACAACTTCTGAACTTGCATCAACAGAAAACCCGAACGATAAACCACTTTACAGAAAAATTAACAATAACACAGCCGTCTCTAATAATTGGGGAATTACCGATTTGCGTTTCAGGTACTACGACAGCCTCGGGGTTGAAACCACCTGGAAATCAAAAATAAGATCTTTCAAAGTTACTGTTTCAATTATGAGCCCTGTGAAATATGACAACCAATGGTCATATTCCAACTGGGAAAAAATGTATAAACCAAGAAATCTGAGATAACCCATGCCCGGAAAAGCTTTAATCATTTTGCTTGCTGGTATTATCAGCATCGCCGGGATTACTTATTTGAACATCTTTGACGCCGGCAGAAAAATGAACGAATCAACCACTGATTCTTTCAGCAATGTTCAGGTAAAGAATATAGCAGAGGCTGGTGCCCAAATGGCTGTCAGGCAGATGATCAAGGATACTGCCTGGAGAACAGGATATCAGAATCTTAAACTGTTTGGCGGTACAATCAATGTCAGACTTAAAGATACCCTCTTCGATACTCTTAATGTTGTAAAGGTGGTCTCTACAGCCAAAATTGGTGCAGGTTCATCCGCCGAAAAATCGTGGATCGCCACCTGCTATTTTAACAGATTTAGAAGACTCACTATGTTTCCACCAACTATTAGAGGTGCAGCTACTACCAATAGCACTATCACAACTCTTGGTGATATGAATGTTGATGGCAGAGACCACAATGTTAGCGGAGGTCTTCTCTCAGGGACTGGAAGTCTTGGCATTTGGACAACAGGAGGTCTCTTTCAGAGTGGATCTTCAACTATTGGAGGTACCAATTCGGGTGGAACAGACATTGCCCCCTCAAAACCTGCGGATGGTTCTATAGTATCATATAACCAAGTTTACCCGGGTGGCTACCCAAGTTCTCCTGATAGTTTGCTTGGTGGACCTGCGAACGGATATCCGGAAGGAACTTTGAAATCAATCGCTCTCGCCGGTCTGGGTGGAAGCCAGTATGTAACAAATCCTGTGAATCTTACTTACCCCTTAAGAGGTGTAACTTATGTTGAACTTCCTTCCGGTACAAAATGGCAATCTGCAAATATTGATGGCACAGGCATACTTGTTATTCATAATTCTGCTGTAAATGCAACAATTACAAATATTAATTCAGGCGTTTTTGCCGGAATCTTTATGTCAGATGAAGTAGTTAGAATTCATACCAATATTATCGGGGCACTAATAGCGATCTCTCACAATCCACAAAGTGGGGATTGTATCGGCAACGGAACAGGAAGTATTCTCTTCTCAAGGGAGGCTATCATGAATGCCATGAACCTCATCAATCTGACTAATTCAATAAATGCCCTTTCTGCCAATCAACAGATATTATACTGGTTTGAATGAGTGTTTTTTTGTAGTTTTCATATTTAATATCTTTTTAATCATTATCTTTAACAGCTCAAATTTCTTTTAGAATCAATGGAAGTTTATGCCCGGAAAAGCAATTATCATTCTACTTGCAGGTATAATTTCAATTGCCGGTATCACGGTAAGCAATATTTTGGACAGAGGCAATGATCTTACTACTGCTTCTGTAAGTGCTTATAATGCCAGTAAAGTAAAAAATATCGCCGAAGCAGGGGTGCAGATGGCATTAAGAAAAGTTACTGTTGATACCGCATGGCGTACAGGATTCCCACTCATGAATGTTATGGGGGGGAAAGTCTCTGTCAGGCTTAAGGATACAACCGCTTTTTCGATGAATCTGATTAAGATTGAGGCTTTTGCCTTTACTGATTACAACACTTCAAATCAAAAAAATTATACCGCTGCCTGTTTTGTTGACAGAAATGCCTCCATCACCACGATTCTACCCCCTGCCATCAAGGGAGCTATTTCTGCGAATAATTCAATACAAACACTCGGTTCACTTCAAGTTGACGGTCGTGACCATAACCTTGCCGGTGTACTTATTCCAAATAGCGGAACGCTCGGAGTTTATACCACTTCCACTCTCAATCAAAGTGGATCATCCGATATAGGGGGAACAAAAGGCGGAATTGATTATTCCCCTTCAAAGCCTGCTAATGTGAATACTATTGCCACTCTGCAAACTTATCCGGGTGGGTACCCTACATCCCCCGACAGTATTATGGGGGGTCCCTCGAATGGTTACACGGAGGGTAAACTTAAAGCCATGGCAATGAGCGGTGTCGGTGGAAGTCAGTATGTTACAAATCCGGCACTTCTAACTTATCCATTAAAAGGTGTTACCTATGTGGAACTCCCTTCAGGGGGTTCATGGTCACCGGCGAACATTGATGGAAGTGGAATACTTGTCGTTCACAACACCGCATTAAACGCGGAAATGAAGAATGTAAACAGTGGTACTTTTAAAGGTGTTTTAATCGCTGACGATATTATCCACATCCATAACACAATAATCGGGGCAGTTATAAGTATGTCACCACTTCCTTCTGCAGGTAACTGCATAGGTAATGGTTCAGGCGAAATACTATATTCGAGTGAGGCTATAAGAAATGCGACAAACGCCGGCACCGGTGGTGGAAACAGCCTCGTTAGCAGTTCGATGAAAGTGGTTTACTGGTGGGAACAATAACTAATTACTCTAAAATAGAAAAAGGGTAGCCGTTTTAGCGACCACCCTTTAACAAAATAGTTATTGATTTACTACAAAGCGATACCAACAAAGGAATCGGCTTTTAAGCATGCGCCGCCAACCAAAGCACCGTCGATATCGGGTTGACCGAGTAGTTCTCTTGCGTTGTCAGGTTTCACACTTCCACCATATTGAATAATTGTTCCTTCAGCTGTTTCACTTCCAAACAGTTTCACAAGTTCACTTCTTATGAAAGCATGAACTTCCTGTGCCTGTGCCGGTGAGGCTACTTTCCCTGTGCCAATTGCCCAAACAGGCTCATAAGCTACAATTACTGTCTCCATATCTGAGGCAGAAAGACCGTCGAGACCTTTAGCGACTTGTCTTTTAATTACATCAAAAGTTACTCCGGTTTCTCTTTCTTCATGGGTCTCACCAATACAAAAAATTGGTTTTAGACCTGAAGACAAAGCTTTTTTCACTTTTTTGTTTATTGTTTCGTCGGACTCACCAAAAATGGTTCTTCTTTCAGAATGACCGAGAATGACATACTCAACTCCAACCGATTTTAACATTGAAGCTGAAATTTCACCCGTGTAAGCACCACTCTCTTCAAAGTACATATTCTGAGCTCCCAATCCAACTACACTTCCTTTTAACAACTCTCTTGCTGTCTCAAGTGAAGTGAAAGGGGGACAAACGATAAGTTTTGCATCGATATTTTTATTTGCCAGTTCAGATTTGATGCCGGATATAAGCTCAATAGTGCCATTAAGGTCGTTATTCATCTTCCAGTTACCGGCGATAACTTTATTTCTCATTTTTCTCCTCGAAATTTTAAGATTTTCAGACACAAAGTTACCCATATTTATACCTACTGCAAAGTTCTTTTCCTTTTATGGGCGATCAAAAGTTTCCGGATTTACCCTCGATCGGTTCCTTTTTTTCAAAAGTTCATAGTCTTTCAGTGTTATTTTACCCGATTTGTAGCCCTCAATCAGTTTCTTTTCGAACTCCTTCGGATCAGATTCCCTATCGCTTAATCCATTTTTTGTGGGGGGGGCTTCAAGATCATAATATTCCGTTTTTCCATCTTCATAACGATATACTCTCTTCTTCTTACCCCCCTTCCACTCGTTGTAACGATCAACCACTTTCGGTTTATAAAATGAGTTTTGTATTTTCCCGCCGGAACCATCACCCAACCATTCCCGCCCACCTGTGGCATCCTGGTAGTATAAAAATGGTTCATCATATTTAATCGTCTTCTTTTTCCCCTCCCTGTATTTCTGATACAGCGAAAAAACTCCGGGAGAAAGGAGAGAAAGCATTGCTTCTTTTTGTGGAAGTGGTGCCCCATCCGTAGATGCGACACCGTTCGATCCGTTTACCAACTCCCCAAAAAGTCCAAGGATGTCATTTACATCCTCCTCATTTTTTTTGCGAATTCTGAATTTTTCATGATTCGACGCTCCCAATCCCAATCCGCCCGAAAACCCTTTTATCAAATTAACAAAAAAATCTTCATTCACTCTACCACCTCGTCTCCTGCAAAAGCTTTGCAATTAAAGAATCTTCCGGTTGCTCTGAATCGGATTCATCATCATCGTACTCTGAATTCTCACTCAATGTTGATGGAAGAGATTCAACAACTTCATTTTTGAGAAGAGGTTCAAAATATTTTCTGATCTCATCCATTAATTCTGTTTTTAACTTCTCAAACATTTCATCCGTCGATTCAGTTTTTGTAACATTATCTTCAGTAGTTTTTTCTGTTTGCACCACTTCTGACTCAGATTTTACATCCTCCATTTCAGATGTTGTAACCTGTTCTTCAACCAATTCTGTTCTCACTTCATTGTTCATTTCTTTTCTCCTCTAATGATTGATTATTACCGTAATTGTTTATTATTTTTTCTTTGTCACCCTGTTCAAGGTTCATGTAATTTAGCACCACATCGATCGGTACAGAACCGGGATAAACATTATTCAACGAGATCAGCTGATCAAGTTTTTCAGCTTTCTCATCGCTGCTCAATGGTGCCTCACTGACTACTATCTCGTAATCCATAAGTTTTATATCTTCGGCAGACGGGAGGGTATCCCCCATTTTCTCCTCCCGACTCGTTTGCCGAAGTGCCGCTTTCACAGCGGTTTCCCCTTCATATTCCAGAGTTGCCTCGAGAAGCTTTTCCCCCAAATCGCATTTCCATCTTCGGAGATTGTCTAACACCAACCCGGCTGCGAGCAATCCTTGTTTCTGTTTTGCGATTATTGCTTTCCCGCTCTCATTATTATAGTCTGCAAGTCCATGAAAACTCCTCCCCCCGGCGAGATCTTCAATGAAACTTTGCATAACAGCGGCAATCTGAAAATATTGTGGATTTACCCCCGAAACCTTTAACGGACGAAAAACCTCCTCACCCGTTCTTGTCCAGATTATTCCACCTGTTTTCTCAGCCTTTTGAAGTGCCGAATCAGGGGTTTCCGACTCGGCAAGTGCGTGCACATTCCCCTGATAAACATTTTTTACATCCCTGCCAAAACTGTAATCTATTTGCATAAATACTCTATCGAGAAAAATCTGAGGTTCCACAAGTAGGTCAGCGAGCGACCAGAACTTGTTTTCAAATTGAAAAGGTCGATAGATGGACACAGGAATTCTGTTTAATGGAAGATCAACTATGTCAAGTATCTCTCCACCGGTAATTATATATTTTGATATCTGCACCCCTTCCACAGATAATATTTCGTGGGTCGGTACCTTTTGCTCCCTTTCGAGATAAGGGATGTGCAGCTCCCTCAATTTTTGCTGTGCCTTCTCCTTTGATCTGAATTTCCCTGCAAAAATTCCTCCCGGCAGATTGTTGTGGTTTCTGAAGTCATTGAACAGGAGGACAAATTCATCTACTGAAGATTTTGCATAGTGGTTTATTAGTCGCACCGTATCTTTCCCACCTCTGAAAAGGCTTCCCCCATCTTCCCTGTAAAATGAATGAGTAAAAAGAGGATCACCCGACATTGATACTCTTCCGTATTTTCTCTCGACGCTCTGTCTGCTGTATGTTTCACCGGTTGCGATAAAAAGAGCATCTTCGAGATTGTAATTTTTTGCACTACTGTCCCAAAAAACATCGAGGTAATCTTTTTTCTTCGCGGAGGCTCTCACTTCACCTCCGGTTGTAGTTGGAAGGACCTCAACCGCACCAAAGCAGACTGAAAGCCCCGAATCAAAGACATCACTCTCGAGCTGCAACAGGTTTTCACTCCTCTCTTTTTCTTTCAGTATGGATGTGGCAACTTCTGCCATGAATGATTCTTCCTCACTCGATGTTACTTTAAAGGAGTTTCTTGATTGCCTTTGAGTCGAAATAATATTGTTGATCTTGTGGTTCATCAGTGAAATCGAGTATGGATGCCTGTTTAAACTTTTTATCCAATCAATCTCTTGGGGAGTCCAGTGTATCCCCTGTTTATATCTCTCGTTCCGTTTCCCTCTTTTCCATGCTTCATCAAAATAATTTAATGATTCGAGGTGTAGTTCAGTGATTTCGTTGTGTGTGTAGTAGTTGCTCATATTCCACTTTTTTTAATGCAAATTTGGGGTTGGGGGAGTTAATTTTCAAGTGTGAATGTTTACACGGGGAAGAGTTTAAACAAAAAAAACCCGGGAGGTTTTCACCTCCCGGGCTTAAAAAATTAGATGAACTGCCTTATCTCAGGTAGATCACTTTCTTTGAAATGAAATCAGTTTTACCCGATCCAAGGTTTTTAATTTTAGCGTGAACAAGATAAACACCACTGGCGAGCGTGGTATTAAAATTGTCTGTACCGTTCCAATTATACCTTTTGGCTCCCTTCACTTCCTCATTTATTGCGATATCTTTTACGAGCTGCCCAGTGATATCATAAATGCTGAGTGTGACGCTCGAGAGTTCAGGAAGACTAAGTTTGATCAGTGACATGGAATTAAAAGGATTTGGATAGACATCGAGCATTAGTGAATCGACTACTTCATCCTCTCCCTTTATGCCGGTGAGTTTACTCTCATCCCACGGATTTATCAGGTAATGAACTGTATCGTTGGGTTCCAACACCAAAAAAGCAGTGTAGTCGCAAAGTACTCTGTCACTAAATGCCATACTGAC
>CAYSJM010000004.1:28776-30388 GCA_964431385.1 uncultured Ignavibacteriaceae bacterium | reverse complement strand
TGATTCAGAACATGAGTGGTTTTTCTCTCCATTGAGAAGGGGAATCCCATTCCAATATTACCATTTTCATTTCTGAACCAGGTGTTAAACTTTGTAATTGTGGTATCAACTCTGATATTGTCGATATAATACTTTAAGAGTGAATCCTGCTTTACAGTAGTTTTAGAAGTGTATGTAAGGTACCTTCCACCCCGTTCGAGCATTAAATTGAGGGAATCTTTGTAGCGGGCAATTGTATCCTGATGTTTTAACCTTCCTACAGGCAGGTAGGTCATCACCAAATCGCTGCCGGATATTTGATCGATACCCAGACCAAACTCATTAACCGCTTTAAAATTCGCCATGGTACTTATTCCGTGGAAATCCATCGTCCACCTTGCATCATTGTCCATCCACAGAATTTTTCTCTTCTTAACCTGCTGGGCAGCAACACCTGCCGAACTGTTCAGATAGTTTACAAACATATTCTGCAGATTCCAACCCGCAATTATTGAATAGGGGGTCCAGCCATTGGTTAATTCTCTTATATCATTCCCGCCGGCAATGAAGATTCTCGCCGAATCACCATCTCGAATGCTTTTTGAAACCAGATTTCGAAGGTTGATTGCCTGCGAACCGAGATTTTTGCTAAAATCCCCACTGACATCGAAGGCGTACATCAACTTCTGCGGCGTTCGGGCGGTATCGATATTAAACATTTCATTTAAAGCAACCCCCAATTCAAAATAGTTCTCACCCGGCTTTTTCTTTTCAGAACTGAAGTAAGTACCAAAGTTAAACGGAAAATTGTAAGTCAGTTTTAATGAAGTGTAACTACCCACATTCGACAGATAGGTATAAAAATAACTGAAACCCATAGTATCTGCTTTGGGTACAAATACTGCCTGCGGGACTTCATAAATCGAAGGCAGAGGTGTATCAACTCCTGTTCTGCGGAAAAGAATATGCAATGGCAGATTTACGAGAGAGTTGGCTCTTAGCAATCCAAAAGGAAGTTCAGCTATTGTTTTGTTTTGAGCATATTGAAGTGGTACCAGATAAGATATTTTAACTTTTCTCGTAGTACCGGAGCGAAGTGGAAAGATATGAAGTTCATACTGCTCCCCAATTTTTGTGAGATAACCCGGATCAGGATTTGTGGGAATGTGGATAATGCTATCGTACATTTTTCTAGCGGTCCAGGTATCAATGTGCAGTGCTTGCATCACATTATTACCCATCCACATCCAAAAATCTTTCATTATAGCACCCTGTGGAAGTTCGAACCTGTGAACTATCTCCACATTGTTATTGCCAAACAATCCGTTGTCAGTATAATAGATGTATAACGATTGCTCAGTGAATGCACCCCGCGGCTCAACAACCAGCGTAACATCTTTCATGTATGCTGCCCGTTCAGGTACCCACGGTTGAAGTGGTATTCTGGCGATTAATGTGTTTATCGCCGCTAACTCCGTTACAAATAAACATATGATTAAAAGCATGTATAGCCGTCTCATGGGCATGCCTCCTTCCGATCACTCTCCCGCCGTTTATGGTCCTGTGATCTTTAATTCTTTCGGCGTCATCAGCAAGGCTGATAGTTTCCCTCCACCGAACTCTGAATATTTGT
>CAYSJM010000004.1:25941-28676 GCA_964431385.1 uncultured Ignavibacteriaceae bacterium | reverse complement strand
TTCGGCGTCATCAGCAAGGCTGATAGTTTCCCTCCACCGAACTCTGAATATTTGTGCTACAATTTAAGGAATACAATATTGAACCACAATAGCAACATATTCATTAATATTTCCTCTATTCTCATTTTGTCTCGATAAAAATTAGTAACTTTGCAGTACATTTATAAATAACTTCTAAAGCAAAAAAATGGACGATTTCCTCCGGATTTTACAAATTTAAGAGGTAAATCGCACAAGAATAACTATATACGGAGACTTTTTTATGGCGAGACCAATCACCGTTTTCATCCCCTACAACGGAGGAGAACATACCAAAACAACTGTGGCAAATCTTCAATCTACCGGATTAGTTGAAAAAATTTATCTTCTCGCTACCCGAGACGGGCTGACACCTGTATCCGGTACTGAGATTTTAAGAGTCGATTCTATTCAATCTTCTAAAGGCATTGGGAGTATAGTCCAAAATTCCAATACACCTTTCTTCGCCTATATCAAACAGGATACGATTATTGAGCCGGGACAGTTCGGTTTTGAAAGGATGCTCCTCGTGGCTGATGCCACTTCAGCAGCAATGATCTACTCCGATTATTATGAGATTAAAGATGGAGTTGCAGCCCCACATCCCGTTATCGATTATCAGGCAGGAAGCCTCAGAGATGATTTTAATTTTGGATATCTAATGCTCTTCAATTCAGAAATTGCTAAAAAAGCTGTGGCTGAAACCAAAGAAGAAAACTTTGTTTTTGCCGGTGCCTACAGTCTCCGTCTTGCAGTTTCAAGATTTGGTGATCTCGTGAGAATTGGTGAGTTTCTGTATTCTTCAATAGAGCATGATACAAGAAAGTCGGGTGAAAAGCTCTTCGATTATGTAGATCCTCGTAACAGAGCGGTTCAAATTGAAATGGAGCAGGCTTGCACAAACTATCTTAAAAGCATCGGAGCCCTCTTAAAACCGGAGCACTTCTCGGGTATCGATTTTTCAAAAACAGATTTTGAGTTTACTGCTTCTGTTATCATCCCTGTGAGAAACAGAATTTCAACTGTGGCTGATGCGATTCAATCAGTATTGATGCAAAAAACCGATTTCCCTTTTAACCTCATCGTTATTGATAACCACTCAACCGATGGTACAACTGAAAAAATTAGAGAATTCAGCTCCGATAAAAGGCTTATTCACATCATCCCGGAAAGAAATGACCTTGGAATTGGCGGTTGTTGGAATCTTGGTGTGCATAATGAAAAATGTGGTGCTTTTGCCGTTCAGCTCGACAGCGACGATCTCTACAGCGATGAAAACACGCTACAAACGGTGGTTGATACTTTCAAAAAAGAAAAATGTGCCATGGTAATTGGTACTTATCAAATGACTAACTTTAAACTTGAAGAGATCCCTCCCGGAATTATCGATCACAAAGAATGGACTGATGACAACGGACCAAACAACGCACTCAGAATTAATGGTCTTGGAGCCCCAAGAGCTTTTTATACTCCCGTTCTTCGCGAAATTAAAATCCCTAATGTTTCCTATGGTGAAGATTACGGGGTTGGACTTGCAATCTCACGGCAATATCGAATCGGCAGAATCTACCACCCGATTTATCTGTGTCGCAGATGGGAAGGTAATTCTGATTCAGCTTTGAGCATCCCACAGGTTAACGCTCACAATTATTACAAAGATAAACTCCGCACTTTTGAACTTAAAGCAAGGATGAAAAAACTCTCGTGAGAAGGTCAATCCTCTCAGTTCCGGGTCACATCTCTAAAATGCACCTGAAGGCAGCTGCCTCAGGTGCAGATGTAATCATGCTCGATCTCGAAGACAGTGTCCCCTTTGCCCAAAAAAGTTCTGCTCGACTACAGGTGGTCGAATCGTTAAACTCTCTTGATTGGGGTAACAAATTCCTCTCAATAAGGATTAACAGACCCGGTGAACGATTTTCTTACAGAGATATTGTTGAAATAATTCCATTTTGTAGCGATAAACTCAACTCGATCGTTATCCCTAAAGTATCTTCTCCGGCTGATATCCACTTTGTGGAAAAATTGTTAACTTCTCTTGAAGATGAATACTCCTTAAAAAACAGACTTCTGCTTGAGCCATCCATCGAGGATGCCCTCGGTCTCGAAAATGTCTCACAAATTGCTGCGGCATCTGACCGAAATATCACCCTCGTTTTTGGAATAGCTGACTTTTCATCTTCGATCGGTGCAAAGTTCATCTCCATTTCCGGTCACGGGGAGAACGAAGACAGCTATCCGGGTCATCGATGGCAATATGTCCTCTCCCGAATGGTGGTAGCAGCAAAAGCAAAAAATCTCTCTGTTATCGATGCCCCCTATGGTAATTTCAGCGACCCGCAAGGACTCAGGAAATCTGCAGAATTGGCGGCAGCTCTCGGAGTTGACGGGAAATGGGCTATACATCCTTCCCAAATCGAGATAATTAACGCAGTCTTTTCTCCATCACCTCAAGAAATTGAAAGAGCAAAAAAAGTCCTCGATGCTTATGAAATTGCTTTGAAGGAAGGAAAAGGGGCGGTTGAACTTGAAGGCAGGATGATTGACAATGCTACTATCCGACTCTCAAAAATTACTCTGAATAAACTTTAATTAAACAGCAAAGAAGATTAATAGTACGCTGATAAACGGAGGTTGAACAGAGTTTCGCGGAGGTCTTTTAAATACACCACAAATTTCAGATTAATCATTCCCCCTCATTGTTATTCAGGGAGAAA
>CAYSJM010000004.1:16129-25841 GCA_964431385.1 uncultured Ignavibacteriaceae bacterium | reverse complement strand
AAAGGGGTTATGATTACGAGATACGCCACAAATTTCAGATTAATCATTCCCCCTCATTGTTATTCAGGGAGAAAAAAGGGGTTATGATTACGAGATACGCCACAAATTTCAGATTAATCATTCCCCCTCCTTAATAAGGAGGGGGACAAAGGGGGTGGTCGGGGGTGGTCGAGAGTGTCCCTACTCTATTATCTCAAGAATCGATTCAAGTGGCAATTTTTCTCGTGCTGGTAGAGACTCGAGAGGTTTCCCGACTGCAACACAAGCCGCGAGTCGATATGGCTCTTTCACTCCAAGAAGTGGTTCAAGTTCTTCTCTTGCAACAAGTAAACCTGTCAGCCAGCAACATCCATAGCCCATTCCGGTAGCGGTGAGCATAATATTTTCGATTGCGGCACCTATACTTTGAATGTCAGGATAATTACGCATCTTGTTCATCTCTTCATGTGTTAAACCTGATGCTTCAAGTAGTGTATCCACTATTGCGTCATACGACCGCATTTGAACTGCTATAACTGCCGGTGCATCCGTGAAAACAGTGGAAAAATGTGAGACCGTGGTCTTAATTTTTTCACCTCTGCTGTCTTCATTCGCGTTGAGCAAGTCAGACAATTTTTGGTTAACAAGGTTCGACATCTTCGATATCACTTCCTTGTTCGTTACCACTACAAACTTCCAAAGCTGGGCATTATTAATACTTGGTGCCAAACCGGCAAGTCTCACGAGTTCTTTCAGATCTTCTATTGGAACGCTGTCAGGTCTGAAATGCCTGACGCTTCTTCTTCTCTCTATTACTTCTTTGATCTCCATGGAATTCCCTTTTTTGTGTATTGAAACTTAACAATAATTTACCACCCAGTAAAATCAATTTACTCCCCTTTTTTGTGTAAATTGCACCTCTTATTCTACATTCAATTTTTTGTACGGAGTATTTATCATGAAAGCAACCAGTTACGAAGAAATGTTGCAAATTGCTATCGAAGAAGCTAAAATTGGACTTTCGGAGGGCGGTATCCCAATCGGCGGAGCAATTTTTGATATGGAGGGAAACCTCGTCGGAAGAGGACACAACCGTCGAATCCAGGAAGACGACCCTTCAATCCACGGAGAAACCGACGCCTTTAGAAAAGCGGGAAGACAACGCACATACCGCGACAAAATTCTCGTGACCACACTCGCCCCCTGCTGGTATTGCTCGGGACTTGCAAAACAATTTAACTTCAAAAAGGTGATAGTTGGAGAATCTGTCAATTTTGAAGGCGGTGTAAAATGGCTGAGGGACTCCGGAATTGAAGTTATCGATATGAATTCTGCCGAGTGCATCGAAATGCTTAAAGACTACATCACAAAAAATCCGGTTGTGTGGAATGAGGATATCGGGGAAGAATAACAAATCCCTGTCAGTTGGTGAGAATCGTTTTCTTAAACCTTTTTGCTTATATTTAGTGATATCATTTTAGGAATTTGCATGAAAAGATTACCAATTGGCGTGCAAACTTTCTCCGAAATTATTGATGGTAACATGCTCTATATTGACAAGACAATGTACATCGATCGTCTGGTCAACAACTATTAAGTACGCTTTTATTGCCAGACCCCGCAGATTTGGTAAATCTCTTTTTATTTCAACCCTGGAAGAATTCTTCAAAGGAAACAAGAAGCTGTTCACAGGGTTGGATATACACAGCTACCCGAAATGGGAAAACAGTCCGGTAATCAGATTTACGATCTGACTCTCCATTCCGGGTTTTCTTCGCTTTTCGGTTGCTCACAAGACGAATTGCTCTCGAATTTTTCAAAATATATCCCTCTTTACGCAAAGAAACTCCAAATGTCTGAAGTCCGTTTTTTGAGTGAGTTAAAAAAAATGGTATAATGGATACAGTTGGGATGCCGACAATTCTCTTTACAATCCCTTTTCCCTGCTCTGTTTTTTCTCGGGTGACGGGTTTAGCAATTATTGGTTTTCGACATGCACTCCTCATTTTTTGAATAATTTGATCAAAGAAAATAATTTTGATATTTTCTATTTCAGGAATTACTTCGCTTCAGAATCATCGCTTGATACAAATGATTTCGATCAGATTTCATTGTCGAATCTCCTCTTTCAAACCGGTTATTTTACAATTAAGAAGAAAAAATCTGTAAATGGCAGACTATCGTATGGATTGGATTTCCCTAATTTTGAAGTGCAGGAATCTCTCTTTGGCTACCTCTTTGCGGATGTCACAGGGAGTGATTACGGGAAAGTTTCCTACAGATCAACAATGCTAAGTGAAAGTTTGCAAAATGAGCAATTTGATGAGTTCCTTACCACCCTAAAATCCCTTTTCGCACAAATTCCATCCAATCTCTTTATCTCTGAAGAAAAATACTATCATTCCCTCTTCATCATGATAATGTACCTTTCGGGTATAAAAGTGGAATCTAATGTGAACACCAACATTGGTAGAATTGACGGTGTAATAGAATTCCTCGACAAAACCTATTTAATAGAATTTAAATACAACATTCCACCAAAAGACAGTTTTCAACAGATCAAACAAAAAAAGTATTACGAAAAATTCCTGTCTCCCGGGAAACGGCTCATCCTTGCAGGTGTTAGTTTCACCAGATCTGATATTTTGCTGGCAGTTGAGTAACGGTTCTTCAGTTCACAAAATTTATTTCTTTGTTTTTCTTTCCGTTTTAGCTTTATTCGCATAATTAATTATTCTTTACACGGATACTATGCCTGATATTCTTACACCACAAACCGTCCAATATCTAAATTCTCTACCGAAGAGATCAAGCCAATTGATATCTGAAATGGAAGAATTTGCCAAACAAAATTTTGTACCGATCCTCGATGCATCGTCAGCACAATTCCTCGAAACTATCGTAAAAGCCACGGGTGCACAGACCGTACTTGAGATAGGGACTGCAATCGGGTACTCAACTGTAAGAATTGCGGCTGCACTTCCCGAAACCGGAAAAATATATACCATTGAGAAATCCACAGATATGATTCTGATTGCTGAACAAAATTTTGTTGCATCGGGGCTATCAAATAAAATTCGTCTGTTAAAAGGAGAGGCAGCACATTTTTTATTAAAATTAAATGTGCAATTTGACCTTATATTTTTGGATGCCGATAAGGAAGACTATAAACGACTTTTCAATTTTTCACTGCCACTTCTAAGGGACGGTGGACTTTATATTGTTGACAATCTACTCTGGCACGGCTATACTTCACACACAGGAGATATCCCGTCAAAATATTTGAGATCTACCGGACTAATTAGAGAGTTCAACAATCATTTTTTTAACACCTCTTCTCTCGAAACTTCTTTAGTCCCAATCGGTGACGGGCTGGGGATTGGATATAAAACCACAAAATTTGGAGAGGATAAATTGAGCGATCTGCATCAATGTTATAAAAATTTCGATCTGCTGGCTACTGAAAGACTCGAAGAAGCAAAAGACATCTTTTCAATCCTCGAACTCGCTCTTGAGTGTAATCTTGAGAAAAATTTTGAGAATCTCTGCTTCGATGCAAAATACATGACCGGGCTTGGAAGTTCGATCGCTAAAGCTGAGGAAAATCCCGAGATTAACTCGCTCGGAACCATGAGGGAAGATCTAAACAAAACTATCTTAAAGTTTTTGCAGGGGTTACGGGATTTATTAACCGAGGCAGATGAGGAAACACAACTCTATTTTGTTAATAAATACCTTCAACAGCAAGAGGAAGAGGACGGCATGGAAAGCCTCCTCCGTTTGGTAAATGACTTTGCAGAATTAAAACTTATTCTGAACGAACTAAAAAGAGGTTAATCGCTCAAAAAAACTGAACAACTTTTAAATCTTTAAAGTTTTCAGGAAAAAGACTCTTCTTCACTCTGAATCTGTAGAGGTTGCTCACACCTGCAACAGGACGCTTATCCACAAATTTGTAGTGAGCGTCGATTACTGTATCAGTATAGAGATTGTAAATTATTACATCTTCTCGAGTTACAAAAACGAGATATTTCTCCCCTTCATAGCTCCTTGTGGGCACCACTTCTTTAAACAGACGGCTTTTGTAATCATTAATGCCCGGCACTTCTGATAATGCAAAAGAACCCTTCGAGTGAAACCAGTAATATTCGCCCCCGTCAAACACCCGAACCATTTCACTGTCAAAGATCATGGGTAGTGTATCGCTTACATCTTCCACCAAAATATTTATTTCGGGTTTATAATCCTCAGCAAACTTCTTAAATTCATCCTTCTTAGGTACGGTTAACTCAATCGCATTCCCCGACATCGATTTATCATTTGGGGAGTTTTTTTGTTGATACAGTCGGAGATAATCTTTAATCCCAATCTCACGCATTAAAAAATGATTGAAGGTTGCCGCTAAAGGAATTGAAAATGATATGTCCTGTTCATTAAAAAGGGAGTCCACAGCGAGTGTTGAGACATCTAATATACCGTCTCTTTGCAAAAAAGCACCGAGTTTAACCAACATCGCCGGGGGACGGGGTGACATTCCGCCAAGAGCAGCCGCAAAACCTTCACCAAACAACCTCGGAGTGTTCAAATTTAACTTTTTCAACTTAAATCTGATCAACTGTTCAGCCACACCGGCTATATTGAAAGGTGTTGAAGTGACTATCTCATCCCAAGCGGGTAAAAACGCACCTTTTACTTCTTCTCCGCAAAATTCACCGATATTTTTTTCGTGAAGTGCAACTATATATACCAGTCTTTTTTTCTTTAACTCGGTTCTCTCTTCTTCAGTAAAATCGAGGAGTTTCATTATACCGGCTGCATTTCGCTCTATTTGGGATCCTGAATAGGAGTTGAAGTTTTTCTTCTCTCTCACATAAAAATCAAAATATTCAGTCTGATACTTCGTCCACCATAAGGTTAGATAAGTAGAGGGGGATACGAGTTGATAATTTCTAAAATAGAAATATTTTTTGAAGCCGACTGTCGGAATACTGACTTCTACGCGGAAAAAGTCTTGTGGCAGGTTTTCTATTTTGTGGAAAATCTCGGTTTCACCCCTTAATATGCTGTTTCTGGTAACAAGGGGTATTTCGTAACCGGCAAGAATCTTTGTGGAGACATCACTGTAAACAATTTTTAATCTCTCTGCTTTTTCGAGAGTTAAAGGTTCAGCATAATGAACAATTCTCGCCGGATCACTTATAAGATACTGCATAAATCCCTTTACAAAATCTTCGCGTGAGGGTTGTGCAGCCAACAAAACTGTAAAAACTATAAAAAAAGACGCTATCCTGACCATATATCTCATTAAGTTATTCATAAAATCTACAAGAAGAAGGTTCTTAAGAAATTTTTCTATTTCTTTATTTCTTCAATTGAAACAACAGAAAAACCGGCATTCTTTACCGCTTCTTCTATCTCTTCGCGTTTTACTCTTCCCTGATCATAACGCACTTCTGCACTTCCTATTTTAACGCCAAGTATATTTACGGCGAGTTCCGATAATTCAACTTCTACAGCTTTAACGCAATGATTGCATGTCATTCCATCAATAGTAATTTTTACACTTTCCATGGGCATTCCTAAGTTAAAAAATTTGAGTATTTTTCGTGTGAAATTTTTGTTAAATTTTTGAAAAAACAGGATATAATTTAAATGAAAAAAATGATTTCATTACTCCTATTTATTTTACTCATCTCTCCGGTTTACTCACAAAAAAGAGCTTTCACCCTTGATGATATTTATAAAGTCAAATCTGTAGCCGCTCCTGCGATCTCTCCAAATGGGGATGTGATGCTCTATTCGGTTACCAAATATGATATGAAAGGAGGCAAAGGCAGTACCGATATCTTTCTGTCAAAAGTTGACGGGAGTGATGCAACGAAAATAAATCCCGGAAATGAAGGTTGGTACTCACCCGTTTTCGCTCCTGATGGAAATTCATTTTACTATATCTCATATAGCGGGGGAAATTCACAGTTGTGCAACTATTCTCTCAATACTAAAGAAGTTAAAAAACTATTTTCCTTCTACATGGGGATAAATGACTATTCGGTTTCTCCTGACGGCAAACAAATAGCTTTTTCTTCAAAAGTTTATACTGAATGTGGAGAAAATGACAACTGTAATGAATCAGCTTATTCCGCATTTAAGGAAGGTCCCATTCATGCACATGTCTCCGATAATCTTTTCGTTCGTCATTGGACCGAGTACGAAGATGATCTCTATTCTCATCTCTTCATCTATGATGTTGCAGCAAACTCAATAAAAGATATAACTCCGGGGAACTTCCATTCCCCAATCTTCATGCTTGGAGGTGGCGTTGGATACAACTTTTCAACAGATTCAAAGTCTATTGTTTTTTCTTCAAACCGTGAAAAAGATCAGGTATCGACTACAAATGCCGATCTTTGGTTGACTGATCTCGAAGGTAAAAATCTGAAAAATCTCACTCAAGTAAACAAATCATGGGATGGACATCCGGTCTTCTCACCTGATGGAAAATACCTCGCATACAGAATGCAAACCATCCCCGGGTATGAATCCGATAAATTCAGAATCGCACTTTATGACCTGTCGAATGGAACTGTTAAAGTAGTTTCAGATGCTTTTGACAACTGGGTAACCGACATTTTATGGAGCCCCGACTCAAAAAAAATCTATTTTACAGGAGATGTGCAGGGTTACAGTCCCCTTTTCAGTATCGATATTTCAACTCTGAAAATTGAAGAACTTGTCTCAAAAAAGAATGTCGGTGGATTTACCGTTACGCCAGACGGTAAAAAACTTTTTTACACCTGGCGGTTAAACCACATCCCGGCTGAAATTTACTCATTCGATCTCGCCACTAAAAAAGAGACGCAACTTACATTTCTAAACAAGGATCTCACTGATGAAGTGGATTTCAGACCTGTCGAACATCACTGGGTTGATGGTGCTGATGGTAAAAAAGTTCATGTAATGTTGGTTAAACCTCACGGGTTTGATCCGAATAAAAAATATCCCCTAATAGTAAACATTCATGGTGGGCCACAAAGCCAATGGTCAGATGCATTCCGTGGTGATAATCAGGTTTACTCAGGATACGGTTATATCTATGTCCTGCCAAATCCCCACGGTTCAACAGGCTACGGTCAAGACTATACTGCTGCAATTTCAGGTGACTGGACAGGCAAAGTGGTCGAGGATATTCATAGAGTAACCGATTATCTCGAAAATCTCCCCTATGTGGACAAAGATAGAATTGGTGCCATGGGCTGGTCTTTTGGCGGGTATATGGTAAATTGGCTGCAAGCTACCACAAAAAGATTTAAGTGTTTCGCCTCAATGATGGGGCTTTATAACCTTGATGCTTTCTATGGTACTACAGAAGAACTCTGGTTTCCTGAATGGGACTTAAAAGGAACCCCATGGACATCAAAGCAATACAAAACGAACAGTCCATCAGAGTATGTGAAAAATTTCTCTACACCTGCTCTCGTCGTTACCGGCGAAAGAGATTATCGAGTCTCATACAACCAAAGCCTCGAATATTTCACTGCACTTCAGAAACTTGGAATCGACTCCCGCCTGATCATTTTCGATAACGACGGGCACTGGCCTTCACACACCAAATCGATGCCGTTATACTACAATGCCCACCTTGAGTGGTTCCATAAATATCTGATGGGAGATCCGGCACCGTACGATACCAAAAAGATGGGGAGAAACAAGTATTAGGTATCAGGTATTAGGTATTAATTAAGTAAATATATGTTTTGCGTAAAAACCAAATTTTTCTGTTTCAAAAACGGCTCTGAAATTTAACCTTCAGGCACATAATCCAGGTACGAAATTAATACCTAATACTTAACAGTCAATGCCTGATAAAGTTTTGTTTTTTTGAATTCGGGGTTGTCTTTAGTGAGGTCAACAATTTTTTTGTCAAGATCGGTAACTTTTAGTTCGAGCATTACGCTGGCTTCCCAACCATCAGCAATTTTGTTGACAGAACTGTCGGCAACCACAGGCTTCTGAAGAAGATCATTTTTAGCTAATTTGCCGGCATTGGAAAAGATGTCGGCAACTTCTTTTTGGTTCTTAAGTTTCTCTTTTTTTAGAGTTTTTTGATAATCTTCGAGTTTTAGTTCGATTTGTTGCGAAAGTTCGTTTTTTGCACCTTCCATGGCTTTAACCATAGCTGTCCCTTTGTCATTGGCTTTAGCCGAAAAGGTGGCAAGTAAAAGATCAGGGGAGTAACCGAGACCACCCTCATCAGGCATCTCTTTGTTAAATCCTTTCTCAAAAGAACCCGATTCTTCAGGCACTTCAACGGGAGCAGGTACCACTTCCTCCTCCTCTTTTTTTTCTTTTTTCTCTTCCTTGTTTTGGGCTGTGGCGCACCCATTGAGCACAACCCACAGAGGAAGGATCATAATAAGAAGAAAGAATAATCTATTAGAATTCATATTAATCTCAATATAAAATTTTTCTCGTTATTTATTCGCTTTAGCCCAGGTATCACGAAGTGTAACCGTTCTGTTAAAAACCGGTTTACCCGGTAACGAATCTTTTATGTCAGCACAAAAATAACCGAGTCTTTCGAACTGACATGTGAACCCCGGCACCACATCCATTAAATAGGGTTCCAGTTTGCAGTTGGTGAGAACCGTCAAAGAATTTGAATTCATATTATCCGTCCATTCCTTCCCCTCTTCAGGTTTGTTGGGATCAACATGATCAAACAATCTGTCATAGAGTCTCACTTCTGCATCGATTGCATGGTTTGCAGAAACCCAGTGTATTGTCCCTTTAACTTTGCGACCGTCAGGAGAGTTCCCGCCTTTGCTTGCAGGGTCATATTCACAATAAACTTCAAGTATCTCGCCTGTCGCTTCATCTTTTTTGAAGCCGGTACATTTGGCGAAATATGCCCAACGCAAACGGACTTCATTACCCGGGAAAAGTCGGAAATACCCTTTAACAGGTTCTTCCATAAAATCTTCCCGTTCAATGAAAATTTCTCTCGAAAATGGAACCTTCCTGCTCCCTTTTTCCGGTTCTTCAGGATTAATTGTGAATTCCATCTCTTCTGACTTACCTTCAGGGTAGTTTGTGATAATCACTTTCAGCGGATTAATCACTGCCATTGCGCGTTCTGCATGTTTGTTCAAATCTTCTCTTATCGAAAACTCCAGAAGTGCAACATCAATAATCGATTCTCTCTTTGCTACACCAACTCGATCAGCAAAATTTCTTATCGCTGCGGGTGTGTAACCTCTCCTTCTGAGTCCGGCTATGGTAGGCATCCGCGGATCATCCCAACCGTTAACATAACCCTTGGTCACCAATTCATTCAATTTCCGTTTGCTCATTATAGTGTAATTGAGATTCAAACGGGCAAATTCTATCTGCTGCGGATGGCATGGTGTCTCGAGCGTATCCAAAACCCAATCATATAAAGGACGGTGATCCTCAAATTCCAATGTGCAGATCGAATGGGTTATCCCTTCAAGCATATCAGATAATGCATGGGCATAATCGTACATGGGATAAATGCACCATGCATCACCAGTCCGATGGTGGTACGCACGCATGATTCGGTATATAACCGGATCACGCATATTTATATTACCTGAATTCATGTCAATTTTGGCTCTAAGTGTTTTTGAACCATCCGGGAATTCACCTGCCCTCATTCTCCTGAAAAGATCAAGATTCTCATCGATACTTCTGTTTCTGTATGGACTCTCCTTAC
>CAYSJM010000004.1:0-16029 GCA_964431385.1 uncultured Ignavibacteriaceae bacterium | reverse complement strand
CTGAAAAGATCAAGATTCTCATCGATACTTCTGTTTCTGTATGGACTCTCCTTACCGGGTTCAGTGAGAGTTCCGCGATAAGCTCTCATCTCTTCGGGTGAAAGCTCGCAAACGAAAGCTTTCCCTTTTAATATAAGTTGTTCAGCAAAATAGTACAGCTTCTCAAAATAGTCGGACGCGTAAAAAAGTCCGTCACTCCAGTCAAATCCGAGCCACTTCACATCTTCCTGAATGGAATCTACATATTCAGTCTCTTCCTTGCTTGGATTTGTGTCGTCAAACCTCAGGTTCGTCCTGCCGTTATATTCGATTCCGATTCCAAAATTCAAGCAGATAGATTTTGCGTGTCCGATGTGCAGGTAACCATTTGGTTCGGGTGGAAATCTGGTAAGCACTTTTGTGCCATTCTTACCCGTACGCAGGTCTTCATCAATTATCTGTCTGATAAAATCTCTGGGAGTAGAAACTTCTGTATTATTATTGTTTTCCAATTCTTCCGGCATATACTTCTTTTGCTAAATATTTAATAAATGAATCCAAATTTACATAATTTGTAAGTAAGTTTCTATCTATTCAGTTATGACCGGAAGAGAATCGCAATATCAAATTAAACAGTTTTTACCGAAATGAAGACAAGTGCAGGGAAAAAACATTTAAACGCACTCAAGGATAAGAAACTCAACCATCAACTGATGTAGATCTTGATGAAAAGAAGTTTGAAGTGTTTGGATGCATCGGGTGTCAGAACACCATTGTGATTGTGATGGGATTGAATATATAGAAAAATCACAATCATCACAATTGAATGGGAATAGGTGATCCGTGACCCGGTAATACACATATAAGGTCACGGTCACACATCACAATTATTTAAACTGATTTTTAGGTCGAATTTTCTAAGGGAGAAAATATTTGGAATGCACTGAGATTTATCCACATGTCGCCACATGGGTTCATTCTTACTCTGCGAAAATCTGTTTAATCTGCGTGTATCTGCGTCCCTTGCCCACATGTCGCCGCAAGGGCTTAACCATCAGCCTTCATCCTTAAAAAAATATTTTCCGAAATTTGGATTTTTTTATATAGTTTATAAGAGGAAATTCGAGAAAATCTGAAACCGATATTATTTAAGTTAAATGGTCGAAACATGAGTCAAACAATACAGTCTTACGAGTTAATAGAGAACATAGGATATGGTGGAATGGCGAAGGTCATGAAAGTAAGGCACCACATCACCGGAGAAATTCGGGCGATGAAAATGCTCTACGAACAGTTTGCCATTGACCCACAGATGCGAGCAAGATTTGAAGAAGAAGCAAGAAACGCAGGAAGACTTCGTCATCCCGGTATCGTTCAGGTGTACGACTATGTAACCGAGGGGAACAATCTCTGCATAATAATGGAATATATCGATGGTAAACCCCTTTCCAAGGTAATTGGCAAGGAAGTGGGTCCGATCGTACCTGAAATCGCCATACCTATTTTTCTACAAATTGCCTCAGCCATTAAACACGCTCACGACCTCCCAAAACCACTCATTCACCGTGATATAAAACCCTCGAATATTCTACTGACGAGGGATAGAATAGCCAAAGTTACAGATTTTGGAATAGCTAAAGTTCTCGGAGGCGACAGCCACACTGCAACCGGCACAATGCTGGGAACACTCGAGTATATGAGTCCGGAACAGATGACCGGAAAGGATGTTGACCAACGGTGTGATGTTTACAGCCTCGGAATGACTCTATATGAAATGCTTGCAGGAAGACTTCCTTTTAACTTTGGACCTCACGATTCAGTCCTCGATAAAATAAGGATAATAAACTCTTCCCCGATACCCGACCCAAGAGAATTTTACCCGCATATCCCTGAATATCTCGTAGAAATTATAAGAAAAGCGATTCAAAAAGATAAAAATCTAAGATTCAGATCGATCGGTGAGTTTATTGATGCGGTCGAAATTAAAGCCTGTGTTACCACTCCAAGTCTCGAACCTTTCTCAGCACCCGGTGAGACGGTAACTGAACGAAGTCCTATAGAACCTGACGGCGACTACGCACCTTCAAAGCCCAAGCCAACTCCTGAGGTGGAAGAAGCTGAGGAAGAGGATGAAGAGGAAAGCAGTAGTGGACTTTACTATCTACTCGTAACTTTTCTCATAGGTGTAATAATTGGACTCGGTTTTCTGATCAAATATCTCTTGAAGAAATAACCTCTACTGATCCGGATTCAAAGTTGAAATAATGTGCTGCTCTGCACACTTATACCCGTTATTGGTGGGTACAAGTCTAAAATTCTTGTAAACCTTGAATCTTGAAACTTTATCCATCCTTAAATCAAGTGACGCATGGAATTCGGTGATGTACGCCGAAACTGTCCCTGATTCATATTCATAAGCAACCAAATTAGAGAAATAGTGCTGAACAGGGTCGGTATTAGCAAAAAAATTGGCGAGCGTACTCCGCATCTTGATTCTGCTGTAGGTATTCTTTCCGTAAATCGCAGGATCAGTGTATAACCATGTCAATTCTTCCGTTAATTCCATCTGATTGGCTCTGCTGTATGAATCAAAGAAATTTTGAACTGCGGCGAGCTTTCCCGGGTCGCTTAACCTCACAGAATCAGATCTCGACTGTGTTCCTTTCGCTGAGTCGAGTGCATTTCCTTTCTTATCCCCTTTGCCTTGAGTCACCAAAAAAAGACCAATAACCACCAGAAGCAATACTATAATTACTCCCATCAATATCATTACTGTTTTGTTCTGATTTTTGTGCATAATTCCCTATCTCCAAATTTGGTTCAATTCTGCTACCGGTGTGTGATCTCTGATGAAACTCCGGAAGCTAAACATTTCTGACTTATTAATCTTTTTAATAAACTCAATCCGCTTTAAGTTTCGCAATTAAGAGTTGTTCCATACACCGATAGCCGTTTCCAGATGGTACAAACTTAAAATACTTTCTCACTTTTGTGTTTACTGTTTTATCGCTATTTTCATCAAAAGTGTTGTGTACCTCAGTAATCAACGCCGAAACTTCACCTGATTCAAATTGATATGCGGACATGTTGTTGAAATTATGTTCAATGGGTCGGGTGTGGTCGAAGAATTTTACTATTATAGCTCTTAACTCATTTTTATCGTAAGTTTTTTTTATGTAGAAAGTGGGATAAGTGTAGAGGTCTAACAAAGTGTTAACATCCTCATCCCGGTTGGCTCTGCTGTATATCCGGAAAAACGACTCAATTTCTGATAATTTTCCGGAATCAGTAATTCTCGAAGAGTCTGGTGGTACATAAACCGGTGTAGTATCCACACTCACTTGAGGACCATCGTAAGTGCGTGTTGGGGCTTCAGTTTTTACTGAATCAGTTGAAGGCGGTGCTTCAGTTTTTTTTCCTTGAAAGGCAAATATTACAACCACTACCAGGAGCAACATAATGATAACTCCCATCAAAACCATAATCGTTTGATTCTGTTTCGCTCGCATGAATCCCTGTCTCCTTCACCAATAATTCTCAGTTAATGCATGACATTTTCCGGTCAATAATTTTGACCGATGCCACTCGTAACTTAATTTATTTTTTGATCAGAACAAAGGAATGGAGAAAATTTTATTAAATTTTACACTCTTTACAGATTCCGGTGGCTGAAATTTCCAACGCTTCAACTAAATATCCCTCCGGAATATCCAGTTCTGGTTGCTTGTGGTAGTTAAGACAAAAAGTCTGCCCACAGGAAGAGCAAAGAAAATGGATGTGGTGGTCTTCATGATGGTGGGTGTTGCAAGAGCCGGAGGAGCAGAGTGCATATAAAACTGTCCCGTCACTCGAAGCGATTTGATGAATTATACCTTCATCAACAAAAGTGTTTAATGTACGGTAAACTGTTACCCTGTCGTAAGATTCATCGATATTTTCCTTAATCTCTTTACACGATAGAGCAGTTGTTTTCTCTAAGAGTGTGGAAACTATCTCTTTTCTGATGTTGGTGATCCTTACACCATGTCTTTTGAGTAATTCTTCAGGGTTGTTCATTCTGCTTTTTTCATTTTTTTGCTGTGTAAAGATAACATTTAAATTTTATTTTTGCAACAATGTTGCAAGATTGATTATTTCTTCATACATTTGATACATCAAAAACAATTTTTCCGGAATACAGTGAAATTTGACCATTTGGAACACAACAAGATTCATAACATCGACAAAACAGGCATAACAGTTTCGACTCTTTGCCTAATCGAGTGTACACTTAGACCTGTGATTCTCACTGCCCTTGCGTTGAATAATGTTGGTGGTTTTTTGCATGACCTACTCGCCCTTCTTGTTATTCCTGTCTCGGGTTATGCTGTTTACAAAGCCTGGAAGTCGCATAGAAACCCTTTCATAATTTCATTGCTCGCAATCGGGACTATACTTATAGTTTCATCTTCTTTGTTTCTTGGTGGTGCTCATGACCACGACCACTCAGGATTTGAACTTAACACCCATTTACTAATGGTTATTGCCGGTGGTATTTCCCTGATTACTGCTCACATAATGAATACTAAATATTGTAATTCATGTGCAATTTAAGCTCTTAAAAATCTCGAACATCCCCTGTTAATACCATTTATCCTCTGATTCAACTTATCATCCAAAAAACTTTGGAGATGGTTCACCTCTGACATATCTTTACAATTTGATTATTTTGGTTGAGTGTGGAAGAAAAATTCCTGATCAGAAATTTGTTTAATATGGAAGGTGTTTTGAACCTTTCAAGACGCCTGAAAAATATGTATCCTCGTTTTGATGAATCTGGATTTGTGCAATTTATAGAAGCACAACTTGCTCCATTAAGCTTCAGCGAAAGAATCTCACTCATCTCTAATGCCATCGAAAAATTCCTTCCTGTTGAATTTGAGACGGCAGCCGACATTCTCGTAAAATCGCTCCCCGAACCCCACAGCAAGGAATTAAAAGACATGGGGGGATTCATGGTATTGCCTCTAAGCAATTTCATTGCAAGGAAAGGTCTGGATCATTTCGAATTGTCGCTTGACGCATTGTTTGAAATGACTCTTCGTGCTTCAGCCGAATTTGATATTCGACACTTCATAGTTAAATACCCTGAAGCCACTATGCAAAAGCTGGAAGAGCTTGCACTTCACCCTGATGCTGCTGCCAGAAGACTTGCTTCAGAGGGGTCACGACCAAGACTACCCTGGGGGATACGGCTTCAGAATTTCGTCGCTGATCCGACACCGGTCCTCAAAATTCTTGAACTACTGAAGGATGACCCCGCACTCGATGTCAGAAGATCGGTTGCAAATAATCTGAATGACATTTCAAAAGATAATCCACAAATTGTGATGGACACACTAAAAAAATGGAAAATTGATGCAACACCGGAGCGAGAGTGGGTTATAAATCATTCGCTGAGAACCCTCTTTAAAAAGGGAAATAAAGAATCGCTCGAATTGCAAGGTTTTCCCGCCAATATAAATGTGGCAATCGATGAGATTGAACTCTCCAAAAAGGAGATAAAATTAGGTGAATCGTTAATACTTTCGTTTTCACTTCAAAATAAGGGTGATTCGGAAGTGTCGCTGATGGTGGATTATGGGATTCACTTCAAAAAAGCAAATGGTTCCAATCAACTTAAAGTTTTTAAATTAGCCAAACGGAACATTAAACCCGGTGAAAAAGTCAAATTTTCACGGAAAATTTCAATTGTTCCAATAACCACCCGGGTTTATTATCCCGGTGAGCAACCTGTTGATATAAGAGTGAATGGCAATCTGATGGGTTCAGCCACATTTTTGCTCCATCCATTTCAATCTTGAATCGCTCGCAAAAAATATGTAACTTTATCGTTTATAAATGATTAATTATCCCAAAAGGAGCTGTATGGTCTCTAATTCTTTCAGGCAGTTAAGGCGTGTTGTTCTCTCAACGACATTACTTCTACTTACCCTAACCTTCACTCTCTCCGCTCAGTATGCCGGAGTAAATCTTGATACTGTAAAAGCAGGTAAGTTCGATACCGGCAGGATGTGGACATTTGATTTCCCGCCAACGGATCACCTCAAATCGACATACAATTTTTCGCCGGATGATGATTGGTATAGCGATGTAAGAATGTCAGCTCTCCGTTTCGCTGATTATTGTTCCGCATCTTTTGTCTCAGGTGACGGTCTTGTAATGACTAACCACCACTGCGGCAGAGAAAGCATAACAGAAGTTTCTAAAGAGGGCGAAGACCTTCATAAATCAGGTTTTTGGGCCACTACTCTCGAAGAAGAGAGAAAAGTAGCAGGTCTTTTCGTTGAACAACTCATCTACATTGAGGATGTCACTGCAAAAATTAGAGAAGCTATGGACTCCGGCACAACCGATGAAGAAAAATTAAAAACCAGAGATGCCAAAAAGAAAGAGCTGATTGAGCAGTTAAAAAATGAAAAAGGCTTAAAAGGTCAGGTTATCACATTCTTTAACGGTGGAAAATATTCTCTCTATGGATTCAAAAGATATAACGATGTAAGACTCGTTTTTGCTCCCGAAGATCAGCTCGGTTTCTTCGGCGGCGATCCTGATAACTTTACTTATCCAAGATACAATCTCGATTGCACCTTTTTCCGTGTTTATGATGATAACGGAAAACCACTTAAAAGCGACCATTACTTCAAATGGAGCACAAACGGTGCAATGACCGGTGAACCTGTATTTGTTGTCGGTAACCCGGGAACCACAAACAGACTTTATACCGTTTCCATGCTCGAATCACAAAGAGATTACACAACACCGGTTACCATTGGATTTTTGAAATCACTTGTAAATTCTTATTCAAAATATCTTGAATTGAAGCCGGAAAAAGCTTTCGAAATGAACGATCAGCTCTTCAGCTTTGCGAACGGACTTAAAGCTACCAATGGCCAGCTCGAAGGACTAATGAATCCCGTTTTCATGAAGAAAAAACAAGATTGGGAAGCTAAATTTAAAGCCGCTGTTATGGCTGATCCAAAACTCGCTTCCGAATATGGTCACCTTTGGGATAAAATAGCTGAAGGCAGAAAAAAAATGCACGAAGTATTTAACGAACTTAACGCTTTCAGAGTTAGACCAATGATCTTCTCACAATACTTCCTTACAGCGTCAGGTATCGTTGGTGCTGCTAAAAAAGGAAATAAACCTGATTTGACCGTATTCCCCGACGATTTTGACCAGACAATGTCTGAACTCCTGTTAAAAGAAAACATAACTTTTATCAGTGGGTTAATCGGAACAAATCACCCGGCATTCCAGGCACTTACCGGTGGTCGCACAGGTGATGCAGCAGTTAAATATCTCCTCGAAAAAAGTAGCCTTACTTCAAAAGAGAAAGTTGAAAAATTCCTGGAAATGAGCGTTGAAGATATTCTTAAATCGGACGATCCGTTTATCAAATACTCAATCCTCGCACAGGAAAAAGTTAAATCACACAGTGATATTGTTAAAAAATCACAAACTGAAGAAGCTGTTTATCTCGAAAAACTTGGCAGAGCAGTCTTCGAAGTTTATGGAACTACAATTCCACCTGACGCAACTTTTTCACTCAGAATTTCTGACGGCGTAGTGAAAGGATATGACTATAACGGAACTACCGCTCCATCAATGACTACCTTCTACGGACTCTATGACAGATACTTCAGCCATGGTAAAAAATTCCCCTGGAGCCTTCCCGAAAAATGGGAAAATCCACCGGCAGAATTTGACTTAAGCGTTCCATTTAATTTCGTTTCAACAAACGATATTATCGGTGGAAACTCAGGTTCACCTGTAATTAACCAGAAAGCTGAAATTGTTGGTCTCGCTTTCGACGGTAACATTGAGAGCCTTCCTGGTCAATTTATTTTCGACGAGACTGCTAACAGAACTGTTTCTGTTCACTCTGCAGGTATGTATGAAGCGATTAAAAATCTTTACAAAGCTACCCGTCTTGCGAACGAACTTAAAAATGGAAGACTCGACTAATAATCACTTGATTATTTGTTAACCTTTTTTGAAGCTGTCATCCCACCCGATGACAGCTTTTTTTTGTTTCTAACCCATCAAAACAAGCTAAATTCACAATTCTAATCAATTAATTCTACAATTTTTCTTATATTTCACTTGTATGCAAAAAAACATTTAATTAGGAGCAAAAGATGGCACTTTTTACAGGTGGCAAGAAACTTGAAAAACTTACACAGGATAATGAGAAACTTACAAAAGAAGTAGCCAAGTTAAAGCAACTGCACGACAAAAACTCCCGTGAGACCAGCGAATTAAGGATGGAGAAGGGTAACCTTCTTATTGATATCGAGACCCTTAGATCGCAGCTAAACACCTTTATGGAGAAATATGTCGATGTCGAGGAACTCGAAAAAAGAGCCGAAGAATTAAAGAGTCAGATTAACTCTCTTGAGAACGCTCCTCAGACCGCACCGGAGACAACCATCGCATACGATGAGATACCCGATTATCTCCGATCTGAAATCGATGAACTCGAAAGAAGAAGAACTGCTCTGCAAACGGAGATTAACACCAAAGAAGCATATCTCGAGAAGCTGAATCAACAATTTGATCTTCTTGAGCAAGCTACAATGAATGCTGTTCCGCAAACTCAACAACAATTTGCCGATTTCTCTGAATTAAATTCTGAGCAAGAAACTCTACAAGAGATTATTCTTGATCTTAGAAGAACAAAAAATGAGCTCGAAGCCGAAATTGCTGAATTAAATTCGCAAAAATCGAGTTTTGAACTACCACATTTCACTCCTTTTGGAAGTGCACCCGAACAGGTTTTCTCCACTGATAATTCAGAAGAGTTGATGCAACTCAGGTCACAACTCGATGAAAAAGAGTTTGAACTTAACAGGTTACAGAACCAGCTCTCAGAGGAACTTGCAGACCGAAACCTTGAAATTAGTGCATTACGCTCACAAATTGAAGAGAGAGACAGAAAAATTGCTTCTCTCGGTCTCGACGGTATCAATATATCACCATTTGAAGAACCCGAACTTCCATCCTACCTGACAGGTGAGGCTGCTCCTGAACCGGTTGTTGAGACCAACGAAGTTGACACTTCTGAAATTGACGAAATTATTGCACAAAAAGACTTGCAGATCGAAAACTTGCAAGAGACCATAGCTTCTCTTCACCTTGAAATAGAAAATTTGCAGGAACTTATTTTCCAGATGGAAGAGGAAAAGAAACAGGATCAGCTTGATGAAGTTGATTTTAATTCAAATCCTGAACCTCAAGTCGAACAACCTGTTCAGGAAGATGAGTTTAAATCCCCTGAATTCGACGGAGTTGCACCTCCCCAATTCCCCGAAGGATTTGATACAGAAGAAACTGCCGCCTTCAAGGAGCAGTTTGAAGCCGAAATGGAGAATATTAAACAACTTACACTTTCACATCAAATGCTACAGGAAGAAAATGCAGATCTCGTTGCAAGAATTACCGAAAGCGAGACACATCTTATTGAATCAAATAAAATGATGCGAGAACTGCAGCAGGATAACGAAAGATTAACCCAGGAAGTTGAAGCCCTGATAGAAGAAGTTGAGGCTCTTAAGTCACAACAAGGTGAAGACTTGCCTCTTGAACATGTATCGGCATCATTTGATGAAAAAGAGAGAATCCTCTCCGATTACCTCGAGAAGAGGGAAAAATTAAGCAGCGAGGTCTCATCACTCAAATCAGAAATTGACAGACTCTCGTCACTTGCTCAGGCTCAGAACAGTGAATTGCTCTCGATGAACGAGGAAATGCAATCGCTACAAGAAAAAAGATCGGAGGCTCTCCTGAATCTTCAGCAATTTGAAGAGAAAAAAGGGATGCTTATTAAAGAAGTAACCGAACTCGAAAATACTAAACTTGCAATCTCCGGCGAGGTTAGTGGACTAAACGAAACCCTTAGCGGTCTCGAATCCTCATCCAAAGTGCTCGAGGAAAAACAACTCAAAACTGAAGAACTTGTTCTCGAAGCCCTTAGATCATTTAATCAGGAGATTGTCTCACTCAGAGATCATCAGACAAAGCTTAGAACCGATCTGATGGAAAAAGAGAGACTAAAATCGCAGAAAGAATCAGAGATTGAACAACTTGATTTGCAACTCGGCGAGCTAAGGTCTGAAATTAAAATTTCTGAAAAAGATCTCTCGAACACAAGGCAGCACATCCACAGTCTAAAAGAAGAAAAAGATCAGTTGAACAAAAATCTTTTTGAACTGAAAGACACAGAAAAACGGATGAATCTTATAGTTCAGGAACTTAAAAAGAACCGTGAGAGCCTTAAAGAAGAAAATGATGAACTTGAAAGAAAGCTCTCTTCAATGTTTAACAGCTTTTCGAAAAGGCACGCCGATCTCGAGTCAAGAAGAGCTTCTCTCGAGAGTGCAATTAAAGAGAGACAAACTGAACTTGGTAATTTGCAAGATGAGATTGAGAGTAACTCTATTAAACTCGACAGAGTCAGAACCGAACTTCAAAGCTACGAACATCAAAAAAATGATATTGTCAACAGCATCGAAAAGCTGAAAAAAATTGAAAAAGAAGCCAACGATTCTTATAATGATATTTAAGTCCGGTGCTTCAAATGAATGAAAATTTAGACAGAGGTTCAATGTCATCCGACGATACAAATGAACTCGACATTAAAAAGATTGAACTCAATAGACTTAAGAGCGAAGAGGAATCTTTGATTGCAAAAATCAAAAAATTGCAACAAAACCTCATCGATCTTGAGACCAAAGAGACTTCGAGGTTAAGCAGTTTTAAGTCGCTCTATTCTAAAGAAAAAGATATGCTTCTCTCCGAGATTGATAACTTGAAAGAGGAAAAGTCTCTCCTTGAGCAAAAAAATACTGACCTCTCGGACAGGATCGAAGCGAACGAGGCAAGACTTATTTCCATAATATCTGAACTCGGACGGAAATCTAAAACCATCTCTGCACTCGAAGAGTATCTCCCCGGGCTACAGCAGTCGTTCGCCAACAAAGAGAGGGAGTTTAATTCGATAATTAATGAAATTGAATTAAACGAAGAGAAACTGTTACACCTCTCCAAAAGGCTTGAAAATGCCCGTCGTGACCTCGATATCAAAAAAATCCAGCTCGAGTCTTATGAGTCGTCCATCTCCGGATCACAGTTAACTGTAAATGAACTTGAAGACAAAATTTCTAAATATGAGAGCCTTAAAAACGAAATATTCAGAAATATAAAAAATGCCCTTCTTAAAGAGAGTGGTCTGAAAGAAAAAACAGACCGACTGAAAAAACATCTCAACTCCCTCGAGGAAAACCGATACGAAATTGAGTCCAACATCCTCAAGACCGAAGAACATTTTATCACAATGGCTTCCGCTTATAAACAAGAGATAAGCGACCTAAAGGTTAAAGTTCGTGAAATCTCTAAAAAGCTGATCGACAAAGAACTTGTTCTTTTCAGGAAATCGGAAGAAATCGCAAAAAAAGAGAAAGCCATCACTAATCTCGAGATTGAATTCCGCTCGATTGTTTACAGAGTCAAAACAGGTAACGAAGAGCTCGAATCGATCTCCGCAAGAATGGTGAAACTTCAAAACGAGATAATTGAACTCTCCGCTCGTAAAACTGAGTTGGAAAACTCGGTAAGCAGAACTGTTTTAGAACTCGACAAAGCCGGTGAAAAATCACACGAAACCGAAGAAAGCTTTATCAAGGTGATTCAGAGTTTCAAAGATGAAATCGAAACTCTCCGGTTGGCACGAGATGAAGCGAGTAACGAATATTCTTTGATCGAACAAAGGTTATCACTACTCAAACTGGAATCGCAAAAATCAGAAAGATCGATATCAGGAATTATCCTCGAAAACGACCAGCTCGCTGCAGAAAGAGATATACTGAGTAGCGAAATAACCAAGCTCGTTGAATTAAAAACTCGACTTGATTCATCGGATATCGAAAACATCGAGACAAAGATTGAAGAACCACTCAGTTCTGAGGCAGACTCAACTGTAACTACAACCAATTCTGACGATGATGAGGAGCAAAAAGAGAGGATAATGCCCCCTTACGGTTATAGCGGCATCGACAAAGAATTGCTAAGCTACCTCTCCTCAGAGCTGAAAGACTTTGGCAGCGATTCCATTAACAAAGAATTAGAAAGTCTAACAGCAGCTCTAATCGAAGGAAATGAGCCACCGGTTGAGCACGAAATAAAAATTCAAACTCCTGCTAATTCAGAAGAATTAAAAGATTTGATTAAAAAAATCAATGAATCCCCGGATGATGAAGGAGAAAATTAAAGAATCTATTTGTTTATTTCTGATATCATCGTTATCTTAGTGTCTTGATTTTTTTAATTTCCCCGGCGGGGTAGCTCAGCAGGTTAGAGCAGTGGAATCATAATCCACGTGTCGGGGGTTCGAGTCCCTCCCCCGCTACCAAATTTTTTTTGGAGAAAAAATGTTTACCTTTTTCAGTATAGTTATTATTATCCTTGCTATCTTTCTAATTCTGGTTGTGTTAACACAGCAATCAAAAGGTAGTGGTTTAACAGCAACTTTTGGTGGTGGAAGTGTAGGAAGCATGTTCGGCACACGCAGAACAGCAGATTTCCTTTCAAAATCCACTTGGATAATGGCCGCAACCATAGCGATACTCACTATTTTGGTTAATGGTTTTTTCCTTCCTTCAGGTTCCGGTGCAGAAAGTGTTATCCAAAAAGGTGGCACGACTCAGTCAGCACCTGCTCAACCGGGTGGTAACCAACCTGCTAAATAATAGTAGATTTGATATTGTCGTAAGGCTGTCCCAAAAAGGCAGCCTTTTTTTTATAATTTATCGATCAGAAGATTAAAAATTTGATCCTGTAGTGATCTGTAGTAATTGGGGTAACCATAAGAGTAGTTAAAGAAAACAGCCCCAATCATATCTCTCCCTTTCCTTGTCTTAAAATATCCGCTAAGCGTAATAACCCCCGAAAGTGTACCCGTCTTGCCTTTCAGGTTATTGTCTCCATTTGCCTGCTCCATACGGGAACGAAGGGTGCCATCAACACCTGATATACTTAGCGTGGAAAAAAACTGACTTCTAAAAACCTGATTGACATAAATAAATTCGTAGATTTTAACAATAACACCTGTTGGAATCATATTCCTTCTCGAAAGTCCACTCCCGTCAGAAAGAGTTGTCCCTTGCAAAAAAGCACCCGATTCAATCAAAAAGCCAATACATAGTTTTATCCCGTTTTTTGTATTTCCTCTTTCACCGTTTACAGCAGCACTAATAAGCTTCATGGTATATTCAGCAAAAAAGTTATCGCTTCTTTTATTAACGATCTTCAACAGCTCGGCAAGTTTTGTTTCTGCTTTTGCCACTAAGACCGTACCAACGGGCATCACGCCCGATTTTGCCTTTCCGGCAACCTTTATCCCCTCTTTCTCCAATAGTGCCTTTAATTTCTCTGCAATAGCCACAGGAGGGGTCGTAAACCTGTTTCCGGCAATCCATATATTCTTATCGAGCACCAAAGCTGAAAGTGGATAAGTTTCATAATCATATTCGCCGTTACCAACATACTGCGATCTGCTGTACAAATCATCAAAGTAGCTGTCATCCCCTGTCACATCCCCTGAAATCTCTCTGACACCCGCTTTTTTAAGTCTGGCTACAAATCCTTCCAATTCTTTAGTTGTAAACAAAGGATTACCCAAAGCCTTCAAATATAAATTTCCGGAGAGAGTACCGTTCGACTCGATTCTACCCGAATATCGCAATTCTGTGGAAAGTACAAAATCTCCACCGAGCAAGTGAAGTGCTGCTGCACTCGTCACAACTTTAGTGTTCGAAGCGGGAATCATCGCATTTCGGTGACCGTAAGTGTAAACAGTATCGTTTGTTTCTGCATCAACCACGAGAACCGACCAATAGGTTCCCACCGGCATTGCTGAAAGGATGGTGTTTATTCCTGTTCGAACTTCCTGATATTGGGCAGGAACTTGAATGGAAATCAACATGAGGAAGATAAAAAAGCTACAATTCTTTAACTTTAGCCGCACAATAGAAATTCACTGGATTATTTATAAAGATTACTATGTTAACTTTAAAGATATGAATTATTGATTTTATTGAAAAACACAAAATAGAGGAATCTGTGGAAATAAAGAGAAGACCACCAAAATCTTACAAAAATGAGACCTTCTTAAACTCTTCCGAGGGGAGAACTATACGAATACTTTCCGAATATCTCGATCCGGAAGCAAAATTTAAAAGAAACAAAATCACCAATACCGTTGTTGTATTCGGTTCGGCTCGAATAAAACCTTCTGAAGTTGCTAAAAAAAGGCTTGAAGATTTTGAAAAAGCAGGAACCGGAAGCCTCGAAGAGAAGAAAATCTTGACAAGAGAACTTGAATCTGCTCATTATTACGATGAGGCTGTTGAATTTAGCCGTCTGACAGGTGAATATTTGAATAGTCGCACCACTGAGGAGAAAGGATTTGCAATTGTCACCGGTGGTGGGCCAGGCATCATGGAAGCTGCGAATAAAGGAGCTACAATCTCGGGCTGCAAATCTGTCGGGCTAACAATAAGTCTTCCCAAAGAAGAGAGTATGAATGATTTTGTAATCGATGAACTCGGATTCGAATTTCACTACTTCTTCATGCGCAAATTCTGGTTTGCATATCTGGCTAAGGCTGTGGTTATATTCCCGGGTGGTTTTGGAACATTAGATGAAATGTTCGAAATACTAACTCTGGTTCAAACGAAAAAAATGACTAAAGAGATGAAGATTATTCTCTACGGGAGTGATTTTTGGAATAACCTGATTAATTTTGACAAACTAATTGAATTAGGCACCATATCACCGGAAGATGTGAACATTTTTGAAGTGCATGACACACCGCAGGATGCATTCGAGTCGCTTAAAAAGTACCTCGATGTGCGGCTGACAAACTAAAAGAGTAGAATAACGGAAGGGGCTTGCTATTTTAGCAGGTCCCTGTTATGCAGAATAGACTAAAAAAGGTCTGTGTCGTTTTATCTTCTGATAAAAAGACACAAACCCGTTATAAAACCTAATGAGAACTGTAAAGGATTCTATTAGTCCTTGTTATCAGTTCTGTGAGCTCTTCTCTCCGCTTTAATTCTTTCCAATCTTTTTTTGATGGAAGGTTTTACGAAGAAAGTCCTCTTCTTAAACTCTTTTAAGATGCCCGAGCGTTCATATTTCTTTTTGAAGCGTTTTAACGCTTTATCTATAGATTCGTTCTCTTGTACAGTAATGCCTATCAAGCGAATACCTTTCTTAATTGATGGAAGCTAATAACTTTTTAATACCCTTACTCTGAAACTCAACAGTAAGTGATATTTTTGTTGGTGAAAGTTTGGACTTCGACTTAACAACGCCGAAATCTTGCCATTCTTTATGATAAAGAACAACACCAATTTCATAGTCTTTGCTGGGTGAGTAGTCAACTGCCTCTCCCATGTCAATGTCTTTAACCGATATCTTGTCGTCTCTGATGATATCATCAACAGAAATAACAAGTTTATTCTTGCATTTTTTGCAGTGAGCCCAATACATGTCTTCGCCAAAAGCCTCGCCCGCAGGGGTCGAGATTTCCATTTTGGTTACAGTTGTACAGGTTCTACAATATGCTTCTATGTTTTTTGTAAGTCGTGCCATATAAATTAAATTTTAGCTTTAAAATATACGGAAGATTTTCCCCTTTTTCAAGTAAAAAGGGGAAAATCATCTGTGTTAAAACTGTTTTTTTTCTCTTTTTTTGTATTTATCACCAAAAGAAGGCTTATCAGACTTCCTTTCGCGTGAATTGAACTCTTTAAAGCGTCTGGAACCGTCTCCGCCCGAGGCACTTTCAGAGTTTCCTCCATGTCCGCGGTGACCGCCTGAAGAACCTTCGGAGCTTCTTTTTCCTTTATAACCACCGGATGATCCTTCAGAACTGCGGCTGCGTCCATATCCCGAACCACCTGATGATGATCCTTCAGAACTGCGACTGCGTCCATATCCTGAACC
>CAYSJM010000003.1:35709-121194 GCA_964431385.1 uncultured Ignavibacteriaceae bacterium | reverse complement strand
AAAACAACACCAACACCAGAAATCTCGACAAAAAAGATGACACCAGAACTGTCACCAGAAACGACAAAACCGTAACCCGTGATAATAGTGGAAGCACTTCGAGAGAAGTAAAAAGAGAAGACAATAAACCCGTAACCCGCGACAACACTTCGAGAGAAGTAAAAAGAGAAGACAACAAACCCGTAACCCGTGACAACACTTCGAGAGAAGTAAAAAGGGAAGACAATAAACCCGTAACCCGTGACAACAGTGGCAGCACTGCAAGAGAAACCAAACGGGATAATACAGTAAGGGAAACCCCTAAAAGAGATACTACTCCAAGAAACACCGACCGCGGCAACTCCGGCAGCACAGGTGGCTCAAAAGAAAGAAAATCAAGGTAAATTAATTAAAGTTGTTGGTGACTCCGAGGCTGTTCCGAAAGGGCAGCCTTTTTTTTATTTAAAAAGGGATTTAACCCTCGCAGACTAAATCCCTAAAATCAACATGATTTATCTCGTTTTAAGCTTCGGTTTCAGTTTTCGGTTTTATATATTTTTTAATAACACCAATGATTGCCGGAGCTAACGATATCACCACGATAGCAACCAAAACGACTGTAAAATTCTGTTTAACGAATGGAAGGTTTCCGAAGAAGTATCCAAGATATACAAAGATAGCTACCCAAAGAACACCACCAACCGCATTGTAAGATATAAACTTTTTATATTCCATCTCGCCAACTCCGGCAACAAATGGAGCGAAAGTTCTTATGATGGGAAAAAATCGTGCAAAAATGATCGTTTTTCCGCCATGTTTTTCGAAAAATTGATGTGTTTTCTCTAAATGTTCCTTTTTAATAAAGCGACTGTTCATAGTATATGCCCGGTGACCAATTTTTTTACCGATAAAATAATTTACCGAGTCACCCAAAAAGGCAGCAACCGCCAGAATCAGAAATACAAGATGGGGGTTGAGATCTCCCTTGGCTCCAAATGCTCCCGCAGCAAACAACAAAGAATCTCCCGGTAGAAACGGAGTGACAACTAAACCCGTCTCGCAAAAAACAATCAAAAACAAAATACCGTAAGTTAAAGCACCATAATCTCTGATTAATTCACCCAAATGAACATCAACATGTAGAATAAAATCGAACAAATAAAGAATAAAGTCCATAATTTTCCTGAAAAATGAGAATAATGAAGCTGTTAATGTAAGAAAATTGGTGGAATGCTTTGGGATTAAATACTTAAGATTAATGTATAGATTTTTAGATCTATTGGTATTCGACAAGGTTGTAATTACAGGAAAGGGAAATTAGAAGGGAAGTCAGAATTATCCTTTTTCTAACCATTTTTTACTATTTTTGTACACGGATATTTTTTGGAGATCATAACAAAAAGGATTTTACATGAATTTTGAGTTGACTGAAGAACAGTTAATGATTCAGCAGACTGCCAGAGAGTTTGCACAGGAAAAAATTGCACCGAGTGCCGTTGAAAGGGATATCAATGCTGAGTTCCCGCACGAAATAATAAAAGAGCTTGGTGAGCTTGGATTTATGGGCATGATGGTTTCACCTGATCATGGTGGTGCCGGACTTGATACTGTCAGTTATGTGTTGGCGATGTCGGAAATTTCGAAGGTAGATGCCAGCGTTGGTGTGGTTATGTCCGTGAATAACTCACTTGTTTGCTGGGGTTTGGAGCAATTTGGTTCCGATTTTATCAAAGAAAAATATCTGATTCCTCTTGCTACCGGTCAAAAACTTGGAGCATTTGCTCTGTCTGAACCTGAAGCGGGAAGTGATGCTACAAATCAGCATACTGAAGCTGTCAGAGACGGCGATCACTGGGTAATTAACGGCATAAAAAACTGGATAACAAACGGAAAAACTGCCGATTATTACCTGGTAATGGCTCAAACTAACAGAGAACTGCGACATAAAGGTATAACCACTTTTCTCGTTGAAAAAGGGACTCCCGGATTTGATCAGGCTAAAAAAGAGGATAAGCTCGGCATTCGTTCTTCAGATACTTGTTCGCTTACTTTTACCAATTGTCGTGTCCCACATGAAAACATTGTTTGGGAAGAAGGCAAAGGATTCAATTTTGCGATGAAAACCTTAAACGGTGGTAGAATTGGAATTGCAGCTCAGGCTCTCGGAATTGCTGAAGCTTCCCTCGAAGCTTCCATCAAATATTCAAAACAGAGAAAAGCGTTTGGTACTGAAATTAAAAATCATCAGGCTATTCAATTCAAAATAGCTGACATGGCGGTTCAGGTTGAAGCTGCTAAACTACTTATCCTCGAAGCAGCAGCACTAAAAGATGCCGGAAAAGACTACACTAAGCAAGCCGCAATGGCGAAACTTTACGCCTCTAAAGCTGCTGTCGATTGTGCTCTCGAAGCCATTCAAATTCACGGCGGTTACGGTTATGTTCGCGAATACCTCGTTGAAAGATACCTCAGAGATGCAAAAATTACCGAAATCTATGAAGGCACCTCAGAAATTCAGAGAGTGGTAATCGCGAGAGAACTGCTTAAATAGGTATTAGGTGTCAGGTATCAGGTATTAATTGCGGTAGTTGGAGCGATGAGATTGAGTCTGAGGAAATTGCTCTGTTTAAAATCGTTCTTTGGAAAATACCTGAACTTTTTTATTTGGATTATATGCGGGGTGGCTTATGGGCAACAATGGAAAGCAGTGGATGTGGATTATGCTGAGGAAATGCCCGTAAAGAAAAAATATTATGAGATAAAAGGCGATGTCCCTGAAATTGTGTTTAAAGTTTTAGTGAATGGATATCGCCTTTTTATTTCAGACCCCGATGGTGAAAATTGTCCTTTCTCCCCCAGTTGTTCACGGTTTTTTGTCGAGGCACTTGGTAAAACAAATTTAATTGAAGCTGTTCTATTGACATCTGACAGATTGATAAGGGATACAAATTTCGATAATAAATACAAGCATTACCACATCGACAGATTTGGTTATCTGATAGACCCCCCCCTACGATATATAAATCGGAAATGAATTGAAGAGCCTTACAATTCTGCTTTTTTTGTTGACATTTCCTGTTTTTGCACAAAATTCTCTTCACTCACCTGATAAAATTTACAAATTTGGCAAGCACATTTTTGAACTTGGTTTTTATGAAAAAGCGGAAATCGAATTTAATCGACTTACTGCCACTCCTTTTTATAATGATACCGTAAAATTTTACATTGATCTAACCCGAATTAAACAGGGTAATCACAATTTTGAGTTTTCCTCTCCGTTCAAAGACCATTTAAAATATGCCATCGATAAAGAGAAATTTGAAAAGGGCGACAGTTCCTTACCTTCAAACTTGTTACCGATTACAACTGACAGTGTGCTTTCCATTAATTATTTAAAATTAAAAATACTCTCTGATATTCACAGGGGTGTGCTTGATGAGGTGGATAAAAACAACATATATCTTTTTGGCGGGGAAGGGTCAAATTTCCTTTTGGACAACCTTGAACAAAGAGTTGACCCCAAAAGGAAATCGCCACTTTTTGCCGGAATTTTATCAGCAATAGTTCCCGGTCTGGGAAGAGTTTATACAGGAGAATACGGAGATGCTGCGGCAAGTCTGTTATTAACCGGAATTTTTGGTTATCTGGCATACTCCAATTTCAAAGACGGGTATATGCAAAGGGGATTCGTTTTCAGTCTGATTACTGCGTTTTTTCAGGGCGGAAATATCTATGGATCAGTGGTATCAGCATCTTTATATAATCAGAATCAGATTGAAAAGAGAGAAAAAGAGTTTTTCGATTTTTATTTTAATGGAAAACCATTGGATTCGCCACAAAAGATTCTGGAGCGAAAGTGATTTTACGATCATTGTTTCTCCAATTCTTGTTATTTTTGACATTGTCAAAAGTAAATAATGCGCAGAAAAATGATTTTCCTGATCAACTCGCTTTTGCAGATTCACTTCTGAAGGCTGAAAATTATTTTGATGCTTACATTGAAGCTGAAAGGTTAAGATTTTTCGATAATGAAGGTCAGTACGGTTTCCAAACCAACATGATTCGTGGTCTGGCTCTGAGAGCGACAGGCAGGTATTCTGATGCTAAAATCGCATTCGAACTTGCAGCAGTTGGTGGTAAAGATAAAAAGGAATCTTTTTTAGCTGAAGAGGAAATTTTACGATTATTGATCATTGACAGGAGATACAAAAAATTCGATGAAAGAGTCGAAATTCTGCAAAAAGTGTTCCCTGACAAACAGCCATCAATTGATCATTGGAAGGGGTGGCGATTTGCTTTTGAAGGGAAGTGGGACCGGGCAAGAGAGTTGTTTCAGAATACCGACACTTCCGGATTGCTCGTGGCTCTATGTGACTCTGCCGAGGCAAAAAGTCTCTCACTAACTACAGGTTTACTTTTGTCCGTCTTCATCCCGGGTGCCGGTCAGGTATATGCGGGTGAGTATCTGAGTGGGGCTCTCTCATTGGGGTGGGTGGCATTAGGAGCTTTTCTCGTGGTGGATGCTCTTAGAGCAGAACGATTTTTTGATGCGATTATTGAAGCGAATTTTGTGTTGTTCCGCTTTTACAGAGGCAACATTTCCAACACAATGGACTTCATCAGGCGAAAAAATATTGAAATAAAGAATGAAAGTTTACGATTTTTACAATTTAATTACAGAGGACTAAAACCTTGAAAATTTCAGAACAGTTGATTTGGGAAATAACCAATAAAGCCATCGATGTACTCGGACCAAATGCCTCACCCGACATGGTTAGAGAGTATGTTGAAAAAGAAATTGCACAACTAAATGTTTCTCCCGGCTCTCCTGAAAAATTTGAAGGCAGGGTGATTGTTACTTCTTTTGGCATTAATAAACCGGGAATTGTAGCCCGCATAACGGGTGCACTTGCTTCAATGGAAATCGATTTACAGGACATTTCCCAAAAGATAATGCAAAACTTTTATACAATTATCATGATTATTGATATCACAAATTCACCCAAAAATCTGAGAGAAGTCCAGGAAGAATTGGGGAAAGTTGCAGAAGAACTAAATGTGAAAATCTATGCCCAACACGAAGACATTTTTCAGTATATGTTTAGAATTTAGGGCTGAATGTGGAAGGCTGAATTCCTGAGGGCTTCGGGCTGAATGTGGAAGGCATAATCTATAGAAAATTAGATTAATAGCATGGGGTTTCAACCCCATGATTCATTGACGATGAAAGTTTTCATGAGAATTAAACAAACGGAATTAGAATGAATTTTGAATTTTCTGAAATATTAGAAACCATTATGATGAGTGAAGTCGAGCATTTCGACATCAGGACTGTTACGATGGGTATCAATTTGAGGGATTGCAGCGACAGAAACATCAATGTGGTAACACAAAAGATTTATGAAAAGATTACCCGCCTGGCAGGGAACCATGTAAAGAATGCCGAGTCGGTTGAGGCTGCATACGGTTTAAGAATTGCAAACAAGAGAGTTGCTGTTACTCCGGTATCATTTATTGGTGACAGTTTCTCGTCAGAAGAGTATGTGAAAATAGCCGAAGCGATGGACAGGGCAGCGCATGAGATAGGCATTGATTACATCGGCGGATATTCAGCTCTCGTTCAAAAGGGAATGACTCCCGGCGAAAAGAATTTCATACTTTCTATTCCGCAGGCACTTGCAACAACAAAAAAAGTTTGTTCAAGTGTAAATATCGGTTCTACTAAAGCAGGTATCAACATTGATGCTGTAAAATTGCTGGCACAGGTGATCAAAGATACAGCGTATATTACCCGTGAGAATTTTTCGATCGGCTGTGCTAAACTGGTGGTTTTTTGCAATGCTGTAGAAGACAACCCTTTTATTGCAGGTGCATTTCATGGAATTACAGAGGGGGACGCAACCTTAAATGTGGGTGTCAGCGGACCCGGCGTGGTCCTTGAAGCTTTAAAGGGACACAAAGGGGCATCAATCCAGGAGATTGCCGAAGTAATAAAGAAAACAGCATTTAAGATCACCCGTGCAGGTGAACTTGTTGGAAGAAAAGTTGCGGAAAAAGACGGTGTGGAATTTGGAATTGTTGATATCTCCCTGGCACCTACTCCCGCAGAAGGTGACAGTATTGCCGACATCTTAAAAGAGATTGGTCTTGAAGATGTGGGAGCACCCGGAACCACCGCTGCATTAGCAATGTTGAATGACAGCGTAAAAAAGGGCGGTCTGATGGCAAGTTCATCTGTTGGTGGTTTGAGTGGGGCTTTCATCCCGGTTAGTGAAGATCAGGGCATGATAGCTGCCGCTGAAAAAGGACATCTGACCATCGAAAAACTTGAAGCTATGACAGCAGTTTGCTCCGTAGGTCTTGATATGGTTGCAATTCCCGGAGATACACCGGTTAATACCATTGCAGGAATCATTGCTGATGAAGCGGCTATCGGATTGATAAACGAGAAAACCACGGCTTGCCGGCTCATACCTGCATACGGCAAAGGTGTTGGCGAATCAGTCGATTATGGTGGTTTATTGGGTAAAGCTCCGATTATGCCGGTAAAAGTTCTAAGTGCCGATGTCTTTTTTGGCAGAGGGGGACGGATACCAGCACCCGTAAGAAGTCTTACCAACTGATAGAAATCAGTTTTTAATCAGGGTTGTTTTACGATAGAAGTTGGTGTGTTAGTGATACTTCGGGAGAGTTTCATTCTATTGCGTTGTGTATTTAATCGTTAAAATTGAAAGTTATGAAACAACTTAAAAATCTCCTTTTGGGAAAACCACAGGATATAAACAATCCTAATATTTTCCATAAAATTTCGTTGGCAGCATTTCTGGCATGGGTGGGTTTGGGAGCAGATGGACTCAGTTCATCTGCCTACGGACCGGACGAGGCCTTCAGAGCACTTGGTGGTCACACAAGCATTGCCATCTTTTTGGCGATTGCAACGGCTGTTACAGTAATAATTATTTCATATTCATACACCAAAATAATCGAACATTTCCCTCATGGTGGTGGTGGATATGTAGTGGCAACTAAACTTCTGGGGAGCTCCTTCGGTGTAATTTCGGGTAGTGCCCTGATAGTGGATTACATACTGACAATTACAGTATCGATTGCCTCAGGAACATCACAAGTATTCAGTTTCCTTCCGAGAGAGTGGCATCACAATGTAGTTTATGTGAATACAGCAGTTATCTGCATATTGATCATAATGAATTTACGGGGAGTTAAGGAATCGATTACCATTCTTGTTCCGATTTTTCTCCTTTTTGTAGTTACACATCTTATTGTTATCTTCGGCTCCCTCTTTATTCATATCGATAACTTTTCATCGACTGCAAATGCGGTAGTAACCGACTTCAAAGAGAGTACAACATCTTTGGGTATCTGGGGTATGTTCCTTCTTTTTGCAAACGCTTATTCAAGAGGTGCAGGCACATACACCGGAATTGAGGCTGTGTCTAACGGAATTCAAATTATGCGTGAGCCAAAAGTTAAAACCGCTAAAAGAACCATGTTCTATATGGCAGGTTCACTTGCATTTACAGCTTCCGCAATTCTGATTATCTATTTGCTCGCCGGTGTAAAAACCGTTGAAGGTAAAACATTAAATGCCGTGATGATCGAATCGATGGGAATTGGTACCTGGTTTGTAGTTCTTACACTTGTCGCAGAAGCACTTCTTCTTTTTGTTGCGGCTCAAACCGGGTTTATCGATGGACCGAGGGTAATGTCGAACATGGCGGTGGATGCATGGCTCCCTCACAGATTCAGCTCGTTATCTGACCGGTTAACCATGCAGGACGGAATCATAATATTTGGCGTTGCTGCACTTCTTTTGCTTTGGTACACGGAGGGAAGTGTGGATGCTTTAGTTACAATGTACTCAATAAATGTATTCGTAACTTTCTCACTTACTCAATTGGGTATGGTGAGGTTTTGGACAAAAAAGAAAAGTTCATTGCCCCACTGGAAGAAGAATCTTTCGATACATATAGTCGCATTTATTCTTTGTTTTTCTATCCTTACAATTGTGGTTGTAGAGAAATTTCTTGATGGTGCATGGCTTACCGTTATCATTACCATGGGACTTGTCTTCTTCTGTGCGATGATTAAACGGCACTACTTCAAAGTAATGAAAAAGGTCAGAAGCCTCTCTGAAATACTTTTGGATATTCCAATCACCGATGACAAATCTTCTGAAACCGCATCCAAAACAATCGACAAAAATGAACCTGTGGCGGTTCTTTTAGTCTCAGGATACGGTGGATTGGGCATTCATTCCATTCTTCAACTTTTGAAAAAATTTCCGAAATTTTACAAACAGATTCTCTTCGTTTCCGTTGGTGTTATCGATTCGGGAGTGTTCAAGGGAAGTGATGAAATGGAAAACATCAAAAAGTTTACCCGGTCAAGTGCCGACAGATATATTAAATTTGCAAACGAATTGGGACTTGTTGCCGAATCACGGATTTCTGTCGCTACTGATATCGTTGATGAGGGTTCAAAACTTTGTCTCCAGGTAGCTGAAGATTTCCCTCTTGCTTCATTCTTCAGCGGTAAACTTGTGTTTGAAAAAGAGAAATTTTATCAGCGTTTGCTCCACAATGAAACAGGTGCTTCAATTCAAAAAAGACTGACTTTGGAAGGAATACCCATGACGGTTCTTCCAATAAGAGTCTGGGACAAAAAGTAGAATTGTGAGATTGCCCGGAGAGGGCAATCTCAACTAACCGAAAAAACTGACAGAAAAATTAAATAACAGTATTTTCAAAGTTTGAAGATGCTGATCAGAACCAATGAATCGTCATCAGCATAAGTTAAAAGAAGAATTCCCAAATTCTGATATGTATATTCAGTAACCATTTCAGTTTTATTGATATGGTCTGGTTTCCCAATAGTTTCGAGGGCAATCTTCACATCAGAACCGATTTGAAAGATTTTCCCGTTAAATTCGAGAACAGAGTTTGCATCCTGAGCGGTGACATCGGAAACCAGATTTTTATCGTCAAATTCGACTGTAAAATTCTTGTCGAAAAAAATCCAAATATTATCATTTGTGCCCGGGGTGAACGGGTCCGTTACCACCTTGTGCACCTCATCCATTGTCATTCCCACCGTAACACCATCCAGTTTAATTACATTTTTGTCAACAGCATCTTGTGAAAAAAGAGCTGCCGAGAATATGACAATAAACAGAAAAACAGAAATATAGTTTTTCATAATAAATCCTTCGTAAAATTGAGTAAATCTGAATTTTACACTTTGCAAATTATTAAAAGTTCCCGTAATTTGGTACGCTTCAGGGGCACTTATATCCGGTAACCCGTAAAATATTTTTTAATTATATTAACTGTTTAAATATTTCTTTTTTCGGGACCTCCCGAAAAGCAATCCAAACCCTCTTACAGAAATTGATGAATAAAAAACAAGTATATATTGAGACTTATGGATGTCAGATGAACATAGCCGACACAGAGTTGGTGATGGGGATTTTGAACAATAATGGTTATGATCTTGCAGATGATGTGCACACAGCGGATGTGGTTTTTTTGAACACATGCAGCATTAGAGACAACGCAGAACAAAGAATTTACGGACGACTGGGAAACCTTAAAAAGCTTAAGGATAAAAAACCTGAAATGGTGGTTGGTATTCTAGGATGTATGGCTGAAAGATTAAGGAAGAATCTTATCGAAGAGAAAAAGCTTGTGGACATGGTTGTTGGTCCCGACGAATACCGGAGATTACCCGAGTTTTTGGATGTAGTTTATAGTGGCGGTAAAGGGATTGGCGTTAAACTCTCCCGAACCGAAACCTACGATGACATAATGCCTTACAGAGAAGAAGGTCTTCAGGCTTGGATTTCTGTGATGAGGGGCTGTGACAAATTTTGTACATTTTGTGTCGTTCCATATACCCGCGGAAGAGAAAGAAGCAGGAGTCTTGAGTCGATAGTTAAAGAAGTTGAACAACTTTCGATGAAGGGATTCAGGGAAGTGTCGCTTCTTGGTCAGAATGTAAATTCTTACGATGACAACGGTATGGATTTTGCGGATTTACTGGCGAAAGTTGCCGAGGTTGATCAGGGAATGAGAATTCGCTTTACAACTTCACATCCCCAGGATCTTTCTGACAAACTTCTTGAGACAATTGCTGCAAACGATAATCTTTGCAACTACATTCACCTTCCTGTGCAGTCAGGCTCAAACAGAATTCTTGAATTGATGAACCGTACTTACACAGTTGAGCATTATTTGGAATTGATTGACAAAGCCAGAAAAATTATTCCTGGTGTAAGTTTCTCTACCGATATTATCACCGGTTTTCCAACTGAGACCCTTGAAGATCACTTAATGACCTTGGATTTGATGGAAAAGGTTAAGTACGACGGGGCATACATGTTCAAATATTCGCCAAGAGAAGGTACCAAAGCTTTCAGAATGGGTGATGATGTAACTGAAGAGGCTAAAACTAAAAGGCTGCAACAGATTATCGAAGTGCAGCAGAGGCATTCTTTGGAGTTAAACACTCAGTTGATCGGTAAAACCGAAACAGTTTTGGTAGAAGGATTTTCGAAGAAGAGTGACAGTTTCTTTGCAGGAAGAACCGACACAAACAAAGTTGTTATTTTCCCTGTAAACGATCAGATCTCGACCGGCGACTATGTCGATGTTAAAATAGACAGGGTTACCTCTGCCACACTTTTTGGCGGAGTGGTTTCCATAATTGAAAAATATCAGGCTTCAGCAGTTTAATTGATTATGAGAGCATACATTTTTTCTTTTTTACTTTTTTGCCTTGTTGCCCCCGCTATTTTGGGGCAGACACTCTCTGCAAGGGAGATATTTGAACTTTATAAAAGAGAAAATTTCGAAGAGCTGAAAAAACTTTCCGCATCGCAAGCCGGAAAACCTGAAACTGCGGCTGATCTTTATATAAAAGCATTGCTTGCCGGTGACGGTGAAAAATCGATTACACTTCTTGAGACGCTTTTACTCAGGTACCCAAGAACTGAATTTGCAGTAGCCGCTTACGCAGGGTTATATCTCTATTATGAGGCTACTGAGAATTTCCGCAAAGCTAACAACTGCATTTTTGCCGTGGAAAACGAGTTTCCGGACGCCGATTTTGACTTCTTCCTGGACGACAGCAACCCCGAAGATATCGGGGAATAGAGAACACCAACTTTCATTCACAATTCTTACGGTGAGATTATGTCTGATACCATAAAAATTATCTTTACAGGTTCGGGGTCAGGCAAAGCATCATTAAACCGTTTTCATTCTTCGTTTTTAATCAAATCCGACTCCTATAATCTTCTCGTTGATGCGGGGGATGGGATCAGTCGTGCACTTTTACGGTTGGGGATTGAGTACAATGAAATTGATGGAATTTTGATCACTCATTTTCATCCCGATCATTTTTCCGGAATATTATCTTTAGTGCAGCAAATGAAACTTGGGAAGAAGCAACTCCCTGTAGATATCTTTGTTTCAAAAAGTAACATAAATTTCCTTAAGGAAATGTTTACAAAAAGTTTTCTTTTTGAGGAAAGATTATCATTTCAGGTTAATTATCATAAGCTGGAGACGGGGAAGAAAATCGATTTTAGAGGGAAATTCTCACTGATTGCTTTTGAGAATTCTCATCTCGAAAAGTATAAAGAAAATGGTCTGAAAGACTCTGAACTAAAAAGTTACAGCCTTCAGATTTCTGCACAGAACGGTGAAGTCTTTTACACAGGGGATGTTGGTTCTGCTGATGACCTTGGTTTGTTTGAACCAAACAGCAACTCAATTTTAATAACTGAGACTACTCATGTTGATATGGAATCGGTAATTGAAATAATTAAATCCAACGAAATAAAGAAGGTTATTCTCACACATATTGATACAGATGATCCTTCGGCTTTGATATCGAGGATCACTTCGATTTATCCTGACGGGTTAAGCAAGATAACAATTGCTCACGACGGGTTGATAATTTCGGTATAACAATGGAAGATATTCAAAAAAAACTTGGCATAATTGGCAGATCAAAAGAGATCAGAGACCTTGTTGATATAATTTTACAAGTGGCACCCAGTGATATTACTGTGCTGATTTATGGCGAAAGTGGAGTTGGAAAAGAGGTTTTTGCCCGTGCGATTCATCAATTGAGTCGCCGTTCAGGGAAAGATATGCTCTCCTTAAATTGTGGGGCTATACCTGAAAGCCTTTTAGAGAGTGAGCTGTTTGGTCACATTCGTGGTTCATTCACCGGAGCGGTTGAGAGTAGAAAAGGATATTTTGAACTCGCGGATAACGCAACTCTTTTCCTTGATGAAATAGGCGAAATGCCATTTCCTACTCAGGTGAAGTTTCTGAGAGTGCTCGAAACAAAAGAATTTATGAAAATTGGTGCCGAAAAGACCACCAAAGTTAATGTAAGAATAATAGCGGCAACCAACAGAAATCTGCAGGAACTGGTTGACGAAAAACGGTTCAGGGAAGACCTCTTCTTCCGTCTGAAAGCAGTTGCTTTGGAGATTCCTCCACTTCGAAAAAGAAAACAGGATATCGAAGAACTTGCACTTCATTTCGCCTCTTCCTACTGCTCAAACAATAACCGCCCTCATGTCGAATTTACAGCTGATGCCCTCAATCTGCTTTATGAGCACACCTGGCCGGGAAATGTCAGAGAATTAAAGAACAGTGTCGAGACTGCCATAGCTCTCAGCAGAAGAGACATTTTAAGTGCTGAATCCTTCAAAAATCTGTTAAGAAGTGAAAGCTCTGAACCAGCAAAAAACCTGCCTGTAAGGCTGAATAAAACTACTGACGAAGTTGAAAGAGATTTTATATATCGTGCCCTTTTTGAGCTGAAAAAGGATATTCTTGAGCTTAAAGATATGGTGCAAAATCTTGCAATTAGGCAAAGTTATCCGGGTGATGTACAACTGCCAGGCACAACCTCTGAAGAGAGGGACGATTTGAATGTTGACAAGGTTGAAAAAGAATTGATTGTAAAGGCTCTTCAAAAAGCCGGTGGGAACAAGAGGATGGCAGCAATGTATCTGAATATTTCCGAGAGGACACTTTACAGAAAATTGGAAAAATTTGAACTCGAGGGATTAAATGATTAAGAGTAATTACCTAATGCTCTCCGTTCTCGCAATTTCTCTAATTTTTATGAGTATTGCCGGGTGCAGTTGTCCTTATTCGTTTACAGGGGCTTCAATTCCACCCCATATCAAATCACTTGCGATACCGTTTGCACAAGATCAAAGTGGATCAGGTGAGCCACAACTGGTTCAAAGTTTTACATCCCGGTTAACCCAAAAATTTATCGATGACAACAGCTTCTTGATAACGGACAAAACCAAAAGTGATGCTGTTCTTGAATGTGCAGTTTTGGGTATTTCTGACACTCCAGCAGCAATCACAACGGGTGAGCAAGTGCAGTCGAGAAGATTGAATCTTACAGTTCAGGTTTCGTATAAAGACCTCAAACTGAAAAAGACGATATTTGAACGACAATTTTCTAATTATGCAGATTATGCTGCATCACTTGGGCAAGCCGGTAGAAATCAGGCGATTGAGGCGGCAATAGAAAAATTGACGGAAGATATTTTACTCGAGACAGTCTCAGGATGGTAACGGGGAAAAGATGAAAGAATCAACAGAAGCACTATATACCAAAGAAATTGAAAAACTTGCAGTCGAATCGGGTCTAAAAGAACTCTTTCTCCGCAGGGCTTCAGTACTTCTTTCAGAGGGCAAACCTGAAGAGGCAATTCTTGAGGTGAAAGAAGGACTCGCAAATTTCCCCGGGAATCCCGCGGCATATTATTTTTTGTTAAAACTTTTTCTTGAGATCAATAAGCCAAAACAAGCAGAAATCACTCTAAATTCGGCGATAAAATTCTTCTCGAGCAACGAATTGACTTCTTATTATAAAGAGTTGATTAGTGAAATGGAGAGGGAAAATGAAAAATTGCTTAAAAACGAAGAGGAATTACTTTCCCGTTATTCATTAGATGAACAACCAGAGGAAGAACCCGTTTTTACAGATTTAGTTGATCCGTATCCGGCTGAAACAGACGAAATACCAAGTGAAGAACCAGTGGAAGTTGAAGAACAACCTCTGCCCGATGACCCCTTTTACACGGTTTCTGATTCGATTCAGGGGAGTTATCACACTATTGAAGAAGAGCCGAAAGAGCCACCTCGTGAAGTTGAAATTGTAGAGGTACCTGAAGAAATACCGGTCAAACCGAACGATGAAAACGATGAAATTATAACTGCGGGAATGGCAATTATATATGCCAGACAAGGGAACAGTGTAAAAGCTTTGGAGATTTTTACCAGGTTAATAGAAAAAGAACCCGAGAAAAAAGAAAGCTATGAGAAGATAATCTCTCTGCTGAAGAATAAAATCTCTTCCGAGTGATGACCAAAAACAAAATTCTTATTATAAGATTCGACAGAATTGGTGATGTGGTGCTTACGCTTCCGATGGCAGAGGTTCTGAAACGAAAAAAAAAGGCTGAAATTTGGTTTTTGGGGAGAAATTACACAAGGGTTTTAGTTGAATCATCTCCATTTGTTGACGAATTTATAAGCTGGGATGATTTTAGCAACAAAAGTCTTTCAGAATCTGCTTCAATCTTGCGTAAAAATAGCTTTAGTGAAGTTTACATCGTATCGCCAAACTTCAGAATAGCACTTGTCTGTTTTCTTTCCGGAATTAAGCTAAGAACGGGCATCGGTTACCGCTGGTATTCATTTTTATTCTCAAAAAAGATATTTGAACACCGCAAAACCGCCGAAAAAAACGAACTTGAATACAATCTTTCGATGATCGGAGGGGAAGAAGGATACACATTTCCTGCTGATTTTTTTGCGGGAATTGGGGCAACGGAGAAAATAACTCCCGACGATTCAAAGGTTGTTACCATTATCCATCCGGGTAGCGGGGGAAGTGCCGCTGACCTTCCGGAGACGCACTTCCGGGATATTACCGAAAAATTGTGCGATGATGGCAGATTTCAGGTTTATTTGACGGGCTCCAAGGAAGAGTTCGACAAATGTACCAGAGTAAAAGGGGAGAGCAACGCCCGGATTCTCGCAGGTGAATTATCACTCGCTGAATTGACTGCTGTAATTAAAAAAAGTGATCTGTTTATCTCCAATTCTACAGGTCCACTACACATAGCGGCGGCGGCGGGGTGTTTTGTGGTCGGATTTTATCCCAAAGTTATACAATGCTCGGCAAAAAGATGGGGACCATACACGGACAAAAAGTTGATTTATGAGCCGGAAATGGAATGTAAAGAGTGTGATTTGAAACAATGTGCCCGTTTGAGTTGTATGAGTAGTATAAACAGTGAAAAAGTAGTAACTGATATAAAGAACAAGATTCGAGAAATTAAAAAATGGAATTAATTATGAAAAAGTTTTTGATTGGTATCGTACTTTTAAGTTCTATCTTCATCCTTGGAGGATTTTACATTTCTTCAGATGTTTATGATGATTTCCCAAAGGTGAAAAACAAAGCTTTTAAACAAGGTGAAAAGCTTACTTTTAATGTAAATTATGGATTTGTTACTGCCGGTATCGCAACAATGCAGATCCCAAAAATTAAAAAGGTTGCAGGAAGAGACACTTATAATGTTCTTTTCGAAGTAAATTCAGTACCTTCGTTTGATGCTGTCTTCAAAGTTCGCGACAGATATGAGTCATATCTTGATGTTGACGGGCTTTTCCCATGGAGATTTGAACAGCACATTAAAGAAGGAAGTTTTACCAAAGATTATTCAGCCTTTTTTGATCACAGAGCCGGGAAAGCTAAAACTTCCGATGGCGATTATAAATTCCCAAAATACACTCACGATATAATATCCGCCTTCTATTATTGCCGCACAATCGATTTTTCAAAATCGAAAAAAGGTGATGTTGTGAAGTTGAAAAACTTCTATGAAGGTAAAGTTAACCAACTTGATGTAGTTTATCGTGGTAAAGAACGAGTAAAAGTTGCTGCCGGTACATTTGATTGTATCATCCTTGAACCTCTTGTAAAAAAAGGTGGTTTATTTAAGAATGAAGGAAGCATCTATGTCTGGTTAACAGATGATGAGGTGAAGATGCCGGTAAAAGTTAAAACCAAAGTGGTTATCGGTTCTATCGATGCAGAGCTGACAAAATATGAAGGACTTGCCGGAAAACTAACTTCAAAAAGATAGTGCCTTAATTGTAACACCGGAATAATTTCGAAAAATGTATTATAATCAGTTCGGGTTTAAGGTTTTTTTCAACAAAAGAGATTTGATATGTACCAGTGTCCTGAATGTGGATCAATATTTGAAAGCGGTGTGCCGGTGTGTCCGGAGTGTGGCACTGTGCTCGAAAACCCGACTGATGGGTCAGTAGGTTTTTACACAGACGAATACATCTATATCTACAGTTGTTTCGATATGTATGAAGCAGAGATGATAAAAGCCAATCTTGAAAGTGGTGGTATAGAAACTTGGATTGTGAATAAAAAGGACAGCAGTTACCCCGGTTTGGGGAATTTGTCTTCAATAATGTTGTATGTCAAAGTTGAAGATAGTGAATCTGCGTTCGAGTTTCTAAAAGAGTATGATGAAAAGAAAAAACTACCACCGGCTGAAGAGCCTGATGACAACGAATCGTTCAATTAAAAAAGGTAGATTACCCAAAATATGAAATTTTCGAATCTTGCATCCCGTTCATTAGTGGCGTTTACACTCGGTCCATTGGTGCTCGCTTCCGCCTATTTTGGAGATTTATGGTTTGTTGCATTTGTGTCTCTGATAGCCGGTATGTCGTATTGGGAATTTAGCCAAATGGCATTAAAAAAGGGGGCTATGTCCACCATTTGGTGGGGAATGCCCTTGCTGTTGCTCTTTATTCTCAATGTGAAATTTGGATGGATGTCAGAAATTGAATCTGTTTACATCGTAATTCTTGTGATTATGTTCCGGGAATTATTTAAAAACAAAGGTTCAGCTATCTACAATCTTGGTGCAAGCATCACGGGCATTTTTTATATAGGAGTGTGTGCAAGCAGCCTGATAATGATCCGGGAGTCGGCAGCTTTTCCCACCGGGAAAGCCGGTATCTTTCTTGTTTCATACATAGTCACCATCTGGTTGAGTGACACTTCCGCATATTTTGGTGGCATAACCTTCGGAAAACACCGCTTGATGGAGCGGGTAAGCCCAAAAAAAAGCTGGGAAGGCTTTTATTTTGGACTGGCTGGTTCCGTCGGCAGTTTTTTCCTCTTCAGATATCTCTTTCTCGACTTTTTAACTGTCACAGACGCTATAGTTTTAGGTCTTATAGTGGGAATTGTAGGTCCGCTGGGTGATCTCGTTGAATCGTTAATTAAGCGGGATGCCGGCACTAAGGACTCATCTAACATCCTCGCAGGGCATGGTGGATTTTTCGACAGGTTCGATTCAGTAATTGCATCCGCTCCTGTAATTTATATTTATGTAAAACAATTTATCAGCAATTAAAACATGGCAAAAAAAGTAGGTGTAATCACTTTAGGTTGTTCAAAAAATACAGTCGATTCGGAAAGATTGATGAATCAGCTCCTTTTGAACGGTTACGAATTGACAGACAATGCTGAAGAAGCGAACACAGTAATTTTAAACACTTGTGGTTTTATCGAAGCGGCTAAGCAGGAATCGATAGAAGAGATTTTAAAAGCCGTCAGACTGAAAAATGAGGGTGTAATTGAAAATGTGATCGTAGCCGGGTGCCTATCCGAAAGGTATATGGATGATCTTAAAGTTGAAATTCCTGAAGTTGATAAATTTTATGGTACCGAAAAATATGAAGAAATCATCGAGGATATGGGTGGGCATCTTAAATATGAGCTGCTCGGTGAAAGACATCTTTCGGAAGAACACCATTTTGCTTATCTGAAGATTTCTGAAGGGTGCGACCACCCCTGTTCCTTCTGTTCAATTCCTCTGATGAGGGGTTTGCACAAATCGAAACCAATGGAAGACCTTCTCAACGAAACCAGATTTCTTGCCCGTAACGGCGTGAAAGAGTTGATTATAATTGGTCAGGATACCACCGACTACGGAAAAGATATCTACGGTGAACGAACCATAGCCACACTTCTGAAAAAAATCAGTGAAGTGGAGGGGATTGAATGGATCAGGTTGATGTATGCTTATCCTTCACATTTCCCCGAAGATTTGATTGATGAACTTGCCAACAACCCTAAACTCGTAAAATATCTCGATATTCCACTTCAACATATTAGTGATCCTGTCCTGAAATCGATGAGGAGGGGAATTACCCGCAGGGCAACTGTTGAATTGCTGGCAAAATTGAGGGAAAGGGTGCCCGGAATTACTATCAGAACAACAATGATCGCCGGCTACCCCGCAGAAACCAATGAACATTTTGAAGAACTGTTATCGTTCATTAAAGAATTTAAGTTTGACAGACTTGGGGTATTTACTTTTTCCGTAGAAGAGAACACGACAAGTTTTATTTTAGGGGATCCTGTTCCTGAAAAAGAAAAGAACAGACGCAAAAAAAGAATTATGGAGATTCAGAAGAAAATCTCACACAAAAAAAATGAATCACTCACAGGAACTGTGCAAAAAGTGATAATCGACTCCCTTGAAGGTGATTATTACATCGGCAGAAGTACCATGGATGCCCCTGAAGTTGATTGTGAAGTGATAATCGATAAAGAAGATTTTGAACTCGCTCCGGGTGACTTTGTTGCCGTAAGAATTTATGATTCTGCCGAATACGATCTATTTGGAAAAATTGAAAGAAACTGATATGAAAAAAACAGTATTGTTCCTCGTTATTCTTTTTAACGCAGCGGTTTTTACGCAACCCGAAACGGGAAGGCCCAATGAAGCCGGGAGAGAACCTGTTTTCTTTTTTGATATTTATAATTTTTATTCGGGGGATTCAACTCAGACCAGAGTCGATTTTTTCCTTCAAGTCCCGTTTGATAAATTAAGCTTTATTAAAGCCGGTGAGAAATTTAAAGCCGAATATTCAATTTCCATCACAATAAACGATGAAAATAAACTTTCGTTGATTACCGAAAAGTCGTGGACCGAGAAAATTGAATTGATTGATTTCCAGAAAACCAACTCAAAATCAGATTATAACCTCTCTGCAAGGTCGTTTAAGCTTGCACCCGGAAAATATTACTTTACCATTTTAGTTGAAGACCTTGATTCGAGAAAAGAGTATCGTGCTGAAGTCGAATTTCCCGTTAGAACATTCACTCAGGAGTTGGCAATTAGTGACATAATGCTGATTTCGGGTAAAACCACCACTGCCTCAGGTACAACAAAGATTATTCCAAATCTTTCAAGAAATGTAGCCACACAAAAAGATGGTATCCCCATTTTTTATGAAGTTTACTCTGCCACCGACAGACAAATTGAAGTAACCTATGCCATTCTCGACTTGAAGGGAAATCCCCTTTACAACGAGAAAAAAGTTGAATCCTTTAAAGCAGGGAACAACCAGCTTTTTTACACTTTTAACTTTAAAGATGCCGGTATGGGTGAATATAAGATGGTAATTAGTGCTCCATTTGTTGACGATAAAACCATTATTGGAAGCACAAAATCCTTCTTCTCGAAGTGGAGTGGAATGCCTTCTACTCTGAAAGACCTTGAAAAAGCGGCGGACCAAATGATCTACATCGCAGGTCCTTCTGAGATAAGTTACATTCAGGATGGGAAAGATTTTACCGAAAAACTCGCCCGTTTTATGGAATTTTGGGATAAAAAAGACCCCACTCAGGGAACACCCGACAATGAAGTATTCAACGAATATTACAGAAGAATTGAATTTGCAAACAAAAACTTTAAACAAATGCTCGAAGGGTGGAGGAGTGATATGGGGATGGTCTATATTACTCTCGGTACCCCTAACAACATTGAGAGACATCCATTTGAGTATGACAGCAAACCGTATGAAATATGGGATTATTACGACATCAACAGAAGATTTATCTTTGTTGACCAGACAGGGTTTGGTGACTACCGCCTCGTAACCCCGTTTTTTGGTGAGTACAGATACAGGTATTAGGAGTTTAAATTGGTTCTGACAGTAACACTCAACCCGATTATTGAACACAGACTTCACTTCAGCAAAATAAATGAAACAGAGACAAATCGTAACGGTCGGTTAAGTTATTATGCGGGTGGAAAAGGGATAAATGTAAGCAGACAATTGAACAAACTTGGTGTGAAAAATCTCGCTGTAACCTTTTTGGGCGGAGAACACGGCAGAAGGTTAAGAGCGGCACTTACAGCGGAGGAGATTGCTTTTACTGCAGTCAACACCGTAGCAGAAACCAGGTATGGAAGTGTAATCATCGATGATGGTTTGGGAAAAGTTACCCACTATTTTGGGGAAAATGCCCGGATCTCGAAAGAAGAGAGTGATGCTTTTAAGGCTAAACTCGAGAAAATGATCCAAAACTGTGAGTATGTCGTCTTCTGCGGAAGCAGCCCATCACCTGCATGTGATTCAATTTTTGCTTACGGTCTTGAACTCGCAGAAAAATATGATAAATCTTCTGTTCTCGATTCGTACGGTGAATCATTAAAAATTGCACTCGATAAAAATCCTACTGTCGTTCATCTCAACAAAAAAGAAGCGGGTGAATATGTCGGTTTTACCCTCTCTAATGAAGACGATTTTCTTGAAGCATTAAAAATAATTTCTGCAAAAGGAGTGAAAATATCGGTAATTACCGACGGCGGTAATGCCTTTTACGCCAATTCCTTCGGATTTAACTATAAAGTTACACCTCCATTTGTAAACAAAATAGACGAAACCGGATCAGGCGATGCATTTGTAGCCGGATTTCTGTTTGGGTTGTCACATGATGAAATTTTGACCGACACGCTTAAACATGCTGCAGCTTTGGGGGCAGCTAATGCCGAGTCGTTACAAGTCTGCGAAGTAACCCCCGAACGGATGACCGCATTGATGAAAGAAGTGGTGGTTGAACCAATAGGCAAAAAAATGAATCTGATGAATGAGATGGTATAAACTTGCCCTGTTTGTCGTTTCGATACCACTCTTTGGACAAAATATCACCTCAATTGAGTACACTCCCATACCTCCAGTTGATGGCAAAGAGATAACCGCTTCCACCGGACTGGTTTTCCCCATCAATCGTTCTGCTTTTATTGCAGATACCGTTTCTTCAAGAATCTCCAAAAAACTGAATTCCCTCGGTTACCTTTCTCATTCACTTGAATTAAACATAGAAACAATCGATTCCACAAGATCAAAACTGATTGTAGTTATTGATGCGGGTCCTAAGGCTGTGATAAACAAGATCAGATTTTTGAATCCGGGTGGTGACTCTTTGGTAGCAGGTGTTCGTGGTCTTTCATTTTTAGAGGGGAGCTTTTACGATGAGGGAGAATTGGAGTCGATTTTTGGCGACATTCTGCAAAATCTCGAATTCAAGGGTTTCCCTTTTGCACAGATCACGGTTAATTCTATTTCGGTATTCAAATCGGAAGATTCCACTTCACTTTTTGCCGATGTTAATTTAACGATATCGCCAAATAAAAAAGCGATAATAAGTAAAATTGAAATAGCAGGGAATAGCTCCACTTCACCCGATGTTATTTTAAGAGAGCTTAATATCAAATCGGGGGATATTTATTTGCCCGAAAACAATAAAAAAATAGTCGCCGCACTTAACAAACTTCGATTTTTTGAACCCGTGCCACAGCCTGAATTTTATTTTAATGAGCGACAGGAAGGTGTTCTCAAGATTACAGTAAAAGAGGCGAATACCAACAATTTTGACGGTGTAATCGGCTATCTTCCCCCTGCCCAAAACGAAGAATCGGGATATCTTACCGGGCTGGTCAATATTAATATGCGAAATTTATTTGGTTCGGGGCGGAATTTTAGCTTCAAATGGCAACAGCTTAATCGTAATTCACAGGAACTTGATCTTCGTTATCTGGAACCGTGGTTTTTAGGGTTGCCCTTAAATATCTCCCCAAGGCTTTACCAAAGACAGCAGGATACACTCTATGTCGATCGCATTTTAGAACTTACGGCTGACTACTATACCGGGAGTAATTTCTCAATTTCTCTCACATTTGCTTCACAAACAATCATCCCCACTCTCTTTGCAGTGCCTGTTTTTACAGTTTACAACTCCTCAATTATTACAGGTGGTGTCGGCTTAAAATACGATACCCGCGATGACCCAATTTCACCCGTAAGTGGAATCAACTTTTTTTCCTGGTTTTCGTTGTCGAACAAAAAGATAAACGGACCTAAAGAATTTATCACTCCCGATCAGGTTTTACAAGTAAATCTTCGTAAAATTGTTTTTGATTTCGATTATTATCTTGAATTGTTCAATCGGAATATATTGGCTTTTGGAGTGAGTGTAAGGGAAGTGCAGGGAGATCTTCTTGAGGAGAGTGATCTATTCCGTCTGGGTGGAAATTCAACTCTAAGAGGATACAGAGAAGAGCAATTCAGGGGAAATAGAATAGCTTGGTCAAATCTTGAATATCGCTTTTTGACATCAACTCGATCATATCTTTTTGCATTCTTCGATGCCGGTTATTTTTTATTGAACGGCAACGACGAAAAAAAAATTGCTGAAACTTCTTCCTTCAAAACGGGTTATGGATTTGGTATGAGTTTTGAAACGGGAATTGGTCTGCTTAGTGTCAGTTACGCTCTCGCAGCAGGAGATGGTTTTAGCGATGGTAAACTTCATTTTGGAATAATTAATCAATTTTGAGATAATGGAAAAACTCCTTAAATACTTTATTGCACCGGCACTTACGATAATCATCCTTGGTATTGCGGTATATTTCTTTTTTAAATCCATTATCGTTACCTCGGTACCAAAATATGAGGGGCAAGTCGAGATTCATGGACTGACAGAAAATGTTGAAATCAGAACAAATGAACACGGTATCCCGCTCATAAAAGCTAATAACAGAAAAGACCTCGTTTTTGCACTGGGTTATTTACACGCCCGAGATCGCTTACTTGAAATGGAATATCATAAATTAATTGCTCAGGGAAGGTTATCTGAGTTTTTTGGAGAAAAGACCCTCGAATCTGATAAGCTATTTAGACAATTTGATCTTACCTCAAAAGCTGTTTTGTTTTTTTCCCAATTGGATACAGAATCGAAAGTTCTCATAAAAGCATATTCAGACGGAATAAACGGATATATGGAGTCTGATAATCCCGTCTTTCAGAGTGAGTTTTCGGCATTGGGTTTTTCCCCGGGGAAGTGGAGTCCTGCTGATATTGTCTTACTCACCATGTTAAATAATTTTGATGACGAGAGTAAACTAATCTCAAAAAAAATGATCAATTTACTTAGAGACAAATTAGATTATGCAAGTTCAGCGGTAGTATTTGGAGGGAACATCGATACTATTGCACAAGATCCGTATCTTAAAGAGGAAGAGGAGCTCCTCCGAAACGAAATTGGCATAAGGATACTCACTCAACTAAAATCTGAGAACAATATTTCCGTAAGTGAGATTAAAGGGGTTGAGGGGGTTTTTGCTTCAGTTAATGGAAGATTTACTTTTCCCGGTCGGTATTATCAAATATTCTTCGAAAGTGAAGGGTATAGCGGTGGTGGTCTCACAATACCCGGTGTGCCTTTGATTATTGTCGGAATGAAAAAAGATGAATTTTGGGCTCTCAACACTGTAGCAAAAGATTTACCTAAAAGAAATAACCTTTATCTGGACGATAAAGGGAATATTTTTAACGATAATAAATCTCAAGGTTCGATCAAAATCGATAAAGATACTATTCTTGTTAAAGATAGAGACCCTGTTTTTCTTGAGACCAAAAGAGTACCAAAAGGTGGAGCTGTAATTGCACTTCCGGGTAAAAAAGAGGTCTATAATAGAGACTCAACAGAAATTTATAACCTGTTCCCGGTTATTTCAGTTGATCAATCGCGATTTGATGCGGCGGAGTTCCTTACGACCGGATTAAAGATGTGGAGTGAACCGGTTGCCTCCAAATCGTTTTCAACAGATGCAAATACCGATATAATTTTTAAATCAGGGGACAAGCCTGTTGCAATAAATTTCGCTAAAGTAGTGGTAAAAGAGAAAAAAGATGGCACTGCCCTAAAAGGCAAAAAAGTGCCAAAAAAGAAGGAAGTTGCCAAGGAGAAACCCCCTCGTGAATCTGAGGAAGCTGATACCCCCGAAAGTGATGAATTTACAGTAAACGATCATTCGAAGTTAACGGATAGTGAGTTTTTCGAAATATTACCCGAATTTAAGGACAGGTCTTACCTTCTAAAACACGAGAATAAAAACATACCTTCTTATTTTTTAAATGATGTCACTTCCGATTTTTCGTTGAAAATGGTTCCTTTTATTCTCAATGCATTTACAAACGAAGACAAAAAAGATACAATTCTTCAGCAGTCGTTAAAAGTACTTTCTCGTTGGAGTGGTGAATATCAATCTTCACTTCAAGCCCCGCTTATTTTTGCGACATTCATGAAGTTCTTTACCGTGAACACTTTTGGTGATGATTTAGACAAGAATGATTTTCAACTTCTTTTTAGTTGGGGCGGCATCCCGTTCGCACGGTTTAACAAGCTGATTGAAGAAAATTATTCACCTGTTTTTGACAATAGAAACAGCAGAGAAATTGAGTCGAGGGACGAAATGATTCGTCGCAGTTTCAGGGCAGCACTCGATGAACTTCGCAATAAATATGACGACAATTTGATTATGTGGCTTTGGGGAAAAGATAATGTCGTGCGTCCATCTCATATTATAGCATCATTCCTTGGTGGAATTAATAATGCGATTGCTCTTGAACCAGCGGGAATAAGCGGATATTCTGACACCCGTTTTCGAGTGAAATCCAACCCGTTTACTGAACTTCTTTCAGGGAAAAATATTGCTGTTTCAGGCACTTTATTCCGATTTTATGTCGATCTCGAGAAAGGGCAGATGTCATTTGTCCCATATCTGGGCAATTCTGGAAATTTTGCCGATAAAATGAGTGTGATCAACTATCTGAATTTTTTGGAGGGAAAATTGATTGATGGAAGAGTGAAAAACAACAAGAACGACAAAGTGCTTATTCTGCTAAAAAAAATGTGATATTGATTACGGAAGATTAGTAATTTCGTTGTAAATTAGTAAGTAAGAAGTGTTTAATTAATAATTCGCATTGTTGCCATGAAAAATTTGTTTCTTCCCTTTTTGCTGATCACTCTATTGATGATTAACGGATGTAAAAAATCCGATACAGCCTCAAATCCGGTTACTGGTGATGAATCTGGAACCGTAATCATTAATGGGGAAGTGATCGATTTTTCGTCCGGTTCCGCTATTTCAAACGCAGCCATTAAACTTCATGGAAATATCGGGGATTCAGTGATTACAAAAAGTGCTGTCACAGACGGAAGTGGCAAATACACTTTTGAATTCACCGTGAAGGGGGGCATCGACCTAAAAGTGATCGCCCAAAAAGAAGGTTTTACTTCCGATACCACGAGTGTATATGCGGTAGCCGGCAGAACTCTAACAGCAAGTAAACTACTTCTTAAATCTACCGGTACAGGGGGAGTGACCGGAACAAGAAAACCTTCATCCATCTATTTACTCGGTACTACAGTCCCCAGCGTTGGAATTAAAGGTGCCGGTGGAGTAGAATCGGTTCAATTGACATTTCAAGTTGTCGATTCAGTCGGAATTCCTCTTGACCTTGACAATGCTGTTAATGTTGGATTTGTCCTCTCTGCATCACCGGGTTCCGGAGCCGTTCTTAATCCTCCAACAGCAAGAACTGACGCCGGCGGAATTGCGAGAGTTGTTCTCACTTCAGGAACTAAAGCAGGCGTAGTTCAAATATCAGCAACCATTAATTCAGACGGTAAGGTAATCACCTCAACCCCTGTTGCTGTCTCTATACATGGAGGGCTTCCTGACCTGAACCACTTCAGTTGTGTGCCTGCAAAATTGAACATTCCCGGATTTAATATTTTTGGAGTTGAAGATATCATAACTGCCTATGTAGGCGATAAATATTCCAACCCTGTTAGACCCGGAACGGCAGTTTATTTTAAGACGGAGGGTGGCATCATCGAAGGCTCTTCCCTTACAAATCCTTTGGGGGTGGCATCTGTCAGATTATATTCAGCAAACCCGCTGCCTAATCATCCTGTGTTAGGACCCGGTTTTGCTCAGATTACTGCCACTACCACTGATGAAACATTTGCAGTTATAAGCAGATCAACAGTCGTTTTGTTTTCCGGTATTTCGCTTTTGGATTGTTCACCAACAAGTTTTGACATTCCTAATCAGGGCTCACAACAGTTTATTTATACTGTAATGGATCAGAACAGTAATCCACTCGTAGAAGGAACCACTGTATCAGTATCTATTGAAGGAAAAGATTATCAGTTGACTGGTGATAAAGATATTACACTTCCTGATACTCAGAGCAGGTCATGGACTTCATTCTCCTTCACCATAAGAGATGCTGTAGATACCTCTGCTGTTAATCCATTGACTGTTACAATTAAATCGAATGGACTAAATGGCAAGTCGCAATTGGTCTTTTCAGGAGTTGTAAGATAGGATTTATAAAAACGGGATAAAAAATCCTGTCTTTTTACGGTATGTTACAAATTCTTCTTTAAAGTGAGATTGTAACATTTCTTCCTCCTTTTTCCCTCTGATAATCAGGAGCGGGAGGGAAAGCAGCAGGGTGATCAGCACTACGGGGAGTGAGATTAGAGCCACACCAACGCATAAATCAGCCAGGATTTGACTAAGATATTGTGGATGTCTAACTATGCCATAAAGACCGTTTGTGACGAGTTTGTGCTCTTTGTAAAGCAGAATTTCGATCGAATAGTTATTCCCCAGCGATTTAAAACTACGCAGGTGGGTATAAGAGAATAAAATAAAGAGAGCGAAAGCAATTATTCTTATTACCGGTTGAATCTCCATTCCGAAGAACCAGGGGTCGAAGAGAGGGAAAACGCCTATAAATTGTAACAAAGCGGAAATACCTAAAACATTGGGTGGAATCGTTTGAATCCATCCGGAGGCTCTTCTCGAAACAGCAGAAACTTTTCCTTTAAAACTTTTTTGCGAGCCGGAGTAGTTGGCGGTTGTGAAAAATATTAATGCAACTAAAACAAGTATATTTATCGGGTCCATAAATTCCAAAATTTGATTCCTAAAATTACTCAATTCTCGAATAATCGGAAGTAAAATCGGTGACTCAAGATAAAATGAACAATGAACCGGAAATTGAACAAGAAGCAATATCGACAGAGATTCAAAGCAACAGGATTGCAGCTCACGATATAAATAATCTGTTTAGCAGTATCTTCGCAAATCTTGAACTCCTTAAGAGATGTAACTCATCTAATAAAGAGGCGTTGGGCTATATTGAGAATATAGAACATTGTTCTCGCCGTGCAACTGATATAACAGCAGATGTCCTCTCAACAAATCCTAATGAGAAATCAAGAGACAGAAAAATTAACGCTCGAATGTTATTAAACGAAGTGGTATCTTCCATTATACACAGTATCCCTTCTGAAATTAAAATAAAAACAGAAATCCCCACCGCACTTGCAGATCTGAAAGGGAATTCAACCGAGTTATATCAGGCAATTTCAAACATCGTGATTAACGCAGCTGAAGCGATAACCGATGCCGGGGAAATAAAAATATCTGCACAAAACAGAGCAACTCAAACTACGATTCACGAACCCGATAAATCGGGCATGACGGTTTCGATAATAATTGAAGATAATGGCGGTGGAATAAAACCGGAAAATCTTGAAAAGATTTTCGAGCCTTACTTTTCTACAAAGCAAAAAAACAGAATGAGTGGCATCGGTTTATTCTCCGTTAAAAATATAATTACAGCCCACGGTGGAGATCTTTTAGTGGAGAGCTCGTACGGCGAGGGAACCAAGTTCGAGATTGTGCTTCCGACCTGGTACAACAAACGAAGTGAGCGAAAAGGGGAAAGGGTACGGATACTTATTGCTGACGATGAAACTCTTCTTGTTTCGGTGTTGGAAGATCTCCTCACGGGTTCAGGGTATGATGTAACAACCGTAAATTCTGCTGAAGCAGCTGTTGACAAATTGCGAATGGATGGTACAATCGATTTACTGTTAATAGATTTCCGGATGGAAAAGATGAACGGGCTTCAAGCCATAAAGTTGATAAGAGAATTTAACGATGAGCTGAAAATTGTTCTTTCAACCGGTACTGTAGGGATAAAATCTATTGTGATAAACGAAGAATTCAGGGTGGACGCTACACTTCAAAAGCCCTATGAGTTGGAAACTCTAATCTCTCTCATAGAAACTTTAGTTGTATAACTACATATAAAGCACTTTTCTTATTGAAACGAGTAACTCGTCCAGGTCATAAGGTTTGGTTATAAAATCACTCGCCCCGAGTTTTGCTGATCTAATTGCAGATGACAGATCTGCGTAAGCTGTCAGTACAATTACCTTGAGTACAATCCCTTTCTTTTCCATCTCTTCAAGTACGAAATAACCATCTTTTTCCGGCATATTTAAATCCAGGAGCATCAGGTCTATACGAATATCCTGGATCTGCTTGAGTGCTTTCTCGGCAGAATCGACCGTATAGACAGTGTAGCCAACTTCGGTTAATTCTTCTTTGAGTATCTGACTCAAACTTATCTCATCGTCAACGATAAGGATTGTTTCCATGTGTCAAAAAAATTTCTGATTAAAAATTGTCTGTAAAACTTTAAACTAACTGATTCTTATTTCTTCTCCGGTTCTTCACCCGATTTGAAATTTTTATTTGGACTCTGATTGTTGTATTCTTCGTTTGTTGATCTGTGCAGCTCAAGTTGATCTTTGAACTTTGATTTATCTGCAAGATTTTTAACTCTGTCTTTCAGAGTTGGCAACAATTCTGTTTTTACAACAATAATTATCTCTTTTTTCGTAACTTTCTTCTGGTCGCTACCTGCGAGATAACGAATACCAAGAACCCACCAGGGAAGATCTTTCAGGAACGGAATCCCGGTTCTTACATAAGTTTCATCTGTAATATAGAGACCACCAATTACGGTTTCTTCTCCATTGAGCATCATAATCTGCGAACTTGCTTTTGTCTTCCTGATTTCAGTCGAAAGTTCACTCGGAAATGCGGTACTTCTCTCCACATTCAGACGAAGAACAACATAATCGATGCCTTGTTCGTTATACACATGTGGTGTCACATCTATAATTGAACCGGTCTGGAAAAATTGGTCAGTAACATTTCCTGCAAAATCTCTCTGTTTAATCGAAAAATCTGAGCCTATCTGAATTTTACCAACTTCACCGGTTCTAACCACGATTGATGGATTTGCAATAATTTCACCAAGATTTTCCGATTCAAAAAATCTGAATGTTCCGAGAAGATCCCCCTTAAACACACCAAGATCCAATTTTGTTGAACCCGTTACCTGAAAATCAGTTGGTGTATTGGTGGTACCTTCTGATTGTCCAAAAGTTTTAAGATCAACTCCAAATCCATTATTTGGATCGGAGAGGAGCATCTTCCAGTTTATTCCTCTATCTCTTAAAGCGGTATTATCGGCCTCAAAAAAGATCGCTGATATCTTCACTTCACGCGAGTCAACAGGTGCATATACATCTTTTGGAAGTGGGGCTGCTTTTTCAACTTCTTCCGGGACTTTTGGCTTTTGAACAATTATAACATCAGCTTTTTCTTCAAACAGCAGACCTTTGTATTGTGTAACTATTTTGAGAGCCTTCATATAGTTGATGTTGATCAGCTCAAGTCCGATCGGGTCGGTACTCTGAACAGTTGCAACAATATTCTTACCCGTAAGTTTGAGTGACATTTTTGCAAGAATTTCGATAGCCTGATCAAAAGTCAGAGTAGGTGACAAGGTCACAATCTCATCAGGTGAGTTATACTGGTCAAATTCCTTCTCAAGGTCTTTCTGGGCAAATGCTCCAAAACCGATAAGGACAAAAAATATTGATATTGAAAAAAGTTTTCTCATTTCAATCACCTTTTCGTTTCTTGTTGTTGCGAGTGATCAGATTCCTGCAATAATCTGATAGTGACTGTCTCAATTACGCCTCCTTTGTTCAGTACAAAAGTAACGCTGTTCGATTCTCTGTCGATTCTGGTAAGGAAGCCCAAATAGACCTCATCGCCTTCAGCGAGTACATAGGTTCTTCCTCTTTCATCCATTAAGAAAGCACCGTCGGGGAGGAGTGCAAGTAATTTTGAGTTTTTCACATCCAAAAGATCGTAGATATTTGGTTCGATCTCTGTTCTGACCTTTGGATAGAAAATATTATAAATATTGGCAGCTTTCAGATTGTTTTCTGTAAACTTGGTAGAAGTAAACCTGTCGTCTGTGGAAGTGTAAACCCTCACCTCAAATGAGAAATTTACAAAATAATAAGGTGACTTGTCCTCATCAAAAACCACATTCTGACTAAAAGTGACGATACTCACTTTTTTCAGCTCTTTACTCTCTTCTATGGCATAAATAAGTCGCCAAAGCTCATTAAAAGACGCTTGACCTGATAATTTATATTTATGAACTATAAACGAACCATCGGTTTGAACTCCGAGATACTCCATATTAACATAACTCAGGTCGGAGAGCCCGGGAGTTTGTGCTGCGAGGAATGAATAGAACTTTGATTGGTGAACATCTTTTGGGATGTTATACTTCCTCATAGCCAGTAATGAATCGAGTGCAGTAAACTTTTTCCTTAAAGTGTCCAATTGTGCATTCAACGAAACGGTATCATACTGCGAGTTGCTTTCTTTTAAGGTTTTCAACTGTTGGTTTTTAGCCTTAAATTTGCCACTGAAGACAAAGAAATGCATTATCGCCCAGACGATAGCAACAAGAACCACGAGGACCAGTATAATCAGGCTATTTTTTGACTTGCGTTCCATTCACTGCCTGGTTTGCCGAATCTGATGCGACAATTGTAAATTTGTAAACTCGTTCATTAGAAATTTTTTCAGAGGTAACACCCATAAGGGTAGCACCCTTTAAAAACTGTGTAAATTCACTGACCAGAGGACGGTTACGACTAAGCCCAAAAACCTCAACCTTTTTTGGTTCAGGCGATGAGATCCCGGTAATCCACATGGTAGGTCGTTGCTCCATGAAACCGGATAAATTACTAATATAGTTTTGCCAGACTGAGGCGTCTTTGGTTACACTGTCGAGCACTGCCTGGGTCTCATCAAAACCTTTCACCTTTGAATCGTAGTTGGCTATTTCATCCAACAATGCTTTATAAAGCCGCTGTTGTTCCGTGAGGGCGGCAATTTCTTTATCAATTACAGCAAGATCATTCATTTGCTGTAAAATATTTTTTGTGACGAAAAATGTCAGACAAAAGAGGAGTAAAATCACAATATAACCATGCCAGGCAAGCGGGAAGGTCTTTTGTCTCTCAATAAGCATCGAGGGGATAAGGTTAACACCCTTATACTCTTTTTTAAGCTCTTTTTCGTACTCCATTGCAGCAGCAACGGGTACGGAAAACATTGAGATATTTTCTTCAATTTCTCTGTCGAGGAGAGAAGTGTCAATCTCATCAAAATCGATTCCGGTGATTCTGGCTCTTGGGAAAGTATCTCTAAGTGCATCAGGAAGAGTCTCGCTCCAGTCTTCGCCGCATATCACAATATTATCCAGATTTGTGATATCACCATTCTCCATTTCAAGCATGATTTTGGAAGTGAAGATATCAAACGAATCGATATTATGCTTTCCGATATTCAACATCGGGGCGATATGTTTAACCTGGTCACCCATCAGGAAGATCATTCGGCTATATTCTTTTCCGATATAGAGGATCAAAATATAGTCAGAGAGAGCAAAATTGAATTTGGTTGAGACATAAAAACTTAAGGAAGTGTCGGCAGCCTTAACACAAGGAACTTTGACCTGCTTTTTACCATTAGTTAAAGCTATCGAATCAATCAGGTTGATGTAAGATAGATCGGAGCTTGGGACAATGGTTAGTTTTCCACCATCCGCCATTTCAATTGAGTTGTTGGCGGCATCTATTTTCTCAATAACTTCTTTTTTGAAGATCTGGGTCTCGCCTTTGTCCGGTCTCTGAAAACTAATGTAAGGTTCAGTGATAATGGGTATGACAACCATTTTCGAGAGATCGATACCGAGTAGCAGAGTGCTGATTGATCTGATGTATCCTTGATCAAAATCCTGGTGTGTTGTAAGACCCGCTAATTCGGTATCTGCAGAGATATCAAGTTCAGGGGAATCAAATTGCATTCCCGTATCTTCAAAAGCCTGCTCATCCGGGCGGTTTGGCTCGATAGACATACCGCGAAGGAATTTGATACCGGTTTTGGTCCGTTCAAAAAGTGCGGCTTTACTATCAGCCCCTTCAAGGTAGAGGCAAAAAATATACTTCGTAGCCATCTACTGGACACCCAAAATCTGTTTCATTCTGTTTTTTTGGTTCGCATACGAGATGGCTGTTTCAAGTGAGATTTTTTTTGCAATGTATAAATTTTTGATATCCTGTTCCATCGTAATCATACCCTGAGCAGCTCCCTGATTTATCATCATATAAATCTCGCCCGAATTATTATTCTTAATGGCTGACTGGATGCTCGGTGTCATTACGAGTACTTCTTTTGCCATAACCCGCTTGCCATCAAGGCTGGGGAGAAGCTTCTGCGAGACGACGACAGTTAGCACATCAGCAAGTCTGTGTCGAACCCGGGGTTGCTCAGTGGGATGCACTTCTGCAATAATTCTATCTATGGACTCAACTGCAGATGAAGTGTGGAGCGTTGAAAAAACTTTGTGTCCTGTATCTGCAACTTCGAGTGACGCCATAATTGTTTCAGGGTCTCTCATCTCACCGATGATTATAATGTCAGGATCCTGTCGAAGTGACTGAATTACACCATCTTTGAACGATGCAACATCCTTTCCCACTTCGCGGTGTCTGATAATACACTTTTTTGAAGAATGAACAAACTCGATTGGTTGTGCAATTACTATAACCTGAGCGTTGTCAGTGTCATTGTGCATATCTACAATTGCATCGAGAGTGGAAGATTTACCCGAACCGGTGATACCTGTGATAAGCACAAGTCCCTGTTTTATATAGAGATGGTGCATCGACTGGATTGCAGTCTTACTGAATCCAAGAGTATCAATTTTTCTAATGGAAGGGGAGATCGCTCTCATGTTCAAAGCGAGAGAATCCATATCGTAGTATGCATCCGCTCTAAATCTAAATGTTCTTTGTGGTTCACCGGCGATGAATGAATGAGAAAAGTCTATATTTTTGTTCTGGAAAAGACCTTCTTTTTGTTTGTCGCTAAGGAGATTTAACACTACAATTGCAGATTCATCTTCAGAAAGGGATGGCAGGTCGGGCACCCGTTCTTTTTTACCATGAATTCGTAACCAGACATTCCTCGCTGTAGCCATGCCACCAAATTCGATATCAGAGGCATCTTTTTTCACCATCAAAATCAAGATGGCGTTCATAAAATCGAGAAGAACACCCTTCTGATCGTAATTTAATCCGGCAATTAATTTTGCAAGAAAGGGGAGCCTTTCCGCACTAATAACTGAACGAGGCACCTGCGACACTATTTGGGAAAGAAGTGCTTTTGCAGGTTGTACGATCTGATCTAATGCCGGTATCATTTTTTACTTAAATTAGTGTGTAAAAACGAGTATATCAACTCAAAATATAAAAAAAAAGAATGAGAAACAGGAAGAGAACTTTTAATCTTCCATCGTTCCTGAAATTACTTCATCGAATGAAGTAAGCCCGAGTTTTACTTTCTCAAGTCCGGTATCACGGAGATTAAGAGAGCCGTCTTTTTTAGCCTGGGCTTTAAGCTTCTCTTCATCCACTTCTTCACCTGAAGAAACAATAACTCTTTTGAGGTCTTTAGTAAAATAAAGTGCCTCATGAATTGCAATTCTACCTTTATAACCCGTTCCGGAGCATTTAGGACAGCCAACTGGTTCATAAACTTCATACTGTTTCCACTCGTCAGGATCGATGCCAAGAATATGAATCACTTCGTCCGGAATCTCGGTGGTCCTTTTTTTACAATCAACGCAAAGTCTTCTGATAAGTCGTTGAGCCACGATAATATTGATAGCGTAGGCGATGAGGAAAGGTTCAATCCCCATTTTATAAAGTCTGGATACAGCAGAAGGTGCGTCGTTGGTGTGAAGTGTTGAGAATGTTAAGTGACCTGTATTTGCGAGTTTAATAGCCACCTCGGCAGTTTCCTTATCACGCATCTCACCAACCAGAACGATATCAGGATCGTGACGAAGAATCGCACGAATCGCTTGCTCAAAGTTCATTTTATGACTAATCTTGAGCTGTCTTGCACCTTTGATAACATACTCAACAGGATCCTCAACGGTGAGTACATTCACTGTCGGGTCGATTACCTGATAGAGAGCTGCCACAAGTGTGGTACTTTTACCACTTCCCGTAGGTCCCGTCAGGATCACCATTCCTTGTGGTTTTCTGATGGCATCATCGAATGCAGTTCGTGCATAACCTGCAAGTCCAAGTTTGTTAAGGTCAGTTATAACCTTTCTATCATCAAGGATACGAATTACTACAGATTCAAATTTACTTCTAAGTTCTGTACCAACCATCGGCAAGATTGAAACACGGAAACGGATAACAGTTCCGTCAATTTCTCTCTGAATGAAACCGTCCTGTGCCTTTTCTCTTTCGAATCGGTCCAATCCTTTGGCTCTGTCTTTCACAACGGCAATCACTGCTTCAGGATAAGTATTGTCTTGCGAATACCAAACCTGCAGGTTACCGTCGATTCTAAACATAATATCGGTTCTTTTAGCCCCTTGTGGTACGATATGAATATCGGATACACCTCTTCGTGTCCCCTCAACCAGGGAAGCCTCGACAAGATTGATGAGAGCAGATTTATTGATTTCTGCTTCAAGTGCTTCTTCATCGAGTTGGGTGTCATCCGGTACATCTGTTATTATCTCCTGAGGTGCATCCTGAATATTCCTCAAGAACTCATTTTCCACAGGGTCGATATGGGACATTAATTTATCGTAGCGCGACTTCTTAATGAATGTTACTTCATATTTTTTAGCTTTTAGGTCGAACGCTATTTTGGAAATCTTTTTATTTGTCGGATCAACAGCACCGAGTATCAGTTTATCTTTGATAACCGGATCAAAAAGGAGGGGAATTACCTTCTGCAAGGTCAGTAATTGTTGCAGTGAGTCAGGCAATGATTTTACATATTTCTTGACTTCTTCAATTTTTTCATCAGTAAACCTGTCTGCAATAGAATCAAAATCTCTGAAAGCATAGAGAGAAGCTACCTCCGCAAATACGATGTCGTGATCATATTTAAAATCTTCCACAAGAATCTGTGCAAGATTTCTCTTGATCTTGTTTACATCATTCGCCTTGGCATCAAGTGCTTTTTCTAAAGTTGCCGCATCAATTATACCTTTTCGTAAAAGGGTATATCCGATTTTGTCAGCAGTTTCCAGTCTGGGGTCAAGCATTGTGCATTCTGTTTTTCCAGGAAAATTTCATTCTTTGATACACCCGGAGGTTTGGGGCTGATGGTAGCCGTTTCGGCAGATACCAGGGTCAGAGCAGTCATTACCACCATAATGATGAGGGAAATGATGACCTGAACCAGCTCAATAATGTTTTTAAGTTTATAAACTGTTTCGCTCTCATAATAATTTGCGAGCTGAAGCATACTGTTCTTGATATTACCTGTTTCTTCACCCGAATGAATACGGAAAATGGCAGTATCAGTGAATACTTGAGTTGCTTCGAGAGCATCTGTGATCCCGACACCTTGTTTAGTCATAATCGGGATAGCGACTCTTTTAATTTTGTCTTCAAAATATTTGTTGTCGGTTGCTTCAGCAGAAATCCTGAGAGGAGTTATGCTTTCCGCCGATCCAGAGTAGAGAGTGTAGAACACTCTACAAAAAACTTCAATAGCTGTTTTATGCACAATTTGCCCTATAACGGGCATTCTGAGCATATATTTATCCTTTAAAAATCTCCCCTTTTCGGTGTTTATAAAGACTATAAACCCAACAATCGGGGCGAACATTATAAAAAAGATCATGATCGGGTGTGCCATCAAAAAGTCACTCAATTCAAGTGTGTATTTTGTCATTGGTGGCAATTCGATACCAAATCTTTTGAACATATTCGCAGTTTCAGGGAATATGTACATAACATAAAAAAGGACGGCACCGGCGAGAACAACCATCGTAATAAGTGGTGTTACGAGTGCACTTTTAAGATTCTTTTTAAATTCTGCGCGTCGTTCAAGGAACTTGGCAGTGGCTCTGTAAATTTCCCCCATGTTACCACTTTTCGCTGCCAATCCGAGCATAAAAGCTGTAAACTTCCCAAAAATATTTTGGTAGCGTGTGAAGACCTGTTCAGGGTCCGTTCCCTTTTTTAATTCCGAATTAATTTCTTTGAGGGTCTCTTTTAGTGTTTTGTTTGCTGTGTCATTTATCAGCAGCGTGAGAATTTCCCCGTAAGGCAACTTTTGATCCAAAAGTTCGGCACTGATCTTAACAAACATTAAAAGGTCTTGCATACCGGGCTTCGCCTGGTAGTCAAAAAGTTTAGATCTTACATAGTGAATCTTGTAGCCAAGTTTAGTAAATGCGTCAATTACTTCCTGGCGATTGAATGCTTTTTGTTCGCCAAGAATGGGTTTTTCATTCCCTTTTTGGACTTTGTAGAGAAAGGTTCCCCTCTTCTCAATCGAGCGAACGGTGAGATTACTTTGGGCAGCAAGTTTTTGGATCTTCTTTTTACCGTCCGAAACAGAGTCGGCAGTGAGTGATCCGCTTATTATCTGTCCATTAGGTTTAACAGCAGTAAATCGTAATTCAGTCATCTAAAAACAGATAAAGGGAAGGCTATACAAAGTACAACCTTCCCTGGAATTAATAAAATAACTATCGTTACTTAATAATGGCTGCTGTTTGAGCAGTAGAAGTAACTGTCATATCAACTTCCACTGTACCTGTTGGATCTTTGGTACCAGGTTGGTTACCAATTCCGGTGAATACGATGGTTGTTGCAGTACCGGCAGTTTTAATGGTATATGTACCGTTAGCGGTTGTATCCATGCTTGCAGGAATTGCGTAGCCAACGAATGAATTGCCACCACCACCCATTCCGGTTGGTTTGCGGAACCATTGCTGAGCATTAGCAGCAATATTCTGAAGATCGGAGATAACTGCGTCCTGGTTGGAGGATGAGCTGCTCGCTGTGAATACACTGATACCGACTACTACTGCGATACCTACGATAATTACGCCAAGAACAATAAGTAACAACTGTTGTTGTCCCATAATGATTCCTCAATTGATTTGTTGGTGAATGTGTGTTTGAAAAATGATTTAATATATAGTTTAATATAATAAATGAATTCTAAATTCAAGTGTGATTCAGGATAACTTTTTTCATATTTATACTAATTATCGCCAAATTTAAATAATCAGACTGCCATCTTCGCGCAATTTTTGAGTGGCCTCTTCTCTTTGGTCATGAGTGGCTATCTTTAAATATTCGTTTGTCATTCTTTCAAGATTTTTTGCAAGATTGACCATAACAGACTTGGCAATTTCAGGATTTTCTCTTATTAGCAGGTCAAAATCGCTTGGAATTGGCACAACTGTAGTTGGTTCTAACGCGATCAGAGAGGCGGTTCTTGGTTTTCCGAGAATTGCACTCATTTCTCCGAGAATGCCACCTTTTTCAGCAAAGGTACCAACCTGTACATCCCCCTTGAATATCCCGATGGTTCCCTTCATCAGTACAAAAAGATTGAAAGAAGTGTCTCCTTCATTTACAATTGATTCGCCTTTTTGAAATATCATTTAACACTCCGAAGTGATGGGAAAATTAGTTGTCGTCTGCGACTGCAAAATCGTTTGGTGACGCCACAATCACAACTTTGATTGTGTCTTGCCCAAGTTGTAACATCCTGTCGATACCCGAAATAGTGATCTGATCTCGGGAAACAGCTTTAATTGTATAAATACCTGAATCTGTTGTGTCAAGCGTCGGTGGAATTGCAAATCCGACAAACGACATCCCGCCTCCACCTCGCGGAGTGGGAATTCGCCAATATTGTTGAGCCATTGAGGCCAGAGTGATACACTCTACTTGTATTTGATTTTTTTTGTTTTCAGTTGCAGCCTGGTCAAAAACCATCAAACCGGTGATCACAGCAATACCTACAATTATTACACCGAGAGTTATCAGTAAAAGTTGTTGTTGTCCCATATCTAAATATTACCATCTTGAATAATAGCAGAGTTCATTTTCATGGCAATACAAACTGGAAGCTCCAAAATTGGGATGAGCTCTTTCATACAACAAAGGTGGAAAAAGTCCGGATTTAACAAACCGGTTTCGCTGCACATCAACATTGAAATCCTAAAAAGGATAAAAGATCCGGTAAACTGTTTGTCTGTCTAAATCTTACAGAAACATCTCTTTAAGTTAGCTAAAAAAAAATCTATTAGCAACAATTATTTTTCAGATATTAACCTGATGACCCCAAAATCCACCTTTTTGAGCTTTAAAATGGAATATATCACACTATATTCGGTTCAAAACCTGAAATTCTGGTTTCTGTGACCTCTCGGGAACTGACTTTTTAGACCTCTCTCAGTAACAACACCCGTCCCGATTATTTCACCCTGAGTACGGAGTATAACCTGTCTGTCTGCACCCGATGATCTGGAATTATCAGCGTATTTTTTTACAACTCCACCTTCCATATAGGTCTTTAGTTCTTCTAAATCGTCGAGATCGATAATGCCGCGGGTAAAATGAGGGGCAAGTGCCTGAGCAGCAATGCTGTTCAGAATCACCTGGTCATTTTTCTCATAAGAGCCAAGCTTTAGTCCAATTCTATCATAAATTCCGGTTCGCATGTCATCCCAATCACCGGAAACAAAATAGAGCTTTTTACCGTGATCAGGGTATTTGAAGGAATTTAATACTTCCTCATCAATTCCAAAGTTGTTTATAATGGAATTAAGAGTGTGCTTCACCTTTTTAAAGGGTTTAATTACTGTTCGTCCGGGGTGGGGCTCAGCCGATTTGATCCGCTCAGTTTCATCTGTCTTAACCATTTTGGCGAGATAAAACCCTTCGGAATTTGAAAGCCAGGGGAGAACCCTCGCTGTTTTTGCCAGTTCAGGTGAGAATTTTTTATCACCCGCAGAAGTAAATCCTTCAATTCCACCGGGAACTGAAACAGGGATTAGTTCGACAGGATATTTTTCGAGGACTTTATTTACAATTTCTTCATTTTCTTCTGTGGTGAGTGTGCAAGTTGAATAAATGAGTTCACCACCTGGTTTAAGCATTTTTACTGCGGCAATTATCAGGCTGAGTTGAAGATTTATCAGACCAGTTATCGAGGATGTGCTCCACCACTTGTTAACTTCTTCTTTCTTTTGGATAATACCCAGTCCGGAACAGGGAACATCCACCAAAATTTTATCAAAATAATTTTGGTAAAATCGCCCGAGCCATTCCCCTTTATCCTGGATTATCCCACAGTTATAGACATTGTTCCGTTCAATATTAAAGGAAAGTGTCCTGAGTCTGTCTCCTTGCACTTCATTTACTATTAACGAACCGGTATTTTGCATCATCGCACCCAACTGGGTGGATTTTGAACCGGGGGCGGCACAAAGGTCGAGGACTTTACTCCCTTTTTCAGGCTGAAGGTACTGCGGCGGAAGCATTGAAGAGGTGCTCTGGATATAATAATATCCAAGGAGGTGCTCAAAAGTTTTACCAATAAGATTTTCCTGATCAGCTTCTATCACCAACGCATCTTTGATATCGGGATGGAAAGAAGTGTTTATTCCGTACTTTTTTTCGAGAAGGGGTTTAATCTTCTCAGAACTACTTTTGAGAGAATTTACTCTAATAGACTGTTTTCGTGGATTCCCGAGGAGTTCCACAAATTTAGTGACCTGATCCTCTCCGAACAGTTCGAGAAGATAAGAATGAATGTTTTCGCTAATTAAACTCATCTTTTAAGAGTTTAGTACTTTCTCGTAGTACTCTTCGTACATCGGTACAATTTTGGAAGCGGAGTACTTCTCGACAGCAATTTCGCGTGCGTTTTGTGAGAAGATTTTATATTTCCTCTCGTTTGTCAGTAGATCAACCGCGTACCTTGCCATTCTCTCAACATCACCAATTTCAGCGATAAATCCGGAATGATTGTGGGTAATTACTTCAGGTAACCCGCCAACACTGGTGGAAATCACCGGCAAACCTACCGCCATGGCTTCAAGAGCTGCCAGACCAAAACTCTCAGATTGTGAAGGAATTAAGAAAATATCGGCACAAGAAAGGATTTGGGGAAGTGCTTCCTGTTTTCCAAGGAAGATTACATCTTTCTCGAGTCCCAATTCCCGCGAAAGTCGTTCACACTCAGACCGGTCAGGTCCGTCGCCAATCAAGACGAGCTTGGTCGGAATCTCTTTTTTAACTAATTCAAGAATTTTTATTGTATCCTGAACTCTTTTTACAACTCTAAAATTAGAAGTGTGAATTAAGACTTTTTCGTTATTTGGAGCGATTCTGCAACGGAATTCATTTACTTCTCGCGGAGCATAAAGATTTATATCCACAAAATTTGGAATAACCTCTATATCCTTCTCTATTGAATAATTGGTTAGAGTTTTTTCTTTCAGGTAGCGCGAAACTGCGGTTACTCCGTCACTCTGAAGAATTCCAAATTTCAGCAGGTGGATGTATGTGGGCTCCAGTCCGACAAGGGTTATATCTGTGCCGTGAAGTGTAGTTATAATCTTCACATCCTGATGATCTTTACAAATTTGCTTAGCGAGAAAGGCACTTGTTGCATGAGGAATTGCGTAATGGACATGAATCAAATCGAGATTTTCATATTTCATCACTTCTACCATTTTACCTGCGAGTGCATCGCTGTAGAGGGGAAATTCAAACAGGGGATAAGTACCCATTTCAACTTCGTGGAAAAATACATTATCCATGAAGTGATTTAATCTAAAAGGAATTGCATAACTGATAAAATGTATCTGATGCCCTTTTTTGGCGAGTTCTATACCCAGCTCAGTTGCTACAACACCACTTCCACCATAGGTAGGATAACAGGTAATCCCGATTTTCATAACGATTTCTTTTCTTCAAAATTTTAAAATTTCATCAATCAAATTAGTAAAAATGAGCGATGTATCTCATACCAAGCCGGTTACCCCTGACCCACCCTCGCACTACGATTTCAGGTCAAACATACCGAAACTAACCAAGTTCCGATTTTTTGGTCTCGAGTTCTTCCCATCTGTCATAAAGCGATTTTACGATTGCTTTTGCCACCTCATGTTTTTTGTTTAGCTCGTCTGTTTGCGAGGCATATTTTTCATAAAAGAGGGGATCGACAAAGATGGATTCGATTTTTTCAACTTCTTCTTCTGCCAAAAGAATCTTTTCTTCAATTGCATCAAGTTCTTTTTGTTCGTGATAAGAGAGTTTTTTTACCTTCGTTTTTATCCTTGTATCGCCCCGTTTTTCTTTAATTTCATTTGGTTGTGCGTTACCCCCGGCATTTCCTCTTTTTTCGATGTAATAATCGTAATCACCTTCGCTAAAAGTAGTTTGTCCGTTTCCTTCAAATGCTAAAATGCCGTTACAGACACGATTTAGAAAATATCTGTCGTGACTGACCACAATTACACATCCCTCAAATGAGATCAGAGCCTCCTCCAATATGCGAAGTGACGGCAAATCGAGATCGTTTGTGGGCTCATCAAGTATTATGAAATTGCCACCATTTTTCAGAATTTTTGCTAATGTTAAGCGACTTCTTTCACCTCCCGAAAGTTTGCCAACTTTGGTCATCGTCCTTTCATCGGTAAAAAGAAATCTTCGCATATAGGTCCAAACAGGGATGGTTTGTTTACCAAATTTTACTGTGTCACTGCCTTCGCCGATAGCATCAAAAACGGTTTCTTCATCATTTAATATAAGACGAGACTGATCTACATAGTTAAAAAGCGTTCTTTCGCCCGGATCAATTGTACCTGCATCAGGTTTTCGCTCGCCAAGTATTGTTCTTAATAAAGTTGTTTTGCCCACACCGTTTTTCCCGATAATTCCTAATCTTCTACCTTGCTCAAAATTAAGTGAGAAGGAACCGACCAACGGTCTGCCATTCATATCAATTGAAAGATTCTCGATCTCAAGCACTTTGTTTCCCATTCGTTCAGGTACAGGAATTATCAATTCGATATCAATTTCCTTTTCCATCGGCTTTTGCTCGGCAATCTCATAATATTTATCGAGTCGGCTTTTGGCTTTTGTTCTCCTCGCACGCGGTCCCCTCATCACCCAGTCGAGTTCTTTTCTAAGAAAACTTTCCCGTTTTTTATCACCGGCAATTTGAAGTGAAGTTCTCTCGGCTTTGTTTAAAAGATAATCGGTGTAATTTCCTTTGTGAGAGAAGAAAGTGCCGTTCGCAAGTTCTACAATTCGATTTGCGATCCGGTCGAGGAAATAGCGGTCGTGGGTTACAAAAATACATGCACCTTTGTACGAGGCGAGAAACTTTTCAATCCATTCGATTGTGTCGGTATCAAGGTGGTTAGTTGGCTCATCAAGAATCAGGATGTCAGGTTTTGCGAGCAGAGTTCTGCAAAGGGCGGTTCTTCTTTTTTCACCGCCCGAGAGGGAATTAACAATCCGTTCCTTTGGTGGAGCATCAAGTGAAGTCATAAGTTGTTCTAATTGCCTGTCAAGGTCCCAGCCCCCAACATGATCAATTTTCTCCTCTAAGTTGTGTCTCTTTGGTGAATCATGGGGGAGAGATTCATACTCCCTCAACAGATTTACGATGTGAGCTGCACCCGAGAGGATGTTCTGCTCAACTGTTGATTCTTCATCAAGTGTAAACTCTTGTGAAAGGAAGCTGATCCTGATATCTTTTTGTTTTGCGACTTCACCCGAATCGGGTTCGAGTAGTCCTGCAATTATCTTTAGGAAAGTTGACTTACCGGCACCATTTCGCCCAACAAGACCTATACGGTCTTCATCATGGATGGTGAGGGAGGCAGAAGTAAGAATTTTCTGCTCTCCATATTCGACTACAAGTTCTTTTGCTGTAAGCAGAACGGGGGAGGGATTGTTACTCAATAAAGTGTAATTTTCTTAATTGTTGATTGTTGCGTTACCACTGAAGCCACATCCTGACCCTCAATTACTCTTCCGAAGAGGGAATAACGACTGTTCAGGTGGGGGAAAGTTCCTGTCATTATAAAAAATTGTGATCCCTCGGTATCTTTCCCCGCACTTGCCATTCCGAGACCTCCGGGTGTATATTCAAGTGGTGAATACTCTGAAACTATGTCGTACCCGGGACCACCCCATCCGGTTCCTGTCGGGTCGCCCGCTTGTATTACAAAGCCCGGTACCACACGATGAAATGGAACGCCACGGTAGTATGAGGTTTGAGAAAGTGAACAAAAATTGCCCACAGAAACGGGAGCGTATTCAGGGTAAAGTTCAAGTTTTATTATTCCGTAATCTGTCTCAATCTCGGCTTTTCTGTATTTAAAAGCATTGTTCCAGATTTCATCAAAATTTTGATTTAGTGAAAGCGGAACCTGCATCCCCGAGAGAGCCTTAATCGATCTTATGGCTGAATCTACGAACAATTCTTTCATCGAATTAGAGAAATCAACCCCGATAATGTCACAGAGTTTCAAAAGTGACTGATGAGCCTCCAGAAAATTAGGATTGTTCAATTCACCATTTATCACTTTTAGGATCAAATTTGCAAGCATCGATTTATTTTCGATGATGAAAGTGGAATCGAGCAACTCACAAAAAGTTGAAACTACTGAAGCAAATCCCGAAGTGAATTGGCTGACAGCAAAATTTTGAATCTGAAGAGAATCTCTTCCCGATTTTTTAATCTCACTCATTGCGGTAGCTGAAGCAAGTTTTATGCTTTCATTCCCTGAATAGTAGATGCTAATAAGTGAATCAATAGGATTTTTAATCAGTTCGGGGTTCTTTCCCACCAGACCTGTAAACGAAAGTTGATTTAATTTTGAAGCATACTCATTAAATAGCTCAACTTTTTCTTCCGGGAACAAGTTAAAAGCCGCACTCATCAACTCCTCTGTTAGCACAGGATTTTTTAACGAGGAATCAATCAACTTTTTGATTACCGGAAATTTACCGACAAGGATTTGTTTGTCAGGCTTAATACTTTTTAATACAGACGAGGCAGTAACAGCAATGTTACCATTGGGGACGGCTGCAAATTTGAGTAAATAATCGAGCTCTTCCACAGTCTTAAAATCATAAAACTGAAGAGTTGAGATCAAGTCAATCGCTTGCGAGAAATCGAGTGTTGTATTAACAAATTCAACTTCTTTGGGGGAGTAAGGGGCGGATTTCAGAAACCTGAGGGAAAGAATCAGATATTTCGCAAAATCTTCCTCCTCTTCGGTAACATCATTCCGCACTACATCAGCCAAAATTTCTGTTATTTTTTTTATCTGATCTTTTCCGGGTCTGCTCCTGAAAAGTGAGTAAGCTGCAATAGAACGGGTTTTATTGTCGAAATCTTTATGTCCAACGAGAGAAAGCAACACGGAAGGCGAGCGCTCCGATTTTATCCCTCTGAGAGCAAAATTTGCCACAGCAAGCGAGATTCCTTCTGCCAGTGAAGCATTGTTCGATTCATGTATCTCCAGAACTTTATCCAGGTCTGATTTATCACCAATCTTTCCAATGGCATCAAGAAGAAATTTTGTGTTGACACTCCGGTCGGAGTTAATTTTTTTTCTCAACCATGATAACGATACTTCGCTTGGTGAATTGCAGCCCAAGGCAAAAGCTATCAATTTCCCGAATTTTGAATAGTCACAGTTTATAATTGTACTGTGCAGGGTGGAATCATTCAGGTTGGCAGCGGCGAATAAACCGGCTCTCACTTTTTTATCATCAACGGAGTTCAGGTAATCAGAAACTACCGGACTTTTTCCATCTCTGAGAAAAGTTGCCTTTACAAGTTCCTTATCGTTGTAAGAATATTGCCCCTCTGCTCTGAAAACAATCAGAAGGAGAAGGGCAAAAAACAGGTGTTTAGAAGGTGTAGTCATATACTCTGTATTTTCTGTACAATTCACCTTCCATTAATTCGGCACCACGAACCATTTTAAGATTGTCCTCGACTATCCAGCTTGCATCACCGACATAGATACCCACTTTGGCAGCTTCATGTATAATATTGTTATACATAATAGCATCGAGTCCTTTACCCTGCCATGCTTTTGCAACACCAAGAAGGATTATTCTGCAACGGTTAATATCTTTTTTCCTCGTAAACATTTTTAACCAATTAAACGGGAGGAGCCTGCCGTTCATTTGTTTAAATATCTGATTGTAGTCGAGGATCGAAAGGGAAAAACCAACCGGTTTACCGTCAATTTCCAGGAAGAATGCGAGCGTTGGCGTGGCGAGTTGTTTTAGATCTTCAGCCATGGCGTCTAACTCTTCGTTGGTAAGGGGAACAAAACCCCAGTTTCTTTCCCAGTTCTCATTATAAATCTGTTTAATTAACTCCAATTCTTTTTTGTAGTTCTTCAGATCCATTATTCTGATTTTGACATTAAACTTCTGGGTGGCAAGAGCCGCAACACGGGGAATTTTATTAACCTGAATAATCTTTTCATTCACAATTTTGTAGCCATTCAGGTCTTTTACCTTAACAAATCCATAATTAAGTAACAGGTCGTGGTAATATGGCGGATTGTAGGGCATTAGAAGTGTTGGCTCATCGTCGTAGCCCATTATAAGCATGCCCCATTCGTCGTTACTCGAGAAACTTGCCGGACCTCTCATCAGTGTAAGCCCGCGGGACATATTCCATTCTTTAGCAGTATCAAGGAGAGCATTTGCCACTTCCTGATCGTTAATACATTCAAAAAAACCGAAGAAGCCGATTTTCTCTTCATGTATCTCATTATGCAGGTCATTTTGAATTGCCGCAATTCTACCAACGGGTTCACCATCTCTAAAAGCCATGAAATAATCGGCACTTCCATGCAGAAAGAAGGGATTTTTTTGCTTGTTGAGAATTTTTTTACGATCCATGATGAGTGGTGGTACCCAATGAGGATAATCGGTGTAGATTTTCCACTGAAACTTGATAAACTGCATAATCTCAGCAGGGGACTCGATTTTTCTAATTTCTATTTTGCTCATGGTCGTTCTTTATAATTAAATCTGTAAATAAACTTTAAAAATAATGATTATTGTTGATAACAAAAAAAGCTGCCATTCATCGAGAACAGCAGCTTTTAAAATGTGTTATTGAGTGTTAGATAACTCCCAGTTCACTTCCAACTTTTTTGAATGTATCGATGATAAAATCGAGGTGCTCAGTCTCATGTGAAGACATATAGGAGGTTCTCATCATCTGTCTGCCGGCAGGTACACCGGGAGAGATAAATACATTAACAAACACACCGGCATCGTAAAGTTTACGCCACATTTGGAATGCAAGAGCATCATCACCGACGATAACAGGAACGATAGCTGTTCTGCCATCGGTAACCTTAAACCCTGCATCTCTAAGTTTTGTTCTGGCATAATCTGCGTTGCTGATAAGTTTGGTAACTCTTTCGGGCTCGGCTTCAAGAATATCGAGGGCTGCGAGTGCCGCTGCTACAGAAGCAGGCGTTGGTGAAGCTGAGAATATCAGTGCCGGCGACTGGTGTTTTAAGAAATTGATCACTCTTTCAGGTCCGTAAACAAATCCACCAAGGGAGGCAAAGGTTTTTGAAAAAGTACCCATTCCAAGATCAATCTCTTTCTCGAGACCAAATTCGGACGCGGTTCCTCTTCCACCCACACCAATTACACCCACTGAATGAGCATCATCGATCAGTATTTGTGCGTTATATTTTTTCGCAACTTCATTCAGTCTGGGCAGATCAACAATTTCACCACCAGTTGAGAAGACACCATCACTCACAATTAATTTTCCGGCTGAATGGGGAAGTTTCGATATTACTCTTTCGAGATCGTTCATATCGTTATGTTTGTAACGAACCATCTCAACCATCGATCCTTTTGCGATCAGATTTCCGGTAACTATGCACGCATGGTTGTCTTTGTCGGAGATTACGAAATCACCTTTTTGAACGAGGGCAGGAATTACACCGAGAGCAGTTTGAAATCCTGTTGAATAAAGCAGGACTGATTCGGCATTAAAAAATTTAGCCATTCTGGCTTCAAGTTCGATGTGAAGATCGAGAGTTCCTGTAAGGTAACGGGAACCGGAGCAACCTGTTCCATATTTTTCAACTGCTTTAATAGCGGCTTCTTTTACTTTTGGGTGGGCAGTAAGTCCGAGGTAATTATTCGAACCCGCCATTACAATTTTTCTTCCCTCTATCTGTACAACAGGACCTTCATTTTCTTCAATTGGTCTGAAATAAGGATACAACCCCATCTCTTTTACTTCATCCGCTCTTGTAAATTCATAACATTTTTTGAACAGGCTCAAATTTCCTCCAGGGAGATTTTGGTTTATGCAATATTTATATAATTAAAAATTCGTTAAATTTAAAATTGGAATGTAATTTTATTTTTGATGAAAAACAAAAAAAATTGATATAAATCATTATTTTAATTGCACTTACAAGGATATAAGTGAATTAACTGATTCTAAATTCAATAATAACCCGGATGAGAGAAAATGAGTAAAGAAATAGCGGTTGTTACCGGAGCGAACGGATTTGTCGGAAGCCACCTCGTTGACAGACTTTTAAGTGAAGGATATACCGTAAAATGTATCGTCAGAAAGACGAGCGACTTAAAATGGTTAAATGGAAAAGATGTCGAATTAGTGAATGCAGGTCTGGGAAATAAAACTGAACTTGTAAAAGTTTTGGAAGGTTGTTCGTTCGTATTTCATATTGCGGGAACGGTGAAATCGAAGAAACCAGAGGGTTACTTTGAATCAAATGTTGAGAACACAAGAACACTCTTGGATGCAACTCTTGAATCTGGTGCTCCGATTAAAAAATTTGTTGTTTCAGGAAGTCAAACAGCGGCGGGTCCTTCACCGGATGGTAAACCGATTACTGAGACTCATACTCCGAATCCACTGACTACTTACGGCAAGAGCAAGCTTGAGCAGGAAAAACTTGTTTTATCTTATAAGGACAAACTCCCCGTTACAGTACTTAGATGTCCGGCAATTTATGGTGAAAGAGATACCGAAGTTGGTATATTTTTTCAGACTTACGCAAAAGGGCTCTTCACTAAAGTTGGCTTGGAAAGAAAAACAATTTCACTACTCCATGTTCATGATGTTGTAAATGGACTTTTTCTTGCTGCACTTAGTCCAAAATCATCGGGTGAAGTGTATTTTCTGAGTAGTGAGAAAGTTTATACCTGGGATGAAATTGGAGAAGTCTGCCACAAAATATTTGGTAAAAAAGCGTTTAAACTTGTTTTTCCGCATACTATGGTATATGTTGTGTCAGCCGTTGCTCAGTTCTTCTCGATGTTTAGCAGCAAAGCAGCAACTTTGAACCTTGAGAAGGCACGGGACCTGGTACAACTTCACTGGGTCACAAATCCCGCAAAAGCGATGAAAGATTTTGGCTTCCGTCAGGAAGTGAGCCTTGAAGAGGGAATAAAAAGAACTATTGAATGGTCTAAAAAAGAAGGCTGGATAAAATAATTAATTATTTTTTGCACCTTCGCCGATCCATGTTCTAAATCCTTTTATCTGATTAATTGTCATCCGCGGGTAACCAACAGGGGGCATGGGCATTCCACCCGAGATTCCCTCGACGGACCATATCAACCGACTGTTTTGTGGTTCTCCCGGTACAACGATTGTAAGATCTGCGACGGTATTAAAATAATTGGTGAGGCTAAGTCCCCCTGATCTCGATTGATCGTCGTGGCACCCCGAAAATGCACATTTAAGGATCATTACAGGTTGAATGTGAGCTTGGTATGAAACTCCCTTGTCCGGGATGATGACAGAATCGACATCTGCCTGATTTATAGTATCTTTACAACCGTAAAATAAAGTTGTAAATGAGAGAAAAAATAGAGATATTAGAGTATATACAAAAAATTGTTTCATCGTTTTTTTTATTTTAAAAGTTTAATTCTGTTTTCGAAAAATATATCGTTGAGGTACAATGAAAAATGTTAAAATTTTGTTCCTGATTCTTATCCTGTTGATGGGAATTTCGAATGCCCAAAACCCAAAAAGAGAATTCAGGGCTTCCTGGATTGCAACGGTTACCAATCTCGATTGGCCCTTGACTCGTGGACTTAATGCCACAGCCCAGAAAAATGAGCTCATTACTCTTCTTGATGCCTTAAAGGCAACGGGAATAAACACCGTAATCTTCCAGATCAGAAGTGAGAGTGATGCAATGTATCCTTCTCAGATCGAGCCGTGGTCTTACTGGCTTACGGGACAACAGGGCCTCGCTCCCAGTTATGATCCACTTCAATTTGCTATTGAAGAAGCTCATAAAAGGGGAATGGAAATTCATGCCTGGTTCAATCCTTACAGAGCAGAAAGAGCGGTGGGAAACTATACTCTTCATCCAACTCATGTTCTTAAGGAGCATCCTGATTGGGGGCTTCAAACAGGAACTGCAAAATTCCTCGATCCCGGTCTCCCAATGGTTCGTGAGTATGTTCTCTCTGTAATTCTTGATGTGATAAAGAGATATGATGTGGATGGAATACACATGGATGATTATTTTTATCCTTATCCAAACAATCAGATCACAAATCAGGATTCCACCTCATGGAGACTTTACAATCGCGGTTTCACAAATATAGGCGACTGGAGAAGAGATAATGTAAATATTCTGATTAAAGCGATTAACGATAGTGTTCACTTCTACAAGAACCACATTAAATTTGGAATGAGTCCTTTTGGGATCTGGAAAAATGGCGTACCCCCCGGAATTACAGGCTTAAACGCCTATACAGATATTTACTGCGATGCAATAAACTGGTTGCAGAACAAGGCGGTCGATTATCTTACCCCACAGCTATACTGGCCGTTTGGCGGTAGTCAGGACTACGCCAAATTAATGCCATGGTGGGCTGACAGCGTGTTTGCAAACAACCGTCACTTCTACCCTGGGCAAGCGACCTACAGAATCCCAAATTGGGGCAACAGCGAGATCCACAATCAGATCAGAGCAAACAGAGCAAATCCAAAAACCAGAGGAAGTGTCTTCTTCCGGGCACAGGATTTTATCTCCAATTTTAAAGGATTTGCTGACTCGTTAAAGCAGAACCTTTTTAGCACCAAAGCTCTGCTCCCAATAATGAACTGGAAAGATGTTATAGCCCCAAATCCACCAAGAAATTTTCATTTCGAAAGAGTTCCGGGAACAGGTACTTCGGCACTCATTTGGGATAAACCACTTGCTGCAGCAGATGGTGATTCTGCAATGAGATATGTGGTTTACAAGTTTTCAACTCCAAACCCGACTCCGCAGGATTTTGACAACAGTGCCAACATCGTGGATGTTTACGGCGGAAAAGAAGCAAGACCCGCACCATCTCCAAACCCCGCAACTTTCTACTTTGCTGTTACAGCCCTGGACAGAAACTACAACGAGAGCACTGTGAGCAATATTGTTCAAGTATCTCCCTTGGCATCCGTTGTTCTTGCCTCGCCTGCTAATGGTACAGGAAGTCAGCGTGATACTGTGACAGTTAAATGGAACTACCTCGTTGGTGCTTCCAATTATACGCTACAGGTTGGTGAGGATCCTTCTTTCGATTCACTCGTAATTTTGGGTGTTGATAATCTTGTTGATACAAGTTACACTTTTACCAATGTTAAAGGTCAAAAAATGTATTATTGGAGAGTAAGGGCACAAAACGCTGCCGGTGTTGGTGCCTGGTCAAATCCGTTCTCATTTGTTACAGCCACACCAGGGGCTCCGGCACTCATTGCACCGCTCGATAAAACAACAAATGTTGGGCTTGATTCCGTCCTCGTCTGGGGTAGTAATCCGTTAGCAACATCCTATAGCGTTCAACTTTCGAGTACAAATGTTTTTGATCCGGGTTCACTTGTAATTAATGTAACAAATTATACAAGCACCTCGATTCCGTTTAATGGCCTTTCCCTTAACAAAATCTATTATTGGAGAGTCAAAGGAGTAAATTCGTTTGGACAAGGTGAATGGTCTGAACCTTTCAGATTTAAGACCAAAGTAACCACTGATGTAGAAAAAGAAGAAGGTGTTCCTTCTGATTTCCAACTTTCGCAAAATTATCCAAATCCTTTTAATCCTGTGACATCGATTAAATTTGCAATTCCCGAAGCTACTCAAATAACGCTCAAAGTTTATGATGCAACCGGAATGCAAGTTGCTGTGCTTGCTGATGGATTTTATTCCGCAGGAAATTATCTTGTGAAATTTGATGCTTCCCAACTTCCTTCCGGAGTTTATATTTATAAACTTGAAGCAGGTAGCAAGATTATCACGAAAAAGTTGATGCTCATTAAATAGTCTCAATCTTTTTGAATTGAATGTTAAGCAGTTGAGCGGCAGAGATTTTATGATCTTCCGTTCAACTGTTTTTTTTATTATAAATTGGGTTGCAATTTTTGAAAATTCGACTGAATGAACCAGATTGAAAATTTTTTCCAGGAACTGGATACAATGACCAGATTTATTGATGCTGCGAAGTTGTCAAATTATCGGGATGTTCCGGGTGATTGGATTGTCCTGATAACCGATATCAGCAACTCAACCGTAGCAATCTCAGAGGGCAGGTATAAAGATGTAAATTCCTGTGGCGCGGCTGTGATAGCTGCTGTGAGAAACGCAACCGGAAAGCAGAAGTTCCCCTTCATTTTTGGAGGTGACGGTGCCATCATGCTGGTTCCTCGAAGATTTGAGGAAGTGGTGGTTGATGCACTTAAAAAAATGAAATATTTCGCGGATGTGAGTTTTGGGCTTGAGTTAAGAACGGGTTATGGCTCGATAGAAGAATTACGGAAAGATGGATTTGAATTTAAAACTGCCAAATATAAATTTTCAGAATATTATCAACAAGCTCTTTTCAGGGGCTCCGGTTTTGAAGAGGTTGAGAGGCAACTTAAACAGGGTGATGATTCAACCCGCTTTCAACTGATAAGAGATCAGATTGAGGAAATTCCCGACCTTACCGGATTTGAATGCAGATGGAACAGCATTCCTTCGCACAAAGGGCTTACTCTTGCGTTACTTGTGAAAGCAAAAATAAGGGGAGAGAGGGAAAACGAAATTTTCGACACTATAATTAGTGAGATTTTGAATATTTATGGTACCGAGAACGATTTTAACCCAATTCAACCTGAGAATCTCCGACTCGTTTTTGGATACAAAAAACTAAAAAATGAGATACTTATTCGAGGTGGGAACGGAGTCTCAAGAATAAAATTATATATCCGTTTGATTTGGTTGAACATTGCCGGGGCACTTTTTTTCAACGGATTCCTTGGAGATAAAGAAAGTCATTGGCGAAGGTATAAAGATGATGTAAAGAAAAATGTTGATTACATCAAAATGGATGATATGATTCGGATGGTTATTGCGAGTACTCAAGAGCAAAAGGACAGATTACTTCTGTTTCTCGACGAATTTAGCCGTAAAGGATTGATCTGTTACGGTGTTCACATCACTGACTCAGCACTTCTGACCTGTATTGTTGATAAATATGAGGACGAACATTTCCACTTAATTGATGCGAGTGACGGTGGTTATGCCCTGGCTGCAAAGCAGTTAAAAGAAAAACTAAAAGCCGGAAGTATAGAATTATAGAATTGTATTTCACGAGAAAATATTAAATAAGAAATGATAAAGCTATGAAAAATAAATTTTTATTTTTGTTTTGGTTTGTCCCTGCCTTGGGTTTTGCTCAGGGAAATATCGGTATTGAGGCCGGTCTCTCAAATGCAGGATTTTCATCTTTAACTACACATCAAGAGACTGAAGTGCTGAAGCCATTTATCTCGGTCTTCTCTGATGTGCAATTTTCGAAATATTTTTACCTGACGCCACAGGTTGGCTTTGTAAAAAGAGGTGGTGATCTTTCGCAACTTCCTTCTGCATCTCCTGCACCGATCGGTTTGACACCAAAAGCAAATAAATATGAATATGACTTTAACTATTTGGACTTTTCACTTATGATAAAATCACGAATTGCTCCTGAAGATGGAATAATATCAGCTACCGCCTTTGCGGGGCCATCATTTTCGTGGCTGATTAATGGTAAAGTTAAAGAACATTATTCCGGGGGAGGATCAATCGGTCCAAAAGATGTAATCGGGATGTCAGAAATTGCGATCGGGCTGGTTTACGGTGCCGGTTTCAGCTTTCTTGTCCCTGGTGGTGAGATCGATTTTAGAGCCGTGTTCTATACCCAGTTGAATTCTTCCGTTGAGGCAAATTCCGGACTTACACTTAGGAATTTTACACAGGGTTTGGGAATAGCCTATCGAGCAGATCTTTAAATATCTAAACTAACAATTTAGATTCAAAACGAAACTATAATATGCCTTTATTTAAAGTTGGCTCTTAATCTCGCAAGATAAGTTTTTTTCATTTCGATTTTATCTTTCACATCGTCACTTAAATTAGTAGCGGTGGTGTATTTTGCTGTGAGCATCTCCGAATAGGAATCAAGATATAACCAGGCGTTTTCGCCTTCATTCTTGAGGATTGAATAACAGCCAAGAGCCAAAGATGCATCTAATTGAAGCAACGATCTGTCTGAATTGTTTGCAGCTTTTTCTAACTTTTGCAGTGCAGTTTCTAATTTAGCTGATTTTAGATCTGTCACTCCGCTGTAAAGGTCTTCGAAAAAAGTTAATGATTTTTTCCCGTTGGCATCCAGCTGATTTTGTTTTGTGAGAAGTTGATCTCGCTCAGCAGCAGTCGATTGCAAAATTATTTCAAGAGTCTCGTTTGTAATTATTTTAAGTGAGTCACTCATAACTAATTTTGGTGGGGCTTTTTGGAGAGCCTGATCGATATTGGCACTGTTTATATTAGTTTTGCCGCCAAATATTGAGCCCTTAAAGATATAGAGTAATCCTCCGGCGGTAAGGGTAATAATCAAAAGAATCAGAAATATATTTACCATCGACATCGATGGTTTGGCACTCTTCTCCTTAATCAGATTATCTGCGGTCGATTCCGCAATAGTATCAGAACCTTTCAGAATTGCGGTCACCTTTACACGCGAACCTGTCTCAACTCTTCCAACTTCCAGAGGGGTTTCAAACTTTTTAATCTGTTCTGCCTCAAGAGTTGTTCTGAGTGATTTTAAATCGGCAATCATACCTGACGCGTCATGATAAACTGGTGAGTTCAAATTTACAGCTTTATGGATTGTTTCCAGCAGGTGTTTTGGGATGCTCGCGGGAGAAGACTGCAACACAGCCGAGAAATTTAGATTTTTCTGAAGTAAAGTGTCCTGATTCAACATTCTGAAAAGAATGGCACCACATCTCGCTACATCCCGTGCTTTTGCTTGTGCAAGGTCGTCAGGTAGCAGTTCAAAATCACCGCTTACTTTATAATTCTCAAAATGGACGAGCCAATTTCCTCCAATCTTGATCTTCTTCCCCTGAATGAAAAATATTATGCTCTCATCAAGGTAGCCGACGGTATATCCAAGGTTGTGCAATTCCTCTAATGCCTCAAGAATCTCCAAAACAAGTTCGATCGCTTTTAGCGGTTCCAAGGGGCGGTTGAGGGTATAAAAATAGTCAAAAAGTGAAATGGATGAGGGGTACTCAGTAATAACCACGAGTTTACCCTCATGATAAAAAAGTTCAAAAATTTTGAGAATGGACTCGAAGCCGAGTTTACGCAACTTTTTGAGGCCTTCAAGGTTGACGATATCAGACTCTGATTTTGAAATCAGGAGCTGTACCTTCATTCCTAATGAAGTGTGTTCGGCTTCGAAATAGTCATAATCATACCAGCTACCTCTTTGTGATAGAAGGCTATAATTTCCAATTATTGTTGTTTCCATAATTACTCATCACTTTTGTGTGAATTTAAGAAAAAGAAATGAAACTGAAAAATTATCAGCCCTTAATTCTTAAAAGATTAAAAAATGCCGCCGCAATAAAAAGACCGTTCACTAACCAGGCAGTTACCAACGGATCGAGCGATCCATTTTTACCCAATGCCGAGACTATTTGCATTACGCTCAAGTAAACAAATGTGACAAGAATGTTTATACCAAATTGAAGTGCAAGCCCCGTCCGCCGTTTCACGGTTGAAATGGGTAACCCAAAAAGAATGATTATTATGGAAGTGAAGGGAAATGAGAACCGGGAAAAATATTCTATTTCAACTCGCCTCGAATCATAACCGGCATCCCGAGTATCGCTAATCAACTTTTTCAGTTGCGTGTTACTCAAAATTTCAAGTCGTTGTTGTTTCACTTGTAAGTCTTCAGGGGTGAATTTAAGCCCTTTAACCACCATTTCACCAAAAGAAGTAAACTGATCGTTTAATGCTCCGAATTCTCTTACTGTCCCATTGTAAGCAATCCAGATTTTTTTTGCAGGAAAATAAGTCATTTTCTCGGCATCAATTCGTCTTACCATTTTTATAGAGCTCGCCGAGTCGTAAGATTGTATTCCGACTTTATAAGCCTCGAGTTTTTCGTGGTTAAAGTAGAAAATATTTACAATTTTGTTTGGTGGATCTTGAAAGAAGAGATTGCTGATAGCTGCCGCTTCGCCCTTTTTAAGGTGTTCAGCTTCAATTCGGGTTTTTACTGTATTGGCTTCAGGAACGACAAATCCGCCAAAGTAAAAATTTAGCCCGGAGACGCAAATACAAACAAGAATAAAAGGGAGCATAAACCTGTAGATCGAAATTCCACTCGATTTTATAGCAGTTAATTCGTTATTGCTCGACATTTTACCGGCAGTAAACAGACCACCAAAAAGGACTGCCACCGGGGTCATCAATTTCAAAATTTCAGGAATAAAGACAAGATAATAGTTAAGGACAATTGAAATATCGACACTGTTATCGATAAAATCGTCCAGATTCTCCATCAAGTCGATAATCACAAAAAGGAGCGTAAAAGCGAGCAATCCATAAAAAATGGACGCAATAAAGCTTTTGATAATGTATCGATCGAGTATTTTATACATCTTCTGATACTTTTCTGAATCTTTTGGGAAGAAATCTTTGTATGCCTGAAAAATCAATTGTTGTGTTATCTCTTACCGATCTAAAGAATAGATAAACACCCGTGGAGGCTAAAATTGCGTTTGCAGCCCACATCCCGATAAATGGTGAAACAATTCCTCTATCTGCGAGTTTTTCACCGCCGATAAGGAATGACCAATAGAGAAGGAAGAAGAAAAGGCTGATGCTTGCGGCAGCTCCAAAACCACCTCTGCGGGTCATCATACCGAGTGGTACACCAAGCAGAAGGAACACGATACAAGCCGCAGGGATTGAATATTTTTTTTCAACTTCTACCCTGTATGCATAATTTTGCATAATCAAATAATCCTGGGCAATCAGGGTGGTCTCTATGGTGGAAAGTTGTTGTTTCACCCTCGAGGCAATCCTTGCTTTCCACGAATCTTTCCCAGTGTCACCCGCATTCATCGCCGGGAGTGACGATCCGGCTGAATCTCCGTAAAAAAACGGATTTGCTATTCGTTTCATTATCAGCACATGTTCGTCAAAAACCCGGGCAATACTGTCTGACCGGAGTTTTAGTTCTTCTATTCCGAGTTCACGATCTGATCTGTATTCATCAGTAATCTTCTTAAGCGAAAATTGTTCTGAATTCATCAAAAGCATGTGTTTTTTGAATTTTAATTTTCGGTAAAGGTGTCCATCGCCTTGTTCGTGAATCTCTCCATCATAGAGATTCATCATCAGTTTTGAGCGATCCTGATTAAAATTCAGATCACCTTTTTTTGCAGTGAGAATATTTACGAACCCGGAGCGGCTGTTGTCGTAAATTTTAACATTTACGAGTTTATTTGAATCTTGGGTTATTTTTTCAGCAAGAATTGCGTAGCCGACAATATCGGTCATGAACACATTTGGTACAATCGAGAGTGCAGGGCGTGTGGCAGTAATTTCCCACATTAAATTTTTGGTTTTATGGTTTGCATCAGGCAACACTTCGTTATTAAAATAAATCAGAAACCAGACGAGCCCGGCGGCTAAAACCAGAGGGAGAGCAGTTAAGCGGTAGAGACTTAATCCGGCAGCCCGGATGGCAGTTATCTCATTGTTTTGTGAGAGTCCACCAAATGCCATAAGTGTTGCCACTAAAACTGACATCGGTACAACTAAAACCATCATCCATGCGAGATTGTAGGCAATCAGTTGAAGTATCAGAATTGTATCTATTCCTTTCCCGATTAACTGTTCGGAAAATCGCATCAGAAATTGAAGGATAAAAACCGAAAAAAGTGAAAAAACTGAGAAAAGGAAAGGTATGAAGAATTTCCTTGCGACATAAAAACTTAGGATCATAAAGTAGGGGAGAACTCTCCGGATTTTTTGTGAGTATAAATCTTGCTAATTCGTATCTAATTAATATTGAAAACTGTGCTAATACATATCGTTATTGCATTCTCAACTTTAGTTGTAAAAATTCAAATAACAATGTTGAGCTGGTTGCTTGTCCGTTTTTGAAACATTCAACAAAATTGCTTGTAAATATAAATATCCGATTTCATTAAACAGCATCCATTACTTAAAAGATTCCGACATTGTTTATTTTATCTGCTTCTGTGTTCATCTTAATGCTGTTATCGAAACGAATTAACTTCAATGAATTTGTAAGTAATTTCCTTGCGACACAAAATCTTTGGGTCATAGGAGAGGGGAGAACTCTCCGGATTTTTTGTGAGTGTAAATCTTGGTAATTTTGTAGCTATATGAAATTAAAAACCCTGAATATTGTAATTCTGATTTTATCTATTGCTGCTCTAATTTTTGAATTGAACCGCTGTGGTCCTTCATCGGGGCTTGTACCGGGTTTTCCGGCATGGTTAATTGATGGTGAAAAATATCCGCAACAAACATCGGGGATCGCATTTATTAAAAATGATGAACTTGGTCAGCCAGTTTTTATTATCTGTGACGATAAACAGGCACTCCATTTTTTGAAAGTGGTTGACAATGAATTCACGCTCACCGACATAACAATCGATTCTTCGGTCACAGATACACTTCCGCCAAAAATCAGGCTTGACATAGAAGATGTGGCGTACGATAAATACACAAACAAGGTTTATATCAGCGTTGAACCCGATCACAGATACAGAAGGCAATTTGGCATCTATGAACTGGTTTTTAAGGGGGATGATCTCTTTTCAGGTGAAGTGACGGGTGTAAAACGCCTTGTTATTACTCCGGATTCACTATTTCGTCAATATATCGAAGATAATACAGGATATGAAGGGCTTGCAGTTGATTCAAACTACTTATATTTGGGGTTGGAAGGAATAAAAAGAGGCGAAACTTCTTTTGCCGGCAGTCTTATCAGAGTTGTCGATAAAAATACTCTAAAAATAGTTTCCACTATGCTTTTGGATTCGCTTGGTATAAACACTATTACCGGTCTTGCTATGGCTGATGACGGTACGCTATGGGGTACAGATAGAAACCGATTGAACTTTTTTAATTTGAAATTTGATAATAAATTTACAGTTACGAATATCAGAGTTTTTAATATTATCAACTATATTCCGGGTTATCATCAGTTCAGATACGCTGCTGCCATCGAGGCAATTTCGCTCGATAAATCAGGGTTTGTTTATCTGATCGATGATCCATTTACCAAGGAATATGTACCGGTTGAAAATATTTTAAGAAAAATGGACAAAAAGACAGAAAAAAGGTTCAGGGACCTTGTACCAATAATTTATAAGTACATGATTGAGTAATCAATAGGAAAAATATGCACAAAGTTGAACAATTTGTAAATACAAACATCGATAAATTTATCGCCGAACTCGGTGAATTTCTAAAATATCAAAGCATCAGCACTCTTCCCGAAAAAGCGGATGAAATGAAAAAATGTGCTGAATTTACCGCTGCAAAAATGATGGAAGCCGGCTTGGACAAAGCCGTTGTCCTCGAAACAGGTGGACATCCGGTGGTTTACGGTGAACGACTCAGAGTCCCGGGTGCACCTACCGTGCTTATCTATGGGCATTATGATGTGCAACCAGTTGATCCAGTTGATCTTTGGAGCAGTGCCCCTTTTGATCCTGTCATAAAGGATGGAAAAATTTTTGCAAGGGGTGCAACTGATGACAAAGGACAGGTTTACATGCACATTAAAACTGTTCAAGCATTGCTCGCCACTTCCAATGAGCTTCCACTTAATGTGAAATTTATTATTGAGGGTGAAGAAGAAATTGGAAGTCCGAGTCTTGAGCCGTTTTTACAAGCCAACAAAGAATTGTTAAGTTGCGATGTGGTGCTTGTCTCCGATACTGCTCTTTATGCACCGATGCTGCCGACCCTTACTTATGGTTTACGCGGTTTGTGCTATATGGAAATTGAAGTTACCGGACCTAACAGAGACCTGCATTCGGGCACCTTTGGTGGAGCAGTTGCAAATCCGATAAACATATTAGCTCAGATCATTTCCAAAATGCACGATGAAAATGGCAAAGTTACCATCCCCGGTTTTTATGATGATGTTGTTGAACTGACGGTTCACGAAAGGGAAGAGCTTGCAAAACTTGAGTTCTCAGAGACTGAATACAAGGCTCATCTTGATGTTGATGAACTGTGGGGTGAAAAAGGTTTTACCGTTATCGAAAGAACCGGTGCAAGACCAACTCTCGATTGTAACGGAATTTGGGGTGGATTTTCAGGAGCGGGTGCTAAAACAGTAATTCCTTCCAAGGCTTCTGCCAAAATAAGCATGAGACTTGTCGCCAATCAAAATCCTGAAAAGATAGGTAAACATTTCCGCGATTTTGTTGAAAGGGTAGCTCCAGATTCAGTAAAAGTGAAAGTCAGCTTTGTTCATGGTGCCGAGGCTTGTCTCGTGCCTATTGAATCAAAAGCAATTACAGCCGCTGCCACTGCGTTGAGTAGAGCATTTGGCAAGGAAACAGTCTATCAGAGAGAAGGCGGCAGCATTCCTGTAGTAGCCAAGTTTAAAAAAATTCTCGGGGCAGATTCAGTATTGATGGGTTTGGGACTTAATACCGAGAACTTGCATTCGCCCGATGAACATTTTGATCTGAATCACTTTAGACTTGGTATTATCAGTTCAGCTTTTTTCATGGAAGAATATTCCGGAAAGTAGAAAATATTTTAATATGAAATTCAAATATTTAATAGGATTTGTCCTTTTTTATGCCATGGCAATTTTTGTTGCCGGTTGTGGGGACGAATCGTCAGATGATCCAACGGATACGGGGTCAACCTCAACAAAAGAACTTGTTGAAGATCAACCTGATAAAGATAAATCGATTCAAGAGTTTAACCTCGAAAAAAGAAAGAATCAAACAAAAAACAGATTCCCAGGCGATACTATTGATTTGATGGAAGCGGTGCTAAAAGCTTACCCCAAAGGAAGTTATGTGATTGAGGAGGACATACCAAATTCAGTTGGTATCCCACCCGCAGCGGTAATCTATCGGGATGATTCAGGTACCAGAATGGTTTTTTCGCTTATTGCCACTTCCCGCGAAGGAATGGAACGAGATCGTTTGATTGAATCAAAAAATGTGATTGGTTACGATCAGAGTTTCATCGACTACGACAGTACCCGTCTCGGAACCGCACTTTTTTTTATGACCGGTTTTACCGTTGAGAACAGAAACTTTAACAGGATCTGGGAAAAATATACTCCATCACACGGTGGCTTTAGACTAATGACTCTGCAAAATTGGGCTGCGAAAAATATCCCTTACATCAAAGTTGATTTTTACGCCCAGTTTAAGAACGCAACATTTTACTTCAACTACTTTTTCCTCGATGGATTTAAGTCGAAACCCCACTTGTTGCTCACTTACGAGGGAGTAAATCAAAGAAGGATAATGACGGATGCAAATGGTGACAAGTTCCCCGACTACATAGAGTATGTATTCGTGGATAATGATCATGTAATTTCTGTAGTTGACTCTGTTACATATATTTGGAAAGATTCCCTCTATGTGAATACCAGATATCCCGAAAAAGTTACGCCCTACTAAGATTCCAACAACCGTTAAACCGGGGAGAAACCCGCTCCCCGGTACGCTTTCTTCAGAAAAACAATATTACGATTTTACCAAAGAGATTATGACAGATAAAATATTTACATCCGTTATTCAGAACATACTTGTTGCAAATGGTTATTCATATAAAATTGAGAAGAATCATCACTTCCTTTCAGATACTCGGAGAGGTCTCAAAGAAGATATCCAACTTCTAAAGAACGGGACTGCAATAAGGGACACTTCCTCATTTTGTACTCTTGAAATAAAAGGGGAAGACGCTCTCGATTTTCTAAACAGGATCAGCACAAACGATTTAAGAAAACTTAAACCGGGAGAGAGTGTCCGCACAATCTTTTGCACTGACAAAGGGAGAATCATCGATTCTGTACTCGTTGTAAATGAGGGGCTGAGGTTCCTGGTGTTTGGTTCTGGTGGTTGCTCCGATAAACTCACAAGATGGATCAACAGATATATCATTATGGATGATGTAAATATTAAAGACATCACCGGGGTTTTTGGGAGCTTCGAAATCTACGGACCTCAAGCCCAGACTGTGATAATCCTCCTTTCCGGAATTAAAGATGAAGAAGAAAACCGAATTTATAATTTTGAGTTTGAAGACAAGTTTTTTAGCGTCCTAAAATATAAGTATGGCGGAAAACAGGATCGTTACCTGCTGTTTGGTGAACCACGGAACTTTGAGAAACTCGCTAACTATATCATAAAATATGACGGTCCGTTCAATATTGATTTTGTAAGTGAAGCCGCAATTCGGCACCAAAACATTGAAGAAATTATTCCCGGTGAAACAGAGATTTCTGATTTGTTCAATCCGCATGAAGTGAATTTGATGAGTGAAGTGTCGCTAAAAAAGGGTTGTTTCATCGGTCAGGAAGTGATTGCCCGCCTCGATACCTACGATAAGGTTCAAAAATCGCTCGCACAAGTGGAGCTTAGTGAAGATTTTGCAGGAGTTTTGCCCGTTCAACTTCTTGATGAAGAGCACAAGGATGCAGGTATGCTTACTTCGATTTCGGATTATCATTCAAACGGCAGAATGAAAGGGATGGGTCTTGTTAGAAAAGGTCACCTGCAAAAAGGAGCTACTCTTTATACCGAGGATGGTGAAAAAAGAATTACTGTAACCGTAACGGAACTTTAGCGGTCCGTAATCGATTATACTTGTAAACAAAACTGAGAAAGATGAAGATTTATACAAAAACCGGTGACAGTGGTGAAACGGGGCTCTTTGGTGGACAGAGAGTGGGCAAAGAGAGTCTAAGAATTGAAGCCTACGGAACGGTTGACGAATTAAATTCGTTTATTGGACTTGCTCTGTGTGAAATAACTGATGCTGAGTTAATAGCTGATCTTAAGCTGATTCAAAACAGATTGTTTACAGTTGGTTCTGATCTTGCCACACCTCTCGACTCAAAAATTAAAAACTTTGTTTTACCGCGGACAGAAGAAATATTTTCTTCTGATCTGGAAAAACGAATAGATTTTTACTCTAATCAATTAGAAGAACTTAAAAGCTTTATTCTTCCGGGGGGAAGTAAAGGGGCATCATTTTTGCATGTGTGCAGAACTGTCTGCAGAAGAGGGGAGAGATTGGTTGTGGATCTGATGCATCATGAGGAATTGAATAAAAATATTGTTATATTTATGAACCGTCTTTCAGATTTTTTCTTTGTTGCGGCACGATATGCAAATCATATCAGTGGCAATGAAGATCTGAAATGGGAAAAATAGAAAAAATTTCACGGGGGTGAAATTGGCTTCGACGGGGTTGACTGGAGCCTTGAATTGCGTACCGTGTTATCCGCAGACACGCTAAACAGCGGTAAAAAAACAACAGGCGAATCTTACGCCCTCGCAGCCTAATTAGTTAGGCTGCCGTTTACGCAGAGTTCTCGTATCGGCTCTGTAGTGAACGCCATTTAGATGCGATAGCTGATCCGATCTCCGGGTAGGTGACGCGAATCTTTTACCGGATATTAACCGAGCGATCCTGTCAGATGGAGCAATCGGGAAGAAATTAAAATTCTGACTATGTGCGTAGCATATTCACTGAGCCTCAACTTCGGACGCGGGTTCGACTCCCGCCACCTCCACCAATGTTATAAGATAATGCTGTCCGTTATCCTTCTTCCCGGGTGTCACTTCACGGCGATCTAACCTTCGCGTATCTTTCTTGGTATTAAACAACTTATTCTCACAATCTTGTGACGCAACGATTTGCGTTCGTTATTGAAGGTCATCTATTGATGAAAAAAAGTATCTTCCCCACAACAGGTATAACTTTGTTATTCCTCTCCTTCACCTTCGGGTGGGCATCTATCCAGGCTCAAAACACTGAAGCCGACTATTATCAAAACGCTTATAAACTTTACGGAACTGCTCTCAGAACCGCACTTCACAATATCGTGAAGGGACATACTGTGATTAGCTACGACGGACTATATACTGCTTTCCCTTCAACCGATTCAAGACCCGGTACTAATAATGTTTGGGATATCTACTCTGATAAACCGGGTGGAACACCTGCTTATTTGTTCGTCCACGGGCTGAAGAAGTGTGGCAATTATTCCGGTGAAGGTGATTGTTATAACAGAGAACACTCATGGCCCGACAGTTGGCTGGGTGCTACAAATCCTGCCAGATCAGACCTTTTTCACATGTACCCAACAGATGGTTATGTGAATAACAGAAGAAGCAATTATCCTTTTGGAACTGTTGCCAATGCTACCTGGACCTCAACAAACGGCTCAAAAGTGGGAAGTTGTTCTTTCCCGGGCTACACATCCACTGTATTTGAACCAATTGATGCTTACAAAGGTGATCTCGCAAGATCGATGATGTACATGTCTGTAAGGTATTATTTGGAAGACAGTGGTTTCTCAACGAGTCCTGCAACCAACAAATCGAACCTTCTTCCCTGGTATGCCAATTTACTCTACTCATGGCACATAAAAGATACTGTGAGCACAAAAGAGATTAACAGAAACAATGCCATCTTTACATATCAGAAAAACAGAAATCCGTTTATTGACCATCCTGAATTTGCTGCAGAAATTTGGCAGACTGACTTGAAACCACAAGTGGTAAAACTTTTCCCTGAAACTAATGCTGTGGTTGTTGATTTTTCAAGGTATATCGACTCAACCGTGGCTGTCAATCCTTCAAACTTTGTTTGTAATAACGGTGTTGGTTCTCCACTCTCGATCGATTGGGGTGTTAATAATGATGTTTCAAAAATACTCGTTAAATTTTCATCACTCGCTACGGGAACACAATATACTCTTTCTCTCTCCGGACTTAAGAGCATTAACGGTATCTTGATGAACGATACAACTGTTAGCTTTGTAACGAGCGGAACTACAGATATCTCTGGTGATGAAACAAACATCACTAATTATAAACTCGATCAAAATTTCCCTAATCCCTTTAATCCTTCAACCGTTATTAAATATCAGGTTCCTTCAAACATTCATGTTTCGTTGAAAGTATTTGATACCATCGGAAATGAAATAACAACACTCGTTAATGAAGTAAAGGAAGCAGGAAGTTACTCGGTTAACTTTAACGCAGAGCAACTTTCAAGCGGAATTTATTTTTACAAAATGCAGGCGGGTGGATTTGTAAAAATGAATAAACTTGTCTTGATGAAGTAGCAGATTTAAAATATCTGAATAAATGAAGTTGGCAAAAGAATTCCCCGAACTTCAAGGGGATAGAATTAATCTACGGAAGCCGATGGTTACAGATTCCATCGGCATTTTCCGTTTACGCTCCGATGAATCGGTGGCTAAATATCTCGATAGAAAATTACAATCTGAAACCAGTGAAGCTAAAGAGTTTTTAACAAAGATCCTTCAAGGAATCGAAGAGCAAAACTGGTTGTATTGGATAATCACAAAAAAGATTTCGGATGAATTTCTCGGAACTATTTGTTTGTGGAATTTTTCGGACGATGGCAAAACGGCAGAAGTGGGTTTTGAAATGCTACCTGAACGGCAAGGTCGTGGTTATGCTTCTGAGGCACTATCATCTGTTCTTCGTTATGGATTTTATGAACTCTCGATGGACTTTATTGAGGGCTTTGTACATCCTGAAAACAGGAATTCGATAGAATTAATGAAAAAACATGGTTTCACTCTGGATAGAGAATTTGAGGATGAGTCGGTTCTTACCGGGGGGAAAATAAAGTTTTTGATTTATCAAATTTCAAAAGAGAAGTATTACCTCAGCTCCTGATCCTGATTTTACCCACTTTCACTTCTTTCATTTCATCGTTTATTGAATAGACAATGCTCCAATTTTGATAGACGAGTTCATAGTCACCGTCTTCAATTCGAGTTATTCGTTTTCTATTTGTATCTGCCGGATCCATAATAAGCTGCACTTCAGCATACCCTCGTATGTTCTCACCTGAATCCATTAATATATCGCTACAATTCTCTGTAGCCTCCGGAGAAAATGATATTTTATACTTTTCTTTTTCGGCGGTTTTCACCCAGCCTGTTTGTGAATCCGGGAATGAATCGGAATAGGGGAGGTACGGTTTTATGTCGAGGACAGGGCTTCCATCCAATATATCGGAGTTGGAAATATAGATTTTCAGTCCCTCAACCCGCACCAATGTTACGCAACTTAGTCCAATATTGTTTGGTCTGTGAGGTGATCGTGATGCAAATACTCCAACTTTTTTTCCGTTATGCCTCGGTGGAGTAACCAGGGGTTTCCAGGTTGAGTTGAGATGAAAGAGATAAATGACCCAAATTTTGGTGAAACCCTCTATATCTTTTAGTGCCTGCTCATAATTCCTGTGTGGAATGAGATTTATCAAAGACAACTCGTCAGAATTCAGAATCCCTTGATGGGGTGTTTCATATCTCTCTTTGAATTTCGATTCTACAACTCCTATCGGCTCAAGTTCAAATTTCATTTCTGTTTGGAACTCAATTCAGAAATTCATTCATCATACTTCTGTCAAGTACGATAAAATATTGACCAAACAATTCATCAAATCGTTCTTTGTGTTGGATGCCATAATAATATTCAAGCATGGAAAAGGTTAGAGATTTGCCAAATCTGCGGGGGCGAAGAAAAAAGATATTCGGAAAGTTTAAATTCTCCAATTTCTGAATAAATTCTGTTTTATCAACATAATATCCATTATCCAAAACAAGGGATTCAAAGTTTGCGGTTAATCTTGGTATTTTCTTCTTCATTTATCGGCTCGTAAATTTTCCTTAATCAGAAGGAAATATAATGATTTTTTACCTCACCCCCTGCCCATATTCTCCACCGCCCCCTTGTCTCCATCCATGTTGAGTTGGGGGAGAATCTACGGTATTTGGTCGCATGTTATCTATTCAAATATCGCCTTGAAGGACTTTTGGGGACTATTTCAGGATTATCATCTTGCCCGTCAATTTTTTACCGTTCGTTTCCAACTGATAAAAATAGATTCCGCTTGTACTGTTGATTGCGGAAAATAAAACTGAATGTCTGCCGGCTTGCAAAAATTGCTCTATCGGTGTGGCAATAAGCTCGCCGATTGAGTTGTAAATTTTCAGTTTTACAAAATCTGATTCTGCAAGATTAAAACTTAAAGTTGTTGACGGATTAAACGGATTAGGGAAGTTTTGAAAAAGTTCTGTTTTGTCGGGAAGATTCGCATTTTCTCCATTCTCTACACTGCTTGGATCAGCAATGGAAATTTTAACCGCATCGGCTCTTATAACGGGCCCCGTACTGCTCTCTCTTGAATCAACAACACTGACCGAGACATTATCTCCTTCATTAAATAAGTATCTGCCGAGGATTCGCCACTGTCCGCTCTCTGTGTTCTGATTGATGTGAATGGAATCGATAGCAACACTTTCTTTTTTTATGATATACAGTGCGTTATTTGCACTGTTTGTTGTAACAGGAACAATAAATGAGACATCATACAATGAGGTTTTATCGAGTGTAAATGAAAATGTCGCCACAGGGGGTGGAGTTGTAGTATTTATGTAAGCGTATCTGCTCGAATTTCCGTAAGCCTGGGCAACACTTTTATTCCAGGCACCTGTTTCACTATAACGGGTTGAATCAGTATCATCAACAATCTCGAAGTAAGGTACAACGGTTAGCGAAACCGGAACTTTGAGTAAACTGTTTATTGGGTCGTTGCTTATCACAACTATGGTATCGGTGTGGGTACCTCTTTCAGTTGGTATAAATTCGAGCATAATGTTGTGTGGAGACATGCCCGGAATGGCGTACGGATAAGAAGTGGTTGTAATCAATTTTCCTGTTACCGAGTGAACAGAAGAGATTGTAAGACTGTTTATCCCTTCATTTCTGATTGGGAGCTCAAACTTTAGAGTATCCAATTCATTTACTTCACCAAGATCTAAAAATGGTCTTTCACAAACAAGATATCGATCTTTAACATTAGCAGAAAACTTAATAACATCAGAACAAATAGCCTTTACAGATGTTGAATTATTTTTTCCGGTGATAGTAAAAGTGTAGAGCGAACCCGCTTCGAGCTCTTTTGATATAAGATAAGCCCATTTGTTGCAGGGAAGGTTGTACTGATAAGTGAAACTCTGAATGGGAAAACCGTTTTTGAGGAGTTCGATATTGAGCTCTTCAAGTTGGTTGGGTAAATTTGGAAATTGAAGATGTACCGAATACCATGAAGATTGAGAAGGGACAAAGTTCCATCGCACTTTCGCCGAATCACCGGGTTGAAGGGTTGACATTCTCGAGTCTATACCCCATGCTGCGGAAGTGTTGTTTGACCAGGAACCAAAAATTTCAGAATATCCCTGGTCAAGATTGTCGATAAATTGGTCATCGGGCTTATATCGTATAAATTTTGTCGAAAGGTTGCCCATCGTGTCGGTGATAGCAACTCCAACTTTCAGAAGGTCACCGTCCATGTATGAGTTTACGGTCTTCCATGTGCGGGGAGCCGTCTGAATACATTCTGCGACAGTATAACGGTCATAAATATCTTTAATGGCAACAAAGGGTTGACTTTGGAAAATCTGCTCATTGGTCGTAATTACAAATTTTCGTGAATCGCCTGATATCTCTTCGGTGATTGTCAATTCAGGTTTTAGGGTGTCGGTTCCTTTTCGCCATAGCTGGTAGGCTTCAACTGCTGTGCAATATTGAAATTTAACATTTGGGTAAAGAAGTGCGGCTTTATGTGCGAGAGAATCTACATGTGCAATCTCATCGAGGAAAGTCCCTTCGGGCAAATGAGACCAAAAACAGGCGAGCTGATCGGTACCCTGATTCGCCTTTGAAAAGATCGAATTCATCATAGAAGTGGTGACAGATCCCATATATTTTGATCTGACATTCCACCCTTTTGAACCTCCCGATAGTTGGTAGTTATCAGATGAGGGTTGAAACGGGACAAACTCTGCGGAAGCTTGCGACCAGTCAAAATTATTATCTCGTGGTTCTACGAGGTCGGTTCTTTTTGCCGGATAATCGTTATGCAGGCTGTAGGGGAGCAGTGTATTCAGATAATTTTGCCATCCGTTATCCATATAATGCCATCCACTTCTGAATGAGACAGGGAAGACATCCTCTTCAAGCAGATATTGGGCGAGAGTAACATCAAAATCGTCTTTTACTTCGCTAAATTGCTCTGTCTGATTCCACCAAAAAATACCATCATTATCGTAATCGTTCCATCCAAAGGTGTGATAGTGTAGAGTGAGTTCATCTCCCCAGCGGGCAATGCTCTGTCCAAAATATTTTTTCATCAAATTTAGTGTCATCGTGTTTGGAACGGGGACATTGTTATTGGTCGCAAATCGGAAGATATTCCCAGCCATCATCCACCAGGTAAGTTTAACAGGAGTGCCAAAAGAATCGGTAAACCTGTTTCTAAAAGATGGCTCCATCACCTTTGTTGTGTTTTTATTTGCGTCGGTAAAAAGTTGGATATTGTAGGTGCAATTATAGCGGGAGGTACTCATTCCGTCCCAAATGGCGGTATCTGATCCGAGGACGATATAGACTTTCCCTTGCGGTATCAGTAAAAAATTAAAGGCGATTAAAAAAATGAAGAAAGTATTCTTTCTCATGTCGCTCACCATTTAAATAAAAATTGTAAGCCAACTTAATAAAAATATGTTTAGACTGCAAACCAAAAGAAGTTGGAAACGATGAAATAGTGGTGAGTAACCCGAGGAAACTAAAGAAAGGGAAATAAAAAACCCTCACCCTGATTGAACAGGATGAGGGTGAAAAAATAATTTACTTCTTTTATTTGAGCACGATCATTTTTTTAGAAACTGAAGTGCCGGCAGCTTCGAGGCGGTAGAAATAAATTCCACTTGCCAAACTTGAAGCATTAAAAGATACAATGTGTGAACCTGCTTCTATTTCGCCATCAACCAGAGTTGCAACGAGTCTTCCAAGATTATCGTAAACCTTTAAGGTTACCATTCCCGTGGTTGGAACTCCAAATTTAATTGTAGTTGCCGGATTGAATGGATTAGGATAATTTTGTTCCAGCATAAAATTTGTCGGAGTGGTATTATCATTAACCGAGTTTGGTGTTGCGGGTATAAACGAAGCTGCATCTGAGTAAGCGGAGAAATCACCATTTGAATTTTTCGAACGGACTCTCCAATAGGTAGTGTTTTGCAGACCCGATGTAATCGTATAATTTGTTGAGGTTGAAAGCTGTGTAACTGCGTTGTTAAATGCAGGGTTATCTGCATACTGCACTTCATAGCCTGCAATATCACCACTCGTTGGAATGATCCAAGAGAGGACAGGAGCAAATGTTGCCAACTGTATTCCATTGACGGGGCTACCTGTTAGAGGTTGTACCGTCCATGTGCCCGACCAGGTTACAAAATCCACAACATCTGACCAGGCTGAAAGCACGACACCATCAGTTGATTGAACCTGCCAGTAGTAAGTGGTTCCGAGCTGCAAGCCTGTTAACAGATAAAAACTGTTGGTGAGGTTTGGCACGGTTACAGCACCAGCCATGTTTTGCGAGGTTGAGTACTTCAGATTGTATTTTAAACCTGCAGAAGCAGAATTCATATACCACGAAAGCTGCTGTGAAGTGGTGTAGATTGTCGTTCCACCAATCGGCCATGAGGGAACCGGAGTTACAGCAGTTGGGGTGGTAGAAGTGGTTGTGAATGTTTGACCTGTTGACCAGGTTGAGTAAACACCATTCTTATATGATCTAACTGCCCAATTGTAGGTGGTTCCACCGAGCAACAATGGAATAGTCAGAGAAGTATTCGTCAGTCCTGTAGCAGTTGCACTTTGTTGCAGGGCACCTGCTCTTAATTCAACTTCATAAGTGTAACCATCAGAAGCTGTACCCAGCCACCAATTTAATGTGGTTGATGTGGAATAGACAAGTGCACCACCAACAGGCCATGATGGATGAGGCACTACAGGAGATGAGTTTGCAACTGATGCTACGGTTGAGAAAAGTGCTTCATCTGACCAGTTTGAGTATGTTGCACCTCTCTTTGAACGAACTTTCCATTTATAGTCAGTTCCATTTGTCAAATTGCTTAACTGATAGTTCAGCGAAGTAATATTAATGAAAGTCGCACTTCCGGTGAATGAATTTGTGCCGGAAACGAGTTCGATTTCATAAGTTAGTCCCGTTCCATCACTTCCAAGGTACCAGTAAAGTTTAGGATTCGTGGTGTAGATAGTTGTTCCACCCAACGGCCAGGATGGGGTTGGTACAACAACAGCGGGTACTGAAAGAGTTGTGAAAGAAGCCGGAGCAGACCATGCAGAAGTGATTGAGCCTGAAACTGAGCGAATAGCCCAGCTATATTTGGTTCCTGCTGTCAAACCGTTAAGTTGTATGAATCTGTTTGTCGTCGGGAGCATGTTAGGTGTTCCGGTGAGGGCTGAAGTCTCACCCTGAACCACTTCAACTTCGTAAGTTAGTCCAAATGCAGGTTCGTTGTGGTACCAGTAGAGTGTCGGGGAGAGGGTGTAAACTGTCGGATTCCCGATTGGCCACGAAGCTACTGCAACAGGTGGTGCAGGCACCGCAGGAGTCATGAAACTCTGAATTACAGAGGTGTTATAGACCCAACCAACAATGTTATGTACTCTGACCCTCCAGTAATAAGTTGTTCCGGATAAGAGCCCGTTAACGGTGAAATTTTGGTTTGAACCCGGGTTGTAAAGAGTGTAGGTAGCCATGTTGGGATCTGTGGAAACGAGCAGATCGAAGTGGAATCCGGCTCCCATACCCCATGGCAGGTACCAGGAAAATTGCGCACTGTTTGAGTAAATCTGAGCTCCATTAATTGGCCATGATAACTCGACAGGTGGAACCCAGGGATTAAGAACTTCTTCAACTACAATATCTCGGAAGTAGTTCGAGTTCTGATATGAATTGGTTGGGAAAGTGCCCGGATTTCCATAAACGCCGTTTGAACCGTCAGCAACCGTGGTTAAAATTCCATTCGAAACGGGAGTTGCAAGTGCGTTTTGAGTTGCACCATAAGCCGTGTTGGAATTAACAGACACAAAGTAAACATTTTCAGGATAGATTTCGTAGTCACCCGTTACTTCAGCAGTTTGCCATCCTGATGCTGTTTCGTTAGTGAAGGTTACTTCTGCGAGTTGTCTGCCATAAATATCCCAGATGCGACCGGTATGTGTACCTGATTCGCCGGGTGTTTTATAATATTTAATTGCTTTTATTTTGGCAACTTTAGTCACAGAGAACTTGACACCCATTTCATAAGGACCATCGTTAAACTCGCCGGAGGGGACCTGAGTGGTAAAGATAGAGTTAGGTGGTGTTTGTGCCACCACATCTACAAAATAGTTGGAATTGTTAAATGACTGATTTGGGAAGACCCCTGGGTTGACATTAAATGTTCCATTTTCACCATCAGCAACTGTAGCCAAAATACCGTTGGTAATCGAAGTAACCAGACCGTTCTGAGAAATCGGGTATTCAACATTGGCATTTACTGAAACTATGTAGGTGGTATTTGCTGCAATAAGATATGGAGACGCAAGTGTTGCCGTCTGCCATCCCGATGCTGTTTCGTTCGTAAAAACCACCGAGGTAAGAAGTGTACCTGATGCGGAGAAAAGTTTTCCGGTGTGAACACCAGATTCTCCGGCGGTTTTGTAGAACCTTATTGATAGAATGTTAACCGGTTGTGCGGCTGTAAATTTGGTTCCCAATTCGTAATCTCCGTCAGACCCTGTAGCAGCAGGCACCTGATTTGTGAAGATAGTCAACTGTCCGTAGGTTGTAACGGGAAGCAATAAAGCCAAAGTTAACAGAGTGGAAAAACAGAAAATGCGTGTAAATCGTAGCATTTTGGGTCTCACTTTCGTTTGATTAAAATTTAACACAATTATAATGCAAAAATTGTGCCGAAAAAAATATGTCGAATTCAGGTCAAAATACCGTAATAAATTTCACGAATATTAAAGATGTCTCAATATGAGAAATTAACTGTCTCGTAATGAGATATTTTATGCTAATAAAATGAATTAAAAATCATTTTTTTATTAACAGGAAATCTCTTAAATTTAATCAGACAATTTTATCTGATTTGGAAAAGCAAGATGGAACAACAACCGTTAAAAAGTAGAACCGTTAAAAAAATAAAAGAAATAAAGCTGCAATCACACAGATTTTGGGTACAAGCAGCATTTATATTAGTCTGTCTCTGGATAGGCGTGGAGTTTCATTACTTCACAAAATATTTTGAAACTGGTGGTGTAGAGGGAAGTTTTTCGCGTCCCCCCGGAGTTGAAGCCTTTCTGCCTATCAGCTCGATGATGAGTGTGTATTATTTTGCCGTGACAGGTGAACTTCATAAAGCCCACCCCGCAGGATTCTTCATTTTCCTCGGAATTGCAAGTCTTTCACTTCTTTTTGGGAAATCATTTTGCAGTTGGATTTGTCCTGTCGGTTCAATTTCAGAAGCTGTAGGTGATTTTGGAGATAGAATATCGATGAAACTCTTCAAACGGAAACTTAGGATGCCAAAATGGATAGACTACCCGCTAAGGAGTTTGAAGTACCTGTTGTTGGGATTTTTTGTATATGCCATATTTTTGTCGATGGAAGTGACAGCCCTAAAATCGTTTCTCGACAGTCCATATAATGTAATATCTGATGTAAAAATGTATTACTTTTTTGCGGACATTTCCCAATTTGCATTTAGTGTTATCGCGGTTTTGTTTGTACTTTCGATAGTTGTTCGAAATTTTTGGTGCAGATATCTCTGTCCCTACGGAGCACTACTTGGTATATTTTCGTTATTGAGTCCGATAAAAATAAAAAGAGATGCCGAAAAATGTACTTCGTGCAGTTTGTGTACGCTTGCATGTCCTAACAAAATAAAAGTTGAAAAGGTAAACTATGTAATCTCGGATGAGTGTTCTTCGTGCATGAAGTGCGTTGATGCCTGTCCGGTGAGAGATGCACTTTACCTTAAGGAAGTGGTTACCGGAAAAAGAGTTACAAAAAAGTATATCACCCCGTTAGTGATTGGTGTATTTTTCTTCTTTATCTCTCTCGGAATAATTACAGGCAACTGGCAGAATAAAATTACGCAAGAAGAATATGAAGTGTACATTCAGATGAGAAACAGCCTTGGTCACCCGACGGGTATGGAATCTGATGAAGGCAGACAACTGATTGAACAGAGAAACAGAGAAGCCAAAGAAGCCGTAACTAAATAACTTTCGATCGATCAGACTTAATTATAATGTTGTGGTGATAATTATAGACCCATACAGAACTCAAAAAAGTTTTAAATTGAATAGTTATTCAAAATTTTAGAGATGAGGTTGTTATAGAACGCGTATTACCATACCCAACGGAGATGAATTCTTTAATCGAGGATTCAATAACAAAACGAAATTATTCAATCGGGGAGATGGAAAAATGAGCAAGGATAAACTTCCGATGATAATTCAGGGTGGGATGGGCGTTAATATTTCCAGTCCACTCCTGGCAAGTGTCGTTTCCCGGCTTAACCAGCAGGGGACAATCTCCGGTACCGCACTTGAGTGGGTAATGGTTCGTTCTCTCCAGATGGGTGATCCGGGTGAACATTTTCGCAGAGCCTTGTCATCATTTCCTTTCCAGGATATGGTTAAAGAGATTATCAATAAATTTTATATACCGGGCGGTAAAGCTCCTTCTACACCGTTTAAAGGGATTTCCCACATCAATTTTAATCCATCCGGAATGTTGATCGCACTTATCATCTGTGCAAATTTTGCAATGGTAACCCTTGCCAAAGAAGGACATGACAAGCCCGTAAGTATCAATTATTTAGAAAAAATTGCAATGCCCCACATCTATGCTCTTACAGGTGCAATTATGGGGGGTGTTGATGTTATTACGATGGGTGCTGGTATCCCGCTTCAGATTCCTCATTTGATAAATGACATTGTAAACCACAGAGAAACGAGTTATACTATACCCGTATCGGGTGATAATATAAAAAGTTACACGATGAAATTTGATCCGACCAAATTTTTTGGAAGGAAACTTTCTGGGTTAAAGCGACCAAAATTTCTCCCCATAATTGCCTCAAATTTGCTTGCAACTCTTTTTCTTAAACGCTCTCCGGAAGGAAGTGTTGATGGATTTGTGGTTGAAGAGCCCACAGCGGGCGGTCATAATGCTCCACCAAGACGCCCTGATCCAAATGCAATTCCCGGGTCAGCACCTGTTTATGGTGAAAAAGACATCGTAAATTATAAAGAAATTGCTGCACTTAGTCTGCCGTTCTGGATTGGAGGAAGCCATGCAACTCCTGAAAAACTTAAATATGCTCTCTCTCTTGGTGCATCGGGAATACAGGCGGGAAGTATCTTTGCTCTGGCTGAAGAGTCAGGAATGGTTCCGGAATTGAGAAGAAAAATCAGGAAAATGGGCTACGAGGCGAAACTTACCGTAAGAACAGATCCGAGAATATCACCGACAGGATTCCCTTTTAAGCTGGCAGAAGTTGATGGCACAATTTCAGAAAAAGAAATTTATGACGGTCGCGTAAGAGTTTGCAATAAAGGTTTGCTCGTAACCCCATTCGAAATGGAGGGGGGAAAAACAGGGCTAAGATGTGCAGCCGAACCTGATTCAAAGTTCATAGCAAAAGGGGGTAACCCCGATGAACTCGATGGCAGAGGGTGTCTGTGTAATGGATTGCTCGCAACGGGTGGATTTGGTGATCAGGTGGAACCACCTATGGTTACGCTCGGAGACGATTTGGAATTTTTACCTGTTCTGATGAAACACAGTGAAGACAGCTACATTGCAGAGGATGTGATTAAATACCTCCTGGGGTAACAAGGTCTATATAGCTCTCTTGATTAAAAACTGAAATCGATTCCCCATGCTTCCGCGAGTGATCTGATGAATGACTTTTCGCTTTCTGCGAGATCTTCATCAGCATTTGCTATGCTGAGAAGGTCATCAAGAATTTCACCTTTTTCCTTCTCGGTTTCAAGGTCAACATTCAGTTTTGCTGCTATGGAATAGACTACCTGAATTCTCTGGTCTGCTGATTTATTGTACCAACCGACCACATCATCCCAAAGAGAGGAAATCTCTTTAAATTCTGTGCCTTCAGCTCTTTCCGTGAGAATTCTCTTAATTTCCCAGGTCTCTTCTTCGCTTAAATTTGTATCTGATAGGTGAGCAAAAGCGAGGTAAAGGTAACCAAGATTTTTTAACTTTGCGTAGTGATTAATAGACAAAAAAACCTCCTGTTTAAACCGCAATTATATGGAATATTTGTCAGTAATCAAATAAAAATATTAATTTACAAGCTAATTATTTAAAATTTGCGTTCAAAACAAGATTCAAACCTATGACGATTGATCATGTCCGTGAGCAGTTTCCCTACCTTAAATTAGGGAAAATTTACCTTAATCATGCCTCTCTTTCACCTGTTCCTCAACCTGTAATCGACCGTGCGGATATCTTTCTTAAAAGGAGGAGTGAAACCCATATTGATGATATGAGTCAGTGGATTTCGGATGTTGAAGAAGCTAAAGTTAAACTGGGCAAGTTGATTAACGGTGACCCTGATCGATTCGCATTTTTTGACAACACCTCTACCGGGTTAAACATCCTTGCACAGGGAATAAATTGGAAGCCGGGTGACAGAATCCTTTTGAATGATGTCGAATTCCCCTCGAATGTTTATCCGTTCTTAAATCTTAAAAACCAGGGGGTGGAGATTGATTTTGTCCATTCAAAAAAAGGAGCAGTAAACTCCGTTGATATTCTCGCTGCCGTCAGACCAGAGACAAGGTTAATTTCGATTAGTGCTGTGCAATTCCTGAGTGGTTACAGGAGTAATCTGAAGAAAATTGGAGACTTTTGCCGTGAACGGAACATCATTTTTTCTGTGGATGCAATTCAAGCTCTTGGTGCCCTCCAAATTGATGTTAAGGAGTGTAAAATCGATTTTCTTTCATGCGGCACTCAAAAATGGTTGCTTGGCTTGATGGGACTGTCGTTCATCTACATCACAGAAGAACTTCAACATGATATCACGCCAAGATTTGTAGGGTGGGCTTCCATGGAAAACCAGACATCACTGCTCGATTACAATTTTGTGTTCAAAAAAAGTGCAGACGCACTTCAAAATGGAACAATAAATATGATCGGTGTGAATGCACTGATTGGGTCGCTTGACATGCTGCTTGAATTTGGCGTCCACAATATCGAAAAGAGAGTGTTGGACAATACAAAACATTTGATTGAACGACTTCATTCGCTCGGTATTAAACCCGTTTGCAGTAAGTATGCCAACAAAAATTTGTCGGGGATTGTAAGTTTCTCCTCTCCTCAGTCAAAAATGATGAACCAAAGATTAACCGAGGAGAAGATTAGTACTTCACTTCGAGAAGGATTTGTGAGAATGTCGCACCATTTTTACAACACTTTTGATGAACTTGACACCGCTGTTGATGTAATAAAATCGTGCATCCCTTAATATTTCAGTAAATTGCTAAAGTTGGGGTATCAGATCTTTTTGATTCGAAGATTACCCATATTCAAATCAACAGAAATATTTGCACCATTTCCGCCGTTAATGTTACAATTCAAAACCACTTTTCCGCCTGATTTTTTGATGGTTGCCGGGAAATCTGACTGAACTTCATCGCTCACCTCATCACCCCATCCATAGGATGAAACTCTACCTGTCAGGGATGCCCTTATGTTAGAAGGCAGATACAATACAACATCACCTGCTGAATTATTTACTTTAACCCTGCCTGTATTGGTAGCCGAAAAAGTTATTTTTATATCACCTGCAGCAGTTTTTATTTCAGCATCGGTGCCGAGATTTTTCACCGAAATTTCACCACCCGAAGTTTTTGCGATCAATTTTCCCAGAGCAGAATTTACTACAATCGAACCACCCGCAGTTACAAGCTCACCACTTCCTTTTAGAAGTTTTGCATTTACATTCCCGCCCGAAGTTTTTAATGAAGCGTTCCCACTGACTGAATTCACTTGTATATCGCCCCCCGCTGTGCCGAGTTTTGCATTTGCACCAAAATTCCCGGCGACAATATTTCCTCCCGATGTAAGAAGTGAAGCCTCGCCGGCTATATCCACCACCTTGATATCTCCGCCTGCGGTTTTTGCCTTCGTTTTGCCCGAAATTGTTCCTAAATTTATCTCACCACCTGAAGTGGAAGCATCCAAATCACCTGTAATATTCTTCGTTTGAATATCTCCTCCGGCTGTAAAAAGAACATGGCTTCCGGTTACATTATTTAGAATCGTGATGTCACCACCGGCTGTGTTAATGTTGAGATTAAAATAAGAGGGAATGGTCACAATAAATCGAATGCCATCACTCCAACGGGTATTACTTTTAAAGACTATGAAAATCGAATTTCCTCGTTGGTCAGCAGTGAAACCAGCAGAATTTTTGTCTGAAATTCCTTCTCCCAATACTAGCACTTCATTTTTATCCCATACCTTTATCTCTACCTCGCCATAATCTGAGAGGAGGTTAAAAGTTCCACCGGGTGTAACCTTGAAAGATTCCCTGAAATCGAGGTCTCCGCCGAGCGTTACGGCAATGGGTAAAAGAAATATCAAAACTATCAATTTAAGTTTTTGCATCTTACAATTCCTTTCCTTCTAAAACTGTTTTTGCTCTTATTTTTATATAAGGGTTGTCTTCTTGTGCGAGTCTGTTCTTAAAGACAGAGAGAATTTCATCATCGGCTTTAAATCCCGCCTCGATTGCTTTTACAAGGGTATTTATCGCTTCAATTCTGTTGCCCGGCACTTTATCATTATCAAGAACATGAAGACAGGTTTTCTTTATTTCGTTGTCAAACGGAAGTGAAGCAAGTGTTTTTAGAGCCTGCAACCTTACTCCCGGATTCTCATCGTTCTTTGCTGCGGCTATTAATGCCTCTTTTACACCGGCTATTTCCTTTTTGTCGTAGCTATCGTTAACCAGGTTGATCGAATTAAGTCGTGTACCCGGATTTTTTTCATTCAATATTGAATAAGTAAGTAACTTCTGAATTTCAGGATCGTCGGGAGAACCTGAAATTGAAACTCGTTTGTATGCATCAAATGTGAACGAAATATTACCGTCGCGGGTGTCAGTATCGTTAAATCGGACATTGGTTATTCTCGTCTGGGGCTCTTTTCCATCCGCCACCGTGGTGAACAAGTTATCGATAGCCGGGTGGCTGCGAGCAAAGAAAAATACACCGACTAAAATTCCGGCGACAATTCCAAATGTTCCTGTAAGTGCAGGAAGTGCAAACGGAGAGGTGAAAAAATGCTTAATTCTGTTTATGAGTGTCGGTGAATCTTCCATTTCGTAGATGGATTCTCTGAGAGATCGACGGGAATCGGTTAAAATTCGTTCAACATTAAATTCAGGAGAAGTCTCTTCGATGTCGGAGAAAAATGCCTGCTGAATTTTGTACTCTTTTTGGCATTCTTCACAAGTTTCCATATGAGAACGAAGTTCCTGTACCTCGGTGTCATTTAATTCACCCGTTAACAGGAGAGTTATTTTTTCGTAAAAATTGTTGTGTTCCATATCGTTGCCTAATTGTAAAATTTTATGAGAGACGATCTCATCTTGAGGGTTGCATCAAAAAGATATCGTTTTACGGTACCTTCAACAAGTCCGGTCATCTCCGCAATTTCTTTCAATTTGTAGCCTTCGTAGTGTTTCAAGGTGAAAACAAGTTTTTGTTTCGCAGAAAGCGTTTCTACCGCTTTTTTAATAGCTTCACTAAGTTCTGAATTTCCTAAGGCCATTTCAGGATTGGGTTCATTATCGGCCAATTCGATGGTTGATGAATCATCTTCATCTCCCATAGAGTCATTTGAAAGAAGATCGACTGTCTGTTGTTTTTTGTTCTTTTCAATATGAGTCAGACAAACATTGGTCGCAATTCTGAAGAGCCAGGTCGAAAACTCACTTTTAAATTCAAATTTTGATATATTTTTATAAACTCTGATGAAGACTTCCTGATAAATGTCTTTTGCATCTTCTTCGGAGCGGGTATATTTCAAGGCTAAAGTAATGACTTTTCTGTCATACTTTTTTATCAAGGCTTCAAAGGCATTTTTATCGCCTCCGGCAGCCAGTTTAATTAGTTTGTAATTGTCTTGAACCATATCCTCCGTTTCCTGTTGAGTTAGACCCGATCTTCCCAAAAAAGGTTGTAGGGAAGGAGCAAAAATTAATAATCTTTGTCCAACAATAAAAATTGTTTCTGACCAGATTCAATTTTGTTAAACCAAGTGGTGAATAAATGAAAACCAAAGTTACCGAATTTAATGCCTACCGTTCAGAAATGAATGAAAAAATATTAAACAGCGGATTCAACGATTTTAAAAAGTTTTTTGCACTCGATAATAAAGCCTATCATCCGGGGGCATTGGATGCAAAAACGAAAGAATTGATGGGGCTTTCTGCTTCTATGGTTCTTCGTTGCAATGATTGTATCTTTTATCATGTGGAAAGATCGATTTTAGAAGGAGCAACCAGAGAAGAATTGATGGAAACCTTTAATGTCGCTCTTATTGTCGGCGGTTCCATAGTTATACCTCATCTGCGTTCGGCATTCGAGTTTATGGAAGAAGTGTTAAAATCGAAAAATGAAACTACTGTTTAGTACCAATTCAGAGAGATAATAAATGAAAACCAAAAAAATATTGGTATCAACGCGGAATAAAGGGAAATTAAAGGAAATATTTTTGATATTGGGAAGTGCAGGTTCAGAATTCATTTCGCTCGATGATCTGGAAAATTTTCCCGAAATTGAAGAAACAGGAACTTCTTTTGAAGAAAATGCGATTATAAAAGCAGTGGAGTCGTTTAAACTCACAGGTCTGCCTGTAGTGGCTGACGATTCCGGACTCTCCATCGAATGTTTGGGAGGTGCCCCGGGAGTTTTCTCTGCCCGTTATTCGGGTGAAAATGCTAATGACGAGAGTAATATTAATAAAGTGCTGGGTGAAATATCAGTTTTTGCACCCCCCTACAAAGCAAAATATGTTTGTGTGATAGCTTTTTACGATGGAAACAAGCTTTTAACCACTTCTGGAGAGTGCCATGGAGAAATTATCACTGAAAGAAGAGGGGATAATGGTTTTGGATACGACCCTGTTTTTATACCCGACGGTTTCTCGAAAACGATGGCAGAATTAGACCCTGAAGTGAAAAACAAATTAAGTCACAGATTTAAAGCATTGGAAAAAATGAAGGAATTACTTCAGTTATGAAAATTAATAAAATAATCTTCCCCATTGTTCTCTTATTCACGGGATTTATCTTCACTTCCTGTAAAGACTCCGTATCGCCCGAAGTGCCGGTACCGATCCAGAATTATTTCCCGCTACCAAACGGAGCAGTATTAAAATACAGTGTGGATTCTGTGTCAGCCGGCGGACAATATTATAGAATTGGTACGAAAATTCTCAGCTTTGGTCCTGAGCAGGTCACCGCGGGAACACCATATTACCAACAGAATGAACAAATTGATTATTCGGATGGTGGAAGTGTATCTCAGCGTTCTAAGGTTAGAAAAACCGAGAGAGGGTTATATTATTATTTGGATACAACAGGAATTTCTCTATTAATTCCTGACTCTCTTAAACCTTTTATTCAAATCGACAGGGAAATTACAGGATTGTCACTCCCTTTTTACTCCGGACAAACATGGTCAGCTTTTAAATTTAATGTTGTGATTATACCCATCATCAACTGCACTGCCACATATTTGGGTTCAACACAAATCAGTGATACGATTTCCGGCTCAACAGGGGTTATCTCGGCTGAAAGAATTGGTTACAACCTCACTATAAGTGTCCCCGACCTGGGTCAGGGTCCCGTTAGCTTACAATATTCAGGCGAGATCTGGTATTCAAAAGATTTGGGAATAGTGAAAAGAGAAGGTGACTATTTCCTCTTTCAATTCCTCGGAGGAAGTGAAATCGATTTCCTGTTGCCAAATTACAAAATCAGAGAAAAACTCAGCGAAATTATAAAATAAGAGTGGTTCAGCTATATAATTAGTGTGTTAATGGTTGAGCAGAAGGGGTTACTCGAGAATGATTCTACCTCTAATTCAGTATATTTGAGGTTTGAATTTTATAAATTTCCGGAAAATTGATGATAGAGATAGATAAAGCCTATAGTTCGGCACCAGTCGAATTAAAATGGTATAAATACTGGCAAGATCATAAGCTATTTAAATCTGAGGTTGATTCTAAAAAGACGCCTTACACTATAGTAATTCCCCCCCCAAATATTACCGGGATGTTGCATCTCGGGCATGTACTTAACAATACAATACAAGATATTCTTATTCGACATAAAAGGATGCAGGGCTTTAATGCATGCTGGGTTCCGGGGACAGACCATGCTTCGATAGCCACAGAGTCAAAAGTGGTTGCACATCTTGCCTCTCAAGGGATCAGCAAAAAAGATGTTGGGAGAGAAAAGTTCCTTGAGCATTGCCATGAGTGGAAAGAAAAGTATGGCGGAATCATTATCAGTCAACTTAAAAAGCTCGGTATCAGTTGCGATTGGGAGAGACTTCGTTTCACAATGGACGACCATTATTATGGTAAAGTGATCGAATGTTTTGTAAAACTTTACAGAGACGGACTTATTTATCGCGGGTACAGGATGGTAAATTGGGACCCAAAAACACAAAGTGCCATCTCAGACGAAGAAGTTTATTATCAATCGATGAACATTAAACTCTATCATATCAAGTACCCGATGGTAGATGGTTCCGGAGAAGTGGTTGTAGCGACTACAAGACCTGAAACCATGTTTGGTGATACAGCTGTGGCAGTGAATCCGGAAGATGAAAGATTTAAACACCTTATCGGTAAAACACTCCTTCTGCCTTTAACTGGTCGAGAGATTGAAATAATCGCAGATGATTATGTTGACTCGACTTTTGGAACCGGAGCTGTAAAGATGACCCCGGCTCATGATGTAAATGATTATGAAGTAGGTTTACGCCACAAGCTGCAATTCATTAATATCCTTAATCCTGATGCAACTTTAAACCAAAATGCTCCCGCTGAATTTCGAGGTCTTGACAGATATGACGCTCGGAAAAAAGCTGTAAAAATGCTTGAAGAGCAGGGATATATGTTGAAAAGTGAAGATTATACGACTAACATCGGATTTTCACAGAGAGGGAATGTTCAGGTTGAGCCGTATATGTCGGAGCAGTGGTTTATGAAAATGGATGAGTTGGCTAAACCGGCTCTAAAAGCAGTTAGTGAAGGTGAAATTAATTTTTATCCGCCTCACTGGGTGAAAACCTACGAGCACTGGATGGCGAACATAAAAGATTGGTGCATCTCGCGTCAGTTGTGGTGGGGGCATAGAATTCCGGTCTGGTACCATAAAGAAACCGGAGAAATTTATTGTGATGTGGTGCCACCATCAGATATCGAAAATTGGAATCAGGATAACGATGTTCTTGATACATGGGCTTCGAGCTGGTTGTGGGCACACGATGTGTTTATGACTGAAGAAGAACAAAAATATTACTATCCTACCGATGCATTGGTAACAGCACCTGATATCATCTTTTTCTGGGTAGCCAGGATGATAATGGCAGGGTATTACTTCCAGGGAGAAATTCCATTTAAGCATGTCTATTTTACCAGTGTAATTAGAGATGATCTTGGTAGAAAGATGAGTAAATCACTCGGTAACTCGCCTGATCCACTCGATGTAATCGACAAATATGGTGCAGATGCATTAAGATTTACGATGATGTTTCTTGCCCCTCTTGGTCAGGATGTCAGATTTAGCGAAGATAAATGTGAAATTGGTAGAAACTTTGCGAATAAAATTTGGAATGCCGGAAGATTTATTCTTATGAACACACCTGAAGGGTTTGTTTATAATGAAAATTATCGACCTGCAAACGAAGATTTTGTTGATAAATGGATCAACTCACGCCTCAATTCTACTGTAAAAGAGTTGAATAAAGCCCTTGAGGATTTTGAACTGACAAATTCTTCAAAATTGATCTATAGTTTTATCTGGACAGACTTCTGCGACTGGTATATCGAACTTATAAAGAACAGATTCTACAGCGATGACGCCGCTGTAAAAGCTGACGCTGCCCAAAAAGCAGTAGGAATCTTTGATAATATTCTTCGGCTTCTCCACCCGTTCATGCCATATATAACCGAAGAATTATGGCAGTTAATTAAGGAAAGAGAGATGGGGGATTCGATCAGTGTCGCAAAATTCCCTGAAACTGACGAATCCAAAGTGGATTTGGCAGGGGAAAAACAGATGGAATTTTTACAGAATTTGATCACCGCCGTGAGAAATATTCGTGGTGAAATGAAAATTGCCCCTTCCAAGCCTGTAAAACTTTATCTAAAAACTGAAGTTTTTGACCCTTTGTATGCCGATTTAATTAAAAAATTGGCGAAAGTTGAGGAAATAGTCACAGGAAATGAGACAATTAAGCCACCTAAAAGTGCCTCGGCGGTTATAAAAGATTGTGAAATCTATGTGCCGCTTGAAGGATTAATCGATATAGAAGTTGAGAGAACCAGACTTGAGAAAGAGATCGAAAGAATAAAGGGCGGACTTTTTGGATTAGATAAAAAACTTTCAAATCAGGAATTTGTTTCCCGTGCTCCCGTTGATATCATCGAGAGAGAACGAAGCAAAAAAAGGGATTGGGAAGAGAGTCTGTCAAAATTGGAAGCAATTCTCGCAGATCTTTCCTGATTAAATAGCATTCCCCAAATTGAAAGAGGCTGTTCCATTCACGGATCAGCCTTTTTTTATATCCCTCCTTTCAAAAAATAATACCAACTAATTTTTATCTGCCTACTGCCATACAAATCATTATTTTCAAACTCAATTATTTAGCATGATAAATTTTAAATATTTATATTCAAGTAGTGCTATAAGTAAAAACAATTAAGAATGAATTTAGTTTATAGTTAAGAGATTACACTTACAACACAGGTTTAATATAAAAAATCAAAAATTCAATCGAAAATCGTGAGTAGTTGGATCGTGAAAATCCGGTTTTTCTAATGAGTGTTTTGCTGCCCAATAGGACACATCACCACCTTTTTTCTTGATAACCACTGTGGGGAGAAAATTAATCTTTGTATAATCAAGTTTTAATTGAGGAGTAATACTACAGTTAAAAGAAAGACTATCGTCAGAGATTATGGCAGGGGAGAGAGCAACATTAAAATCATTTGATTCAATCATGGGAGCACGGTAATAAGCAAAATGAAAGATGTTAAAACTTTGAAAGGGCGAAAAGTTAAATTCATAATAGTGAGGGTCTCCATCAATTTTCAGGAATAATTCAAAACAAGTGTCGAGCCAAAGAAAGTGCCTTCTGCCTTCGGGGTTATATTTTGGAAGATTAAGACTCCTTATATCACCTTTGATATTATACGAGCAATCGATGCGATTTTCTATCTGTGTTACTGTAAAAAAGAGGGATAGACCAGTCTCTTCTGTGAAAGGTTTTAATATTAG
>CAYSJM010000003.1:31532-35609 GCA_964431385.1 uncultured Ignavibacteriaceae bacterium | reverse complement strand
TTACTGTAAAAAAGAGGGATAGACCAGTCTCTTCTGTGAAAGGTTTTAATATTAGTTTCATATCGTGTAAAAATTAGTTGACAAGGGATTGAAAATTGGTAAATTTGTATTTTACGATTGTGCAAAATAGTTATAGTTGAACGAAATTGATTTATTCAGATTGGACGAAGTATGAGTGACCATGAACTTTTGGTGAAAGTAGCCAAAAAAGATATTGCCGCTTTTAAAGATATTTATCGAAAATACAGCAAAATAGTTTATGCTCTGGTAACCAAAATAATAGAAGACGAAGCACTTGCAGATACTACTTTTGAGGAAGTATTTCTTATAATCTGGAATAAAGCAGGTCTTTACGATGTGAATTCACAAAACGCTTACTGCTGGATAATAACCCTGGCAAGGAACAAAGCGATTGATACAAAACGACGAAAATGGAACACAACCCAGATGGACCCATACTCAGATGACTATGAAAATTATATCATTGTGCCACACTTATCGTCACAGATTGATCCACTCGACCTTGAAATGGGGTTAAATATTAGTGAAAACATAGAAAGAGCACTCATGAATTTAACCGAAGCTCAGCAACATGTCATTTATCTTGGAATGTATTACGGCTTCACACAATCGGAAATCAGTAAAAATTTGAATATCCCAATTCAGACCGTCAATTCCAAAATACGGATTGCACTTGGTTCATTACGAGACAATTTATTGCATGGTGAAGGATGACAACCGAAGAGAAGAAAAAATATGAAAATCTGATCCAGGCATTTGCACTTGGAGCGTTGGATAAAGAAGACTTTATCGAGATTGTTCATGTAATGCAATCAAATGAAGATTTTGCCTGGCAGGAATTGGGAGAGTATCAGAATCTGACCGCACTTCTGGTTTCGTTTATAAACCCCAAAGAGCCCCCACAGCAGTCAATCGAGAGGATACTCACCCGAATAGACGAGATTGGGAATTCAAGCCCGTCTCGGTCATCTGACAGAAAAACAATCAGTTTTACCAAATTGACCAGTTTTGTAGAAGAAGGAGAAGATTCTTCCTTAAAAGAGACAGATCAAAAAGTGGAAGAGCTGATCGATTCGCCAGAAATCGATCCTTACAATATCGTTCGTTCGGAGCAGGCTCGACCCGTAATAAACCGTCAGCCCGGATTCCAACGACCCGGTCTCAGCACTCAGATGGTTGGCAGGGTGGCTGAACCTCAAGGACGACCCGAACCGGAAGAAAGACCAATTGATTCAAACACAGGTCGAATTGAAGATGAAGTTGAAAGCGATGAAGAAACCGGAAGTGGATTTATGCCAGATCTTTCACGGGAAGAGCTTCTGCCTGATGCTCCCGAAATGAATTATAATGCTACGGAGCATCTGGAACCGGAGCAGCCATATTATGATATTCGTATTGAAGAACCCGATATTGAGGATGCTCCCCCTCACCCGATAAGTCCAAGAAGGGCTCAAAGAAAGCAGCTAATTGAGAAAGAAGTCGGGGAAGAAATTCAGGAAGAGTTAAACACAGTCGCACCGGATGAGGTTCCCGGGTCCTATGTACAAGAAAAAGAGATCAAGAGTCAAAAATCTTTTCGTGGCAACATTATTGATGTTAGTGGAAGTGTCACATCAACTGCTTTTTGGGGTGTGGTAGCTACGATAGTTATTTGCTTTTCTATCGTAATTTACTTCATGTTCTCGATGATTCAGTCGTCAGAAGATAAACTTGATTCCAAAATTAAGGAACTTGGTACTGCACAGGCAAAAACAGAGCTGCTTAAAAGTACTGTGGTAATGAACCAGAATTTACTCCTCTTCTTCAGCTCTGTGAAAACTGCGGGAATGGTGAATCTTTACGGTTCAGATGATTTTCCTGATACTTTTGGCAAGTTTTTCTACGGTGTGAAGGAGAAAAAAGGTTTTTTGCAATTTACAAACATCATGTCGTTCAATTCAGGGAAGGGTTTTCAGCTCTGGATTCAAACGGGCGAGAAGTATGTAAAAGCGGGAAATCTTAATGTTCCTGATCAAAACATCGAATTTTTTGAACTGAATAATTTACCCGATCTGTCGCAAACGGGTACATTTAAGGTTATTCTGACAGAAGAAAATGTTGGCGGAAGTGAGACACCTTCGAATACAGTAATAATGAGTGGATTGTTAATAATGAAGGCTCAAACTAACTGAGTTGATCGTCATCATCCTTACTTGAAATATTCCCTTGCATGAGAATAAAGGTAACTGAAATTGCTGCAAGAAAGATTATCAGCCAATATTTTGCTGCCATTTCAACTATGGCTTCCAGCATCGATGTTACGGTCATTGAGCCTTCGTTACTGAGGAAAAAGAAAGGAAAACCTATAAAAACAGCCGAAACAAGAAGAAATTGGGGTACTTTGGGGTTATCGAGGAACAATACAATAAGATTTACCCCGATCATAAACATGGCTGTTGGAAGAAGAAGATCTGCCCACGGAATTGAGTAGAAATTCTGATTCAGATAAATCAGAATTCCTATCAAAAACATCGTTGTCCCAATTATCAGGGCGGGGATGTCATGCTTGCCAAACACCACAACCACAGTCGCTAATCCGGTTAAAATAAATAGAAAAGAGAAGATAAAGGGGAAAGTTATATCAATAACGCTAAATGCCTTCAGACCCCACATGACGGAGCCGATAAGAAGGACAAATGCTGTAAATTGCTTAATATTGTTCATACTACAAAATTCTCATTCCCATACTTGATGCGATTAAATCCACCGCAAAAACTGCGGTAGCATTTTGATTATCGAGGATCGGGTTCACTTCGGTAACCTCCAACGACGACATACACCCACATTCAGCGATAGTTTCCATAAGCAGGTGAGCTTCACGATAGCTTAAACCTCCCGGAACAGGTGTACCAACACCGGGAACTATGGTTGGTTCAACACTGTCCACATCAAAGCTAACATGAATATGATCAACTTTGTTCTTAAACTGTTTAAGTACTCTTGAAGTGATCCGATGAATTCCGAGTTTATCGATATCAGACATTGTATAAACAGTTACCCCGGCTTTTTTAATGTTGAGCCGTTCTTCACTGTCGATGCTCCGTGCTCCGATAATAACTGCGTTTTCCGGGAGCACCTTGGGAGCAGGAGAATAAATTTCTGTAATTCTCGGTGATCCCAATCCTATTGAAGCGGCAAGAGACATTCCGTGAATATTTCCCGAAGGGGTTGTAATATCTGTATTCATATCTGCGTGGGCATCAATCCAGATTACACCAAGTCGTAATCCTTTCTTTTTGCAATAAGCTGATATACCGCCAATAGTGCCAAGAGCCATTGAGTGATCGCCACCGATGCAGAGTGGGAAGTCGTCTTTATCGAGGGTCTCCTCAACGAGTTTTGCCAGTTGAAGGGAGGTTCTTTCAATCTCATCGATATACCTCAACTTATCGTTACCAACAGACTGAGTTTCCATTATTTCGATATCTATATCACCAAGATCCTCAACATCGTAACCGAGTTCTTGCAGCTTTTCGTTCAGGTTTGCAATTCTTAGAGCAGAGGGTCCCATATCTACACCACGCCTGCCGGCACCGAGATCCATCGGGAAACCGATGATTTTAACTTTTTTCTTCATTGGAAATACTTTTTGTTTGAAAGTTACAAAAATATAAAAGATAATTTTACTGAATAATTAAAATTTTATGAACGGTTTTGTATATTTAAATATAAATTTCGATTTACATTGTAAGGATTGTTTTATGGACGAACCACTGATTAGTGTGGGCATACTGACTGATACAGTAATTAATTTTACTTGTTACGGCGATTATTACATCAATAATCAAGAAGATTTTTTCAGCGGGGTATTTCAAGCCAGCATTAAGAACGGAAAATTAGTTCTTGAAGGATCAGGAAAAAAGCTCATAGAAGATGAAACTTTTGTACTGACACCTAATTCCCCGGAGAGTGAACACTTCATGATTAAGGATGTGGTAATTGGAGTTCAATTCCACTGGGAAAGAAAAGAAAAGGAAAATTTTAAGGGTGCCCTCAAGCTTATCAGAAAAGGTGATA
>CAYSJM010000003.1:0-31432 GCA_964431385.1 uncultured Ignavibacteriaceae bacterium | reverse complement strand
AGAAAAGAAAAGGAAAATTTTAAGGGTGCCCTCAAGCTTATCAGAAAAGGTGATAAAGTAACTGCTATTAACATCATCAATATTGAAGAATACCTTAAAAGTGTAATTTCTTCTGAAATGAGTGCAAAAAGCAGTGTCTCCCTTCTTAAAGCCCATTCGGTTATCTCAAGAAGTTGGCTACTTTCGCAGATTGAGCAATCGAACACCAAAAGAAATTTGAGTAACGACGAAAAAGGAATGATCTCCACTGATGATGAGTTGATTCGGTGGTATGATCGGGAAGATCACGAAGATTTTGATGTTTGTGCAGACGACCACTGTCAGAGGTACCAGGGGATCACTAAAATTTTCACCGAAGCTGCAAGTAAAGCTGTTGATGAAACAAAAGGTCTCGTCTTAAAACTTGGTGATGAAATATGCGATGCCAGATTTTCAAAATCGTGCGGCGGCGTTTCTGAAGCTTTTGGGTTCGTCTGGGAAGACAAGGTTGTCCCATATCTCGGAAAAGTGATCGACTACAAGTATGAACCCGACGAATTCGAAACCGAACTTAAAGAAGAAAAAAACGCAGTAAAGTGGATTCTGGGAGAACCCGAAGCATTTTGCAACACTAAAGACAAAACGGTGCTATCACAGGTATTGCTTCACTACGATCAGGAAACTGTCGATTTTTACAGGTGGAAGGTTGAATTGTCGCAGGAAAAAGTGAAGGAACTGTTGAACAAAAAATTGGGAATTGATCTTGGAGATATTCTTGCGATGACACCACTTAAAAGAGGTGAATCTGGAAGAATTTATAAATTGAAGATTGATGGATCCAAAAAAAGTATAACAATCGGGAAGGAACTGGAGATTCGCAGAGCTCTTTCCGACTCACATCTTTATTCTTCAGCTTTTATAGTTGAACCACAAAACAATGTAAACGGGGTTCCATCAGCATTTCTTCTTAGAGGTGCCGGATGGGGTCACGGTGTTGGTCTTTGCCAGATTGGGGCAGCAGTAATGGCGGAAAAAGGGTACTCATTTGATGAGATTTTACTCCATTACTACAAAGGTGTCGATCTCGTAAAAATCTACTGATATTTTAGCTTTTAGGGTGAGGAAACTCACCCTAAAAGAATAAAACCGGCGATTGTCAAAATTGATCCCGCAAGAAGTACCAATCCTGATTTCACTCTAAAGAATACCAATATACTTATGATTATCCAAAAAAGAGGATAAAACAGACTTTCTAAATTAAACATTGCAGAAGGTTCAAGTACAACTCCGGGTGCCGGTGCGAGGAGCATAAAATTTTTAACAGGAACAATAAAAAATCCAAAACAAATAAAGAATATTGTTGTGAATATGGTGTAGAGTTTAAATTTTGGTGTAGGATTAAAATATTCGAGCCCTCCTCTGCACGCCAAAAGTAGCCCGAGGAAAAGGAAGAAGGGGTAGATTACTTTAATTATAATGCTGACTTTTCCGGTAAAACCGGTTTGAACTGTGGTCTTGTACGGAATTTGAGTTTCTTTGTCGCCGTATCGTAAAAAGACGGTATAAGAGACCAAAGAACCGGGTGCTTGTGATGGAATAACCCCTGTGAGAGTACCTTCACTAATCTTGAGTTCCTTTTTAATTTCTTTTCCGTCTTTCATTTGATATAAAAAATATCCCGTCACTTTTTGATTATCATTTCTGATAAGGAACTGATAATCTTCGCCACTCTCCACTTCCCTTGGGAAATAGTAGGAAATTTTTTTACCTTCAATTCCGATTGTGCCCGAGACAGGTTGTGCCCCGGTAAGAAGTGGTTGTGCAAGACTGAAGACCAATACTACAACAGCGGCTACTGTCCATAAAATGCCGTTTTTACTCATTATTTCATTCCGGTTCATCTAAAAAAAAGAGAAAATTACAGAAAAATTAAATTCACGAATCAAAAAATTAAAAAACAATCTTGAAAAAAGCTTAAAATCCCTTTTTTTTCAACTCAAAGGTTCTTAATTTGTCTATCCAAAGAATTATTTATCAACAAAAAAGAAAAACCCGATAAAGATTGGCTAATAGAAGAAACAACGGCAAGGCAGAAATAGTTGGCTCGGTAATTTATTATCGAAAATTCAGAAGCCGTTATCCCATATTAGAACGAGACCTGCTCGTTTGGCTTCCCCCGTCGTATAAAAAAGACAGGAACAGATTTTACCCCGTTTTGTATATGCACGACGGGCAAAATATAGTTGATCCGGCTACTTCTTTTGCCGGACATGATTGGAAAGTTGATGAAACTGCAACCAGACTTATCAAACAAAATTTGATTGAAGAGGTGATTATAGTCGGCATATACAACACCAACGACAGGCTCGAAGAGTATAGCGAGTGTGAGAAGGGGAATAACTACCTCAAATTTATTGTTGAAGAATTAAAACATTTTATTGACAGTAACTTCAGAACCATTCCAGACCGTGAAGCGACCGCTATTATGGGCTCATCGATGGGTGGGTTGTGCTCATTGAGGATGGTATGGAAATACCCCCATGTTTTTGGAAAAGCGGGTTGCCTTTCTTCTTCCTTCTATTTTGGTGATGACGCAATTTTTAAGTTGCTTGATTCTACCCAGGAAAGAAGGAATGTAAAAATTTATATGGACAGTGGTGAAGATGGGAAAAAAGATGCTCAAAAGATGTTCTGTCTTCTAACGAGTAAAGGTTATGTAATCGGCGATAATTTCGACTATTATTTCGATCGTGGAGCCGGACACAACGAACCCGCCTGGGCTAACCGTTTGGAGAGGCCATTAAGGTACTTCTTCGGAAAATAAAAAGTACTGTTTCACGATAATTGACACGCAATTTAATATGAAAAAGAGATGAACGACAAAAAAGAAAAAAAGCGAATCATAAAGATGAACTCATCTTTAAAAAAGATTTACCACCCAATGAAAGAGTTCAGCGAACGGGCATTGGTGAAAACCCTGGATGAATACAAAAAACTTTACAAGGAGTCTGTTCTAAATCCCGAAGCATTTTGGGGAAGTGTAGCCGACGAACTTCACTGGTTTAAATATTGGAGTCATGTGCGGGAGGGGTCATCTTATGAATCCAAATGGTTCGTCGGTGCAAAGACCAATCTAAGTTATAATTGTCTCGACCGTCACCTTTCAGGGCACACCCGCAATAAGGCTGCCATTATATGGGAAGGGGAACCGGGAGAAACGCGAACCCTTACATATCTTCAACTTCATCAGGAAGTCTCAAAATTTGCAAATGTTCTAAAAGCTAAAGGTGTTCAAAAAGGGGACAGGGTAATTATCTACATGGGGATGGTGCCCGAAACTGCTATTGCTCTCCTCGCTTGTGCAAGAATTGGTGCCATTCATTCAGTGGTTTTCGCCGGTTTTTCTGCCGAGGCATTAAAGGACAGGATATTAGAATTAAAAGCTAAAATAGTTATAGCAAGCGATCTCGCAGTAAGAAGAGGAAGTAATATCTATCTAAAACCGGCGGTAGATAATGCACTTGAAAGCTGTCCTGAAGTAAAGACAGTAATTCTACTGAGAAGACTTCATGAATCTTCCGTAAAAATGGTACCGGGGAGGGACTATTGGTGGCATGATTTGATGGTCTCGATTTCCGATGAATGCAGTGCAGTTCATCTTGACTCAGAGCACCCTCTCTTTATACTTTTCACCAGTGGCACAACCGGTAAAGCAAAAGGAATCTTACACACAACAGCCGGTTATATGATAGCGGCTTATTATACATTTAAATTAATATTCGATATTCAGGAAACTGATATCTACTGGTGCACCACGGATGTGGGATTTTCTACGGGACACACCTACGGGCTCTATGCTCCGCTACTGAACGGAGCTACAATTCTGATGTATGAAGGGGCTTTAACCACACCCGAACCTGACAGATTTTGGAAACTGATTGAAAAACACAAGGTTACAATCTTTTTCACAGCTCCTACCTATGTGAAAACTTTGATGAGAATGGGTGACCAGTGGGTTAATAAACACAAACTCGACAGTTTGCGAATTCTCGCACTTGGTGGTGAACCTGTGAATCCCAAAGTTTGGTACTGGTACTACAAAACAGTTGGTAAAGAGAGATGTCCGATAATTGACGGATGGTGGCAAACCGAAACAGGTTCATTTATGATCGCACCAATTCCCGGCGTTACTCCACTAAAACCCGGTTCTGCAACTCTGCCACTTCCGGGTATTCTCGCAGATGTAGTCGATAAACAAGGCAAACCTGTTAAGCCGGGTGAAAATGGATTCCTGGTTTTGAAGGATACCTGGCCTTCAATTTCCCGAACTGTTTTTGGCAATAAAAAAAGATTTAAGGATGACTATTGGGCTGGTTTTGGCGGTGATTTTTTCACTGGTGATGGAGCCCGAAAGGACAAGGATGGTTATTTCTGGATTCTCGGTCGGGTTGACGATGTTGTGAGTGTCTCAGGCCACAGGTTGAGCACACTTGAAATCGAAAATGCACTTCATACTCATAAAGATGTTGCCGAAGTGGCAGTTGTTGGAAGACCCGACGACCTTAAAGGACACTCGATAGTTGCTTTTGTAACTCTTAAAGAGAATGTTCAGCCTTCACTTCTGCTTAAGGAAGAGATGCGCAATCATGTTATGGTCGAGATTGGTCATATTGCCCGACCCGATGAAATCAGGTTTACCGAAGCACTCCCAAAAACCAGAAATGGAAAAATTGTCAGGCGGTTGCTTAGGGAAATTGCAGCGGGCGGAGTGGTTCTTGGTGACCTTTCCTCAATTGAAGATATCTCCGCCGTTGAAGTGTTGAGAGAACTGGAAGAAGAATTTTAGTCTGATACGGGGTTGATACTTTCTCCGTGTTGGGAAATATCGAGCCCCGTTTCTTCCATCTCTTTTGTAACACGAAGTGGTGTGATCAGGTTAGTTATGTAGTAAAGTAGAGCAGAACCAAAAAATGCGAAAACTGACACGATCACCAATGCGATCAGATGATTCAGAAAAGTGGCAGTCATTCCATAGATCAGTCCGGACTCTTTCGCAAAAATTCCTGTGGCTATCATTCCTGTTATCCCTCCGAGTCCATGGCATGGGAATACATCGAGCGTATCATCCAGAGTTGTCTTTGATTTAAATGAGACTGCCAGATTGCTTATTACACTCGCAATTGTCCCAATAAACATACTCTGACCAATGGTTACAAATCCTGCGGCAGGAGTTATTGCAACCAACCCCACAACTGCACCTATACATGCACCCAATGCCGAGGGTTTCCTTCCCAACATTGCATCAAAAAATATCCACGCTAAAGCGGCGGCGGCAGAAGCTGTGTTTGTTGTCGAAAAGGCGAGAACTGCCTGACCTGATGCTGCGAGAGATGACCCTGCATTAAAACCAAACCACCCGAACCAGATCAAACCGGTACCGAGAAGAACATAAGGGATGTTCGCAGGTTCATGTTTTTGATTTTCAATATGGATTTTTCTTCTTCCAAGAATGAGAGCCCCGGCAAGTGCCGCATATCCTGCCGACATGTGGACAACCGTTCCACCGGCAAAGTCAAGAACCCCCATTTGCCTCAAAATTCCGTCAGGATGCCAGGTCATGTGAGCTAATGGTGCATAAATAAATATCGAAAAAAGGACCATAAATAGCAGATATGCTTTAAAGCTAACCCGTTCAGCAAAAGAGCCCGTTATAAGAGCAGGGGTGATAATTGCAAACTTCAGTTGAAACATCGCAAAAAGCAAAAAAGGAATAGTCGGAGCAAAATCGGGATTTGGCGAAGCTCCAACATTCTTAAAGAAGAGGAATGTGAGCGGATTGCCAATAATTCCATTGATACTCTCACCAAAAGCAAGACTGAAACCAAAAACCACCCAGAGAATTGAGACTACTCCCATCGCGATAAAACTTTGGAACATGGTTGAAATCACATTTTTGCTTTGTACCATTCCGCCGTAAAAAAAGGAAAGTCCGGGTGTCATTAAAAGAACAAGTCCGGTGGCAGTGAGTAGCCATGCAGTATCTCCGGTGTTTATAGCAGAAGTGTCGCCCGCTACAGGTGAACCGTTGAAAAATAAACTCAGAACAGAAAGAATAACAAGGAGTGAAAATGCAAGAATGCCAAATTTTTTCATGCTATATCCGTAAATTAGCTAAATAAATAAGGTTAAACGATTAAAAACATAATTTTATAAGGCAATATACAACTATTAGCTAAAAAACTAAGCAATTTGTTTAAAAAAAATTTAAATAAAAAAGATCGATATGCGGGGAGGGGTTATAAAAAGGTGGAGAGTGTTACAGGAATTTTTTAACGATTCGCAAAAAGTCTGCTTTTACAACCGGTTTAGGGATAAAGCCACTAAATCCAAGTTCGAGGAATCTTTTGTGAGGGGTGGTTCCTGCGGAAGTAAATGCTATAAATGGTACATTTTTATATTCCTTTAGCACTTTTAATTTTTTAAATAGTTCGAGACCGTAAGAGGCACTCCCGATGTTCACTTCTATCAGCACCACATCCACTTTTTGTGTAGATGCAAGTTCAAGCGAATCTTCAAAGTTCGTGGCTACAACCATATCAGCAAATTTTTTCGTAAAAACTCTCACTAAAGTCTGGTTCAGAACATCCGGATCGATTAACAGGATTCTCTTCTTTTCAACAGGGAGCCAAGAGAGGAGTTGGGAAGAACTGCCGTGAGTATGGTGTTCGTGAGCAAAATCTGAGTCGAGGCTAACAGGAAATGAAACTATAAAAGTGGTTCCGACACCCGGTTGGCTATTCATTTCGATTTTGCCACCGAGTTTCTCGGTAAATTTTTTGACTATGGTAAGCCCAAGCCCAACCCCTTCAAAAGTACGAGTGAGACCTTCTGAGGCTTGTCTGAATTCCTCATAAATTTGTTGCTGAAAATCGGGGGAGATACCAATACCCGAGTCTCTGACGATGATGTTAACTTTTCTGAAGGTTATTCCCTGTTCAACAAAGACTATGAAATCAACTCCACCCTTATTGGTAAATTTGATGGCATTACTCAGCAAATTGTCAACTATTGTCAGGAGCATTCTTCTGTCAGATTTGAGGAGTGGGATAACTTCGGGGAAAGCAGTCCTTACGAAGAGCCCCTTGTTTGAGGCATCAACTTCAAAATAAGAGATGCTTTCAGCGATCACTTCAGAAATATCCACAAGTTCAAGATTTAGCGTCAGTTTATCGGCTTCAATTCTTGAGATATCCAGGATCAGGCTGAGAGAGTCGCTTAATCTTTGTCCGGCAGTATAGATATTTTCTGCAAGTTTTTTATGATATGGATCGCGGATATCCTCTTTAAGAATCTCTGCAAAACCGAGAACACCTATCAGAGGGGTTCGCAGTTCATGAGACATATTAGCGAGAAAGTTCGACTTCAGACGGTTCATCTCTTCAGCTTTGGCTTTTGCGGCAAGCAGTTGTCGGTTAATACTCTCTCTTTGGATAGCTCCACCGATGGCAACCGCAGCGGTTTTGAGCATCGATTCTTCCGCCGCTGAATAAACTTTTTTTTCAGTGCAATTATCAAATCCGATGAATCCCCACCATTGTTCATTGTGAAAAATAGGGACTGCGAGAATTGAGAGAATACCCTGTTGTTCCAAGAAATCTCTTTCTTCAGGGGGGAACTCACAGATTAACCCGTTCAGGGTTCCTTTTTGCGACATTATCTCGAGCCATCGTGGACATGCTTTTTGATACGAGAGGCGTTGAAGCAGTGGGTTATTAATTTGGACTGTAACCTCACCCTTAGTCCATTCATAACTTTGGCTCATTAAAATATCGCCCGTTTCGGCATCCGTTTCATTCTCAAAAATATATATTCGATCAGCGGCGGAAGATTTGCCCATAATTTCGAAAACTTTTTGAATTCCGGTTTCAAAATCGGGTTCAGTGAGGAGGATTTCAGAGATTTTTGCCACATCTCTGATTTTATCTTCGCTTTTTTCAAGCCGTTCAGAAAACTCCTTTAATTCGGAGACATCGAGACCGATTGCCCATGATTGCCATCCGTCTATTGGAAATTTTCGCGAGATATTTGACCAGCTAATGGCTTTTTGAACGCCATTTTTGCAAGTGATCTTCCACACCTGGTTACTGTATGTGCCTGAATTTTCTATCCAAAATGTTCGAAGTGCTGCGAGATAATCCGCTTCGGGGAAGAGTAATTTTGAGGGTTCGGGGTTTCCTATCATCTCTTCCGCTGAGTAGCCGGTAACTCTTTCACACTCATGATTCCACTCGACAAAGATACCGTCAGCATCGGTTGCAACAACCAACAGAGGCAGAGCCTGGATCAGTGACTGCGTTTGAGAGTCAGAAGACCCGCCAATAAATGATTCGGAAATGGAACTCGACATTCAGTTTATATTTTTTATGAGCAGGGCATTAGGATATTTAGTGCGGTTGTACAATAATTCATTAGTATCTTTGCACTAAAATAATCATAAAATTCATTTAAATAAAGAAGAAATTGATGAACCAGAATTTAATCTTTTCTGAAGAGAACTTTTTGATACAACTCACAAATAGTGAATATGAAGCCGGATTTTATCGTTTGCAATTTTTTACTCTGAATGGAAGACCCTCAACAGTAGAAACGGATATGGTTGAAACCTACTTTTATTATCCGAGCGGTGGAACAATCCGGGATAAATATTTCAACATTATTGAATATATCCCCAAATTTGATACCTACAGGGGGTTTAAACCTCCCCATCTTCAGGAGAAATGATGCCGGGTAAATTGTTTATAACAGCCACCCCCATTGGGAACTACGAGGATATTACTCTTAGAGCAATAAAAGTACTCAATTCCGTCGATTTCATAGTTTGTGAAGATCTTAAAGAAGCACGCAGGCTCTTAAGCAAGCTCGATTTAAAAAAAGAACTCGTTACTCTGAACGAACACGACGAAGCTGAGAATACTCCTGAAATAATGGAGCGACTTGCTAACGGGGAGAGTGCAGCCCTTATTTCTGATTGTGGTACCCCCATGATAGCCGATCCGGGGCACCACCTGCTCGATAATGCCCTTGCATTTGGAATAGACATTATTCCGGTCCCCGGTGTTTCTTCGCTAACAACCGCCCTAAGTATATCGGCACTTCACGCAGAAAAATTTTATTATTACGGATGGCTGCCCGTTAAAAAAGAGATGCGATTAAAAGAACTCAAACGGCTCACAAAACTGTACGAGTTACTTATATTTTTAGAGACTCCATATCGCTTAAAAAATATTGCGAGAGAAGTGGTGGATAATTTTGGCAGAGGTGCAGAAACCGTGCTGGCATTCGACCTCACCCAACCCTCCGAAAAGATTATCAGAGGAAGTGCCGGCAGATTATTGGAAGTTGTAACCAAAAATAATCTTAAAGGCGAATTTGTCTTATTGGTCGATAATCGGAAAAAGTAATAAAATGCACCCCAATTCAAAACACATTAGAAGGGTATCGTTGGAAGAATTGCTCAATAATTAATAATTATTGCGTAAATTTTATGTTTATTTTTTCCACTTTAATAAATTGGCAGAATTCTATTCAAAGGAACAAATGTTAATAAAGCAACGCACAATAGCAAAAGAAGTCTCGATGAGTGGTATTGGAATACATACCGGTCATGAGTGCAAAATGACATTTAAGCCGGCACCCGAGAATTATGGTGTAAGGTTTATAAGAACTGATCTTGGCGGAAATCCGGAAATACCCGCGGTGGTGGACTATGTAGTGGATATTTCGAGAGGAACCACACTCGGAATTGGGGAAGCAAAAGTCCATACAGTTGAGCATGTGATGGCTTCGGTTTATGGGCTTCAGATCGACAATCTAAAAATTGAACTTGATGGAATTGAGCCGCCGATTGGGGATGGCAGTTCTCTCCCTTATGTTGAGAGGCTTATTTCTGCCGGATTTGTTGAGCAGGACGCTCCCAAAGATTATTTGATCATCGACCAAACAGTTACTTATCATGAAGAGGACAGGGGAGTGGACATAGTTGCACTTCCTCTTGACAATTACCGCATAACAGTTATGGTTGATTATCAAAATCCTGCTCTTGGATCGCAACACTCCGGACTTTTTGACCTTGAGAAAGAATTCGCGACTGAGTTTGCACCGGCACGGACTTTCTGCTTTTTAAGCGAAGTTGAAATGCTTGCAAATCAGGGTTTGATTAAGGGGGGAGACCTCGAAAATGCTGTTGTTATCGTTGACAAGGAACTCGAAACTGATGAGCTCGATAAGCTCGGTGAAAAACTTGGAATAGAAGAAAAATTTGTTCTTGGGGCTACAGGTATTTTAAATAATAAGTCCTTCCGGTTTAAGAATGAACCTGTCAGGCACAAACTGCTCGACCTGATCGGCGATCTTGCACTGATTGGTGTACCTATAAAAGCACAGATTCTTGCTGCAAGACCCGGGCACAAGGCGAATGTAGAGTTTGCTAAAATGATACGGAAAATGTATCAGCAGAAAAAGCTCGTAAAAAAATACCAGCATGCAAGCAAACAGGGAGTGGTTTTTGATATTAATGCCATCACCAAAATACTGCCTCATAGATATCCTTTCCTTTTGGTTGATAGAATTATCAGCATGGAAATGGAGAAAAAAATTACAGGATTAAAATGTGTTTCTATTAATGAACCATTTTTTAACGGACACTTCCCGGGAAATCCGATTATGCCGGGTGTTTTGCTGATCGAAGCGATGGCACAAACGGGTGGCTTACTGCTACTTAATTCGATCGGGAATCCGGAAGAAAAAAATGCATACTTTATGCAGATCAATAATGCAAAATTCAGAAGACCGGTTATTCCCGGAGATGTTTTGCGGATCGAGGTTGAGATGAAAGATATGAGGAAAAAATTTGTGATTATGCGAGGTGAAATTTTCATAGAAGATGCTCTGGTTGCCGAGGCTGATTTTACGGCTGCAATAGTTGACAGGGTAAATCATGCCTGAGATACATAAAACCGCCGTGGTCGATCCCAAAGCCAAAATAGGTGATGGGGTTGTTGTTGGTCCTTTTGTAGTCATAGAAGCGGATGTGGAGATAGGCGACAACACTAAGATTGGACCTCACTCATGTATTTATAATGGGGCAAGAATTGGTTCTGATGTCACTATCTATCAGTCAGCTTCAATATCACATGTGCCACAGGATCTAAAGTATGCCGGCGAAGAGTCGCTTACTGTGGTTGGAAATGGAAGCACAATTCATGAGTTTGTTACACTTCACCGTGGAACAGTTGAGACAAGACTTACCTCCATCGGTGAAAATTGCCTCCTTATGGCATATGCTCATGTTGCACATGACTGCAGAATCGGGAATAATGTGATACTTGCCAATTCTGTGCAAATTGGCGGGCATGCCACGATAGAAGATTACACGATTATTGGAGGTTGTACGCCCGTTCATCAATTTTGCAAAGTTGGAAAACATTGCATGATTGGTGGTGGTTTCCGCGTGGTTCAGGATGTTCCACCTTATATTCTTGCCGGACATGAACCTCTAAAATATGAAGGTCTAAACCTGATCGGATTGCGAAGACGCGGATTTACCAATGACGAAATTATGAGAATAAAAAAGATTTATGAACTTATCTATATGTCACATCTAAACATGACTCAGGCTAAAGAGCAAATTAACAAGAACTACGCCGGAGATAAATTCGCAATCGAAATTCTTGATTTTATCTCGCGTAGCACTCGAGGATTAATACGCTAACCAAAAGCGGATTTGCATGGAAATAAAAGGTTATCATATTGATACAGGAGCTTCTTCAGGCAGATTCAATATGGATTTTGATCTGAGGCTCGCCTCTGAAAGTGAAGAATCTTCTTTTTATCTTCGTTTTTACCGGTGGGATCCGTTTTGTGTCTCACTTGGGGCGAATCAGCCTGAAGAGGGTCTAAATATAGAAGCCCTTCATGCTGATGGATTCGATTTTGTTAGAAGACCTACGGGGGGGCGGGCAGTTTTCCACTCGGAAGAGTTGACATATTCAGTTATATTAAACAAAACAGATTTAACACCACGCGAATCTTACAACGCAATCAATGAAGCACTTTTGATGGGGCTCGTTAATTACGATAAAAGATTGAGTGCTGCCGGTCTTTCAGGTGATGAGGTAAATTTTAAAGAACATTATCGTTCTGCGGAGAGTGTGGCGTGTTTTTCCGTTCCTTCAAAATCAGAAGTGAAATTGGATGGAAGGAAACTAATCGGAAGTGCACAGCGTAAAATTGGAGGGGTTATCCTTCAACATGGATCGATAAATACGGGAAGTTTTCACAAAAAGATTGTTGATTACTTAAATATCGACCGGTTCGAAAAGGTGAGTCTTAAAATGCTCCTCGACACTAAAACTTCCGATATTAAAAGTATTATCGGTGAAGATGTCGATATGGAAAGATTAAAAATTTCAATTCTCGATGGATTCCGTGAGCGGTTCTCCCTCGATTTTGAAGAATTATTAATTGAAAAAGAAAGTTTAGAAAATAAATGAGCACATTTGGAAAATTTCAACGGGTTTCCACAAAGACTTTAAGTCTTATGAAAAAGGAAAACAAAAAGATAGCTGCTCTTACCGCTTATGATTTTATTACAGCAAAACTTCTTGATGAAGCAGGAATCGATCTCATTTTAGTGGGTGACTCTTTGGGAAATGTCTTCCAGGGAAATGAGACTACACTTCCTGTTACAATGGATGAAATGATTTACCACACCAAAGCTGTTGCAAAAGGCATCTCGCGGTGTATGCTTATTTGTGATATGCCGTTTATGTCGTATCAGCTCAGCATCGACGAAGCTTTCAGAAATGCAGGCAGAATTTTGAAGGAAACCCCCGCCGGTGGAGTGAAGATTGAGGGGGGAAAACGGGTAGCGGAGACCATCAGAAAAATTACCGAAAATGGTATTCCCGTGATGGGGCACCTGGGTTTGACGCCACAGAGTATCCATCAGTTTGGAAGTTACAAACAAAGAGGAACCGAAGAGGATGAAGCAGAAGAGATTTTATCAGATGCTAAAATTCTCGAAGAGGCAGGTGCATTTTCCATCGTTCTCGAAAAAATTCCGAGAAATCTTGCCAAAAAAGTGACCGAAAGTGTCTCAATTCCAACCATAGGAATTGGTGCCGGTCCTTACTGTGATGGTCAAATTCTCGTTACACCCGATATGCTCGGACTAAATAAAGAATTCCATCCCAAATTTCTTAGATATTACGCAAATCTTGCCGATGTACTCAATGGAGCATTTAAAAACTACATTGAAGATGTAAAAGAGAGTCATTTTCCTACAGATGCGGAGAGTTATTAATAAGTGCAAATCAAAAAAATATTTCTCACAGTTTTATTCCTCTCACTAACGGTTCTTGCCACACCACCTGATTTTTTTCAGATTGCCGGTGGTGCTAAAGTTACCGGATTTGTTAAAGATGGTCACGATTTTTGGCTCGCAACCTACGGAAATGGTATTTTTAGATATGATGCCGCCTCGAATGAACTTATCTCAATGGGAGAGGGTGAAAAAGGTGTAAAAGACCGGCTCATCGATTGTATCGAAGCCAATGAAGATTTCGTCTGGGCAGGAACGAGTGACGGACTTTTGATTTACGACAAGAAGAAAGATTCCTGGAAGAAGAGAAAATTTGCCGAGGGCGGCGAATATGGAAACTGGATCAGAGGTCTTAAGTTTGATAAATCAACCGGACTGTTGTGGATCGGCAGATTCATCAATCTCTCCATTCTTAATGTCAAAAGACAGAAGTATGAGGACTTTAATCTCGCAAGAGGGAGCGAAAACGCTACCAACAATGTAAAACGCTTTTTTATTGAAAATGACAGATATGTTTGGATTGTGACTGAAGGTGGTTTATATAAGTTTGACAAGGCGGATGGTGACTTTGATGTGAAAAAGTGCCAGTTCATGACGAACAAAGAGGGTGCCTTTCGGTCGGAAGGAATGAGAGTTTCGGTTAATTCGATCCTTTTTGATAAAGAATTTATTTGGTTTGGTAACCAGGATTTTCGTTCTGCTGAAATGCCCGACTTTAATGTGGGTGGAATTTACCGCTTTAATCGTATGGCAAAGTGGGACAAACTCGACAGTCGCATGGGTCTCGCCGGAGACGGGGTTTACTCGATGATGAAAGTTGGGAATACTGTCTGGGCTGCTATTTATGAATTTGATTCCGATATTAAAAAAGAGTATGGCAGGGGAATAACGATAATTGACCGTAACAGTGCGAAGATAATTACCTCAAATCCACCGGATTTAAATATCCCCGCAAACAGTTTTTTTGCAATGGAATTTGACAACAGGTATATCTGGTTGGCATCTGAAAACGGTCTTTGGAGAATCGATTTGAGTAATCCCCTCGGAACCTGGGGTGGAATTGCGAAAAAAGGGAATAAAAAATAGAAATTTGAATCAGAGAATTTGAGAATGATTAAGGTAGAAGATAAAAGACTTATAAAATTAAAGGAATCTTTTGCGGGCAGAAGAATCGCCATAATTGGTGACATGATGCTCGACGGATACATAATGGGAGGAGCAAAAAGAATTTCCCCTGAAGCTCCCGTTCCCGTTGTGGATGTTGAAAATGAATTTTACAGATTTGGTGGTGCAGCAAATTGTGCCAATAATATTTTGCACCTGAATGCGGAACCACTTCCCTTGGGAATTATCGGATGTGATCGTGCAGGCGAGATTTTTAAGAATCTGCTCACCGACCTGAATATTAAATCGGACGGACTTGTAGAGGATAAAAATCGACCAACGACACTTAAAACCAGAGTTATCGCGGGTTCACAGCATGTCGTAAGAATTGACAGTGAAAGTAAGGCTTCCATTTCACCGGAAACCGAAGACCGGCTTTTTTCACTGTTGGAAGATAGTATCGATCAAATTGATGCCGTGATCCTTCAAGATTACAATAAAGGGGTTCTGACAGCTTCTTTGATAAAAAGAGTGATAGAGCTTTGTAACAAAAAGAAAAAACTTGTAACTGTTGATCCCAAATTCCACAATTTTTTCGAATACAAAGGAGTTACCGTCTTTAAGCCAAACAGGAAAGAGGCGAGTGACATCCTTGGATTTGGTATCAGAACCACCGAAGATGCCTTAAGAGCAGGTGAAATATTGTTGGAAAAACTGGAAGCCGAAAATATTCTCCTGACACTTGGTGAAGATGGAATTGCAGTTTTTAACAAAAACAGTGAGCCCAAAATGATGCCGACAAAAGCAAGAAAAGTGGCTGATGTCTCCGGGGCGGGTGACACAGTAATTTCCACTCTTACTCTCGCACTTAGTGCCGGAGCTGATATTTACGAGGCGTGTTTTATTGCAAATTATGCTGCCGGTATCGTTTGTGAAGAGGTCGGAATTGTACCCGTTGAGATTGATAATCTGTTTGAAACAATTATCGAGGAGAGCAGATGAAATACCTCTACAACTGGAATGAACTGACTGAAATCAGGAATGAATTGCGTCATGAAAAGAAAAAAGTAGTCTTCACAAATGGATGTTTCGATTTGATCCATGCCGGGCACATCGATTATCTCACAAAAGCCAAGGCATTGGGTGACATACTTGTTGTTGGTCTTAATTCCGACAGCTCGATGAAGCGGATCAAAGGCGAAAAAAGACCTCTGCTTCCACAAGATGAAAGAGCTTTCGCAATGGCAAATCTAAAACCTGTCGATTTTGTCACAATTTTTGAAGAAGATACCCCTTTTGAGTTAATAAAAACGCTGGTTCCGGATGTGCTGGTAAAGGGAGGTGACTGGGCACTCGATAACATCGTGGGCAGGGATATTGTTGAACAAAATGGCGGTGTGACAACCAATATTCCATTTGTCACTGCCCGTTCCACTACAAGTATAATCGAATTGATTTTGCAAAAGTACGGCACTTAATATAATGAAACGGATACCAACACATATTCTTAAATATACCCGGGGTACACTCTACTTCGTGTTAATGTTGGTAGTTGCTATTCTTGTTTTCTCCCAAACATCACTTTTTCGTTCAATTTTGAAAGATCAAGTGACCTCAATATTGAATGAAACACTTCGCGGAAAAGTATCCATTGGCAGCATTGAAGGCACTCTCGTTACATCTCTTATTGTAAACGATGTAAGAGTTGCTGATTCAGCCGATACGGAAATAGCTTTTATTAAGCGAATTGAAGTTTATCCAAAATTGCTTGAGTTCTTAAGTGACAGAATAAATGCTGACAAAATTGTGATCGACGGTCTTCGTGCCGATCTTGTGGTTGACTCGAACGGGGTTTTAAATGTGATGAAAATTCTTCCCAAACCCAAAGAGAAAAAAGAGATAGATACTGTTTCGAAACCATTTCCTTATCTCGTAAAAATGGGGACTTTTGAGTTCACCAATTCCACCATTTTATATAGAAAATGGAATAAAGTCTCTTCAAAAGAAAATTATAAATCTCTTAACTTCGATGATCTTAGAGTAAATGATATCGATATCAGGCTGAATAATCTGGAAGTTGACATCGCAAAAAACGGATACGCTGTTAAAATCACCAAATTCCATCTTGGACCAAATCTGCAAAACACCCCCGAAGTTTCGCTGTCCGGAGAAATAAAGCTTGCCGGAAGGAATATTAATGTTGGTGATCTTAAAATATTAACTAAAAAGAGTGATATTACGCTCAATTATAGAACTGATGAGCTCAATGTATTTAATAATTTTACGACAGACTCACTCGCTAAAGCAAATTTTGAAGCAAGTCTTAAGTGTGCACCATTTCATTCTGATGATCTGACTTCGGTAGCCGGCGGGTTTGATATGATTAAGGGACCGATGGATCTGGACTTTGAGGCCTCGGGTGATCTGGTTAATACGCGAATTGCCAAACTTAAATTAAAAGCCCTCAAGACTGATCTCACCCTGACAGGTACACTTCAAAATTTGATGAATTTTGACAAAATGCGAATCAGTGCCAACATCAAAAATTCGGTGTTAACTCCTTCTGATATACACGCTTTGATGCCATCACTTCAAATGCAGAAGTATCTCGATTTTCCGACAATTCAGATAGACAGTCTTGGCTTTAATGGCTCACCTTTGGCATTTTCCGGAGGCTTGGGTTTAAGGTCTGCGGCAGGAAACATTAGCGGGGATTACAAATTTAATTTTTCGAAACCCGTTGCATCTTATGAAGTGGATCTAAAAACGGAAAAACTTGACATAAGCAAATATGTTAATTTCCCCGTAAATCTTACTTCCAAAATCAGGGCAAGGGGGAATGGGTTTAATCCTGAAAACGCAGAATTTGAGTTGGATTTTGATGGCGATCAAACAAATGCAGGCAAATATTTCTTCGATAAATTTTCTCTTAAAACTAAGGGGAGTCGTGGAAAAATTGCATTTCAACTTGCAACAAACCTCGGGGTTCAGCAAGGGGAGTTAAAGGGTGAAGTGGATATGTCGGATATGAAAAATCCGGTTTACTCGATAACTTCCTCCTTCCGTAATATTGATCTTGAATATTTTGCCGGCAATTCAATGGAAAATTCGTCGATCAATTTTACTTTCGACGCAGAAGGCAAAGGTTTTGACCCTGATAACATGGTCTTGAATGCAAACCTGAATCTTCTTGATACGAAGATAAAAGGGGATTCCCTCGGTGAAATTGATGCAAATATTAAGTTGACTGCAACTCCCGATATGCAGAAGGATATTTTCATCACATCAAATCTTTTTACGATGTCAACAGCGGGGAAATTTAATTATGCGACACTCGGCACTAACCTGGGAACAGAATCGACGAAACTGTTTGCGGATCTTTCAATAATCCTTTCCAACTATTATCCCGATTTCTTCGAAGATTCAGTTGCGTTGGCTAAAGTGAAAAATCCTCCGTCCGATATCAAAAAATCATTTAGTCAAAAATCGAACGATTCCCTCACTTATTCGCTTCAAGTAAAAGATTTAGGTCCCTTAAAGCGATTTTTGAAGCTAAAAACTTTTGATATTCAGGGTGCTCTTTCCGGAATGATTGTTCTCGACACGGTAAAAGTAGCATTTGAGTTGAATAACGACCTCGATCTTCTAAGGTTACGGGCTTCCGACTCTTCAAGTACGCTGATATTGTGGGGGTCAAATTCCAGAATTAAACTCTCTCACCCTTCGAATGAGATTCAGATCGGGAGTATAAAAGGTTCTATTGAGAGTACCACAAAAAAGATATTTATGATTGAACGAGGCAGGGCAGATACTCTCTCAAACACTGAACTTGTAATGTCTCTCGACAAATCGATACTCGATCTTGAACGGTTGGATGTGAATTATAATGAAATGGTGAAAGCCAGAGTGGCTCTTGTAGTCGATTTTATGAAAGATTCTCTTGTGCTCGATATGTATGAAACAAAAATTGACTACAAGGGTTACAAGCTTGAGAACATGGCGAACACGGTGATCTCTTTCAGTAACGATGCTCTTTTTATAAATAATTTCTCGTTGGGAATTGGGAATCGTGAAATGGTGCATCTTAATGCACAGGTTGATAAAGATTCGTTGATGGCAGATGCCAAAATCAGCAATATTTCGCTTAAAGAGATAATGTCAGATATTTTAAAACGACCCATGACACAGCCCGTGGATGCCGACATTCAATTTACAATGAAAGCAAGAGGTCCATTCGATTCACCAGTAATTCATTCTGATTTCAGAATTGATGCGATCAAATACCAAAAAGAGACCCTCGGAAAACTGATTTTTTCTGCGGTTTACGAAAACGAAGAGATTCGTCCAACTGGTTATTTTTATTCCGGAGATACCGAGGGAGATGATTCACTTCTCGCAGTCACGGGGGTTATTCCTTACAAGATATCTTTCGCCAACTCAAATTTTGATTTTGTAAAAGATAAACTGACAGACTTAAGAATAGACGCAAGAAACTTTTCGCTAAGTGCACTTAACGGTTTTGTTCCGAATGTGAAGGAACTGGAAGGATTATTCAACTCACAGATCAGAATTTCGGGATATTATCCAAATCTTACGAAGAGTGGAACTGCTGAAATTGAAGGCGGGTTATTCAGAGTAGCGATGACCAATTTAATTTATGGTCTGGAGGCCGGCATCACTCTAAACGATTCTACTGTTAATATAGAAAAGTTTAACTTGACCAATGAAGGAAATCTCGACTATTACGGGAAAGTTTCGGGTACAGGTTCACTTCATCTTTCAGGATATGAACTTAGATCGGGTGAAATAAGGCTTGGCGGAAACCTGACTGTGATGGATAGCAAAAAGCCAACAAAAGAATTTCCCATATTTGGCACTCTGGTGGTATCCACAAATGAGGATATAGTTCTTAGGATTAACCGAAACAATTATTTTGTAAAGGCTTCAATAAATCTCGATAAGACAGATCTGACAATACCACCAACGCAGAGCGGGGTTGCAAATGCCGGCGACAATTATATCTATAGATACATGGATTATGATTATACAGGTGGGAATTTAGACACGACATTTTTATCATTTCTTGATGACGACCGACAATATATAGATACTGCAATTGCCGGAGTGAAGCAGGCACCTTTTAATCTTGAATATCAGTTTAAGGTTACAATGTCGAAAAATTCAAAGATGACTATGATTCTCTCGCAGGAGGCAAATCAGAAACTGACAACTTACCTGGAAGGGGAGCTAAACTATGAGAAAATAGGTGGCTTCGAGAATGTTCAAGGTGAATTGAAGGTATCTGATGAGTCAACGCTTGAATTTTTGAACCTCAAAACTTTTGCGGCATCTGGTACTCTTAGATTTGAGAAGGAGATTTTTAATCCTTATCTCGATATTGTGGCAAACTACAATTCATACTATATTTTCTCCTCTAAAGGATCGAGCAACGAACAACCCGTTCAGGTTAAACTCAAACTTAAGGGGAGTATGGATGAACTCTCGACAAAATTTGCAAAAGAGACCGACAATATTGCTGTATATGTCGGAGAAGATAACATAAAAAATACAGTACCATCCCCACAATATGACAAGGCAGATGCTGTCTGGTTCATTTTAACGGGGAAATTTAAATCAGATTTGACAGAGGCAGATAAATCGAGTGCCGAGGGACAGATCAATACAATTCAGGGAACTGCAACTTCGCTTGCCGGTTCATTGTTAGGAGGATTATTATCAAGTTATCTGGGTGATTATGTAAAATCGCTCGAAGTAAGAGCTGCCGGAAATCAAACTAAATTTAACCTTTCCGGGCAGATATCAACAATCAAATATTCATTTGGTGGTACCACCAATGTTTTCCAGGACCTTTCTGCAGCCACTTTCAGATTTGAAATTCCCGTTATTAAAAACTTCCTGATCAGGATAGAACGGAGAGAATCGATAGGTGAGGGATCATCTAACAATACGATGATTAATGAAATGGGTCTCAAATACAAAATAGAGTTTTAATGAAAAACAAGATTAAAGCATACTTTCAACGGAATGCAAACACGCCCATAAAGGCAAAACAATTAGCAAAACACCTCGACATTTTTACCGAACAGGAATATGAAGCACTTAAGGCTTTTCTCTTTCAGTTGAGTGAAGAAGGATTTTTGGTTAGAGATGGAAAGAGATTTAAATACCTCTCGAGAACTCAGGACAAAACCGTTAAGGGTGAATTTAACATCCAAAAAGATGGTTCGGGATTTGTCTATAAAGACAGAGTACAGGGGGGTGGTTACTACATTTCATCGCGGTATTTTAATACCGCTTTTCATGGAGATACGGTGGAACTCTCGGTTGCTGCAAAGGAATTAAAAGGGAGAAACCGTGTATTGATGACAGGGCAGATAGTATCTGTGGTTGAAAGAAAATGGCACGAAATTTCAGGAATCATCTCAAAAGAGGGTTCGTTCTTTATATTGAAACCGGATATACCTGAGATTCACAGAAATATTTACATCCCTGAAGCCGATTTAAATGGTGCCGTCGCCGGCGACAGAGTATTTGTGGGTGAAATAAATTGGAGCAATCCGAAGATAAACCCCGAAGCCAAAGTTGTCGAAGTGGTTGGAAAAGGTGAAGGCGTTGATGTAGATGTGATAACCATTGCCCGGGAATTTAATCTTCCCTTCAAATTTGCAAAGAAAACTTTTGAAGAAGCCAGGGCGTTTAGTGAAGAGGTTACTGAAGACGAAGCAGCAAAAAGGGAAGATTTTAGATCAAAAAATGTTTTTACAATCGATCCCGAAGATGCTAAAGATTTTGATGATGCTCTTTCAATAGAGACACTTGAATCGGGGAATTATGAGATCGGAATTCACATTGCTGATGTAAGCCATTATGTGAGACCGGGAACATCGCTTGATAAAGAGGCTATCGAGAGAGGGAACAGTGTTTATCTGGTCGGGGCAGTAATTCCGATGCTTCCGGAAGAACTTTCGAACGGAATATGCTCGCTGGTTCCATATAGAGACAGACTTACATTTTCGGTTGTTGTCGAAATGTCTTCACGAGGAAAGGTTTTAAACTACAGAATTGTTAAAACTGTCATAAACAGTAAAAGACGATTTTCTTATGAGGAAGCTCAAGAGGTTATTGAGACGGGAAAAGGTGACCTTGCTTCTGAAATTACCGTTTTGAACAAACTTGCCAAAATTCTTCGTAACAAGAGAATGAAAGCAGGGAGTATCGACTTTGCAACTGATGAAGTGAAGTTCCTCATCGGTCCTGAAGGTGAAGTGCTCGGAGTAAAACGAAAAGAGATGAAGGACAGCAACAAGATGATCGAGGAGTTTATGCTTCTCGCTAATAAAATTGTTGCCGAACATGTAAACAAAAGCAAGAGTGAAACCGAAGTAGTGCCATTTGTTTACAGAATTCATGATAAACCCGACAAAGAAAAAATGAGAGAATTTGCACGATTTGTGAAATCCCTCGGGTTTTTAGTGAATTTTTCCGATTCGCCAACACCTCAACAGTTTAATGCTCTTATGGAAGCTGTAAAACAAAAAGAGGAAGAAGTGCTCGTGAGTGAACTTTCAATCAGAACCATGGCAAAAGCGATCTACTCAACCGATAATATCGGACATTACGGACTTGGGTTTGGTTATTATGCTCATTTTACTTCCCCGATAAGGCGTTATGCCGACTTGCTGGTACACAGAATTCTCTTCCATCACGGTGCCACAAAAGGTAAAATTATGTATAATGAAACCGAACTTCGCGGTATTTCTGCTCATATTTCACTTACCGAAAGAACTGCGGTTGAAGCAGAGAGACTGTCGGTCAGAAAGAAATATATCGAGTATCTTGCTCCACTTGTGGGAAAAGAATTTGACGGAATTATTTCAGGTGTTACAAGTTTCGGATTTTTTGTTAAACTTGCAGATTCGCTTGCAGAAGGTTTGGTTCATGTACGCGATATTGAGGGAGACTACTTCACTTTTGAGGAGAAGAATTATTGTCTCCGGGGTGAAAGAAGCGGCAGGGTTTACAGACTTGGCGACAAAGTGAGAATAAAACTTATCCGGGTGAACCCCGAGAGATCGAATGTTGATTTTACAATTGCTTAATGATTTTTATTCAAGGCAGAAAAGATGAGAAAAGCGGCGTTATTTTTTGTTTTTATGGCAGTTATTTTCTCCCAGTCTTTTGGACAGTTTGGCAGAAACAAAGTTCAATACAAGGACTATGACTGGTATTATATCCAAACAAAACACTTCGATATCTATTTTACCATGGAAGGGAAAAATATTGCGGAGTTTGCTGCTACAGCCATTGAGGATGCACTTGCTCAGATTCACTCCTCTTTGAATTACACCATTCAAAAAAGAATCAGTGTCATCCTTTATGATTCGCAAAATGAATTTCAGGAAACCAATGTAATCGACTCTTATCTCGGTGAGGGAACAGGTGGTTTCACGGAGCTCTTCAAGAACAGGATTGTTCTTCCATTTTCCGGCAACTACAAAATGTTCAGACATGTAATTCATCATGAACTTGTTCACGGTGTAATGAACGACATGTTTTATGGGGGTGCACTTCAGAATATAATCTCCAGCAATTCTGCTGTTAATCTTCCACTGTGGTTTTCGGAAGGATTGGCGGAATACCTTTCGCTTGGTTGGGATACCAACACTGATCAGTTTATCAGGGATGCCGCCATTAACGAATACCTTCCCGATATTAAATATCTCGATGGTTATTTCGCCTACAGAGGCGGTCAGGCAGTTTTTTACTACATTGCTAAAAAATATGGCAGAGAAAAAGTTGCCGAACTGGTGATGAATGTGAAAGGTAAAGGGGGTGTCGATCAGGGTATGAAGGCATCTATCGGTTTAACGGTTGATGAACTTAGCGAGCGTTGGAAAAAAGATATTAAAAGGGTTTTCTGGCCCGATATTACGAACCGCAAAGACCCCGATGAGTTTGCAAAACGGTTGACCGATCCAAGAAAAGACAACTCATCTTACAACATTTCACCTGCAATTTCTCCGCAGGGTGACAAGATTGTTTATATCTCCAATAAAGATTATTTCTTCGATGTGTATCTAATGGATGCAAATACGGGTAAGGAAATAAAGAGACTGATAAAAGGGAACAGAACAGTTGACTTTGAAGAGTTGAATATACTTACACCCGGCATTTCATGGTCGCCGGATGGCAAAAAGATAGCAATTGCCGCTAAAAGTGGTGCCGAAGATGCGATTTTTATTGTGGATGCTGAAAGTGGTGAAGCTGTAAGCGTACCCGTAAGGTTCCCCGGTGTTGAGACTGTTGACTGGTCGAAGGATGGGAAAAAACTCGTCTTTGCAGCTCAAAATTATGATGCATCAGATATCTACACCTACGATATTGAAACAGGAAAAATTGAGAATATCACAAATGATATCTTTTCAGATTCCGATCCAAGATGGTCTTATGACGGTAAAAAGGTCTATTTTTCATCAGATAGAGACACTCTTACTCTGACTAAAAGTAATTATCAGGGATACGATATGTATCGCCATAACTACAGTCAGATGGATATCTTTGAACTTGATCTTGAGACAAAAGCCCTCAGAAGGTTGACAAATTACCCCTTGAGCGATGAAAAATATCCTTTGCCTTCTCAATCGGGTGAAGATTTACTTTTCATTTCCGATTACAATGGCATTAACAATATTTACAAAATTAAGTTGAATTCCGATTGGAATCCATCAAAAAAACCGACACCGGTTACCAATTCGCTGAACGGACTCGATCAGATAAGCTCCTCTTTTGACGGGAAAAAACTGGCAATGACTGCCATGTACAAGGCATCGTACAATATTTTTACCGTTAATAATCCTTTTGGACTTTCGATCGAGAACGATACCATTCCTTTCACAGACTACATGAATGAAATGGTTAATGGTGGCAGTAAATTTAAGGGAGGAAATGGGACCAATCCCTTTGATACCACTTATAAAGTGAAAAAATTTGATCAGGAAAAGCCCGATGCTATCGATAAAGATACTTCTGAAACAAAAATTGAAATATTCACGGGCGTGTTTGGGGATACGGTAAAATCGTATGGTGACTCTGTTTTGATTGACTACTCGACCATGACATTTGGGAAAGATAATCCAAAAGCCAAAGACACAACAAAAACTCCAAACCTCGAGTTTCTGCTTCCTGACAGATTGGAAGATGATGGAGATTTTAAAATCAGGAAGTATAAAGTTAATTTTTCACCTGATCTGGTCTATGCTAATGCAGGATATTCAACTTATTACGGGTTACTCGGAACCACAGTACTCTCGTTCAGCGATGTTCTCGGTGACCATAAACTCATCGGCTTCACTTCACTTCAAATAGATCTAAAAAATAGTGACTACGGTCTGGCGTATTATTATTTGAAGGGGAGATGGGACATTGGTATTTCTGCATTCCATACCGCCAGGTTTATTTATCAGCAGAGAGGGAATTTCCTCAACTTCTTTAGATTTAGAAATTATGGTGCGGTTGTTTCGGCAAGTTATCCATTAAACAGGTTTTACAGGCTCGACCTGAGTCTTGGTATCACAAATGCAACTCAGACTAACCTCGATAACACTTTGGAACCACAACGCGAGAATACATTCCTGGTTCCATCAATTGCTTTTATTCACGATAATACCATTTTTGGTTACACAGCACCTATTGACGGAACAAGATACCGCTTCGAATTTATGGCGAACCCGATAATTCAAGCCGATAAATACGGTTTTTACTCCGTTCTCGGCGATTATCGTGAATATCTCCGTTTCTGGGGAGATTATTCCCTCGCCGTTAGAGGTTCCTTTGGATATTCCTGGGGCACCAATCCACAACGCTTTTTTATCGGAGGTACTGAAAACTGGATAAACCGTGACTGGTCAACCGGAAGACTCCCCCTCGATTCTCCCAGCGATTTTGTTTTCCTCTCAACTGCTCTTCCAATGCGCGGTTTCAACTATGCCGAAGTGGTGGGCACAAAATACGGACTGATGAATGTCGAACTGAGATTCCCTTTTATCAGATATCTCATCACAGGTGGTCTGCCTCTATTCTTCAGCAACATAATGGGTACCATCTTCTTTGATGCCGGTGCAGCATGGACAAATAACGACCAGCTCCGCCTCTTCACAAAAGATGAAAAAGGGAACACCATCACCAAAGACCTTTTGATGGGAACGGGTTTTGGTATTCGTACCTATTTCCTGTACTTCCTTTTGCGGTTCGATCTCGCCTGGGCATATAATGTGGATGGCTTCAGCAAACCGATATTTTATTTCTCGCTGGGGACGGATTTTTAATAAAATATTAATGCTGAATATTAGATTTTAATCATCATTATCCATTGCATGGGGTTGAAACCCCATGCTATTGATCTGAAAATCCGGAAATGGGTGCCAATAGCCTGAGAATTCATTCCCAGGGGGAAATTCCCTCAATTCCATCATCCAAAATCATTTTTTTCAAATCCGTATTTATTAGAAAAATAATCAAATTCGGATTCTGTTGATTGCTCTGAATGATGTCTCTCCTGCGAGGCGATGTATTGTTTAACGCTGTCAACATGCGTGTGTGAAATAGAAATACCCAGATATTCCCGTTGCCATGAAAAATATGTATCCAATAAATTTGAATCATTCAACCATTTTGAGGATTCACCTTTAATCATTTTCACGGTTTGGCTCAATGTTTGGCTCCGTCCCAATGAGATCAATAAATGGATATGGTCTTCTACACAATTTACAGCTATTAAATGAATTGCATTTTTATCACAATTTTGATAAATGTGATTTATCAATTCTTTTCTGATCGCTTTCGTTGATAAAAGGGGCATTCTGTTTTTTGTTGCCCAAATCAAATGGATGTAAATTTTGGTGTAGGACATGGAGAATCTCAAAATAATTGCGGGAAAATAATAATTGCCATCTGATTAACAAAATATTTTCGCAATGGCGTCAATGCTTTTCTTTTTCATGGGGTTGAAACCCCATGCTATTGATCTGAAATTCCGGGGAAAGGTGCCAATAGTCTGGGAATTCATTCCCAGGAAGAAATGATTATATTTTATTCTCTATTTATTTCATGGGGTTGAAACCCCATGCTATTGGTCTATAATTCCGGGCAAGGGTGCCAATAGCCTGGGAATTCATTCCCAGGGAGAAATTAATTCTGATATATTTGTGTCAATTCATCTAAAATTCCGGGGTTTATTCCCCTGATGATGTACCGAAATCTCGAAAATTACTATCCACCAGCTCCAACCCCTCAAAACCTTCCATATAATGCGAAAAACGACACAAAAACGCAACATTTTTTTAAAATAATCCAAAAATATTTTGTTTTGATTTAAAATTATTTGTAGATTACAAAGCGGTAAAAAATGCATTTTTACAGTGCTTTTTGAGCCCACAGGTTTAGCTAAAGTGAGGATCCATTATTAGTGAGGTATTAGAGAAATTAATATAAATATGTTTAATCAAATCTCTTCGGAGGAATGTATATGAAAAAGTTGATAGCAGTTTTACTCTTCTTGTTTATAGGTCAGATTGTTGTTTTTGCAGATTGGGGTTTTTTTGGTGCCGACAGGAGTTGGATAGGGATTCAGATTAGATCTCTTACTTTAGCATCTTATAGTTTGTGGAGTTCGGGCACTGGCACCTTTCACAATGCAAATCTCGGTTCGATTAATACAACATCAGATGTATTCCAGATAAAGTTTTGGGATGTAAAAACATTTAAAAACAACGGCTCAGATGTAACCGGTGGGAAATTATATTGGAGGGTATACAAACAAGGAAGCACACCTGGAAGTTTTAACTCTCAATCTGCTGCGTTTATAACGAACATCGGGGGTGGAGGCGATCAGAAATGGGGGCAAACCGCCTCTGATATAAATCTCCCTACCATATTGGACGCCGGTGCTACCTATAAACTCGAAGTTTATATAGAAATGTATGGTACAAATCCAAATGAGACTAAATATGACAACAATTCCAATACAAATTATATTGCTTCATTTACAACGGACGCAGGTTTACCCGTCGAACTAACCTCTTTCAACGCAGCAATCAGAAACGGTCTTGTTGACTTGAAGTGGGAGACAGCAACCGAAGTTAATAACTATGGCTTTGAGGTTGAGAGAAAATCAGCAGATGCCGAGTGGAATAAAATTGGTTTTGTTGAAGGACACGGTTCAACTAACTCACCAAAATTCTATAGTTTTTCTGACAAGCCACAAGGAAACGGAAAAATTTCATACAGACTAAAACAAATTGACAACGACGGAAAGTACGAATACAGTCCTGTTGTTGAAGTTTTGGTTGATAACCTGCCAAATGGTTTTGTTCTGGAACAGAATTATCCGAATCCTTTCAATCCTGAAACTTCAATCAGGTTTGCGTTAAAAACTGATACAAAAGCAACCATTAAAGTATATAATACTCTTGGTGCCGAAGTTGCAACTCTTTTTGACGGAACTGCCGAAGCCGGAAGATATTACGATGTAAAATTCAGCGGAAATGATCTTTCTTCAGGTTTCTATATCTATAAACTTGTTGCCGGTGATTTTGTTTCGGTTAAGAAGATGTTGTTGATGAAGTAGTGCCTCACCCCCGGGTCACCCTCTAAGTTCGCTCCTTATAAAGGAGGGGAATGATTAAGCGGAGTGGTGTTCAGCTACGGAAAATTTTAAGGCTCCTGAGAAATTGGGAGCCTTTTTTTATGACACGGTTCACATTTATAAAATAGTTCTTGCGAAATTGAACTAAAAATTGGTATATTGAATTTATTATTATAGCATTTATCCAATTCCCCTCACATAAATGCTTCGAAAGCAAATAACGCTTTGTTATTTGTCCCTCTCCGTTGTCTGCGGAGGCATTTATTTTTAAGTTTATCAAACCACAACTAAGTGACAAATGGTGATTGTTATGCTATACTATAATCGAAAATTCATTTCCAAAACACTGTTTTTACTGTTCATCTCATTTATTAGTTTGAGTGCACAGACTTATGTTCCTCGAGCCTCTGATGATGCCGGCACTTACATCACCTCCACTTGGACAAACGGAAGTAATCTGGGTTCAGGCTTTAATGCCTGGGTTTTCACAAATACAGGAACCGCCGGCCAGTTTATTGGAGCTGCTTATGCTTCCTCAATAGATGTCTCCTCTAAGTCATTCGGTGTTTATGGAAATCCGGCAGGGGCCAACATCGGAAAGGCTAAAAGAACTTTTTCCGCCTTAAAAGAGAATGAAAAACTGACTTTTAAAATGTCGACCCGTTTCAGGAATGGAAACAAAGGGGTTGACATCTTAAATGGCTCCACAGTACTTTTTAATATCAATATAGGTGGTGATCAATATTCTTATGAAAACAAGATAAGTGGTGGAGTGATCAACATGAGTCTGAGTTATGACGATAACAAGGCATTTACGGTTACGATGATTAAAAAAGCCGGAAATGTTTTAAATGTTCAGATTGACGGGAGTCCCGGAACAGGAACAGGCTTGACTGCTACTGACTTTACTCTTTCTTCCGGTACTATTGATGGTATAGAGTTTTATGTTGCAGGAACTGAAGCACCCGGAGATAACAACAATCTCTACTTCAATTCTTTAGAAATTTCCCAACCTAAATTTATATCCGCAGCAGATGGCGACTGGAATACTGCCGCAACCTGGGGTAGCAGCATCCCATCAGCAAACTCAATCATTGAAATCAACCATGCTGTAACAGTAAACTCGGCTGTTGCTTCCAATACTCTATCTGTTACTATAAACTCAGGTAAATCGATGACTTTCGGAGCTGATGGCAGTCTCTCAGTTCAGGGCAACTGGACAAACAACGGAACATTGGACATGTCAGCCGGTGGGACAGTCTCATTTGGGGGTTCATCTATTCTAACAGTTGCTGGAACAAATGCCTTTAAAAATGTTAACCTTGCGTGTGGAGTTAATTTTGGCAGCTCATCAACCGTGAACGGTACTCTTGCAATAAATGCAGGTGGTTTTGTTCAGACAAATGCCCCTACCTATGGAAGTTCATCAACGCTTCAATACAATAATGATTACGAACTTGCTTCAGAGTGGTATGCAAATGTCGCTTCGGGTCAGGGTGTACCTCAAAATGTTGTAGTGAACGGCGGCAATGTTTATTTTGCAACGATAGCAAATGTATATAGACAGTTGAATGGAAATATGACGATTAACAGCGGGAAGTCATTTTCACTTTCTACTACTTCGGGAGGCGATCTTAAAATTAAAGGAAATCTTATAAACAACGGTACACTTCATACGAATGTAAGAAGTATTTATTTTCTCGGGGGTGGAGCACAAGAAATATCCGGAACCGGCACATCTAATTTTAGTTATCTTAATGTCACGGATAATTCAGCAGTTACTGTTAATACAAATATCTCTGTTGCAAACAATATCAATGTAAACTCCGGGTCATCTTTTAATTGTGGATCAAGTATAATTACTTTTTCAAGTGGTGCCACTATCACTGGTGCTACACCATTGAACACGGGTACAGGTACACTGGTATTTAACGGTACAGGAACTGTAAATAATTCCACAACTACCTTTAACAATGTTATAATTGCCGGCGGGGTTAACCTCGGTGCCGGAGTTACAATTAATGGCACACTGCAGATAAATGCCGGGGGTTATTTGGATGTAAATTTCCCAATTTATGGACCTTCCTCTATATTAAAGTATAACTCTGCTACAACTTATGGAAGAAGTCTTGAGTGGAGCAGCACTTCGGGGGCAGGTTACCCAAACAATGTGCAAATATCGAACAATACAACCCTGAATCTTGGTAATTCAGGTACCACCATAGCGAGGCAGATGGCAGGCAATCTTACCATCGATGCCGGTTCTGCTCTTGACATGTCGGTTACAGGAAGTGTGATGTTGCGCCCTTTAACCGTGCTTGGAAATATAACTAATAATGGCACTCTGAAACTTGGTGGATTTGTGGACCCTGATGCCGGAGACCTTATAATTAAGGGTAACTTCACAAACAACGGTACCTTTAATTCAAATACGAGAGAAGTGGTTTTTGACGGGACTACAGTACAAACTATTTCAGGAAGTGCAGCTCCGACATTCACTTATTTTGCTATTTCAAATCCTGCCGGGGTCGAATTGGTTGTTAATTCAACAATTCAAAACAGGTTGCGTTTCGAAGAGGGGAATCTCAGACTCTCCAATTTTAACCTGACCCTTTCATCAGGTGCAACTTTTTCAGGTTCCGCCATATCCGCTTCAAACATGGTTGTGACCAACGGTACGGGCCTGTTAAAGAGGACAGGCACAGGACCGGCAACACTTCTTTATCCAATTGGAGATGAAACCGGAACTGCAGAATATTCACCGGCACAAATTGAATTGAATTCGGGAACCGAAACCATTGGGGCAAGAGTAGTGGATGCAGCACATCCGAGCAAAGGACCCGGGGCTCTCTACCTTACACGATATTGGGATATTTCGAGAGATGGTGATGCGGCTATAAATTATAATCTGACTCTGACATATCTGGAAGCAGATGTCAGTGAACCCACACAGGAAGGTTCTTTAGTGATGGGGAAGTTCAATGGTACTCTTTGGACGGTTTTACCAACTAACCTTGATGCTACGGCGAATACGCTGACTGTTTCTAATCAGTCCTCATTCTCACAATTTACCGGAGGTGAGCCTTCTGCCCTCCCCGTTGAACTCTCCGCTTTCAACGCAAAAGTTTCAGCCGGAACAGTCCTTCTCGACTGGGAAACCAAAACTGAAATGAACAACTACGGCTTCGAAGTTGAGAGAAAATTAGTGAATTCCGAGTGGTCTAAAATCGGTTTTGTTGAAGGTTACGGTATGTCGAATTCACCGAAGTTCTACAGCTTTAAGGATAAACCTTCGGGAACGGGAA
>CAYSJM010000002.1:80789-121597 GCA_964431385.1 uncultured Ignavibacteriaceae bacterium | reverse complement strand
ATTAATCCATCCATGCTGTTGCTGGTGTCAAGGAGAATTGCCAGGTTTATCTTTTTAACATTTTTCTTTTTATCAACGGCGTTTGGAAGTATGGCTGTTGTTAAAATGAGAAATACCAAAAAACCGGTTAGTAACTTTTTCATCTGCTTTTCCTTTTGTTGTTTCTTAGTGCTTATACTTTTGCGTGGAATATAAGTTCCGAATTTTTTAATCTTAACACTCACTTAAAGTAAACAGACCTATTTAATTGAGTTTATTTCTTTAAATTTAAATCAGTAATTATTTTAATAATTGACAGAAACACCAGCACAATAATTTTTAATGGAGAATAAATGTTCAGTTTGATTCCGAAGCAGGAATTTGACCGGGTCAGGGAGCTTAACCGGAGCGATTTCAAAGATTTGCAACTTTTTGCAGATATGTGTAGATTAAATACTTTTATTATGGTTAAAAAAGCCGGAAGTGGACACCTCGGGAGCAGTTTTTCAGCTGCGGATATTATTACTTATCTCTATCTTAAAAAATTGAATGTTCTTGAAGAAGGGTTTGATTCCCCAGATAGAGATATCTATTTCTCCTCAAAAGGTCACGATGTACCCGGTTTTTACTCACTGCTCTATGCCCTTGGTGTAGTCTCTGAGGAAAAAGCATTACTCTTAAGAAGACTGAACGGACTCGATGGTCATCCCGAAGTGCGGATTCCGGGTGTGGAAGCTTCTACCGGCTCTCTGGGGATGGGTATCTCAAAGGCAAAAGGAATGGCGTGGGCTAAATCATATAAAGGTTCGAAAGGGAAAGTTTTTGTACTCACAGGTGACGGTGAATTTCAAGAAGGTCAAATATTCGAGTCTTTACAATCGACTGCACATCAAAAAGTGAATAATGTTACTGCCATCATCGACCACAACAAATATCAAACCGATATGTTAGTGAAAGATGTCAATAATATTGAGGATCTAACTGAAAAGGTATCAGCTTTTGGATGGCATGTTGAAAAAATAAACGGTCATGATTTTAATGCTCTCCATGAAACGCTACTCAAACTTGACGGGATAACCGATAAACCTAAACTGATAATCGCTGACACAATAAAAGGAAGAGGAATTTCCTTCATGGAAACTCCGGTTCTCGATCCGCAAACAGGAAATTCATTCTATAAATGGCATTCCGGGGCACCCGATGACGATACTTTCAGGACGGGATTCAACGAATTAAAGGTAAGAATTCAGGAAAGAGCTTCAGAACTTGGTCTCGACCCGATTGAATTGCCTTCCATCGATCTCGTAGCCTCTGTCTCCTCTAAATCTTCAAAAGAATTTGTTACTGATGCCTACGGTGAAGCCCTTGTCGAACTCGCAAAGACAAATGATAGATTTGTAGTTCTGGATGGTGACCTCTCTGCCGATTGCAAACTTCGAAAATTTGAGAATACATACCCTGACAGATTTATAGAAAATGGAATTGCTGAACAGGATATGGTTTCTATGGCTGGTGGAATTGCAAGAATGGGACTTATACCCATCGTAAATACTTTTGGAAGCTTTCTTGCCGCCCGGGCTAATGAACAGATTTACAACAATTCAACAGAGCATAAAAAAATAATCTACACTTGTCATTTCTCCGGTATGATTCCTGCCGGACCCGGAAAGTCGCATCAAAGTGTAAGGGATATTTCACTTTTGGGGGCTCTTCCAAACGCAACCATTCTGCAACCATGTAATGCACTTGAAACAAAACTGGTTACTGAATATTGCATAAATTCTGACGATGAAGTAAGTGTAATAAGATTAAATATCGGACCTTCACCCGAAGTTATCAAACTTCCTGAAAATTACAAACTGACCAAAGGAAGAGGTGTTTCTCTTACTCACGGTACAGATGCCATCATCTTTGCATATGGTCCGGTTTTATTGCATGAAGCACTCGTTGCAGCATCTTATCTTAGGAAAATTGAATTTGATCTCCAGGTTGTGAATATGCCCTGGTTGAATAAAGTTGATGTAGAGTGGGTAGGACACCTTGTTGAAGATCATAACAAGATTTTTGTTCTTGAAGATCATTCAAATTTTGGTGGACTCGGAGACAGGTTGTTAAACGCTCTTGTCGGTGGACACGATCTTGGGTCAAGAACATTTGTCAAGCTTGGGCTTGATGAATACCCGGAATGTGGCACACCACTCGAGGTATTACAGTATCACAAATTGGATGGTAAATCGCTTGCAGAACGAATTGCAAGTATCAGTAATATCGATGACCTGATTGAACAGAATCCTGAACTCCATTCAAAATATACAGCTGATGCACCTCAGTAGTTTTGATAGTTTGTAAAATCAACGAGGCTGTTCCTAAAAAGTACAGCCTCTTTAATTTTTAGCTATTCGTTGTCCAACTGATCGGTAGTGATTCCTTTAGCAAGGCAATAATACTCATTAGTTAACACTTGCAATCTCTCGGCAAGATTTATAAGCATCTTCTTAACAAGATCAGGATACTTCTCAATCAACTTGTCCAATGGCAAATTAAGATTTAAAACTACAGATTCTTCTTCAGCAATAAGTGTGGCTGTTCTGGTTCCATCCATAATAATGCTCATCTCACCGATAACCATCCCTTTTTCGGAAAACTCTGCGACTTTTACATCTGCCTTGAACACGCCGATTTTACCATTAATTAGAATGAAAAGTTCTTTATCGTTAGCACCTTCCCGGGTAATCACTTCACCGGCTTTAAAGATTTTCATATTTATTCCTTTAGTTTGAGGAAAATTTTAACAGATACGCTTTTATAAATTTATAGATATCTCCGTTCATCACACCCTGGGTATCGGAGGTCTCAACATCGGTACGGTGATCCTTAACCATATTGTAAGGATGAAAGACATAGGATCTAATCTGACTGCCCCATTCTATCTTCATCTTACTTTTTTCAAGCTCATTCTTCGCTGCACTCAATTTTTCTTTTTCAATCTGATACATTTTCGACTTCAAAAGCTTCATCGCTCTTGTTTTATTTTGAATTTGCGATCTTTCACTCTGGCAGGCAGCAACAACTCCTGTAGGAATGTGAGTTATTCTAACCGCAGTCTCAACCTTGTTCACATTTTGCCCTCCCTTGCCTCCTGATCTGTAAGTGTCAATTCGTAAATCAGCAGGATTAATATCAATCTGAATACTGTCATCAACCTCAGGAATAACTGAAAGAGCAGCAAATGAAGTGTGGCGTCTTTGGTTAGAATCAAATGGCGATATTCTTACCAGACGATGGACACCCGCCTCAGCTTTTAAGTAACCAAAAGCAAATTCACCTTCAACTTCGATTTCCGCACTTTTAATACCTGCACCATCTCCGTCAAGAATGTCAACGATGGTAGCCTTTAAACCGCTTAGATCGCAGTATCTTAAATACATCCTAAGAAGCATCTCAGCCCAATCCTGAGCCTCGGTTCCACCCGCACCCGAATGTACAGTAATAATACAATTATTACCATCCTCTTCTCCCGAGAGCATATTTTTGAACTCAAGTTCCTCTATTTTCGCCGAGATTTTTTCTATCTCATGAGAGATATCTTCTGCCAAAGAATCATCTTCAGCCTCCGCCGCCATTTCGATGAGTTCACCGACCGAAATAATCGCGGAATTTAATTCATCCCACATTTCGACCCAAATCGAAAGCCTTTTTGCTTCTTGGAGAAGTGCCTGGGCTCTTTTTTGGTCGTTCCAAAAATCACTTTGTTCACTAATAAGTTTTATCTCGTCACAACGAGACTGTTTCTCATCTAACTTAAAGATAACTCCGCATATTATTCACACGAACTGTTAATTCTTTATGCGTTCTTACCTCATCATCAAACATCAAATTCTCCAATCATTTTTATCGATAAATATCGATCATAAATTACCAAAAATCTCAAACATTATTGCATTACTGCATTATTGGATTAACTCTATTTCCATCCTAAGAAGTGCTGCAGCAAGTGTTTTACCTTGAGCATCAAGTTTTAGTGAAATAGTACCACCACCTCCGAGTGTGTTGTGTAGCAAAAAGTTGAGGGCACGAAGATTTGGAAGTTCATATCTTTCCACTTTTCCAAGGCACACGCCTTCAAAATACTCTTTCACTCTTTCGGCTGTGAGATGCGATTTAATTATCTCATAACCTTTATCATCATACGCAATTATTCCAACATTGGCTGCATCACCTTTGTCACCACTTCTACCATGAGCTATATCTTTTAATCTGATCTTCATTTTTATAACTCCATTATTGTAACAATTGGAACAACGAGCTCTTTTTTGATCAGAGCCGGCCAATAGGCAACAACTGAACTTGGTTTTGGTCTCCCGCCTGCAAATCCGGTAACGGCAGGTGGTCCGGTTAAAATGAGAGGAGCAATCTCCTGACCAAATCTTTCTATCGATTTGTAATCAGTGCCTCTAACAGCAAAACGAACCATGATTTCATTGATGTTTTCTTCATCAATCTCTTTGGCTGCCTTGCCGTGGCAGGCATTGTAACCTACAAATTCGGTTCTAAACTCTTCAAATGTGCAGCCGAGTTCTTCCAATCGTTTTTTTAATATTCTCTCAGCTGCTTTTCCTTTTGTCAGTGCCTGAGGCCAACTGTATGTCAATGATGCAAAGGAAGAATATCCATATTCGTAAGAACATGAAACTTTATAAAAAGGAGTGAATGGTTTCCCTTTTACACCTGACATCTTCACACGATTTTGACCATCATCACTTAAATGAATTGAAGTAAAATCTGCCACACAATCAGGTGTGATATATTCTTTGGGATCACCAATTTCATATAACAATTGTTCTGAGACAGTATCTATCGTAACTGCTCCACCGAGCGAATCGTGTTTGGTGATCACTACTTCCCCATTCGGATAAGCTTCCGCAATCGGAAATCCGGGTTTTTCCATTCTTTCAATCGATTCCCAGTCACCAAGGAAGTTACCGCCCGATGCTTGAGCCCCACACTCAAGTATATGACCCGCGACTGTTCCGGCTGAAAGTTTATCAAAATCATCATGAGCCCAGCCAAATTCATAAATCATCGGAGCTAATGTTAAACCTGTATCAGTGGTTCTGCCGGTGATAACAATATCTGCCCCCTTTTCGAGAGCTTCAACTATAGGGAATGCTCCAAAATAGATATTAGCACTTAAAAGACGATCTTTTACTGTTGATATCGGTTCACCTGTCTCCATATTTGATAATCGGCAATCATCGCTCAAAAGTTCATCAAGTCGATCTTTTATATTATCCCCTTCCACAACCGCAACTTTGAGTCCATCAATTCCAAGTTCTTTTGCAACCTGCAAAATTGCTTCTGCACATGCTTTAGGATTAACTCCTCCGCCATTCGTTATGACTTTTATCCCCTTTTCTTTACAAACAGGGAGAATTCGCTTCATAAGTGGTGGAATATCTTTGGCGTATCCGAGTTTAGGATCTTTATTTTTTTGCTTCTGAAGAATTGACATCGTCACTTCGGCAAGATAGTCCATCACAAGGTAATCAACATCACCGTGAGTAACTTGCCATAAGGGTGCCTCTATGAGGTCTCCCCAAAAACCTTGCCCGGAGGCGATTTTAATCTTTTCTTTCATTCAGTCTTCATTTTTATTGATGAATTAAATCAACCAGTTCTGCAGGAGAAGGAAGTGCGGCTGCCTGGAGCCATTTTATCCTGCTATCAGCTCTCCACCATGTGACTTGTCTTTTCGCATACCGGCGGCTGTTTCTCTTAATAAGTTCAACGCATCTATCGTGAGAGATTTCATTGCAAATATAGTTAATCATCTCTTTATAACCTACTGTATTAAGAGAATTAAGAGTAGTTGAGTAGCCCATTTCGAGCACTTTTTTTGTCTCAATTTCCAAACCACTCGCAATCATGAGATCAACTCTTTTTTCGATTCGGTCATAAAGTATTTCTCTTGGCATATCAAGAGCAAAAAGATAAAAGGAAATGTCGCTGTTTTTCTCTTGTTGTTGGTGATGTGCCCAAATAGGCATCCCTGTTAATTCAAAAACTTCGAGAGCTCTGATTATTCTTTTCCAGTTGCCCGGATTCATTTTGGATGCACTTTCAGGGTCTTTTTCCCTCAACAATTCGAGTAATTTCACGACCCCGTCACGCTCCAAGATGCCATGCATTTGAGCTCTGAACTCCAGATTTTTTGATGGACCATCGAACATCCCATCAACTAAAGATTTAATATAGAGCCCGGTACCCCCTGCAACAACAGGGATTTTACCTTCTTTGTGGAGCTCTTCGATTATTGTAGTAGCTTGAATTTCAAATATAGATGCGTTAAACTCTTCATCGGGCTCTAAAAAATCAATCAGGTGATGCTTCAAACTTTGAAGCTGATTCTTGTCAGGTTTTGCGGTTCCAATATCCAAATATTTATAAACTTGTCTGCTATCTGCCGAGATAATTTCGGTGTCGAGAAATTTGGCAACCTCAATTGCATAATCTGATTTTCCGGATGCTGTTGGTCCGGTAATTACTATTACTTTTTTTTCCATCCTTCTTTTCCAAGAAGTGGTACAAAAGCAAACTCCGGAATTTCTTCCGTAGTGTAATTCTCTTCAGAAGTTTTCTGAATTATCTTAATCATTTGTGATTCCCGTTCACCAACCGGTATTACCAATCTGCCACCAAGAGCCAGCTGTTTTATGAGAGGTTCAGGAACTGAAGGAGAACCTGCAGTCACTAAAATTGCATCAAAAGGAGCAAATTCGCTCCAACCAATTGATCCATCTCCCCACTTCGAATGGACAGGATATCCTAATTTTTCGAATAATTCTCTCGATTTTAAATAAAGGTCGTATTCTCTCTCGATGCTGAAAACTTTTGTACCCAGTGTTGCAAGAATTGCAGCCTGGAAACCAGAACCAGTTCCTATTTCGAGTACTTTATCACCTTTTTGTAATTTTGCTGCTTGAGTCATTATTCCGACTGTTGTCGGGTGAGATATGGTTTGTCCATACCCAATGTGTAGAGCAGTGTCTTCGTAAGCGAGGTGTGTAATGGCAGGTGGAACAAATTTGTGACGGTCGCACTTAATGAACGCATCCAGAACAGAAGGATCAGAAACGCCGTTTGCTTGAAGTTTTTTAATGAGAGTTTTTTTTGCGGAGGTGAACATCATAGGTTGTCGAATTACAGATTTTTGCTCAAAAATAAAAAAAGCTGTCAAAAAAGTTGTTTACCGGTCATTGCCGAAATTCAGCTATAAAGATGAACAACTATTAAGACAGCTTTCTGGAGGCGCCGGTCGGATTCGAACCGACGGATAAAGGTTTTGCAGACCTTCCCCTTAAGCCACTTGGGTACAGCGCCAATTAATGCCCTTAAACTAAAAAATCCACTCGCGTGGATTTTTTACTGGAGCGGGAAACGGGACTCGAACCCGCGACTTCAACCTTGGCAAGGTTGCGCTCTACCAACTGAGCTATTCCCGCAAGTCTTCAATAATTTGGTCTTCAAATATAACTAATCTCTATGTTTCATGCAAGCATGAAGCAATATTTTTTTTTGAGTCACAATTTTATTTTTTGAGGATTATCCCCTTCTTCTCTTCTTAACGGGCTCTTTTAAGGCACTCTCTTCTATTAACTTTAGTGCTTCTGCAAAACTGATTTCAGCGGGCTCTTTCCCTTTTGGAATTTTCGCGTTTATTTTCCCATTGGTGATGTAAGGACCAAATCTGCCATTAAGAATTTTGATTTCAGGATTTTCAGTAAAACTTTTGATGTTTCTCGAAGATTCAATATCCCTTTTGGAAAGTATCAATTCTTCACACTGTTTTTGGTCTATCTCAAGGGGGTCAATTGTCTTTGGGATCGAATAAAATTTCCCGCCGTGCTTAACATAAGGTCCAAATCTTCCCTCAGCCACAGTGAGCTCCTCTCCCTCAAATTCACCGGCAATCCTTGGCAGTCTGAATAAATCCAAAGCCTCTTCCACAGTTATTGTATCCAGGCGTTGACCTGTTTTTAAGGATGCCATTCTCGGTTTAATTTCAGGATCATCAGGATTGTAAAGCTGAGCAACCGGACCATATTTTGCCATTCGAACGATCAAATCAAGTCCTGTTTTTGGGTCTTTCCCCAATTCCCTCGATCCGGTGGCACGATCACTTGTTTCAAGAGTCTCTTTCACAATTTTGTGAAAAGGTTGATAAAACTTGTTGAGCATCGTTATCCTCTCCACATCTCCTTTTGCGATGTCATCAAGTTCTTTTTCGACTTTAGCCGTAAATTTAAAGTCTAATATGCTTGGGAAATTTTTCACAAGAAAATCGTTTACAATGAAAGCAATATCCGTTGGGAACAGCTTGCCTTTATCAGCACCGGTTATTTCAGTTTTATCTTCAGTGATAATTTTGCCTGAGGCTACAAGGGTTAACTTCTTATATTCTCTTTGTTTACCCTCTCTTTCCTCTTTAACCACATATCCCCTGTCCTGAACAGTGGAGATGATTGGTGCATAAGTGGATGGTCGCCCAATTCCAAGTTCTTCAAGTTTTTTCACAAGTGCTGCTTCCGTAAATCTCGCAGCAGGTCTTGTATATCTCTGCGTTGCAGTAATTTCTTTCATATCGAGTGACTGCCCAACTTTTAATGGAGGTAAAATTGTTGTATCTTGATCTTCAGAATCATCGTCATCTTTAGATTCAATGTACAACTTTAAAAATCCATCAAAAAGTATCACTTCGCCGGTAGCAACAAATAGATGCTCCGATGTCGAAACAGCGATATTGGCTGTAGTTTTTTCAATTTTGGCGTCGCTCATTTGTGATGCCAGAGCCCGTTTCCAAATTAAATCATAAAGCACCGATTCATCTCTCGAAAGATTTGATATTTTCCTTTTATCGAAGTATGTTGGTCTTATTGCTTCGTGTGCTTCCTGGGCATTTGCTGATTTGGTTTTATATTTCCTTGAGTGATGATAGTTATTTCCAAAATTTTCTATAATCGTGTCTTTTGCAGAATTTAAAGCAAAGTCCGAAAGATTCACCGAATCGGTACGCATATAAGTTATATGTCCCGCCTCATAAAGATTTTGAGCAATCCGCATCGTTTTCGAGACTGAAAAACGGAGTTTTCTTGCAGCCTCTTGTTGAAGAGTTGAAGTAGTAAATGGAGGTGCAGGCGTTTTTTTAAGTTCTTTCTTATCCAGCCCTGAAATCGAAAATTTGGCACCTTTACATTTTTCGAGAAACTCAAGTGCAGCCGACTGATCATCAAATTTGGTATCCAGGTCCCCTTTAAGGGAATAATCTTTTGATCCTTCTTTTACATTAAAAATACCTGATACATTAAAATAATCTCTGGTAACAAATTCCTGAATTTCTCTTTCTCTGTCAACTATCAATCTAACCGCTACCGATTGAACTCTTCCTGCCGAGAGAGATGGACGAATTTTTTTCCACAATACGGGAGAGAGTTCAAATCCAACAAGTCTATCGAGTATCCTTCTTGATTGTTGTGCATCAACGAGATAGTCATCTATATTTCTTGGATTTTGTACTGCCTCAAGTATGGCGGGCTTTGTAATTTCGTGAAATACAATTCTTTTAATTTTTTCTTTAGGTATTTCGAGAGCCTCTTTAAGGTGCCATGAAATAGCCTCTCCCTCACGGTCCTCGTCAGTTGCAAGCCACACAACCTCGGCTTGCTTCGCCATTTTTTTTAATTCTGTAACTTTTTTCTTTTTATCCGCAGGGACTTCATATTTTGGCATGAATCCATTTGCGGTGTCGATGCCCATATCTTTTTTGGCAAGATCTCTTATATGCCCATAACTTGAAGTTACGGTGAAATCTTTTCCAAGAAATTTTTCGATAGTCGCTGCTTTAGCGGGAGATTCTACTATTACCAGATTTTTTATCATATACTCAAAGTTTTCAGATTAAAAGTTATTGTCCGTTTTTGTCTCAGTACAACAATAATCAAGTGCAAAAAATTACAAATCAAGGATGCAAAAGAAATGAAATTATTTTGAAGTGCAAAAATAATGCGATTAAACTGCAAATTACAACTGTGATTTACTGCCGGTCTTTTTATTGATTCAGCATATATTTTCACAAATATTTGCAATTCTGATTATTGCTGATAAGCATTCAAATTACAAACATCCATGACAATTTTAAGACAACCACAAAATCCTTGGAAACAAGTCCGTTTTCCGTGCTGAATATTTTATTAACGACCAAATACAAGTCGCTTCCGGGAGATGGCTTTATGTTTAATTTATAATTAAAGTTTAGCTCTTCAACCTCATTGTTCCATTGGCAGAGTAAAAATGATGCTAAATCCACGCTCATAGTATATTTTATTCTCGTAAATATTTCGTTTGTTCTGAAGCCGGTAGAATTTATTTCCACATCGTTAAACCGGTATCCAAGCGAAAATCCAATATTTTTAGAAAGTGTAGCATTCACTTCATTTTCAAACTCAAATCTTTTCCCGCCGTAATAATCACCATAAACCATCTCCATTCCCCCAAAAATTGAACGAGCGGGGTTTGATTCAAAAACAAATTCGTACTGATTTCCATAGTATTCCCCCTTTTTAATCACTACATTTTTGAAAATTGTAAAATCCTCATCGGGTCGATCAAACTGTCGGGCGAAATTAAATTCAATTCTGTCGTTAGAGAAGAAAGTTAAGCTTAGAGGTGTAGCCTCATACTCAAAAGATACGGTCCTGCCCTGTGGGTCGTGTGCTAGCCTGAATTCAATCGGTATGACCTTTATTCTGCGAAGCAAACCGCTGTTAAATCGAGGTGACCAGGCACCATTGAATATAAACTCATTAACATTTGCCTCTGAAATAAAACCGGATTCCGGATTAAAATTCTTTTGCGTAAATCCATAAGATGAATAGATATCGATCAGATCGTTGGGATATTCCACGATGACTGAGCCGGCGAGGTTATCTTTATGGTTGTTGTTATCCTGGGTGGCAGCAATTTTTGAAGTGATAATCAGATTTTGATCGCCGAGGAAATCATTAAAGTTAAAGCTAAGGTCGAGTCCCCCCATCCTGTTAAAATGGTCAGCATCCTGCACATTTGAAAAAATAACACCTGCATACGAATTTGAGCCAAATCCATATTTAGCTCTCCCTGCAAGATAATTTGTTGACTTTTTCGATGTAGTTCCCTCGGTTTGAACAGAAAGCAAACCGGCTTCAACTTTACCTGAGGAGCCTGTAACTTTTAATCCTCCAATTATTGAAACCCCCTCCCCTTTGGAGATACCAATCACTCGCGAATAGTATGCGAGGTTTCGGCTGGAAAGGTTAAACGCAAAAAGTTTATTCCCTTCGAGAAAAAAATCTCTTTTTTCCGGTAAGAACAAAGGAAACCTTGTTAAGTTAATTTCGGCGATATCCGACTCTACTTGTGCAAAGTCTGTATTAACAGTCATATCAAGCGTAAAAGCATCAGAAATACCATATTTTAAGTCGAGTCCGGCTTTAATTCTGGTCTCTTTTTCCGATTTTATATCCTGAAAACCTGTATTAAAATATGGTAAGAGGTAAACAGGATTTCCACGATTTATTCCCTCAAGCCCGACAAGATCGCCTGCACGAGTAAGATCGAATAAAAATCCATTCCTTACGGCACCCGACCAGATAACATCCTGGCTTAATCTTCTGATCCCTCTCTGAAAATTGATTTTCCAATTTTGAATTGGTTTATCGGGAAATTTGAGTGAGGAAAATGGAAGTTTGAACTCTGCACACCAGTGGTCGTCGTGAATTGCTGATTTCACTTCCCAAAGCATATCCCAATCTTCATTAAACTCACCATAGGTTCTTCCCGAAACCAGAGCATCATTTTTCACTGAAAGTGGATTTGTAGCAAACCAGTAACCGTTTCGCTGATCGCCAAAAGTATCAATTATCAATTTAACATTATCGTCTCCGGAGGTAAATCCATCATATTTCATTTCACGAGCAATTATTTTCGATGGATCGGGATCGTAGCAGACGAATAAGACATAAAGTGCATCAGCTGTACTGGCAAGTTTGACCAATGTGGGGAAAGCCGGCATTTCACCCGGGTTTGGGTCTATCTGTAAAAAAGAGGAATCCCCCGCGATCGACTGCCAAACACTGTCGTTCGCACTTCCATCCAGACTTGGAGCAGTAAAAGTTTTGTGAACACGAATTGATTTATTTCCGCTTTGCGGGAATAGATTTGTTGAAACAATTATGACCAGGCAGGCACTAACGAAGATATACAGCGATTTAATGCTCATGGTTTACAGCAGGTTATTTGTTTTAAGTGGAGAAATATGTCAATATTTTATTTTATGATAAATTTCCTGGAAAATCATTCGCAAAGATATGATTTTCCGAGTACAAGATGAACTGCAAAAAGTTTAATCATGGAGAAAAACAGGTCTCAATGGGGTAACCGATGCTGTTTAATGAAATCAGATATTTATATTTACAACGATTTTTGTCTCATATTGCAAAACCAAATAACCTTCTGTTTTAGATTATGGCTTATTAATAGATTTAAATAGCTTATTTTAAATTCACTTATGAAAATTCTTTACTACTCCTCAGAAAATCATGCTCAGATGTTGAAAGAATATCTTGCCCCCGGTGGTGAGATAATCAAATCTTCACTTGAGACCCTCATGGATTCTCTGAAAGTCAATAAACCCTCTGCAGCACTGTTTCAACCTTTTGAAGTTGATACAGAAATTCTCATTGCGATTAGACACCAATTCCCTTCAACTTTTATTATAATTGTCGGTGAGGAAATTTCAAACGATCATTTAAAAGAACTGTTCAATCAGAATTGCATTCACTTCTTTCTCGATCAAAAAACTCTTATTTCAGATGTGGAACTCCTAAAAAAATCGTTTTGGAATCATTATTTCGTGCGTCAGAAGATTGACCGAAGTGAAAACCGGACTGAATATTTTTTCTCAAGAATAAAATTTTTGCATGAGATAACGGTTCGAATGTTGGAAAATAAATCTTTGGGCAAACTGCTCGATGAGATTATGCTCGCAAGCCAGAATGTGCTCGATGCGGAAAAAAGCTCTTTCATGCTCTATGACCCCAAAGATGGAATGTTGCACTTCCATGTTTTGGAAGGAGCTGCAGAGAATCTGATTAAAGATAGACCCCTACCTCTTGGAAGTGGAATTGCAGGTTGGGTTGCAAAACACAGAATAGCCCAGTTGGTTGACGATTGTTACAGTGATAAACGATTTAATCAAGATTTTGATAAAGTTTCAAATTTTACTACCCGCAATATGGTTTGTGCACCGATCATCAAAAACGATGATTTACTCGGTGTAATATCAGTATTAAATAAAAAAGGTGAGGCAAGGTTCCTCGTGGAAGATGTACAACTGCTCGAAACTCTCGCAGGTCAATGTGCGGTTGCAATTGAAAACGCCCGACTTTTGGATTCGAAAATTGAAAACGAAGCCATTAAAAAAGAGCTTGATATGGCGTTTACAATTCAGCAAAAGCTCTTACCCGGTATCTTACCGGAAATAAACTCATTATCCGTTTCAGCAAAACTGATTCCTGCCCGTGAGGTAGGAGGTGACTACTATTCCGTTTCCAAAATAGATGATCACAAGTGCCTCTTGATGGTCGCCGATGTTTCAGGAAAAGGCATACCTGCGTCCTTGCTCGTCTCCACCATTGATGCAACTTTGCACACTATCTTAAAATTGCAAGGTGGTGATCCCGATCCAAAATTCATTGCTGAGACTATTAATTCAGTTTTGTGCGATGTAACTACCAACGAAAAATTTGCAACTTCCTGGATCGGGATTCTCGATACAAAAAATGAAACATTACAGAGCATAAATGCAGGACATAATGAGCCGATATTATATAAAGCCGAAAGTTCATCTGTAGTCAGACTTAAAAAAGGTGGTGTTTTTCTCGGAGTTATCCCGTTCGAATACGAAATCGAGATGGTTTCCTTCACGAAAGGTGATATTATAGTTTTCTTTTCTGATGGCGTTGTAGAAGCAATGGATACAAATTTAAAACTCTATTCTGATGAAAAACTTGTAAAAATGATTCTTAAAAACAGAGACCTTTCAGCAGAATCCCTTGTTGATCTAATAGTGGCAGATGTACTGCTCCACGAAGAGAAAACCCGTCAGAGCGATGATATAACAATCTGTATCGCTAAAGGTGTATAAATATTGAATATTTATTTATTATGTTACGAGGTTTGATTTAAATATTTCCAATGCAAACCTTATCACTTTTTATCCTGATTCTGTTGTTTGGTTACCTTGGTACCGCAACGGTATTAAGGAAGATATCAAATAAAAACTATTTCCCCTCGGGGGCAGAGTATGTAATCCTGGGATTATTACTCAGTCCATCGTTCTTTCAGCTATTCTCTGAATATTTACCAAACACCTCTCTCACAACGCACCATTCTGATTTGCTGTTGAATCTGTCGCCCGTAGTAAGTTCTATAACGGGATTTATTGGGTTGTACTATGGTCTGCAATTCAGTTTGGTTGAACTGTTAAAGACTAACCGTGAAGGGGTCAGAGTTGCTATTTATGACTCAATCTCAGGAGCAATTTTATCGGGTGGAACTATCTATTTGGTTCTCATCTATCTTTATACCGGAAGTTTGGATTCATATTCCACAATAATGGTATCAGCCGCTCTGGGAATTATCTCCTCTGTTTCTACACCGTACATTATGCAAAAATTCAGCTCTGAAAATTCCTTAAACGGAAAACTTACCAGATCGATGTTAACAGCTACAAAGTTTTCAAAGTTTTTTGCTATCCTGTTGTTTGGTTCCCTGTTCCCAATATACCAGGCTTCAACACAGTCAGGTTTTCAATTAACCTCTACCGAATTTTTGGTTGTCAGTTTTGGAATCTCGGTGGCAATCGGAGTTTTGTTTTTTATGTTCCTCGGCAGAGAAATGAGTCCACAAAAAATTATCGCCGGAGTTTTTGGAGTTACACTTCTTGGAAGTGGAATTGGTTATTTTTTAGGGCTATCACCTCTCTTTTTATGCTTCATTATTGGGGCTTTAGTGGGAAACATTTCAAAAATGAGAGATGAAATTATTGGATCACTGAATGGTTTTATTCAACCTCTGTCGATTGTCGTTGTTGTTTATGCGGGGATGCTCATTGCTCTTCCAAGTGACAGTAGGGAGTGGATTATGATTTTAGCATTCCCTGTAGTAAAATTCTTGATTAAATATCTTACTCATAAAATTGCAGTAAATGCAGCATTCGAGAGAGACTCAGTTAACGAAAAACAATTTGTTCTCTTTCTTGGGAGTGATGTTCTAATATTTGCGATGCTGATTAACTATGTTTCGATAATTCATAATTCGCTCAATCCTGTGGTCGTTATCAGCGTAATTATCATGGCTTTATTATATAATACCGGATCAGGGTACCTTACTAAACGATTTCTCGTCGAGACGGATGAAATCAGGGGAGAATTAAAATGATCTCAAGCGTGAGAAGACTTTTTGTGCTTGCAATATTATTCGGTCTGATGCTCCTGACGCTGAGTCTTGGTAATACAGAGAATCTTGTTTACCCTAAGGTAATTGTGATCTTGGGCTTCACTATTCTCGCCTCTTTTACTTTTGGTGAACTTTTTCAGTCTTTTCACTTGCCTCGAGTTACAGGCTATCTTTTTTGTGGTGCGGTTTTTGGACTGCCTCTCAATTCCCTCACGGGACTGACAGAGTTAAATCTGATGACAGCCAAAGTTGTCGGGAATCTTTCAACTGTTTCAACCGTTGCTCTCTCTTTTATTGCACTATCCGCCGGCTTTCGACTAAAAAGACAAAAAATTAAACAGTTTTACAAAAATGCACTTCTGCTCACCCTGTTCAATCTGATTTTTATTGCCATTCTCGTTGGTGTTTCTTCGTACTTTTTGCTTCCTCTTGTGATAAATACGAGTATCCCGCAGAATCTGTTAATCCCGATAGCGGTTATACTCTCATTCATAGCTTTTAGCAGTTCGATTGAACTGACAGTTGCAGCCTCAGAAGAAAAAATTGAGGAGAGCCAACTTTATGAAATTACTCTTGTAACTACCATTTTTAAGAAAATATTAAATATCATCCTCATTCTGGTGGTTGCTTATCTGATTAAAACAACTATCTCAACTGCAAACACAAATGGTTTTGAAAGTCTTTATTCGGAATTTGGTCTTGAAATCCTTTACACCTTGGGTATGGGAATTTTATTCGGAACATTTTCGGTTTTTTATGTAAAATTCATCAAGTTTGAAATCCCCTTCTTTTTTGTTGCTCTGATCATATTGGGAAGTTACGGTGTTTCCCTTTTGAATTTAAATTCTCTGATTGTTTTCCTTGTTTCAGGAATCTTCACTGTAAATTTTTGCAGAGATTTTGATTTTAAGAAACTGACCCAAAATTTTGAATTACCATTTTACATAATCTTTTTTACTCTTCTTGGTTCATCTTTAGACACCTCGGCATTTCTGACTTCCCTGTTACCTGCAACAGGACTCTTCATATTAAGAATTGCTGCAATACAGCTTTCAGTTCGCGTGTCAGCAAAAATAATTTCATTTCCTGAAAGAGTTGCAAAATTAGGATGGGCTGGATTTGTCTCGCCCGATCTTACTCTGATTGCTGCAGGTTCTCTTGGTTTAATTTTGTTACCTGAATTTACACCGATAATTTCTGGGGTTGTCGCCATTTTTGTCCTTTTGAATCTGATATTTGGTCCTATTTTCTTCAAAACGGCACTCCTGTTAAACCAAAGTATTGTCCCCCCAGAGATTGAGGAGGAAGAATTAAAGCCTGTCAAGCAAGAGATCACTAAAAAATTGGAATCTGTGGAGAAGGAATACCGGGTGGTATTTTCCGAACCCAATTTCCTCGACCAAAATCTTAATAAAATATTGTTTGAGCTTTATTTTAAAGTTGTTGAGAAAGCCAACGAGTTCAGAGATGGTTTTATTACAAAACGGAACCATGAGACTGAAGAAATTTTGGAAGAAACAGTTGCTCTCTATAGAAATATGTTCTCAAGTATCGAATCGATTCTACTTTCAGGAAAAGAACCTCGTGAGATTAAATCGACACTTCAAAAGCTCAGAATAAATCAAACAGAGGTACTCCTCCATAAATTAGACGAGCGAAAAAATATAGAAAGAGATTTCGCCAATTCTGATGCACTTATCAAAAAATTGTTAAATGAAATGGTGCAGCTGACTGACGAACTGCCCGAGGAATACCCTCTTGAAGTTGAGATTGACTACGCCACATACTCGAAAAAACCTCTTTCATTCAAATTTTTTATTCTTAGACTTAAGCTTAAGACTTTCTTTAAAACATTTTTTACTGGGAAACACCACGCTTTTGTTCAGCTAAATCTAAAACTTCACGCAAGGTATTACCTGAACGCTCAATCGACTAAAGAGTTGATGGAGACTGTAAATCTAACAGGTGCGGACAGACTAAACCTCTTCCGGAAGATAAAAGCAATACACAAAAATTATATTGGCTACCTCGATGAGTTAATTCTTCTTATTGGTCAGGAAAAAAGCAGCCTCGGATTTGTTACGGTTTTCTTCATGCGATATGAAGAGCTTAAAGCTATGTTTTTTAACGAATTAGATGTATATATATCGGAACAGGCTTCAACTGTTGATGAAGTTGAGAAACGGTTGAGTTATGCTTTCGCATCTCCTTACAACTCACTTTTAAGTGATATCGCTGATATTATGCTCGTTAAAAAACGAGGGAATGAGCTGAATTATTTTGAGGCTTTTGAACAGGCTCAAAAGGTAAAAGATGAACTTGTCGATTCATTAAGATTTTGGGTAATTTATTATAAAGGTATAATCGGACTTATCCAAAAAGAATTGTATATCTACAGATTTGAGATACAATTAAACAATTTTATTGATAAAGCTCTGCTTAATTTAGCCGATGAAGTCAGTGAAAAAATAAGGAAGGGTTGTCCGGTAACAGCAAATCAATTTAGAGCATTTTCGAAGCAGCTCGGTGAATTAATCCCTCTCGGTTATAGCTCGCTGAAAATTTATTCCGATAGCTTTAGAATGTCATTTGTGATTCCTGAAATTACATCTATAATTCGTGACCTTGAAAATTCAGCCCGTAGCCGAAAACTCAGGACATTTTTTGATGCATTGATCAGTGGAATTAAAACCATCTCTCAGGGACTGCCGGAAGACGCAGAATTTTTGGATGAAGCGGATTTGATGCTCCCCGATCGTACCCCACAATTTAAGGTTCTTAGGACATATAAAATACGCTCACTTGCATCTCACTTTCTCCTCCAGAAATTACCTCGAGAGATTGGTGAAGTAAATGAATTTCTCGTAAATTATATAGATGGTGCATTAAAAGAGATCAGAAATCTTGAATCGAGCATCAACTATTATTTTGATTCGATGGTCAAAAGACTCCACGAAGATCCGGAAGACCTGGATGGAGTTAAAGCGATCTTGGAGTCTCTCGATGAAAACTTCATTTCGAGACTTCGTGAAATAGAAAGCAATAACGACAAACTTGAACTGGCAATAAACAAACAAGTGGCTACTAAAACTGCTTTTGCCGTTGCTGAAGTGAAGAGATTAATCTCCGGCTCTGCAACGAAAGAGCCTGCTCAGATTCCCGGATCAGAACAAGTTTTGGGTAAAATTTCTTATGGTCTGCGAATTGTCAGGGTGGTCACTAAAAAGTTTTGGCGAAACCTAAATTATGCGATTAATGATACTATTTCTAAATTTATTCTACCTCTTTTTAAAAGAAGTGTTGAAAATTTGAAATACCTCTCAGGTCGTCTGACAGTTAGTTATCGGGAAGATTTATTTAAAACGCAAGAAATCTTGAATGGTCTCCCATTCATATACAGAAGACTTTTTGATGGTACTTCCCTCGAATCGAGTGAATTGTTCCTCGGCAAGGAAGAGATAAAATCAATTGTAAATCAAGCTAAAGAGCGATTTAAAGCAAAACTCCCCTCAGCAATTTTAATCACGGGTGCCCCGGGGTCGGGCAAAACTTCTTACATCTATTATATCGAAAAAGAACTCCTTAAACCCGGTGAGTTTATAAGACTCGATTTCCGTGAACGAATAAGTACAGTCGATGAGTTGAGAAGAATTTTATCCGATGCACTCGGTTACAATGAGTTAAAAACCGTTGAGTCGATAATCATCGATCTAAATGAAAGGTTCAGGAACAAATTTGTCCTTCTAACCAATCTGAATAAAACTTTTATCAGGACTGTTGACGGATTTGAAGCTTTAAAAACGATGCTTTATATTATCTCGATGACAAGTTCAAATGTTCTTTGGGTTGCAACTGTTCAAAGTATCGGTTGGCAATTCATTAAAACCAACTTTAAAGCTGCTTCTCTTTTCAATTTTTCAGTTACTCTCGAAGAATTGAATAAGAACAAAATAAGAGAGATTATACTTCACAGGCAACATACTACCGGTTTTGGATACAGATTTACAAGAGATGACCTTTATTTATTGAGGAAAAAACTCTTTTCCAAGTCCAAACCGGTGGAAGATCAATCATATTTACAGGAAGTGTATTTTGAACGACTGACAGAATATGCAGATGGAAACATAGTTGCCGGTATGAACTACTGGCTTAACTCAATTTCCAAGATTGAAGAAAACACGCTTGTGATTCAAACCTACAGATCGTTTCCGCTTATAGATCTTTCCTTCCTCGACATAACCATGATTTCTGTTCTATATACAGTAATGCTTCATGGTGGAATCAGGAGGAACCAACTTGCGGATTCGTTAAATATTTCAGAGAAAATGGCGGGAGAATACCTCGAAAAGCTGCTCTCTCTCAATCTTTTAAGAATAGGTGAACTAACCAAGAGTCACGATTATTATTATGTGAATAAATTTAAGTTCAAATCGATTCAGCACGAACTTAAAAAACGGAATATGTTGCCATGGTAAATTGCAGAAAATTCCTCCTGTTTACTTTGCTTTTAGCGTTTAATATTGCAATTTTTGCACAAGTGCAAGTAAAGACTACCAAAGATTCCGTCGATAAAAAACCTTTACCTGTAAAGGACAGTATTCTCAGAATTGATACCGTGGTTCGTATAGATAGCGTATATATTTTCGACACAGTCAGGATTACCGATACTCGAAAAAGCGTAGATAGCAACCTCTTCCCCACTTCGTTTATCTTAGTCGATTCTTCCTCAAACAGGCTCCCATCGATTGATGAAATGGTAAACTCAATTAATATTGTGAAGCAAATGGGGGTTTTTAAACTTGGTCTGATACTGTTTATAATTCTGATTGCAATCGGTGTAACTTTTACTCTTAGGATTCTGACTAAATATCTCTCCTTTAAAGGCGAGAGATACGCGAAAATGCTGAAAATAGTTTCCTTAACAAGGTCAGCTGTCTGGTTATTGACTCTATTTCTGCTGCTAAAATTGATTTTTGTACAAACACAACTTCTTCTTCTGCTCGTTGTGTTTAGTTTAATAATTCTTCTCGGCATTGCATCCCTGCCACTTTTAGCAAATCTCTTAGGCAGAGTATTCATACTGTCCGGGAATATGTTTAACAGAAACGACTATATAAGAGCTGGAGAGATAAAAGGATTTGTACAGGAAATTGGGTTAAAACATGTAACCGTCTTAAGTGATGAAGGTTCCGCCATTTTTATTCCAAATTCTTATTTCATCAATAACTCTTTCGAAAATGTTAGTCGTGGAAAAAAAGAAGAGCAGATTTCGCTCGATTTTGATTTCCCTGCTAAATATAATCCGGAAAGAATTTTGGAAATTATAAAAGAAGCCGCCATCTCAAATCCATTTTTATATATCAACAAAGAACCTGAAGTATTTATTAAAAAAGTTGATTTTATAAACGACAGATACACAGTTAAGGTTAATCTTTATTTGTTCGATTCCAACTATATCGATGAGCTTTATGATTCAATCAATAAATCGGTTTTAGCCAAATTAAAAACTGACACGGACAATATTCTTTGAGTTTACAAACTATTAGAAACAGCACAAAGGAAAAGATTCTCAGAGCTCTGAGAATCATCCTGATTTTTTCAGCAACCGCCGGTTTTGCGACTATAATTCTCGAACATGGTTTTAGAATAAACTTTGTTGAAGAATACTTGATAAATCTGCTTTCAGTTGCAGTAGTGGGAATCTTTGTAATTTATCAGCTTACCAATATCAGTTTTGCAGAAAACAAACTGCAATTTTTTAGGGCTCACCTGTTTGAATTTTTGGTGATACTATTTATTATCATCGAAGCAATACTCACTATTTCAGGCGTAAGCATCATTCAAAATATCGGTTCTTCATTTAATATCAAGAATATTACCTTTTTGTATGTAGTACTCGCTCAGATTTACATAGTTATAGGTATTTTGCTGGGAGCAATAAGATACAATAAAAAGATTCTGGAATCGAAGATACATCCTGCCCGTCTTTTTATGCTCAGCTTTGCCCTCACAATACTAACAGGGGCACTTCTCCTAATGCTTCCGGCTGCATCTAATATTGCAGGTGGAATGAGATTTATCGATGCACTCTTCACTTCCACGAGTGCTGTTTGTGTTACCGGGCTAACTGTGGTGGATGTTGCAACAGTCTTCACCCGCTTTGGTCAGATTGTTGTCATGTCTCTTTTCCAGATCGGCGGTCTGGGATTAATGACCTTCACAACATTTTTCGCTATCTTTTTATCGGGTGGACTTGGAATTAAAGAGAAGTTTATTCTGCGGGAAATGATGCATGAAGATAATATGGGTGCAATAGGAAAAGTTCTTACCAGCCTGATTGTTTTAACTTTTGGTCTCGAAGCAATTGGTGCCACAGTCATCTTCTTTTCAATAAAAGATTTTTATCCAAATGATCTGGGTGAGGCTATATTTTCGAGCGTATTTCACGGAATTTCAGCTTTTTGTAATGCGGGATTTTCGATTTATTCTCAAAATCTTGCCGATCCAATGATCAAAAACAACTATGTTTTCAATACGACAATCTCACTTCTCATAATTTTTGGCGGTTTAGGTTTTACCACAATTTTGGGAATACCAAAGTACCTTAAATTGAACAGAAGCCCGTTATTCGCAAAATTACAGATGAGTTTACAGGTTAGAATTGTGCTTATCACAACTCTAATTTTAATTGTTATGGGCACTCTGACCACTTACGCCCTTGAAATTGACTCTTCATTGAAGGGTCTTTCAACAGGTGATGCTCTATTCCATTCATACTTTCAAGCAGTTTCGGCAAGAACAGCAGGTTTTAACACGGTGGATATCTCTGCATTTACTGATCCTACAACATTTTTCTACTGTTTTATGATGTTCATCGGTGCATCTCCCGGAGGTACCGGTGGTGGTATAAAAACCACAACTTTCACGATAGTTTTTCTTTCAATTCTGATGTACAGAAACAGTACCAGGGATTTAAGAATAAGAAAAAGGACTATCCCGACTGATATTATAAATCTGGCATTCATGATCTTTTGGCTTTCGGTTCTTTATATCTTGCTCGGTGTGTTCATCATGAGTGTCTCTGAACACGGGATGAAGTTTATTGACTTGATGTTCGAGGCATTTAGTGCCGCTGGCACAGTCGGGCTTACAAAAGGAATTACACCCAATCTGACAGATGTTGGGAAATTGGTTGACATTCTCCTGATGTACATAGGTAGAATCGGTCCTTTAACTATTATTTTTAGTTTTATCGGGGAGAGAGACAGCAGTCGATTCTCTTACCCCGACGACAACATTTCAATGTTATAAATTTTGAGGCTTTAAATTGAAAAAAAAATATGTAATAATAGGTCTCGGCGATCTTGGAAGAAATTTGGCTCATTACCTCGGAAAATCCAATTCCGAAGTACTGGCTATCGATATGGATGACGAGGCTGTAAACGATGTAAAAGATATGGTTGACTCTGCTGTAAAAGCTGATTCAACGGATGAAAAAGCTTTAACCATGCTGGGTATCGATGATACAGTTGATGCTGCCATCATAGCTATTGGTCCCGATAAATTTGAGAATACTATCTTAACCTCTGTAATTTTACTTGAGAAAAAAGTTAAAAAAGTAGTGGCTCGTGCATCTTCTGAACTTCAACAAAAGATATTGACCAAGTTGGGAGTACATCAAGTTTTAATACCCGAGGTTCAGATTGCTCAACAGATGATAAATTTAGTTACGAACAAGGATGTTCTTAATTCGATTACCATAGGTGAAGATTATAATATAGTTGACTTAAAAACACCGAGAACATTTGTTGGTAAAAGCCTTCAAGAACTCGATCTGCGTATTCGCTACAATGTAAATCTGATAACAATCAGAAGAATGTCAAAAGCATTCAGCGGAAGCTCAAAAGAACCGGTAGAGCAAATTTATGGTGTACCAACTGCATCTACCATCCTGGAGGAAAACGATGTATTGATTGTGTTTGGGCGTGACAAAGATATTAAAAAGATAGTGGATTAATGCATCCTTTCCCCGCTATTGAGACAGTCGAAGAGGCTCACAAAAGGATAAAGCCTTTTATCCACAAGACGCCTGTTTTGCAGTCTCGAAGTATAAACGAACTTGCCGGCACTTCCCTCTTCTTTAAATGCGAAAACATGCAACGAGGTGGTGCGTTCAAGGCGAGAGGTGCATTTAATGCCTCATTGCAACTGTCGAAAGAGGAGCTACTGAAAGGGGTTGCAACTCACTCTTCAGGAAATCATGCAACTGCACTTAGCCTTGCCGCTCGCACTCTGGGAATACCTGCTTATATTGTAATGCCCTCCAATTCAAAAAAGATTAAGATTCAGTCTGTTCAGGCATTTGGCGGGAAAATCACATTTTGTGAACCAAACTTAAAAGCCCGTGAGTCAACTCTAAATGAAGTAATCTCCAAAACGGGAGCGGTGTTTATTCCACCTTACGACGACTATAGAATAATAGCAGGACAAGCGACTGCTGCAAAAGAATTTTTAGAAGAAATACCGCAGCTCGACGCAATTATAGCCCCGGTTGGAGGTGGCGGGCTACTTGCCGGAACAGCTATCTCCTCGAAATATTTCTCTGATAAATGTATTTCGTTTGCTGCAGAACCTTCAGGAGCTGATGATGCCTACCGATCACTAAACGCCGGTGAGATAATCCCTTCAGTTAATCCTTCAACAATTTCAGATGGTCTGCTGACATCGCTCGGAATCAAGAACTTCCCCATAATCCAAGAACTTGTTACTCAGATTATCAGAGTGGAAGAGGATGAAATTATTTCAGCAATGCGGTTGATATGGGAGAGAGTTAAGATCATTGTAGAACCCAGCTCAGCTACAGTTCTTGCTGCTGTTCTTAAATCAAAAGATATTTTCAAAGGGAAAAATACAGGTTTAATTCTTTCAGGGGGAAATGTTGATCTCACGGAAACGGCAAAATACTTCTCACCTTGAAGAGTCTGAAGTTAATTCCATTTTCTCCATTTCTGAACAAAGTCTGTTAAAAACGCCGACTTAAAAAGCCTTTGAATAGTCCGGAGACACTTCAAAATTGAATCACCAATAATTCCTGTTCTTTTTTGTTTCTTTCATTTTTGTTATATTTGCAAGCTACATTATTGCGAAAGTGGCGAAATTGGCAGACGCGCTAGACTTAGGATCTAGTGGAGAGATCCGTGGGGGTTCGAGTCCCCCCCTTCGCACTTCAATTCTTTAAATCCGAGGTTAGATTGGAAAGGAAAGTCAATCAGTTATCAACTGCTGAACATCAATTAGAAGTAACATTAAGCCCTGAAGAAGCCTCACCACTTATTCAATCAGAAGTCGCAAAAAAAATTACCACTATTCAAATCCCCGGTTTTAGAAAAGGCAAAGCCCCTCGTCATGTAATTAAAAACATGTACGGCGACTCTTTAGAATATGATGCTGCGGATAAAGTGGCTAATAAAATATTTTGGGATTCTGCCAAAGAGATGGATTTAAGACCGCTCAACACTCCCGGACTTGTTGATCTGAACTACAAACCAGGACAGGCACTCTCATTCAAAATAAATTATGAAATTTTCCCTGAAGTTGAATTGGTAGGCTACAAAGGGAACGACATAGAAATTCCATTATACGAAGTTACTGACAAACTCATTGAAGAAGAACTTAAAAACCTCCTAAGATCGAATGCCGAATTTAGCGATGTTGACAAAGTTGAAGATGCAGCAAATACACTTATTGACATCGATGTTTATGATACCAATAACTCAGTAGAGATGGGAACCCCAAAAGCCATTGAGTATGATTACCCTCTTCTCAGCGAAGCGTTCAAATCTTCAGTTGGCGATCTTAAAGTTGGTGATTTAATTAAACCTGCTGATTTTTATTCAGAACAGAAGTTGATTGATGGTTATGAAAAAACCAACTATCAATTCATCGTTAAAGGATTCAGAACAAAAAAACTTCCAGAACTTACTGATGAATTTGTTCAGACAATTTCAAAAGAGTACAAAACCGTTGATGAACTGAAAGAAGGAATTGCAGCATATTATTCGGGTTATTACGATGATATGACTCAAAAAATCTACAATTCCCGCCTTGAAAAAGTGATTCTTGATGCAAACGACATTAAAATTCCTTCAACTTTTGTAGAAAGAGTTTTAGAATATTTTGTTAAAGAGGAAACTGAAAAAGCTAAAAAAGAGAAAAAACAGCTTCCAAGAGCTGAAGATCTAAAAACAGCTTATCTGCCATACGCTAAAAAAGAAGCAAAATGGCAAGTTATCCGCGAAAATATCATTCGTATTGAAAACCTCACCGTTACCGATGAATATATTGATGAACTTGTGAAATCAGAAGTTGAGAAATATAACATAGGTGAAGATATCCTTAAAGATTACTTCAAAGGCGATGCCATAAAAAACCAGCTTCTTTATGGAATACTCGATAAATTCCTCAGCGACGAAAACCCAAGAACAGGTATCGATCCTGAAGAGTATCGCAAAAAATATGTCGAAAATCATGACCATAGCCATGAGCATCACGATCATGACCACTATCACGAACATCATGACCATGACCACGAACATAACGATCATGACCACGACCACGATCACGATCATAAACACTGATTGAACCAAACGACTTAACTGCTTGTTTGTGATTATAATGTGTTAACAAAATTACGAAAGTTAAAAATGAATAATAAAATAGAGATACTTAACCAGTTGGTCCCTTATGTTATTGAGCAAACGGGTCGCGGTGAAAGAGGAATGGACATATATTCACGCCTCCTTAGAGAGAGAATCATCTTCCTCGGAACTGCCATAGATGACCATGTGGCGTCTTTGACTATTGCACAATTAATTTTTCTTGAGGCTGAAGATTCAACCAAAGATATCTACTTATATATCAATTCACCCGGTGGAAGTGTCTCCGCAGGATTGGCAATATACGATACTATGCGGTTCATAAAACCTGATGTCTCAACAATATGTGTGGGTCTTGCAGCAAGCATGGGAGCTGTTTTACTCGCCGGTGGTGCAGATGGAAAGCGATCTGCCCTCCCCAACTCAAAGATAATGATTCATCAACCCTGGGTTGGTGGCATCTCCGGGCAAGCATCTGATATCGAGATTCAGGCACGCGAAATGATGAAGACCAGAGATACTCTCTACAACATTCTATCGCATCACACCGGAAAAACGGTTGAACAGATAACCAAAGATTGCGACAGAGATTATTTTATGACCTCTGAAGAAGCGGTTGAGTATAAATTGATAGACAAAATTCTTGATAAAAGAAAATAGTCTGTAACCTGTAATCTAAATTTGAAGCTGCCTTTTAGGCAGCTTTTTTTTTTGATGTTATAACATGAACTAATCTAAATTCAACTATGTTACACGAGTATGAATGGATTTAGATTTACCAAATATATACCCCCAAAACTCGAAGACGCCAGGTTTAACGATCTGCTCAAGATTTTCCTTCAGTTACTTACTATTACCTCCGGCGATGTGAGCCAGGCTTTAGACTGGATGAACCAACTCGACAGAAGATATAACCTGACATCCAACAACTATGGTATGGGCGATTTTATATCTGATCTTAAATCTAACGGATTTATTAATGAGGCTCCGGTTTCGGGTACACTTACTCCGTCGGCAAAATCTGAAAAGACAATAAGACAACAATCGCTCGAAGAGATTTTTGGCAAACTTAAAAGAGGAAATGTTGGAAATCACCGGACACCATATAATGGACCGGGCGACGAACTGACTTCTGACAGAAGAGAATTTCAGTTTGGAGATACTCTCGATCAGGTTGACATGACTGATTCGATCAAAAATGCTCAGATAAATCACGGCCTCGATGATTTCAGATTGACTGAAAATGATCTTGAAATTCAGGAAAAAGATTTTAAAGCTGCCACTTCAACAGTTTTGATGATAGATATCTCTCATTCCATGATTTTATATGGAGAGGATAGAATAACTCCGGCTAAAAAAGTTGCAATGGCACTTGCAGAACTGATAACTATCAAATATCCCAAAGACACTCTTGATATAATCGTTTTTGGAAATGATGCAAGACCGGTCTCGATAAAAGATTTACCATATCTTCAGGTCGGTCCATTCCATACCAATACAGTTGCAGGACTTCAACTCGCCATGGAAATTCTGAAACGACGCAAAACGGCGAATAAACAGATTTTCATGATTACTGATGGTAAACCCACTTGTCTTAAAGTCGGTATTAAATATTATACAAACAGCTTTGGGCTCGATCGTAAAATTGTGAACAAAACTCTCGATCAGGCGGCTATTGCAAAAAAGAGGGGTATCCCAATCACAACATTCATGATTGCGTCAGATCCATACCTGCAGAAATTCGTGAGAGAGTTTACTGAAGTGAATAACGGTAGGGCTTTTTACAGTGACTTGAATGGTCTTGGACAATTTGTATTTGAGGATTTTATTAAAAACAGACGAAAAAATTTACGATAAAGGTTTATATGTCATTTCATATTGAAGAGATTAAAACGGTTCGCGATCTTAAAATTGTCGGGTATAAGACCAGGACGATAAAAGATGAATTAAGAGATAATTTAATTTCGTCTCTAAAGCGTGGTGAAGAGTATTTTAGCGGAATTCACGGGTACGAAGAAACTGTTATTCCCGATTTAAAAAGAGCAATACTTTCAAGACACAACATTTTGTTTCTTGGACTGAGAGGTCAGGCAAAAACAAGAATAGCCAGAACTCTCGTCAATCTGCTCGATGAGTATATTCCGATTATAAAAGGGAGTGAGCTTATGGACGACCCATTTGAGCCCGTTTCTGCCTATGGAAAATCACAAATAGTTACTCATGGTGACGATACAGAAATTGAGTGGATACACAGAGATAAAAGATATACTGAAAAACTCGCGACTCCGGATGTATCAGTCGCCGATTTAATTGGTGATGTTGATCCGATAAAAGCGGCAGCTTTAAAACTCCCCTATTCTGATGAAAGAGTGATACACTATGGGCTGATTCCCAGGTCGCATCGTTCGATATTTGTTATCAACGAGCTTCCCGACCTTCAGGCAAGGATTCAGGTAGCCCTTTTTAACATTTTGCAGGAAGAAGATATTCAAATAAGGGGTTTTAAGATGAAATTACCACTCGATGTGCAGTTCATCTTTACCGCCAATCCTGAAGATTACACTAACAGAGGTTCTATTGTCACCCCGTTAAAAGATAGAATCGACAGTCAGATTTTGACACATTACCCAAAGAGTATCGAAGTCTCAAAAAACATCACTAAACAGGAAGCGAAACTTCACCCTGAACAGTCTGCACAAATAACCTGTTCGCCATTGATTGAAGATTTGGTAGAACAAGTGGCATTTGAAGCCAGAAAGAGTGAATTTGTCGATGAAAAAAGTGGTGTTTCTGCACGACTAACCATCTCAAGTTATGAAAATTTATTCAGTTCAGCAGAGTTGAGATGTCTGGAGACTTCGGAGAAGTCAACTTTTATCAGAATCAGTGATCTATTCAGTACAATTCCTTCGATCACCGGGAAAATTGAATTGGTGTATGAGGGAGAGCAGGAAGGACCTTCAACAGTTGCACATCTGCTGATCTCAAAAGCAATCAGAACTATTTTCCAGCAATACTTCCCTTCACCTGAGAAAAAAGGAAAAAAGGATGAAGGTAAAAAAGTATATGCCAAAATTCTCGATTGGTTCGCAAAAGGAAACAAACTTGACCTTATGAGTTATTCAACCCAAAAAGAATATGAGAATTCTCTTTTAAGTGTAACCGGGTTGATGGAGATTGTGCAAGAACATGTGGCTGGGATCAACAAACAAGAAAAATTCCTTTTCGCAGAATTTTTACTTCATGGCATGTGCGAGTATTCGCTAATCAGTAGATTTAATCTGACCGGAAGATTTGAATTTAAAGATATGTTATCGTCGATGTTCTCATTGGAAGATTCAGGCGATGATGAATTTGATCAGGACAAATATTAATTCGTAAGAATACAAAAAAAGGCTGCCTTGAATCGACAGCCTTTTTTTATCATTTTCTAAGTTTTAAGACAACAAACCGTTTTTCCCGATCGTTAGCAAACTCTTTCATCGAGTCGGTTAGCTCTTCATGGGCAGCATTTTCATCTATTGGTTTTGAGTTTGCCTCATCTCTTTTCCTCTCGAGGAATGATGAGAATACTGATTTGTTCGTCGGTCTTTCCACATTACCCTGGTTTCTTCCCGATACTTGGGTAGTCTGGAATTTACTTTTTGGGCGATCTCTTCCGACAACTTGAAATCTTGCATTTTTTTGATCGGTTGAGCCCGGTGAAATTTCAGCCTGTGAGTTAGTATTTGGACGCCCTCCTTGCAGATGGACTCTTTTACTCGCCTGATATGGATCATAATTATCATCCTCTTCGAATAAACCGGTCGTTTTTCTTCCCCATGCAAGCGTAACCATCCCTTTTCGCTCAACTGTTGATTCCCCTTCTGAGGTTCTTTCTGCTGGATTACTTGTGATATTCCTGTCAGCAGCTCGGTCTGCAGTACCCTTTTTATCGAAACTTAAGTCCATCGAAGTTAAAGCTTGAAATTTCGATCTTGTTTGTACAGGTTCTGGTTTGGTTTGTTCAGGTTTAGGCTGTTCTGCTTTTGGTGAGTCGAAAGTCTCATTAGTCGCAAGATTGATTACTCGATCAAAATCGATTTCATCAAATGCACAGAGCAGCTCTGCGAAAGAACGATCGTTTTGATACTGCACTTCAGTTGCTTCAAGATCAAAACTGTACGATTCATCAAAATCTGGCATTCCGTCAACTATTTCACGCAATTGCAAACCAACTTGTTGTATCCTGAAACGGAGATCAGGATCGTCATTAAGAAATCCATTATCTTCCATCTCCTTTATACAATAGATGGGGTCGAAGTAGATAACTTCTCTTACTTGATTAACCATTACTTGCTGACCATACTTGACATAATTTATATCAAAATCATCAAGATTTGTTAATAGCCTGTACGCTACTACCGTTTTAGGCTGAGTATCGTTTACATATCCGCAAACTTCATTGTAATGAAGTCTAATCGGATTGTTGATTCCGATATTTCTTCGGATCATCCTAAAATTGTTTTCTAAATTGAAACGATTTTCTGAATAAATCAGAATATCACTTCCATCTCCGCGGGTAGTCTCTAATATCATTTTTAGACCAATAACTCAAATTCTATAGATTGATAAGATAATTTCTTAAGTATGACAATCTGTAAAGTTGCTACTTTTTCGACCTTAAATATAATATTTTTGTTTTATATTTTAAGGGGTTGATTAGTATTAACATTAAATAAAAAACCCGGATCAAGAAACCCGGGCTTTTTTAAATCAGATTTTTGATGAATGAACTATTTCAACAAGACCATTTTCTTAATTTCGTTGAATACTTCGCCATCAACAGTGTTAGCCTTCAATTCATAGAAATAAACTCCGCTTGTCAGTTTAGCACCTGAAACATCGTCTGCATTCCAATAAAGTGAATAGCCACCTGCATTATTCATTCCTTCGTACAAGACCTTCACAACCTCTCCAAGGAGATTATAAACAGTGATTTTTACATTAGCTGCCTTCGGAAGTGAATAATCAATTTTTGTAGTCGGGTTAAACGGATTTGGATAGTTCTGACCGAGTGAAAATGAAACCGGCAAATTTGTTGGATTCTTGATATCAGTAAGTGTACCATTATAGTTAAATGACAGTGATGCCAAATTAATTACTGTGGTTGAAGCTACCAAGACACCTGTTCCGGTAAGTGGATTTAGCTTGATCAGATCTGTTGCCTGGTTTGTTAAACCCTTAAGACCAAAAAGATCGCCGGCATTATCAAATTCGATATCAAAAATTGCACTTCCAAAACCTGTGTAACCAACTCTTGTTGTATCACCTGTTGATTGATTGATTTTGAAAATCATATCTTTTGGTGATCCAAGTGCACGATATAACGATGCATATAATTCATTGGTCTGAGGGTGGAAAGCAATACTTAATACTGGGGCTGCGGAAGTAAATCTCTCAGTAAAGGAAGAATCGAGAAGACCAACTTTGTAAACCTTACCTGATTTTTGTGAAGCATACATATTTCCTGATGTATCAAAAGCGATACTTCCCAAATCTGTAAGACTGGTTTTAAACAATGTATGTGCATCACCGCCATCGGCATTTACTCTAACGATTTCTTGTGGAACGCTATTTCTAAGACCATAAATCACTTTTGTTTTGGGATTTATAGCTATGCTAACAAAAGCATTTTTAGTAGTAGGTCCAATTTCAGTCGGGACGCCATTACCGGTTCTAAGATAGAACATTCTATTATTATCTGTTCCACCCGAAACTGCATACATGGCTCTTTCATTAGTCGGTTGTATCTGATAACCCAGTGCAGTAACTGCGACACCAGTTAAACCGGTCTCATTCGACTGAATATAAAGCGTATCTGCAAGAGGACCAACACCGGCAGGCTTAGCTGTAACCTCTATCTCAATAGTCCTGTTGGGCTCCAGAGTAAAAGGATAAGAAAGATTTGTATTTAGAGTAAAGTTATTCGAACCAAAATAAAGTGAGTCAACTACGATGCTCTGAGTACCAAAACTTGTGAGTTTAAACTTGTCTGGAAGACTGTTTTTATTAACTTCAACCTCACCAAAGTTTAAGACCGTTTTATCAAGAAATCCTTTTGGACCATCATAGGGTGCGACACGCAATACACCGGTCCAGGTGCTCCAGGTGTTTACACTTGCTGCATATTCTGTAAAGAGGACAAAATCGGTCAAGTTTTCGGGATCTAACCAGATACCCATGTAGTCACCCCAACGGTTACGAGTACCGCCGAAAGTTTTTACATAATTGGCTTTTCCGGTTTGAAGTGGTGCACTGTATGTAAAGTTGGTTTCATTCGCTAATTTCGAAGAATAAAAGGCACCGGCATATTCATTATCGCCTGATCTTGCAAAAGTAGTGGCAGCATTATTGAATTTATCAATCGCAATTGCACCAAAATAATACCATAACCCGCTCGAACCAAGTATCGATTGCTCTGCTACTGTGTTTGTGGCAGTGTTAATCTTTACATAGTGAAGAGCTGAATAAGTTGAAGCTTGTGGATTGGTGATTGTATGAATCGACCAAATTTGTCCATCTTTGAAAATCGGCTCATCTTGAAGTTGAGCACCATTTGTTGATAAAAGTGGTGATCCACCACCAAGCTGATTTGCATTCGGTGGTGAGCTATAACTAACTGTTGGCACCATCGCACCTCTTAACACGGGGTTGGTTAGAGGATTCTCAATCCAATAGAGAGCAAAAGCATTTCCGCCGTTCGGAGCATGCAAGAAATAATACTTTGCCGGATCGTGGTTGTAAGCAATCGTAGGTCTGATGTGGAAAATAAACTGCTGTGTTGGTCCTGGTGATGGGTATTTAATGCCATAAATATCGTTCCAGGTAATGGTTCCATTCACATCATTTGCATAAAGAGCAGATTTAGGATACATTCTTATTTTTGCGTAATTGAATGCACTTGCGAATGAAAACTGGTTGCCCGTCACATAGAGTATGTCATCATCAAATCCAACGCCCTGATAATCCATCCAATTATTGGAAGGAATATCACCGTTTACATCTGATCTGATTGCATAATTATACCAGGTACCTGTAGGGATTGAATCATCAGAAACCGAGATGAGGTGGTAGCCTCTTGCCGGGTTATCATTTTGATCTAACCAAACCATTACCCATCTTTTATCGAAGTGATCATAAATCACTTTGGGATCAAAAGCACCGGGTGATGAAAGTGTGGTTGCATACCATTGATCAGCATTAATTCTTTTAAGAAGATTTCCACTTTTATCGAATATACCAAAATCACTATTTACCGTGGCGATGATATATCCGGCTCCAACCGCAACATGTGGATCCGGGGGAATGGAATTAGTCTGGGTTAATCCTTGAAAACTCTTCAGCATTAAAGCCTGTGTTGTGTCAATAGCGTCTTTTCCGGCGTTTTTATCCTCAACATAAAGCTTAATTGCATCATACATGTCGTCATATTCTTTTAAGAATACGGGACCTGCATTGTAATCTACCTTGTTTCTGATAGTTTCCGGTTTTGGGAAACTGTTCGAAGGTGTTAAACCAAAATTGTTGGTATTAACCACTACTCCACCTGTTTTTGAACCGGCTGCAGGACCATTGTACGCCTGTCCAAAAACCATGGTTGTGGTAAATACTAACAATAAAAGCATAAAGAGATTGTTTTTAATCACTTTTATTTACTCCGATTAATTAAAAAATTCTACTTCTGACCGGCTTTCCAACCTTTGTACTGGTTTAACAGTTCAACAGAGGAAGTGTCACTACTTACAGTTGTGGTGAATTGAAAATCTTTACTTCCTGAAGCCCATTTAATAATCTGTGGTCCACCATTTTCACCGAGGTATTTTCCATTTGATGAAAGATAGGTTTCTGATAAAAATCCACCCATTGAATAATATACAGGTGCACAGTTACAGTCTTTTTCGAGTAAAAAAGATACTTCAGTAATGTCGTTAAACTTAAATTTTACAAGCCCGTTTAATTTTCCGTTTTCTTCAATAAGTTCTTTTGAAGTAACTTGAAGTGCAGGGTTCTCATCTTCGAACTTTGTACCTTTTACATACTCATCGATGAGTTCGGAAAAATCTTTCAGTGAAACATCGTTCTCACCATCTTTAGCAGATTTGATATTGTTAAATTTGATCCAACCTTCACCTGAGCCATCTTTTGCTATTTTGTAGTGATATTCTTTTGTGTCAACCGTCAAACATCCTGTGAAAAATACGGTTAGAATTGCAAGTAAAACAAGTTTCAATGAAATAGATTTCATCTAAATCTCCTTCTGGGATTAAAAGTTTATTGGGATTTTGAAAAAGTGGATATATAAACCCCAAAATATGAAATTCTTATTGCATTTCAAACATTAAAATTCTGACAGATTAATTTCCCGTGTTCTTAGGGTATATAATTAGAATAGACAGCAATGGAGATTCACATCGTTTATTTAGCTTCGGTATCTGTAATCTCAAATGTGCCCACATAGCTTTAAGCGGTAAAGTTGTGAGTGCACTCACATTATTGGGCGACACATCCCCTTTTGCCTGTAAAAGTGATAACCCGCAAGAAACTCGCTTCATGTTAAAAGTATATTGCCTTCGAATTTTTAATAAACTTTAATCGCCGTATGAAAAAACTGTTTTCAAAACCATTTAAATTTTTTCTCGTGTTTGTCGCACTAATTGGTGCGGCTGAAATAGCATACGAAAATATGTGGATCAATCCACACAGCGGAACATTTGAAAAACTTAATCCTGAATCTGCCCTTATAACCGGGACAAAAATAAAAACGATCCTGGTGCTGGGCGATGAAGTTAGTGCAAATCCACAAAGTTATGTTTCAATGTTAAGAAACCAAAATCCCGGTTACAGAATAATTAATGGTGCAGTTCCCAATACCGGGGCAGTTGAAGCTTCTTTCATCGGCAAAAAACTTATAGAGGAATACAATCCTGATATCCTGATCTATCAGATAAATCCGGCTAACGATTTATATAATCTTAGAAAAGGCCACGATTTATCAGAGGCAAACATACTGAGTAGTTTTACAAACATGATTACCGATGAAGTCAGAATCCTGAATTACTTAACCAACACAATTTCACGCTCAGCATCAGAAATGGGTGGGAATGCTTTTGCTGCCCTTGAGCCACAAAATCTGATGCCCAATCAGAATATTAGTTTTAGACCTCTTGCGAGCAGGTCATTCGAAGTTCAGAAAGGTCTTGTTGAAAACTCAACCCTTTTAAAATCTGGGAGAGAAATTGATTTACAGAAATCACTCGAGAAACTGAATACTCTATTTTGCTGGTTAAAAAAAGGTGCAACTGTACTTCTTTTGGTTACTCCTCACTGTGCCTGGATCGATAGATACTATACCGATAATATGTTGAAGGCAGGCAACTTTGTGTCAGCAGATTTTGTCAACTACACCGGAGCCTATCCTTTCATTCAGAGATTGAAAGAATATCATTTTGCTCTTCCGAAAGTGAAGATTGTGGATCCGACTCTTATGTTTCGCTTTCACGACATACCTGAAAAACGATTATTCAACCTCTTTTCGAGTGATATGAATAGATATGGACACGAAATTCTTTCAACAACTTTATCTGGTTATATTCGACAAACACTCTGATTTTTGCAGTATTCAGTATTTTTACTTCTCAAAAATTTGGAATTGTAGATGTCAAAAACAAATGCTGTGAGAATTTTGGAATCAAAAGGAATCTCATTTCAGACACTAAATTATGAAGTCTCTGAAACTGAACTCGATGCTTTATCGGTCGCAAACAAAATTGGTAAGGACCCTGATTCGGTTTTCAAGACCCTCGTTGCAAGAAATGAACAAAATTCATTGTTGGTATTTGTAATTCCGGGTTCATGTGAACTTGATCTGAAAAAAGCGGCTAAAGCATCCGGTTCAAAACGGATAGAAATGGTAAAAGTTAAAGAGCTCTTCGACCTTACCGGTTATATTAGAGGAGGTTGCTCACCCATCGGTATGAAAAAATCTTTCCCTACCTTCATCGATGAGACTGCACTATTATTTGATTCTATATCAATTAGTGCAGGAATCAGAGGCATGCAAATAATTATTAACCCTGATGACCTTTCAAATTCAACCGATGCATGCATGGTTGAACTAATCTGATTTTGAATAAATTTTAATAGCATCAGATGATAAGTGGTTAAAATACCTTAAATTGAGGTAATTTTTTTTCAAAATTAACCCACAATCTTTCCGGTATTATATGCTAAGATACTCTTTAATTGCTCTTCTTGTCTTCACTGGAGTTGTTTTAAATTCTGAGATACAAGCCCAGTCTAAAAAACAGATGGACCATTCGGTCTATGAAATATGGAAAAGGATAGAACAACCTCAAATTTCAAAAGATGGAAATTTGATGGTTTTTGAAGTAAATCCACTCAGAAAAGACGGGAATCTCTCCATTTACAGAAAAAATGATGATAGAACCATTTTTCTTCCCAAAGGTAAAGGCGCCAAAATCACTCCCAAAAGTGAGTTAGTGGTCTTCACAATTAAACCCGGTTACGACACATTAAAGTCAGCTAATCTAAAAAAAGTGAAGAAAGATGATCTCCCCAAAGATTCTCTCGGTATCTACCTCACTTCAAAAGATACGATAATAAAATTTGCAGATATTAAGTCGTTTAATCTTCCCGAAGAATCGGAAGGCTGGCTGGCAATTCATTTTGAAAAAATGAAAAAACCAAAAGAGGATAAAAAGGCAAAAGACAGTTCGATAGTGAAAGATACATCTTTGATGAAAGATACTTCAAAAATTGCAAAAGAGAAAGAAGTGAAACCATCTAAAGGGAAAAAAGATGGCACAGACTTCCTAATCTACAATCCGTTAAAGAGTCAGGAATTCAGATTCTCGAATGTTGAAGATTACACGGTTGACAAATCAGGCTCACGATTTGCATTCATCTCTTTTGTTGAAGATTCTGTGGACACAGTATATGTCGTCAGATTCAACACCGAAACTTTGAAGGGTGATACAGTTATTCTAAATGGATCGGTAAAATCATCTGTTTTATCTGATGACGGGAAAAAACTCGCATTTTTATTCTCTTCAGATACTGCATCGGTAAAAAATTACAATCTTTTGTTGCTGAAGGACAATGATAATTCTTCCTCCGTGTTGATTGATACTGTAAATGCATCGATGCCGGAGGGATTTAGAGTCTCAGCGAATTATGATCTTAATTTTTCTGATTCAGGTGAACGGCTGTTCTTTGGGGTCGCAAAAGCTTTGCAGATAGAGCCGGAAGAGACTTTGTTGGACGAGGAAAAGCCTAATGTTGAGGTTTGGGGGTGGAATGATCCGCTAATCTACACTCAGCAAAATTTTGAATTGAGTCGTGAGAAGAAGAAATCGTTTCTTTTTGTTTATCATTTGAACAAAGGAAAAGCAATTCAACTGACAGATTCACTGATTGAAAATGTCTCTTTCTCCCGGTTTTTTGATAATAAATTTGGACTCGGAATTTCAGGAGTATCATATAAGAAGCTAATCTCATGGGATGATGGTTATTCAGATTTATATGCGGTTGACCTCACGAATGGAGATAGAACACTGATAAAGAAGAAGCAAAGTCAGCTAAATACAATTTCACCCAATGGTAAATTCATTATCTGGTACGACGAATCCGATTCGTCATATTATTCGTATGATACTGATAATGAAAAAACAGTGAAAATATCGAGCGGTATTGATGATCCTGTTTTTGATGTTGAGAATGATGTACCCGATCAACCCGGTGCTTATGGAATTGGTGGTTGGACCGAAAATGACAAAAAAGTCTTGATTCACTCGCAATATGACACATGGTTGGTTGACCCTCTCGGTAAAGATAAACCTGTTATTCTTACAAAAGGGAAGGATTCAAAATCAGTTTTCAGAGTCCTCGATCTCGATAGAGAGCTTCCCTACTTTCAGGGAAACGAACCGCTTTATTTTACACTCTTTAACAAGGTCACCAAAGAGAGTGGGGTCGCAAAATTAAATTCCATTTCCGGAGGAAGTGCTGAAGCAGTTTTCATTTCAAAAAATCTCTATTCATCGATTGCCAAAGCAAAAAACAGCAACGACTTTATGTTCAATCGGGAATCCTCAAATGAGTCGCCCGATGTTTATTATTCAAAAGGTCTTTCGGGTGAACCAAAAAGAATAAGCAATATTAATCCTCAGCAAAATGATTATATTAAAGCCTCTGTGCAGTTGGTAAAATATTATTCAATTGATGGAAAACCTCTCGAAGGACTCCTTTATACTCCGGAAAATTTGGACAAATCTAAAAAATATCCGATGGTCGTTTATTTTTACGAAAAAAGTTCAGACAACCTTTATAGATATTGGACTCCGGGACCAAGCCGCTCCATTATCAATCCTTCATTCTATGCCAGTAATCAGTATGTTGTGTTTATACCTGATATAGTTTATGAAGACGGTTTCCCGGGCAAAGGTGCGTACAATTGCATAGTGGGAGGAACCCTCTCAATGCTTGAACAGTTCCCCTTCATCGACAGAGAAAACCTCGCACTCCAAGGACAAAGTTGGGGTGGTTACCAGACTGCATTTCTTATAACTCAGACCAATCTTTATAAGGCAGCAATGGCTGGTGCCCCTGTTTCAAATATGACGAGTGCTTATGGAGGTATAAGGTGGGGATCAGGATTGGTGAGACAGTTCCAATATGAGAAAGGTCAAAGTAGAATTGGTGCATCTCTCTGGGAAAAACCTGAACTTTACATCGCCAATAGTCCGCTGTTCTTCCTCGATAGAGTCCAGACTCCTCTGCTTATTATGGCAAACGATAAAGATGATGCTGTGCCATGGTATCAAGGAATTGAACTTTATGCCGGGCTCAGGAGACTCGAAAAACCTGTATGGATGTTAAATTATACGGGAGATGTGCACAATTTGAAAGAAAATAATTGGGGTAACAGAGTTGATTTGAGTATCAGAATGCTTCAGTTTTTTGATCATTACCTAAAAGGTTCGCCAGCACCAAAGTGGATGACTGATGGAATAAGAGCAATAGACAAAGATAAAGTTCGCGGATATTAATAATTGTTGTGGAAACGGGAGATTCTGGAAGTTCTACTCCTTAATCTCCCGTTTATTTTTCGAAATTTACTATCAAAGCATCATACTTCGGAAATCTTTCGATGAACCCTGCCTTTCCTTGAAGACCACCTGTGTGATACACAAGAATTCTGTCGTCTTTTCTGAAAAACTTCTTTTTTGAAAGTTGCGAAACCGCATAAAAAACTTTTCCGGTATAAACCGGATCGAGTTCAATCCCCAGCTCATTTTGAAATTGGATTATGAATTGAATTAATTCTTCGGTGGTTTTTGCGTATCCACCAAAATGAAAACCATCAATAACTGTTAAATTGTCACAATTCTCCACCCCCTCTGCCAAGACAAAGTTTTTAAGATTTTCGATAACATAGTCATGGTCTTTAAGCACAGGGATTGATAAAAATCGTGTGGATTTGTTCCCTTTTTTTGCCGCACCGATAAGATTTCCACCGAGTGTTCCACCTGAACCAGTAGCCATCACAATGTAGTCAAACGCAATACTGTCTTGAGGCAACATCTCCGCTGCTCCCAAGTAACCTAACCTGTTGCTACCACCTTCAGGCACAAAATAAAAATTGCCGAAAAGTTCAGAGAGCTGTTCAATGTAATTGGAGGAATATCTCTCGCGGTACTCACTACGCGAAACGAAGTGAAGTTTCATGCCAAAAGATTCGGCTTCACTTAGCGTAGGATTTAGTGGTTCGGTTCTCTCTCCCCTGATCACGCCGATAGTTTTAAGTCCAAAAATCGAACCTGCACCGGCGGTAGCATGAATATGATTCGAGAAGGCACCTCCAAAAGTCAAGAGTGTATCATGACCTCTGTTTACGCATTCGAAAAGATTTTGCTTGAGCTTATACCACTTGTTTCCTTGTAAAACGGGGTGAGTTTTATCGAATCTCTCTACAAAGATATTGCCGTTTGGGAACGATTCATTATTCTGTAATCTGTTTCTTGGAACTTCAAGGTGTTCGAAAAATTGATTTATGTCGGGTTTATCGGTCATTCAGAGAACAGTTCATCCAATGAATCAGTTGGAAATGTAATTTCTGACAGCTTCGATCTCAGTTCCGAGGAAAGTATCCCCCTCAGGTAGAGGTAAAATTTTATTTAACTCTTCAAATATCTGTGAAGTACCGGCTCCAAGTTTTGTCAAGTCACCTTCAAGATATCCGGGCACATTATTTGTCATTTGAAGACCACGAAGAGCACATAAAAGTTCAACAGCGAGGACTGTTTTCAGGTTATCCAATACTTTCAGAAGGTGAATGACTCCGATGCTACCCATGGAAACAAAATCCTCTTGTCCTGCCGAAGTGGAGATCGACATGACAGAAGCCGGATTAGATAAAACTCTGTTCTCACCCGCCCTTGAAGCACCTGAATATTGGGCGAGCATCAACCCTGAATCCCCTTTTTCCGGTGATATTGCAAGATTGGAGGGGAGCCCAAAACTCAAGTTTTTGCTCAGCATTGAAAAAGAGCGTTTATCTGA
>CAYSJM010000002.1:0-80689 GCA_964431385.1 uncultured Ignavibacteriaceae bacterium | reverse complement strand
AAATTGAATTTTTTGTGCTTCTACAGTAGTTCGCTTTGACCCATTTATCAGGTTTCGAATTTCATTTGATACCTCAAGAAGTCCCGGGTGTGGTCTGTTTTCTGCGAGAAAGCTGCTGAACGCATCCTTTTCACCTCTTATAGCTTCCAGAGAAAGTGCAACAGCTAAATTACTTGTTTTTAAGAGGTTATGAGCCTCAACTGATGCAAATACGGAGTTAGCAGACATAAAATTTGTGCCATTGGTTAATCCCATTGCCTCTTTAAATCCCAGTTTAACCGGCTTTAGCCCTGCTTTTGCTAGAGCAACCGTTGCTGATAACACCTCATTCTTATACATTGCTTTTGATTCGGGTAATCCGATCATAACGCCGGCGATCATCGCTAACGGAACAAGATCACCACTTGCACCAACAGATCCTTCTGTTAACACAACCGGAATCACATCATTATTCAACAACGATTCCAGCATTTCCACAGTCTCAATCGACATGGCGGAAACTCCATGTGCGAACGAATTTAGTCTGATTATCATCATTGCTCTTACGATAGCAGAATCGAGCGATTTACCGGTACCGCAGTTGTGAGATTTTATATATTTGACCTGAAACTCTTCAGCATCTTCAGGTGAGATGTAGGTATCTTTTAAATTGCCCACTCCAACATTTACACCGTAAATCTTTTGTAACGGGTTTTCTGCAATCTGCTTTACTAATGTATCGCGACAATTCTTAATTGCCGATTTTGCTTCTTCTGTAAGACGAACTTTAAGCGAATTTTTTGATGCGTTATAAACTTCTTGAATGGTTAACGAGTGACCATCCAAATAAAGGGTGTTATTTTTAATCATTTTTCTCTCTCCCGTTTCTAAAACTAACGATTTAACATCTGTTTTACTGTTGACACAAGATCAGCTCTTGGCACTTCAACCTGAACTTTTTGTTTCCACTCATCTTTATTTGTGATTGTGTCTGAAAGTTCCTTACCGAGTGCAAGATTTCTAACTGTTACCACACCTTTCTCATATTCATCACTTCCAAGAAGAAGACAAACGGGAGAATTCATTTTATCGGCATAACCAAGCTGTTTTTTAAGTCCGCGTTGTGCACCATAATAAACTTCCGTACTGATTCCTGCATTTCTGAGTTCAGAGGCTATTTTTTGGTATTCTCCCATCAATTCATCATCAAAAACAGTAACAAGAATTGGTGCGTTTTCCTTCACGGTAGAATTTCCTGATAATACTAACAGCTCACACAGTCTGTCAACACCAATTGAAGCCCCCGCTGCCGGAACTTTAATACCTAAAAGCCGTTCAACCAGACCATCATATCTTCCACCACCACAGATCGATCCAACCCGCCGAGTATTTCCTTTAGAATCGGTAAATGTTAGAAGTGACTCAACTTCATAGACAGGACCGGTATAATAGCCAAGCCCGCGAACTATGGAAGGTGAAAACAGTACTCGTTTTTCGTCGAATCCTGCGGAGGAAAGGAGAACATCAATTTTTTTAAGTTCTGCCAATCCTTCGAGAAATTTCTCATTCCCGTTACCAAGTTGCTCTAATTCTGCGAGAATTGCATCTCGTTGCCCCTCTTCAGTGAATCGTTCAAAGTAACCCGCAATTCCTGAAATCATTTGCCTGTTTAAGCCAAGACCGGGAATAAACGCTCCTGATGAATCTTTTCTCCCCTCACCCAGTTCTGAGATTATACCGGAAACACCAATTTTGTCTATTTTATCGATAATTCTGAGGACATTTGATTCATTTCCCTCCCCCTCAATTCCAAGAGATTCTAAAAAGCCCGACAAAATTTTTCTGTTATTAACTTTCACAATGTAAGAGCCTCTTGTAAGTCCAATGGCTTCGAGTGCATCTGAGAGAATCATGCACGATTCCGCATCTGTGGCTACATCTGCGGTACCGACGGTATCAAAATCCAATTGCCAAAACTCCCTGAATCTTCCCGGATCGAGTTTTGCTTCGAAGCGATAGACGGGACCGTATTGGTATCTTTTGAATAACGGGGCATTTTTTGTAGTTAATTGTCCTTTTACCGACTGCACAAACAATTCTTCAGCGTACATCCGTGCGAGAGGGGCTGTAAGATCATACCTCATTGCGATGTGATGATTCTCCATAACTACAAAATCTGATTCATCTCTCAGCTCACTGCCATCATCATTAAATACGGGTTCTGTTTCCGGATTTCTGAATGAATAAACACCCTCAGCTACCGTTTCTTTATCAGGCAGGTACTTCCCCAAATTTTCAGCATATTCCATTATTGGAGTATCCCAGTGGCGGAATCCGTACGATTCGTAAACTTTTCCAGCTCGTTCTACAACATTTTTTCTGAGTTCGTTAAGTTTTGGTTCAATATCTCTGAAACCTTTAATTTTTCTGGGGATCATTCCGTTCATTTTCTATCCGGTTTTTCTAAAAATCATAAATTTAAATTTACGAAAAAGTTATCATGTTGATCTGTTTTGTATTTTTGAAGTGTCATGCATAAATATTTTTGATAATCACCTGAAACTTATTTCCAAACTTCGTGAACCTGTTAACGGTTTGACCCACTTCTTTGGGATCATCCTCGCACTTATATTTTTAGGAACCCTCCTGACTCGCAAAAGTCCGGCAGTGACGGATATCCACATCATTGCGTTTTCGATCTTCTCCGCGTCACAGTTTTTCCTTTTTTTGGCGAGCACCCTCTATCATTGGGTACCCGCAACGGACAAAAAGCTCGAAGTGTTAAGAAAAATCGATCATATAATGATCTTCATTTCGATTGCCGGATCATATACGCCGATTTGTTTGATTACCCTTGAAGGAACCCTGGGGTTGATTACACTTGCAGTTGTCTGGAGTATTGCACTTGCGGGGTTTTTTATTAAAGTATTCTGGTTGCATGCCCCCCGTAAACTCTATACCGCTATCTATCTTGCGATGGGCTGGTCTGTCATTCTGATTATTTACCCTCTCTATAATGCCATGCCTGAAGGTGGAATGTTTTGGTTGATACTCGAGGCAATTTTCTACACCGTTGGTGCTTCAATTTATGCTTTCAAAAAACCGGACCCATACCCCGGTGTAATGGGTTTCCATGAAATATTTCATATTTTCATCCTTTTGGGGGCATTCTCACATTATTATCTCCTCTTAAAATTTGTTTGAGTTGATTTTTTTTGAAATCTTTAATACTTTTATTTTATTATTGATGAATTTAATATTGTTTTTATTCTACTATTAATGTATTTTCATTAGTGAATCGAAATAATTTTTAATCAATCATCTGCGAGGCCCCTATGCGCACTCTTTTTACCGTTTTACTTTTCTGCTCACTTTCCCTTCTCATTTTTTCACAAGAATTAAAGGTTGAAAAACCGGTATTAGCTTCGGGCAATCAGGGAGATTGGGGTCCTGACAATGTTGTGCTGAACTATAAACCCATTGGCATGATGTCCGGTATCCAAACATCCAATGGCGACATCTATATTGCCATAAATGATACACTTTCGACCCTTAATTTGGGGTTAGTCGTAAGAAAATCGACCGATGCCGGTGTGTCATGGACTACCCTTAACGGTGTGAACAGCAGAGCGAAATATGAAAAACTTAAACTTATTAAAAGTTCTCAAGATTCAGTTTACTGCTTCTTCCAGGACGGATTTAGCGTTTACAGTTGGAATGTAAATTCCTTCACAATAAATCTTGTCATGGTGGCTGGTGCCTATAGAGCTTTTGACGCTGAAATAACCTCAACAAATTCCATGTATGTTATACTGGATTCGCTTGCTACGAACAACCTGGTAAGGTATGCTTCGCTTGACTACGGTTACACATGGGGCAGTAGAGGAAGTATATCTTCAGCTGCGGCTTTACCATCTCTCTCTAAATCTGTAAGTGGCGACACGCTTTTTCTAAATTATATGGGTCCCATCCTCCCTGATACAGCCACTTCGATCATCAGGGTGGTGAGATATCGTGAAACTGCACCGGGAGTTGTGGCATCAGCAACTTTTCAGGATGTTGCAACTGGTACTTTTCCGAAATATGAATACAAAACAGTTGCCGGAAATGGAGTTGCCTGGTTTGTTTACACAAAAGTGGATGGAAGTTCGCAACTTTGGGCTAGACAGAGTACTGATGGAGGTTTGACTTACGGTACTGAATTCAGAGTTAATCCTGATGAGACCGTGAATCAGTATGGATTTGATGTTAAAGCTAAGTTCCCGGCAGGTAACGGGTTCAGCTTTGTTTATCATGCAGACAGTTCACAAGCCGGTCCTGCTACTTCGGTAACAGATAAAATACAATTCGGAACCTCTCTTCAGACCGGTTCAACTTTCCAGCCTTTTACACAGATTAATCAGGTTCCTGCCTTTTCTGCCGACAAATGTAAACCTGTTTTGGTTGGACTCCCTTTCTACAACAGTACCGGAGTGGCATTTGAAGCTGAAACAGGCACCGGAAATAAAGTTTATTGGGATGCTTTCCACCTCGTACCTGTTGAATTGACCTCTTTCACTGCAGACAGTTACGCAAACAAAGTGGTACTGAACTGGACAACTGCAACTGAAACCAATAATCAAGGTTTTTCCGTTGAAAAGAAAACCACCGGAAACTGGGAAAAAATCGGATTCGTAAACGGTAATGGCACATCGACAAAAGCACACAGTTATTCATTCATTGATACTGATAACGCTTCTGGAAAGGTTTATTACAGATTGAAACAGATTGATTTGGATGGTACAAGTTCACTTTCAAAAGTGGTTGAAGTGGATCTTTCAACTCCAAACGATTACAGTTTGAGTCAGAATTTCCCTAACCCGTTTAATCCCTCTACTTCAATTACATTTGGTTTAAAGGTCGATTCTAAAGTTAGCTTAAAACTCTTTAACCCGTTAGGACAGGAAGTGATGAGCGTTATTGATGGTAATTCACCCGCCGGAAATTATGACATCAGGATTAATGCAGCCGGTTTAAATAGTGGAGTTTATTTTTACACATTAGAAGCCAACGGAATTGATGGCAGTAAATTCTCATCAACTAAAAAGATGGTTCTAATGAAATAAATTTTGGTTATCAATTTTCAGTTTGTAAGGAGTGATCTTTACAATTTGAAAATGTGTACTTGAAATGGTCTTAATAGATTTATGAGGCTGCCTCAACGAAAAGGTAGCCTCTTTTTTTATGTAGTGAATGCGTAAAAATTATTGTCAGCTTTAAATATCTCCGATAGCCCTTACTACAGTATCCCAAACGCCGAGACCACCTGAACCATTTGTCATAATCACAATTCCTGACCCCTTTTTGCGATTAAATTGCGAATAACACTTAAAACCTGAACCATTTGCACCACTGTGGTAACAAATATCTCCTTCGAGCGTTGTGTCTATCACCCACCCGAGTCCGCGAAAAATGTCAATTCCATTCGCATCTCCGGGTCGAATTTGAGGCTCTCGTGTGGTAACTTTAATCTGTGGTGTGAGCATTTGATCAACTAACTCCGCTGAAAGTGCATAACCTTCCGGACGGTCAATTGCCAAGACATCGAGCAAAAACAAAGCATAGTCAGTTGCCGAACAGTAGAGCGAATAACCTGCATTTGCTCTTGAATAGGTGGTTTTTTGCTTGAACGCACCGGAAGTATCATGACCGGATGCTATATGTGAGTCAAATTCAGGAGTCCAAATGAAACTTGAATTCCTCATTTTATTACGATCGAAGAGAGTTTCCTTTGCCAAAACTTCGAGCGATTTACCCGTTATCCTCTCAACCACTTTTTGCAGGTAATACATTCCCTCACCGGAATAGCTGAATTTTGTTCCCGGTTCAAACTCGATGGGCAGAAGTCCATTCTCTTCATCATCTCCGGGTCGCCAGTTTGGCAAACCTGATGTGTGCGAAAGAAGCATCCGGGGAGTAATCTTTTTCCTCAATTCCTGTCCTTGAAACGCAGGATCATCAAAAATTGTCCATACGGGTGTATCGAGTTTAAGATTTCCAAGTTCAACCTGTTTCATTGCAAGATAAGAAAAAACAGGTTTTGACATTGAACACGCCTCAAACATCGTTTCATCAGTCACAGGTTCTTGTGTCCGCTCATCCTTCACTCCAAAACTGCGGGAATAAACAATCTTGTAATCCCTTATAATTACGAAAGATACGCCCGGTACTTTATATTCTTTCTGAAGTGCAGGGATTAGACTGTCAACTTTTGCTATAATCACATCTGTCGATTTATAATCCTGTGCTCGTGCAGTGAAACCACAAAGGCACCAAATAGTCAAGAAGAAAAAATAACTGCCAATTCTGTACAATCGACGAATCATCCTTTTTTCATCTCCTGAACCTCATCCACGCTATACTTTTTACACTTTTCATATTCACCGTACAGAAGTGTATCAGAGAAAACCTCTGGCATCCCTCCGGTGTGCAAAAAGATTACGGGTGTTTCCCTGTCCAACTTGCCGGTGAGAGCGAGATCAAAAAGTCCGGCCATGGCTTTTCCGGTATAAACCTGATCAATAATCATCCCTTCAAGATTTGCACAAACAAGAGCAGCATCCTGTGCAATTTTGATGTGCTTGGCATATTCTTCATGATAACAATCATATACAAAAAATTCAGCATTCGAAAGTTCAGGATCTACATCAATTAAACCTGCACTTTGTCTAATCAGCTCCCTTGTACGCTTGTAAATGTCTTCTTTTGTTCGAGAAACACTTATCCCAAAAACTCTGGCATTTGGTAAAAAGAGTGAGGCTCCCAAAACGGTTCCGGCAAGAGTACCGCAAGAACCCACAGGACAAAAAATCTGTACTTCATCATTCTCAAGTTGACCTCGTAATTCCTCCATGGCTTTCACATATCCGAGTGTGCCAAGTGGAGTTGAGCCCCCAAGTGGAAGTGCGTAAGGTTTTTTCCCTTCTAAAACAAGTTCTTCACACCATCTCATCTGAAGTGTAGCGAGGTCTTCATCCTCGTCACTTCCCGATATGTATCTTATCTCAGCTCCAAATAGAGTGTCAAGAAGAAGATTTCCCTTAAATTCTGTGAAATCTTTCCCTCCAAGTACGAGTTTTATATCAAGTCCAAGTTTACGGCATGCTGCTGCTGTCATTCTTGCGTGATTCGACTGTTGACCACCGACAGTAATAATTGTATCGTAACCGGCGGACATGACTCCGGCAAGTTCAAATTCAAGTTTTCTGGCTTTATTGCCCCCCATCGCGAGACCGGTCAAATCGTCACGCTTAAAATAAAATGAATTAAGATTTAGATGAGCTGCCAGTTTTTCAGCAGATTCAAGCGGTGTTGGGAGATTAGCAAGCTTTAATCTGTTTATATTTTCAAACATTTTGATCTCTGAATAATTGTTTAAATGATCAATCAAAAAATAAAAAGAATCAAACTGGTTTTGAGCCTAAAAGTGATGCCGTGTCAATTAAAAAAATAATTATTCGGCAAAATTGAGGAAGGGGAAATAAAAAAAGCCTTGTTTTGAGCCAAAACAAGGCTTTAAGTACCGTTGATAGGATTCGAACCTATGGCCTTCTGAGCCACAGTCAGACGCTCTAACCAACTGAGCTACAACGGCAGAATTTAGTCTGCAAATATACCAATTTTATCGTTAATTTCAAAAAGTTAAACTGCTCAAATTGCAAATTTAAGTAACTTTTGGTCTATAGGAATAAATATTCGCAATAATGAAAAGGGCTAATTTTGAGATCAAAAAAACAGTCCGGGAAAGAACAACGCATATTTTCCATGACTCTCCTGCCACTAAATTTTCAGGTGGATCCATAACTTAAATATTATTGATGCTAAAGTTTTTGCCTTCCACATCTGAAATTTCAATACCGAAACATAACATTTTAATTTATATAGAGTTGCACTACCCTGTCGCCGAGTAATTATTTTAACCGTTGTTTTTATCTCCGTATATTTGGACTCGAAAATGAAAAAATTTTTACTCAAATCGTTGTCACTGATACTACTTTTGTTTTTCCCCTCCTGTGAATCGCCGCGATTGGTATTCCCTGATATGGATTTTGGAGTTGTGATAGATTCTTCGGAAGTGCAGCTTTTTACATCCGGAAAAAGAGATTCAGTTGAGCTTATAGTGATGGGAGACAGAATAAAGTCTGAGGATAGTGTAGTGGTTCTTTTTTCTAAAAACAATGAGCTTCGATTTTCTGCAGTTACAACAATGAAGCTTTTTGTTAAAAATAATATTGATTTTGGGAGTGAAACCATAGTCAGCATGACAGACCATTACAAATTGACATCGGTAAATGATTCGCTAATATCCCATCGAACATTAACTAAAATAATTTTTGCATCTGAAAAGACCCAATTAATAAACTGGGACAAAAAATGAACAACCTAAAAAATTCCCTCTTATTATCTATCGTCCTTTTTTCTCTAACTTTAGCCCAACCGATTAATGTAAAAATTATTGTGAAGGCTGAGGGAGTCGAGAATAGTGAATCTGTTTATATTGCCGGAAATATGCAAGCAATAGGTAACTGGAATCCGGGTAATAAAAAATTTACGAAGGAATCTGATGGAAGTTGGGTATTTTCCTTCACTATGCCAAAAGCTGCTCAGTTGGAATTTAAATTTACCAAGGGGAGTTGGAGTCAGGAAGCTGCCAATTCTGACGGAACTGTCCCGGGGAATACTTTTGTCGATATAGTCAGGGATACCGTTTTAGAGTACAAAATTTGCTGTTGGAGCAAAAACGGAGGCACCACTTCATTTAAAGGGCAAATCACCGGAAAAGTTGAGTATATCAAAGGAATCGGCGAAGGGAACATTTTACCAAGAGATATAATTATCCTTCTTCCTGAGGGTTACGAATCTTCCTCCGAACGCTATCCTGTATTATATATGCACGACGGGCAGAATATTTTTGATCCAGCAACGGTCGGTTTTGGAATCGATTGGCAGGTAGATGAAGCTTTAGACTCACTTACCCGCCAAGGTAAAGTTGAAAAAATGATTGTCGTTGGTATTTACAACAGTATCAACAGGCGATTGGAGTATTCTCACTCCCCTCTTGGTGAAGAGTATATGAATTTTGTTGTAAAGAATGTGAAACCGCTTATTGATGCTAAATATCGAACAAAACCGGAGAGAGAATTTACTTCCACGGCCGGTTCATCAATGGGTGGACTAATCTCTTTTATGCTGCTCTGGGAACGAAATGATATCTTCTCAAGAGCAGGAAGCTTCTCGCCCGCTCTTAAAATTGATGTTTATGATTATGTTAAAATTGTAAAAAGTACAGCCACACCCAAAAGAAACTTTAAATTATACATCGATAATGGCGGAAAAGGTCTCGAAGCAAAACTTCAACCCGGTATCGATGAAATGATCGCGACGCTTGAAGAACTCGGCTACATGTCAGGAGTTGATTTTATTACTTTTTTCGATGTCGAAGCTGAACACAACGAGAGTGCATGGGCAAAGAGAATACCAAATTTTTTGATGAAGATGTTTAGCAAGAATAATTAACACGAAAAACGATTGACAATACAGGATAAAATGTTAAAAATTAATGAAATTTATTTTTCAGTCCAGGGTGAAAGCACCCACGCCGGGCTCCCGTGTGTCTTTGTACGGCTTACCTACTGCAACTTGAGATGCACCTATTGTGATACTGAATATGCGTTTTATGAGGGAAAGGATATGAGTATGGAAGATATCCTGACCGAGATTAAAAAATATGACTGTGACGTTGTAGAAATTACCGGTGGTGAGCCTCTTATCCAAAAAGAAGTGCTGCCACTTATGCAAATCCTCTGTGACTCCGGGTATAAAGTACTGATTGAAACAGGTGGCAGCCTGCCAATCGAGAATATCGACCAAAGGGTTCATGTGATAATGGATCTCAAGTGTCCATCAAGCAAAATGATGAAGAAGAATAGATATGAAAATCTTCAGTTTATAAAACCCATAGATGAGCTAAAGTTTGTTATTGGTAGCCGGGAGGATTATGAATGGTCGAAAGAAATTATCGAAAAATATCAATTGCAAGGTAGATGTGAAATTCTCTTTTCGGTGGTGTTTGAAAGTTTAAAACCGGTGGAGCTTGTTAACTGGATTATAGAAGATTCACTAAAGGTCAGGTTTCAGTTGCAAATGCACAAGTTTATTTGGGATCCAAAGAAAAAAGGAGTTTAGTATATGAAAGTATCAAAAAGTTTTCACTGGGAAATGGGGCACAGACTCCCCTTTCACCAGGGCAAGTGTGTAAATCTCCATGGTCATTCCTATCGAATGTTCCTTGAAGTTGAAGGTGATCTCGATAAAAACGGACTTGTTATCGATTTTTACGACCTAAAAAGAATTGTTAACCCTATAATCGAAGAGCTCGATCATGCTTTTATGGTCTCCTCATTGGATCCGGATCTAATTAAGCTATTAAACAACTTCTCAACCAAAAGGGTAAATGTTGACTTTCACTCATCAGTTGAAAATATAACAAAGTATCTTCTCGATCGAATTTCATCAAACATTTTACCCAACAACATCCATGCAATTACAGCGACTGTGTATGAAACACAAGACGCTTATGCACGCGATACAAGGACTATAGGGAGCTAACCGATGCCAACATACAAAATCAATCTTGAGTACGAAGGAACGCGTTACAGTGGCTGGCAGGCTCAAAAGAACGCAAGAACTGTTCAAGGAACGCTTATTCAAGTATTAAAACAGATTTTTGGTACTGATGATATTGATTTACAGGGTGCCGGAAGAACTGACGCCGGAGTGCACGCAGCTTCTCAAATAGCTTCACTATTTGCACCAACTGAAATTCCTCCTGATGTATTAAAATTAAAGATTAATGATCTGTTACCCCACGATATAAATATACTTCGAATCGAAAAAGCGAACGATCGTTTCCACGCAAGACATAACGCTAAAAAACGGACCTACATCTATCATATTTCAACGAGAAGAACTGCATTTGGAAAAAACTATGTGTGGTGGATAAAAGATAAACTCGATTCAAAAGCGATGAGACTTGCGGCAAAAGAATTAACAGGGATGCATGATTTTGTCTCATTTGGCGATTTAAAAGCGGGTGGTGATGCCAAATCGAGCAAGGTGATGGTCTATTCTACAGAGTTGGTTGACACAGGGTCTATGATTCTTTTCAGAATTACAGCATCACATTTTTTATGGAAAATGGTTCGCAGAATAGTCGGAGTTCTTGTTGAAGTTGGAAGAGGTAAAATAAAGCCGGAGGATGTAAAACAGCTTTTGGATGAGAAGCATGACTACCCTTCAAATTTTACAGCACCCCCGAGTGGTCTGTTTCTTGAACATATACAGTATGAGGATAAAGAGATTCTGCCGGAAATAAAGCCGTTATTTAAAGTTTAAGCTTTATCCGTTTGAATTCTTTTTTAATTCTTCCAACTCATTTTTGAGTTGTCTAACAGTTTCGTTCAGTCCTTCAAGGTTCCGGATATGCACTTCAAGCCTCTTGAACTGATTTATTTTTTTCACAGGGCTACCGAGGTAAATTCCTTTTTCAGTCAGGTTTCTTGAGACTCCTGACTGGGCACCAATGATAATTCCATCTCCTATCTCGATGTGATCAACGAGACCAACCTGTCCGGCAAGAATGACATCTTTACCAACCTTAGTGCTTCCTGAAACGCCTGTGAGGGCCGATATTGCAGTATTTTCACCAATCTCAACATTATGACCAATTTGAACAAGATTGTCAACTTTGGAATAACTTTTTATTACTGTGCTACCCAAGGCTGCTCTGTCAATACATGAATTGGCACCAATCTCAACAAAATCTTCTATTACAACATTACCAATCTGGGGTATTTTAATGTAATTGCCATCAGGTCCTTTGATAAATCCAAAGCCGTCAGCTCCAATTGTAGCACCGCTGTGGATGATCACATTTTTACCAATCTTAGTGTTTTCTCTTATGGAGACATTGGGATAGATAAGGGCACCATCACCAATCACACAATTCTCTAATATAACCGTGTTATGGTAAATAAAAACATCATTACCAATTACACAGTCTTTCCCGATTACGACATTTTTTCCAATTGCAGCATTTTCACCAACTCTGGAAGTCACATCGATAGATGCTGAAGGATCAATTCCATGAAGGTCGGGACCGCTTACAAAAAACTTTTGCAGAATGAAAAGGAAGGCTTTGTACGGCTCATCTACAAGGAGATAAACCAGATCATCACGGTCACGATGGAAGTCTTTCTTCACCAAAATTGCAGAAGCTTTTGTGGTGTGGAAAAACTTTTCATAAGAAGAAGAGCCGAGAAAAGTTAAACTTCCCGGCTCAGCTTTTTCAATATTAAGAAGTGTATCGATCGTTACTGAAGAGTCACCGATAATTTCGGCACCGATAAAACCGGCAATTTCTTTTAAGCTTACTGACATTATTTTAACTTGTCCAAAACTTTTGAAGTAACATCGAATTTTTCTTTAGCAAAGAGTATCATCACTGCCCCGCTGCGGTCGAGTATAAAATCGAGATCTTCATCTTTTGCAACCTGCTGAATAGCGTTAAATACCTTGTTTTGAACCGGTTTCATAACCTCATCCTGTTTGAGGAAGAGTTCACCACCGGTACCAAATTTTTTGGTACGGTAAGCTTCAAGGTCTTTTTCCAACTGTTTTATTTCAGCTTCGATATCAGATTTCATTTGATCAGTAAGAATCAACTTCCTCTTCTCAAAATCCTCTTTTTTAGTTCTGATATCAGATTCAAACTTCGAAATCTCGTTTTGCCATTCGACTATCAATGCGTCTAATTGCCGCCTTGCATCTTCAGCATCGGGAAGATTTTTCATAATTGCATCTGAGTCAACATAACCAATCTTGAGTTGTGCGAACAAACCGGTGGTTGAAAGTGCAATCAGAAGGATGATAAACTTAAGTTTCATCGCTATTTACTCTTTAAAATTATTTACCTGATTTTCTAATCTTATCCAAAACTTTATAGGTAAGATCGAACTGAACATCTGCGTATAAAACGATTGGATCCTGTCCTGATTTTTTGTTAAGTACATAGTGCATTCCCTCTTCTTTAGCGGTAATGGCTATGTTGTCATAAAGTTTTTCATAGATAGGTTTTAATAATTCATCTTGTTTTGTCAACAAATCTTCTCTTCTTTTTGCCTGAAGATCTTCAATGCTTTTCTGCTTATTTGCAAGTTGAATCTGTTTTTCTTTAGCTTTAGGATCATTTGGTTTGTTCTGAAACTCTTTTTGAAAAGCTTCTACTTCTTTTCCAAAAGCCTGACCAATGGAATCGAGTTCACTTTTGAATTTTGTCTCGAGAGCTTTAAGGTCTCCATTTGCTTTTATTGCTTCAGGTAATTGCTGTAAGATAAGGTCTGCATCAACAATTGCAACCTTAAGTGTATTCTGCGCATAAACTGATGCACCGAGAATTAAAAACAGCGATAGAACAATTAGTTTTTTCACTTCTATTTCCTTTTTGTATAAATAAATTAAAAACCTTTACCGAATTGAAAGTGGAACTGCCATTTGGGATCAGTACCATCAACCTCTCTTCGGTCGAAGCCATATCCAAGATCAAATCCAAGTAAACCAACAGGATTGATTAGGATTCTGGCTCCAAAACCTGCACTTCGCCGTAGCTTAAACGGATCCGCAGTCGTGATATTTTCAAAAACATTACCTGCCTCTGCAAATGCTAAAATATAAAGCGGCATAGGATCGAGTGAAACCGCGAACCTTAGCTCAGCAATATATTTAAAGAACATCCTGCCACCAATTACATCACCACTCGCTTGTTTTGGTCCAACGGTTCTGTCGTCATAACCTCTTAGGGATGTGGTGGCAATTACTAAACCGGCACCGCCCATGTAAAACAATTCAAACGGTTGGATAGTAGTATTCTTCTTAAGTTCTTCGATATAACCCATATCGCTGCTTAAATAGAGAGCAAAGCGATTGGAATTAAACAATCTTTTATACCATTCTGTGGTAAGTGTCATTTTGAAGTAATCCACAGTTCCCGGTAAAAAGGGTCCACCGGAAATTTCAGATGACCATGTAAGTGACGACCCCTTTGAAGGGAAAATTGGATTATCTACATCTTTTCTGTTCAAAGTAAAACCAAGAGTAAATTGCTCTGATTCACCTTCTCTATAAAATCCACCACCGTTAAGAACATTGTTGTTCTGATATCTGAAAAAGCCCTGAATATAAAAATAATCATCAGGCCATTTTAAGCGTCGACCAACTTTTACAGACCCGCCAGCCTGGAAAAGATCATATATATAACTCTGTCTCGTCGAAAACAGATCAAATCCTACAAGAGTTGGAGAATTCATAAACCAGGGTTCTGTAAAACCAAACGAGAAGGTTCTGTACAGGTTACCAACGCCAAACTGCCAATTGAAGCTCAAAATCTGTCCGGCACCCAATTGAAACGGTTCAGCAATCGAAAAATTATTCAGTGTTACGCCAATCGCTCCCGAAAAGCCAAATGAACCACTATAGCCAATGGATGCATTTAAATAATCGCTTGACTTTTCTTCAACAATGAACGCGACATTCACTGTGCTGTCGTTTTCGAGGTTATAGTCAACACCCTCTTTATACAATTTCTCAACATTAAAATATTGCAAGTTAGCGAGCTGCTGTAAACTTCTGATCATAGCAGCTTTATTGAAAAAGTCACTTGGGACAGTATATAATTCCCGTCGGATTACTTTTTCCTTTGTCTTGTCGTTTCCTTTTATAGAAACTTTTCCAATCTTAAACTGATTATTTTCATTCACTGAGATGAAAACATCGAGTGAATCTTTTGAAACTTTCTTCTCTACGGCATTCACTGTAAAGGTTAAATAACCATTATCAAGGTATAATGAAGCTACATCATTTTGCTTCTCATTGCCCCTTAAATTTTGATTAAACGAGATTAAATCGTAGATATCTCCCGATTTAAATCCTAATCTCTCATTTAATACTTCGGAATTGTAAACTGTGTTCCCTTCCCAAACGATATTTCTTAATTTATACCGGGATCCCTCGAGAATGTTGAAGTAAACATCAACCATCGATTTGTCATCAGTATAAACCAGCGAATCAGAAAGAATTTCAGCATCCCTGAAACCGTTCTTATTCAAAAACTTCAAAAGTGTTTCTTTATCTTTTTTCACCTTTTCAGGTTCGTATCTTGCACTGCTCCAGAATTTCCACCAGGTCTTTTCAGAAAGTTCTTCAAGTTCACTTTTTAGATCATCTTCAGAATAAAAGCTGTTTCCTGTGAAGTGAATCTTTCTTACGCTTAGTCTGCTGTTTTCCTCGATTTTAAATTTGACTAATTTTCTAACTTTTATCTTATCGGAGAGGTTTCGGTTTACACCTTGTAGATCATCATAGGTTGTGGTAATTTCATCAGAGAAATCTTTTTGATTTCGCCAGGTTACAGTAAGTTTGTTCGAAAGGGAGTCGATAGAAAGGAAATCGTAATAAATTACATCTACCTTGGTGTTCAGGTAGCCTTCTTTAGTGTATGCATCAACGATTTTGTTTTTTATTCTAATCAATTCTTGTGGTTTAAGAATCTGCCCGCGAACCAGGGAAATCATTTCTTCCAACTCAGATTTGCTGAGTTCAGAATTCCCCTGAAGCACCAGCTGTTCAAATCTTGGATACTCAGAAACTTTTATTTTAAGAAAGACTCCATTTTCAAAATATTTTTCGATAATTAATTGAATATCAGAGAATATTCTTAAATCCCACAAATTTTTCACGGCACTAATGGTTTCATCACCCGGAATCTGTATTTCTCTTCCGGTATCCTTAATTTTTTTCAGTCCGGAATATTCAATAATTGTATTAGCGTCTGCAGTAACATTTCCCTCTACAGAAACTGAAAGGACTTTATAGTACGAAGTATTTATCTGAGCGTAAGCAGACGGGATACACAAGACTGTAAAAAATATGAAAAATGAAAATTTCAATCCCGAAAAGAGGAATCTCATCATTATTGCCTTTGCTTTTGTAATTGTTCACTGACCTTGCCAAATCTTCTTTCGCGTCTTGAATAATCCTCTATTGCATCCATCAATTCTTTTGTTCTGAATTGTGGCCAAAAAACTGGGGTTATATAGATTTCAGAGTACGCCAATTGCCAGAGAAGAAAATTGCTTATTCGCATTTCTCCACTGGTACGGATGAGTAGATCGGGATCAGGAATGTTTTTTGTATTTAAGTATTTTGAGAATGTTTCAATTTTTATTTCACTCTCGTTAATTTTACCGTCTTGTAAATCTTTTACAATTCCTTTTACGGCATCAATTATCTCCCATCGCCCGCTATAGCTTAAGGCTAAAACGAGAGTGAGTGTTTTGTTGTCTTTTGTTTTTTCGATCGCATCAGAGAGTTCGTGTTGAACCTCAGCAGGAAGTGAGCAGATATCACCAATTGCCATTAACTTCACATCATTATTATGAAGTTCCTGGATCTCTCTTCTGAGAACTTTAACAAGAAGTCGCATTAAAGTCGTGACTTCAGTTTTAGGGCGTTTCCAATTCTCTGTTGAAAAGGTGTAGAGGGTAAGATACTTTACACCGGCTTTGGCACTGGCTCTTACTATTTCTCTTACGGACTCAACTCCCTCACGGTGACCTGCAATTCGAGGAAGGTTGTTACTTTTAGCCCAACGCCCGTTTCCATCCATTATGATGGCTATGTGGCGTGGTATTTCACTATGAGTATTCAGTGTTTTAGATTCTGTTTGAGATGTACTGATATTTGCTTTGCCCAACTGTGGACCGGTTAGTTAAAAAAATAAAAATTCAAAGAAAGGAATTTTAAATATTTTTCGACGGAAAAACAAATTACTTTAACAATTAGCAAACATCTGAATAATTTTTTTGCTAAAAAAGTCAAAAAGAAAGAAGATTCTTAGTTTTTTCCCTTTTTAGCTAATTAATAAACCGGGGGAATTGAGTTTTTGCTTTCGCAAGTGCTTCGTTGAATAAAATGTCAGCTTCGGGCTCACATAACATAAGCTCGATATTTTGTGCCATGGCTACAAGATCAGTCTCGACCAGATGTTTAATCAGGAAATAATTCTTCCTGGCTACTGCAATAAAAAGTTTCACCGGGTTGCCACTATAAGTTGATTTTCTCTCTGCCAGAAACTTTATCTTTTTTCGCAGAAATTCCATATCCATTCCCGAAAGATCATCGATAACGATACCGATCGCAAATTCTTTTTTCTGTTTAGCCAAAATATCTATCTGAAACTCACCAATATCCGGTGGATCAGGGATGTAAGTGCCGTACCTTCTTCCCAAAGTGGAATATCCACTTGCCCGCAACTTAAAATAAAGTTTGTCGGTAAGATCTCTTTTATTCAAATTCTGCATCATTTTCTCCAGTTAGTTAACGGTAGCGAGTTGCGTTGACGACTCTTGGTGCGAATTGTTCGTTCTCAAGAATTTTGATGTTGTAGATTTTTTTAAACTCAAATTTTTGCACCGTATCAGTCTCATTAATTTTTCCATATATGGTCTTTTTACCCTCTCTATCGCAAGAGATGATATACGGATCGATTACCATCTGCTCCATTGCATAATAAAATCGAATTCTGTTTCTGTTTTTTATTGCTTTACTTAAAATCTCTGTTTTCATCATAACTCCTTAGTTATACCACCTTAAAACACCAACAACTTTTCCGGCAATGGAAAAATCACTCGTTGGTTTGATTTCGATTACAGGATAAGCATCGTTTTCCGGTACCAGGGTTGTTTTGCCATCCTTTTTTAAAAATCTTTTTACAGTAGCTTCACCATCAACCATAGCAACGACGATGTCATAATTATGAACAGGTTTTTTTGGCGATACTACCACGATATCCCCTTCGTATATTCCTGCATTCACCATACTCTCACCTTTTACCTTTAATGCGTAACAATCGTCAGTGGTTCTCACGAAAACTGAATCTATTACGATACTTCCTTCGAGGTTTTGCTCTGCAAGTATGGGCAATCCGGCGGCTACCCTTCCAACAACAGGAATATTAACTGCGGAATCAATCTTCGACTGTATCTCCTGATCAAATCCGGCTTCCTCTTTAATTGAGATACTTCTACTCACATTGCTGCTCATATTGAGGTATCCTTTTTTGTAAAGAGTATCCAGATGCTTCTTTGCTCCGCTTGGAGAATTGAATCCAAAATGCGATGCTATCTCTCTTACTGTGGGAGCATATCCATTGTTCCCGATAAACTGTGAGACAAAAACCAATATCGCTTTTTGTCTCTCTGTGAGTTCATTTTTCATTGTTCACCTAAAGTAGTCAAATGTACACCACAAATATAGTGTACAAATGTACACTTGTCAAGTACTTTTTTTAATTTTTTTTAAGAAAATTGTTTTACATTGTCAGTTAAGGGCTTGCTTCTTATATTTTTGATTGATTTATTATAATTTAGGCAAAAATTGAAGATATTAATTTCCAACGATGACGGTATTGACTCCTACGGGATAATTGCTTTAAGCAGAGAACTTGAGAAATTTGGTGAAGTGTTTATCGTAGCTCCCATATTTGAGCAGAGTGCTGCTGGGCATTCGATAACGATGAAAAGACCACTTAAGGTGGTTAAACATTTTATTGACGGTAAATTTTTCGGGTATGCAATAAATGGAACACCTGCAGATTGTGTAAAAATTGGAATTACAAAGGTTCTTAATTTTATTCCTGATGTGGTGGTCTCCGGTATAAATCATGGCTCAAACACTGCAACCAACATCGTCTATTCAGGTACGGTGTCTGCCGCAAGAGAGGCTTCCATGATGGATATTCCGGGAATTGCATTCTCAATTAACGGCAGAACTTCCGAAAATATTGACTGGGCAGCAGAAGCGGCGGCTAAAATTACAGTTAAAGCTCTTCAACACGGATTTGAGAAAGGGAAACTTCTGAATGTGAACTTCCCCAATCTTACCAGAGGAGAGATTAAAGGAACTCTTATCACAAGACAAGGCGTTTCAAGATTTGCTGATACTTATGATACGGTTTTTGATGTGATCGGTAGAGAATATCACCAACTTAAGGGTGACTTTATTAATCTGGATGGCACCGATCTTACTATAGATCAAAATGCCATTGAAAACGGATACATCTCTATTACACCTATAAAACTTGACTCTACAGATCACGATGAACTGAATGCAATTAGAGGTTGGGATTTTGAAGCCGTAACTGGATTTGAAGAGAACTGATTTTGCCGGAACAAATTTCTCTTCTTATCTCGGGTTCCTGGTGGTTTTATACCATTGCAGCTATTCTATTGGCATTATTAGCCTGGTATTTTTACAGAATAACCGTACCTGTGGTATCTTTACCCAAAAGATATTTCCTTTTCGCACTAAGAGGATCAATCTTGCTCGTAATCGCTTTGTTGCTCTTCAGTCCGGTGTTAAATCTTGCTTTCACTTCAATCGAGACCCCTGTCCATTACTTTTTTGTTGATCGTTCCGAATCGATTTCATTCAAAGATGGTACTAAAAGAGAAGAAACTGTCACACAATTCCTCTCCGATCTGGCAGCATCTCCACTTGGAAAGAACTCAAAAGTTTTCTCCTTCGCAAAATCTGTTGATTCAATCTCTGCCAACAGTCCAAATCAAAAGTTAAAATTTGACGGTGAAGTAACCAACTTTGAGAATATATTTGCGTTCGCCAAAGAAAAAAAGCTGAAAAATGCCACAATTTCGATCATATCTGATGGAGTAATGACAGACGGAACAAATCCCCTATTCTCAGCGGAGAAGTTAGGAATACCTGTTTTTTCTGTGATGCTTGGTGATTCATCAGCAAAAAAAGATATCGTGGTAGAGAATGTGGTATTCAACGATTACATATTTAAGGGGAGTCGTTCGCCAGTCACAGCTACAATTCAGGTAGCAGGATTTCCGGATACCGAAATAAAAATAAGTCTTACCGAGGATGGTCAAATTCTTGATTCTCAGGTAATTTCGTTGGATAAAAGTGGCTCAACTTCCGTAAGTTTTACTTACACCCCAAAATCTACCGGAATAAAAAAACTCGCAGTAACAGCTCAAAATTTTCCGGGTGAAGTGAATAAACAAAACAACATCTTCCCCTTTTTCGTAAATGTGATCGATAACAGGAAAAAAGTGCTAGTCCTTTCAGGGGCACCGACCCCCGATGTTACATTTATAAAAAATGCACTTTCAGGCGACTCAAATTTAACAGTCAGATCGATGACATTTGATGCCTCAGACAAACCATTGGAAAAAGATATTAACAACTCGGTTTTTGACAGTACAGGTGTACTTTTTCTCTTAAATTACCCTTCAAAAACGATTCCGGGGGCGGTATCTGAAAAAGTAATCGATTTGATTTCGAACAAAAATGTCCCCTTTTTCATTCTGATTAATCAGTATTCTGAGCCATCACTTTTAAAAAAACTTGAACCATGGCTACCAGTAACCATAAGTCCTGGAATTGGTGTTGATTTTGAAGCCCAACCCGGCATCGCTCAGGGAGTCGAGAGAAATCCGCTGTTTTACACTTCGGATCCTGCCGCGTTAAAGGATTGGGATGCACTTCCACCTGTCTTGATTCCAAATTTACGGGTTGATGCAAGACCCGAAAGTCAGGTTTTGGCTTATGTTAAATTGAACAACAAACTACTACCAAATCCACTGATCGTCAGCCGAAATTTTGGATTTAAGCGGTCTATTGCGATAATTGCAGGAGATGTCTGGAAGTGGAAATTAAAAGCAAAAAAGGAAAAACTTTTTGATGATTTTCTTTTCAGTTCTGCAAAGTGGCTTGGGGCTGCCAAGGATAAAAAAAGATTTAGTGTCAGAACAAATAAGAAGTTTTATTCACGGAATGAACAAGTGGAGTTTATTGCCGAGGCATATACCGAGTCATTCGATCCACTCTCTGATGCAGATGTAAAGGTTGCATTAAATTCCTCAAAAGGTAAATCAGAATTTAATTTGTCTCCCGTGGGATTTGGGATTTATCAAGGGATATTTAAACCGGAGACAGCAGGAGATTACACTTTTGCTGGAACGGGGGTTTTGGCGGGTACGCAATTTGGGAGCGACCAAGGAACATTTAATGTTGGTGATGTAAATATTGAGCTTGTTGACCCTTACTCAAATCCCGGATTTTTACGCGATTTATCATCGTTAACTGATGGTACTTTCTACACTTACCCAAATTACCTTAAACTGTTTGATGAACTCGAACGGAAGAACAAGGAATCCGCAACTTCGGTAAAGGAGACACAAACTCACAATCTCTGGAACAACCCCTGGTTACTCGTTTTGCTAGTTTCCCTCTTCTCATTGGAATGGTTTTTACGGAAACGGGAAGGTATGATGTGAAATGTCGGGAGTAATCACTCAACTCCTTGATATTGCTGTCCCCCGATTTTGTCTGCATTGCAATTCCCTGCTTCCACCCAACGAAGAATTTCTGTGTAATATTTGCCTCAACTTTGATTTGAGACTCGACCCGGGTATTCTGGAGTTATTCTGTGAAGAAAAATTTCACCATGAAATCATTTCCGGACTCGTCTCTTTGGCAAGTTTTTCACACGAATCACCGCTACGCACTATTGTTCATTCATTAAAATATCACAATAACCTGCACGCGGGAAAGTTTTTGGGACGAGTACTCGCAGAACATTTTATGGAGGTTTTTTCTGATTTAGCTCTCGATTTCATCATCCCTGTTCCACTTCACAGGTTGAGATTGATTAATCGCGGTTACAATCAGTCAGAGGAAATTTCAAAAGGGATGTCGAAAGTGCTGGGAGTGCCGATGAATGCTAAAGACTTAAAACGGATCAGATATACAGAAACACAGGTATCCACAGGATCAAGATTTGAGAGGGGGCATAATATAATCGGAGCTTTTAAGCTTCAAAATCCATTAAAATTCACGGGTAAAAAACTTCTTTTGGTTGATGATGTTATCACTACCGGTTCTACCGTCAGAGAGGCCGCTAAAGCCCTTAAAGAGGCTGCACCGGCAAACATCTTCGTAGCTTCAATTCTGACAGCCTGATTACATCTTTTCAGGAGCTGTGACACCCAGGATGCTCAACCCGTTCAAAAAAACAGTCTTTACTGCATAAACAAGAGCTAATCTTGCTTCTGCAAGTTTCGTTTCACTTCCGATAATTCTACATACGGTGTAAAATTTATGAAAAGCTGATGCAAGTTCCTCGAGATATGCACACAATATTACCGCATCGAGTACCTTTGCGGCACCCTCAACAACATCAGGATATGAGAGTAGTTTTTTGATCAATCGTTGCTCTTCTTCAGTCACAAGCAGTTCAAGGTTGTCAGTGCAAGATTTTAATCCCTCCTGATCAGTCATACGAAGAATGGAACAGATTCTTGCATGTGCATACTGCAAGTAAAATACAGGATTCTCCTCTGAGTGTTTTACTGCGAGGTTTAAGTCAAAATTTAAATGTGTGGAGATGGCCCGCATATTAAAGAAGTAACGCACCACATCTGAACCCACCCAATCTATTAACTCGTCGAGAGTGATATAATTGGCTTTTCGGGTTGACATTTTCACAGCCTTACCATCTTTAATGATAGTCACAAACTGATGGATCATCACTTTTACTTTCTCAACATCGTACCCGAGCTCGGTGAGCGCGGCAAGAACATCAGGATATGTAGCCGTATGATCGGAACCAAAAAGATCTACAATAAAATCATAGCCACGATCAAACTTAGTGGCATGATAAGCGATATCAGGGAGTCTGTAAGTAGGTTCTCCTGTGTTTTTAACAATTACTTTATCCTTCTCATTGCCAAGTTCTGCCAATTTAAGCCAGACTGCCCCATCTTTTTCATAACTGAGACCTCTTTCCTTAAAGGTATTCAGGAGCCCGTCTATTTTCCCCTCTTCATAAAGAGAATTTTCGTTGAAGAATATTTTATGATTTATTCCAAGCCTGCCGAGAGTTTTTTTGATGTCTTCAAAAATTACCCGTTCAGCTTCATCCTTAAAAATACCTTCGGGTCCTTCATCTTTTAAGCCGTCACCATGTTTATCGTAGAGTGATTTGGCAATTTCAGAAATGTATTCACCCTGATAGTGATCCTCAGGGAATTCTTCAGTTACACCTGTCAATTCCAAATAACGGAGTCTTACCGAATTACCAAGTACCCGCATCTGTCTGCCGGCGTTGTTAAAATAGTATTCCCGCTCAACTTCATAACCTGTCGCCTCAAGCAAGTTAGCCATTGTATCGCCACTAACTGCATTTCTGCCATGCCCAACGGTTAATGGTCCGGTTGGATTAGCTGATACAAACTCTATGTTGGCTTTTTTACCTTTATTTACTTCAGTTCTACCAAACTGCTTTCCTTCTTCAAGTATTTTTTTTACTGAATTGGAGATATAGTCGGGTGTGAAGAAAAAATTGATGAAACCGGGTCCGGCAACCTCAACTTTGGAGATAATTGATCTGTCGTAGTTTAGTGAATAGATTAACTCCTGAGCAAGTTCTCTGGGTTTTCGTTTCAGCTTCCCAGCCAATAACATGGCAATATTTGTTGAAAAATCTCCATGAGTTTCATTCTTTGGGATGTCAAATCCCGGTTCGATTTCTTCAGTGAGGTCAAAACTATTCTTAAGTCCGGCAAACAAGCCCGACAAATACTTCTTCAAATTTTACTCCATTGGGTAATTATAAGGATCGATTTAGGAGACAGGATCTTTGACTTCTTCGATGGGTGCATCACCCCAGAGTCTTTCAAGATTGTAAAATTGTCGTGATTCGTTACGAAAAACATGAATCACAATGTCGGAAAGATCAATTAGAACCCATGAAAGGGCTTTAAAACCTTCTTTTTTCCAAACTTTTATTCCTTCTTCTGATAATTTTTTGTCAACATTATCAGCTATTGCCTTCACCTGCATATCAGATTCTCCGCTACAAATCACAAAATAGTCGGCGATTGTGGTTATGTTTCTGAGATCAAGAATTTTTACATCAGCACCTTTTTTTTCAAAGATTGAATCTGTAATAATTTTTAATATTTGATCTTGTTCTTCGTCGCGTTCGTTCATGTTTTCCAATTTTTAATTGCTGAATGGTTTTAGATTTTTATAATCTTTCCCGATGATAACAATAACATCGAGGAGATAATCTTCATTTATATTTTCTGAAAGGTTTTTTTTGGGGTCAACGCCGAGTACCATGGCGGTTTGAAGGGCATTTTCACGATTTCCCCTGTTATCGATAACAAGGGTCTCTTCCACATCGAACGATGAATAATTTTCAGCATCGATGATATCAAAATTGTTTTTGCGAAGGTATTCAGTCACCTTTTCGCCAAGCCCTTTTATTCCACATCCGTTATAAATCTTTACCTGTATCAGTCGTTGAACGCCCGGCTTGTCACCCGCTTTCACATCTTTGGCAGAATCGGAAATTTTTCCAATCCCGGAATAGATAAAATATCCAAGGAGAATTAACAATATCAGGATCGATAAATTCAGAAGGGCATTTAATGGTCCCTTTACTGAACCTTTATCCTTTTGCTCAGAAGAATCTTCCTTTTTAGAGAACAATTTATTGATGCCTCTTAGCGGACGAACCAGTCATCATTATAAGAATTTCCCCAAGGACTGTTGTAACCCGAGAATGGACTGTTATATCCGTAATAGGAGTTGTACATCCCGGCAGGAATATTTCGATACTGAATGCGGATTACGGTATCATCCCACGGCTTAAAATTCAACTCAGCTCTGCTGATGTATAAGCCGTTGATGTTATCTTGAAAAGTTTTTCCGAGTGAATTATAAGGAGAATAAACTAGGGAGGCATCCAACCTTACATTCAGATTATCTGAAAACTTATAAAACATGCTGTTGGTATAAACAGTTGTAGCGATCCCGTGTTCACCAAAAGTTGAAAAAGAAGCGTCGAAAGAGTGCTTCATCGAAAAATTGTCAGAATTAAAAATATTGGAAAGGAAGTTCCCCCCTGTCGATTCTTTCGAGAATATACCATCTCTGACTTCAGGCTTTGAAAAAGGATCTTTCTTGAACTGTGCTGTAGAAACCGCAGTAATTAGCAGAACTATCATCAATATTTTTTTCATAATTTTCTCCGGGAATCGTTCAAATAAACATCATTTAGAACATCTTCGTTATCTTGTTATTATCATCAACGATAATAACCTTAGGCTTATAATTTTCAAGCGTGTCATTTTCCATTTGTGCGTAGGAAATCACAACAATTTTGTCGCCTACATAACCCAATCTCGCAGCAGGTCCATTCAAACAAATAATGCCTGAACCCCGTTCGCCGGGAATGGTGTAGGTTTCGAGACGGCTGCCGTTGTTAACATTAACCACTTGTACTTTTTCATACGGCAAAATATCAGCAGCATCGAGTAAGTCAAGATCAACAGTTAAACTTCCTTCATAATATAATTCGGAAGCTGTAACAGTAGGTCTTTGAATTTTAGATTTACACATTTCTCTTAACATTAAGAGCATTTTCCTCAAGAATATTTATAAAAAACAATCAAAGATACAAATAAATTTTAACAAAAATAAGTTCCTTAGAACTCGGTGCTTACTCCAATTCTGTGGAGTGCCCCTATTTCTCCGTAGGATGAAAAAGCATAGTCGAAAATGTATTTGTCAATTTTAATCCCCAACCCGGCATTAAATCCGGCGAGTCCTGCAAAATCCCCCACCTTTAAATCTTTTCTTTTTTTATTGTCGTATCCTAATCTTAAAGTCAGAGCTTTACTAAGATAAAATTCTGTTCCAAAACTAAAATATTCCAATCTTTTAATAAACTCATTAGTATCTTCATTAAGACGATGGAAGTCAAGGAAAAGTTTTACAGGCAGATGTTCAAGTTTCTTAGAGACACCGACACTTACATCAAACGGTAGCTTTTCGTTCGCCCCGGTATAAGACGAAAGCTGTCCGCCGATATTGGTCATCGTGAAACCGATGTTAATCAACTGAGACGGAATATAATATTGTAGTCCGATATCAAACGCAATTCCTGACGAGCTGTAAGATGCAATCGAAGAGTGAATCAATTTAATGTTTGCACCGTAGTAAAAATTATCAGCAAGAACATTTGCATAGCCAGCTGTAAAAGCCAATTCGTTTACGCCGTAGGTACCCGTTTTGTTCCCAAACTCATCAGCTTCAGTAAAAGTACCATAGTTTGCATAACGAACTGCGGCACCAAATCTGCCTATTCCTTCAAAATCTTTTGAATAAGCGACACCAAAAAAATTAATATCGAGCAGATGTTTCACAAAATTTGCCGAAAAAGGAGAGCCGTTGAGTTGCTTTAAAGCTGCGGGATTGTAATGAATCACATTGGCATCATCGGTTCCTGCTGTAAAACTTCCACCAAGAGCTGCTGCTCTGGGACTCACATCAACCCTGAGAAACTCGAAGGTGTTTTGAGCATTAATTGATACTGTAGCCAATATTAAAATTGAAAAGAGAAATCTTTTCAAATTGCACTCCGGATAATTGATTTTAACCTCGTAAATATAACATTTTCGATTTCCGATTCCACTCCAATAAATTTACTCTTTATTCAATTTAAGTTCCAGGGTGACAGTAGTTCCAAGCCCTTGTTGTGAAGTAAACCTTATATTTCCGTCAAAAATTCCCATAATACTTTTCACAATTGCGAGCCCCAGACCTGACCCCTGTTGTTCAAACATCTCCCTGTTAAATTGGACAAAAGCCCCAATTTCCGAGAGCTGTCTGGAACTCATTCCTCTTCCCTTGTCGTAAATTGTTAACCAGTAAACATTTATCCCTTTTTTACCCTTAACCAGGACTTTCGAACCCTGTCGGGAGAATTTGAATGCATTATCAATCAACTCCGACATCAACAAAGCAAGGTAATCACCATTGATGAAAACTATCGCCGATTCAATGTCAACTACTAGGTCGTCGAATCGGGATTTATCAAATTTTTCTTTATTCAGCACAGCTTCAACGAGTTCGTTTGATATGATTGAATCGCTTTTCAAGAGACTTATTCTTTCATTTGGATCATTAAGCAAAACCTGTAACTTAGAGTAATTAAGGTATTTACTTATTGTCTTCTTAAGTCTAAGTGAGGATTCATTTATGAAACCCGCCATCTCACGAACCTCTTCATGGCTCATGAAATCAGCTTCATTCATCATCACTTCGGAGAAACCTATGATCCCTGAAAGAGGGGTATTTAATTCATGAGGAAGACTAAAAGAAATGCTTTTGGTGATCGACTTAATTCTCTCATCGCTGGCGTGCTTAACCTTGTCACTCTTTTTGAGACGGGCATCAATGGTTAACAACAACTCATCCACCGAAAATGGTTTAATCAAAAAGTCATCAGCACCTAATTCCATTGCTTTTCGCTGATAATTTCGTTCGCTGTGACCAGTCAGAAAGATAAAAGGAATTGTCGCAGTTGTTTCATTCTTCGCAAGTTCTGAAAGCAGTTCGTAGCCATCCATCTCTGGCATCGAGACATCCGAGATGATAAGATCTGGAAGAAATATCGGCACTGATTCCAGGGCACTCATTCCATTTGGAGCGGAGAGAACTTCAAAGCCTTCAGAACAAAGTATATCCAATAAACTCGTGCGTAAGCTCTCATCATCTTCGATAATAAGTAATTTTTTCATCAATTAACTTAATGTTTAATGATTTAAGGTAATTTAGGAACTTCTTGACTGTAAATTTAAGCACTTTTTTTTGTAATATGCGTGATACATCTTAAATTAAATGATTCCTTTTAAAATATTGTTTTTCTAGCCTGCAGAAGATATTGCAAACCCTGAAAAGTTGAAATTTTATGAAATATTTCGTCCCGAAAAATTTTAAATTAATCCTGCTATTAGTAGTTACAGGCATCTTTGCCTTGTTACCCATGCAAAGCAACACTGCATTGCGAAAGATTGTACTCGCAGTTCACTGGCAGCCACAGGCACAATTTGCAGGATATTACATGGCAATATCTAAAGGCATTTATAAAAAATATGGTCTCGATGTTACCATAAAACACACCGGATTTAAGGACAATGCCATTGATTATTTAAAAGCTGGAAGTGCAAATTTTATAACAAATTTTCTTTCGGGTGCACTCGAAGATTACGACAAAGGTTTTAAATATCGACTTATTGGACAAATTTCAAGAAAATCTGCTCTAACCATAGCCGGAATAAAATCCCGCGGAATAAAACAACTCTCCGATCTCAACAATAAAAAAATAGCTATCTGGCAGGCAGGGTTCAGAGAATTGCCGCAGGCTTTTTTAACCAAATATAACTTAAATTCGCAGTTTGTGCCTGTCCGTTCAACGGTAAATTTGTTTTTACTCGGTGGTGTGGATGCACAGGTTGTAATGGACTACAATGAACTGAACAGTATCATTTTTGCCGGAATAAACGAAGATGATCTTACTCTTTTCAGAATAGCAAATTATGGATTAAATGTGCCCGAGGATGGTATTTATTGTACAGATGAATTTCTGAACAGTAATAAAGAGGTGTGTAAAAACTTTCTTCAGGCTTCAATGGAAGGTTGGATTGAAGCATTCAATAACAAAGAAGAGTCAGTTGCTGAATGTATGAAATTGAAGCATAAAGCCGGTTTATCAGCAAATTATGCCCACCAAATGCGTATGTTGAACACAATGGAAGATATCATCGCTCCTGTCAACAATAAAATTGACCCAATTCTTGACAAACGCTCCTTTGCAATTGCGATTCAGGTGCTCAAAGATGCAGGACGAATAAAAAGGAACATTAGCTATGATTCATTCTTCAAAGAGGTAAGGAAATGATACGACGGCTGAGAGCCCTTCCTCTAAACAAGAGGTTATCGATTTATATCCTGATGATCTCTCTTTTGATCCTGGTTGCCATCTATTTTTCCAATTATACTGTATCCCGTTCCATAATCCTTGAGGGAATTGAAGAGGATTCAAGAAATATCACCGAAGCAAAAGTGAATATGATGGAATCTTACCTTACTAATGTTGAAAAAATCCCTGAGGCACTCGCAGCGGTTCTCACCAATTTTCCGTACGACACAACAAAAAATGCAGCATTGATAAAAGATCTGCTCAAGGCAAACCCCGGAATTTATGGGATGTGCATAGCCTATGAACCCACAGCCCGGAAAGATTCGCTCCCCTACGCCCCATATTTTTACAGAAATAAAGACTCAATATTCTACACCGATCTTGCGAAAGAAGAGTATAAATACGAACTTTGGGACTGGTATCAAATACCTTTCATGCTAAAAAAAGCAATATGGTCAGAACCCTACTACGATACCGGAGGTGGTGAGGATTTGATGATTACTTATTCTGTTCCTTTTGTCGATAAAGCATCGGGGAAAATTAGGGGAATTGTAACCGCAGATGTAGATCTCGCTCAACTAAGGAAAGTAATTTCGAATATACGAATTCTCCAAAATGGATTTGCATTTGCTATCAGCAGATTTGGTACTTTTATTTCGCATAGAGACTCTAATCTTATCCTCAATGAGACTGTTTTTAGTCTCGCAGAACGATTAAAAGATGATGAACTGAGATTAATCGGGAAAAAAATGGTCGCCGGTGAGACAGGATTCAACAAAATCACAGAACCTGTATCAGGCGAGGATTACAGAATATACTTTATTCCGATGAGATCAGCCGGTTGGTCTGTGGGAATTATGATACCGGAGAACGAGCTTTTTTCCGGGTTAAATTTCCTCAACAATGTCATCCTTTTTGTAGGAATCACAGGTGCGTCCATTCTGGCAATTTTTATCTTTTTTGTAATTCAACGAACGACAAAACCTGTTTCTTCAATTTCGGATGTACTTTCTTATGTTGCGACCGGTAACCTTAGAGCTGCGGTAGAGAAATATGATGAATTGAACAAGGGATTTAAGAATAACACTAAAGATGCAAGCTCCTCCAAAGACGAAATTACCAAATTATGGTTTTTCATGCGGAAGATGATCTTCGATTTAAGGGGTCTTTCTATTAGAATTAAATCAGCGGGCAATTATCTAAAATCTTCGGCGGGCACCCTTAATAATGCAGCGGAATTTCTCGAGAATACCTTTGCAGAACAGGATGTAGCCAATAAAAATGTCCGACATTTTGGCGAAGAAATTAATAAAATCACTAAGGCTCTTGCTGACGATACAGAAAGACTGACAAATGCCGTAGAAGATACCGGACGACTTATTATGCAGGGGCAAGATAACATTGGCGACATCGGCGAATCAATTGTTCAAATTGGCAAGTCAACCGGCTCTATCGTTCAAAAACTCAATAATATCAGTAAACGAACTTCGAACATCTCCCGTGTTGTTACGACCATATCCAACATCGCAGACCGAACCAATCTTATTTCGCTGAATGCTGCGATTGAAGCAGAAAAAGCGGGTGAAGCGGGATTAGGATTCAAAGTAATCGCTGATGAGATCAAGAGATTATCAGAGAATACCTTCAATTCACTAAATGAAATTGGTGAAATAATTGAGGATGTGAAAGGCTCGGTGGCTGATGGAGTTGAGACTGTTTCAATATATCACACAAGGTCGTTGGAAGGATTTAAAGAAATTCAAAAAATGATCGATGATCTGAGCATTATCCTTGATAAAAACAAAGAACTGATCCCACAATTTGAGCTCTTTAAGCAGGCAATGGCAACAGCTCAGGAAAGTGTAGCTTCCATAGGTACTAACCTTCTCACAGTTGAAAAGCTAAGTCTTGATACCCGAACAGCTATCAGTAATCTATTGGATGTGTCGGAAACCGTGAACGATGCTGTTGCCTCGTTGGAAAATGAAGTTAATAAGATAATAACCGAATAGGGTTAAGATTCATTATTCCCGTTACTTTTGCGTCTTTCTGCAGCTTTCGCGATGATAACTGAAGCCACTTCGGGAAATCTGAGTAATACAAAGTTAAATGCTGCTTTATCGAGTGAATAGGCTTCGGCATAACTCTTGGAAATAATAGTTGCATTCCGTTTTGTATGTTCAAATAATGCAATTTCGCCGAAAAAATCCCCCGGTTTCAGATTAGCCACAAATTTTCTCTCAGTTCCGGAGACTACCTCAAGTTCGCCTGAAAGGAGAAAATACATCTTATCACCTTCCTCACCTTCTTCAAAAATCACATCACCGGGTATAAATATCTCGGTCTTTAATTCACCCGAAATCTCTCTTATGAAATCCTCGGGAGAATCTTGAAAGGCAGAAATCATCCTTATGATTCTCTGTTTCAGGCTAATCATTACTTCATTTCGTAAAGATTCCGGCAAAGAATTTAAGAATATCTGTTCATCCTTTCCTGAATAGTTACGAGAAAAAATATAGTCGTAATAGTCACCAATTTTGTGTTGAAGTGCAGGGGGAAGACCTCTGTTGCCAACGATAGTTTTGAGTCTCTCCATATTTTCATAATAGTATTGCTCAACAGAGTCCCTTTTTGATAAAATACCCGCAACATTACCAATAAGCCAACCATAGATACCCACTCCAAACATCATTACAACCATGGAATATACCATCTGACCTCGCGTTTCTGCGAATATATCACCATATCCAACAGTCGTGAGGGTTTGTATGGTCCAATACATTGCTTCTATGTAGGGGGCTGCCTGGTCTTTATTTGGATTGACAGGCTCTAAAGCTATCCACCCACACGCCAGCCAATGTGCCGCGAGTGATATCCAGAAGAGGAAAAACACAATGTATAAAAAATCATTTCGTTTGAGGTCCCTTCGTCTCCAAAGTTTTTGATGTTGAGAGAGCCTCAATAATTTTAAAGAACGGAGCAGCAGCAGAGGCAATAGACCCAGCATTTCATAAGGAATAACTGCGAGAAGATCAACGGTGAGCCAAAGATATTTTTTCCTCACTCCAAGGTCTCTTGCCAATGAGTCAGAATGCTCTTCACTTTCCTTGTAAATTGAATAATTGGCGATTAAATCCCAACCATTAATTATCAAATTTGCAATCATAAGGAAAATGAAAATCTCGATGCTGGTTACAGTTCCGACTACTACCAATGGGTAGTAGATTGAGGAGATGACCGCTAAGAGTGAAACCAGAACAAAGCGGACAACAGTAAGCGGGTTTGATTTGAATGACATCATCTGTGTTAATGCGATTCTTTTAAATACTCTTCGAGGATTACCGCCGCCGCAAATTTGTCAACGAGCGATTTATCCCTCCTTTTTGATTTTTTTGTAACTGATTGTATAATCCTCTCCCCGGCTATTAACGAGGAGTATCTTTCATCATAAAGCTCAACCATAACCGAGGTGAGAAGTTCAATTTTTTTTGAAAATTGCTCAATGGTATCAGAGAGAATTGTTTTTGTTCCGTCACCGTTAATTGGATACCCAACAATTATTTTTTCAACTTCTTTTTCCTTCACCAGAGTGACTATTTTATCGATAAGAAGTTTATCGTTGTCAAATGTTGCGAAAGGCGAAGCGATTATTTTTAACGGGTCTGTCAGGGCAATGCCTACCCGTTTTGTACCGTAATCAATAGCAAGGATTCGCCCCCCATCCACTATTTTGCCTCAGCCATTCGAGTCACTGAGTAAACTCCCTTAATCTTTTTAAGTTTGTCAATAATTCGCGAAAGATGATTCAGATCTTGCACAAAAAGGGTCACTTGCCCCTCAAAAAAAGAATCACTGGTATCCAGGCTGATCGATTTAATTGAAGTGTTATTGTAACTAACAATGGTGTTTGCGATATCTTTGAGAATACCGGCAGAATCGTCTCCACGGATCACCAAACCCGCCAGAAATGAAGAGTTCTCCACCTCGGGCCACTTGATAGATACTACTTTTTCAGGTTCTATCTTCGATTTTTCTATCAGGTTCCTGCAAGTTTTTCGATGAATCCTGATTCCTTCCCCTGTGGTAATAAAACCTGCAACTTCATCACCGGGAATGGGATTACAACATTTTGAATAAGAAAGCATCATTTTGATGTCTTCACCATCAACAACCAACTCACCACCTGTACCGCGGGCATATCGTGCAAAATCCTGGAATTCAATATTCGGAGAACCTTGAATTTTGTGATCTTTCTCCTTTGGTTCTTCGAGGAGAGTTTCTATACTTACATTCCCCTGCCCCAGTGACTTGTACATTTGCCGGGTATGATGAAATTTATTCCGCTGAAGAATTTTAGCAATTTCATTCTCACCGAGAGTGAGTTTTATTTTTTTTAATCGTTTATCCCAAATTTCTTTACCACTCTCGATGAATGCTTCCTCTTCCTTATTTAGCCATTTTCTGATTTCCGATTTGGCTTTTTGGGTACGAACAAACTTTAACCAGTTTTTGTTAGGATGCTGATTCTTGGAAGTGATGATCTCAACTTGATCACCACGATTCAAAACAAAATCGAGGGGTACAATCTTTTTGTTTACTTTAGCACCAATACAATGATGACCAATATTTGAATGAATGGCAAATGCAAAATCGACAGGTGTTGATCTGACAGGGAGCCGTTTTAAATCTCCCTTTGGTGTCATTACAAAAATTTCGTTTTCGTAGAGATTTAATTTAAAATTCTCAATAATATTTTTTTTGAGATCGTCACTTCCCGAACTTTCGACCATCTCCCTTATCCATTGGACATAATCATCGGTATTCCTGTCCTTTACAGTGTTACCTTCCTTATATCTCCAGTGAGCAGCAACTCCCCTTTCGGCTATTTCGTGCATTTTCCGGGTTCTTATCTGCACTTCGACAACTCTTCCTTCAGGTCCGATGAGAGCGGTATGAATCGACTGATAATTATTCACTTTGGGGATTGCGATGTAATCTTTAAAACGGTCAGGAACAGGAATGTAAAGGGCGTTTATGATTCCGAAAACGGTATAACAATCGTAAGGGTTGTCACTTTCGAGTATTAATCTTATAGCGAAGAGGTCAAATATCTCTTCAAACGGTTTATTTTGTTTGATCATCTTCCGGTAAATACTGTAAAGATGTTTAGGTCTGCCGCTTAAATCGCAAGTAAAATTCTTTTCCTGTAGTGCCTCTCTAATCGGATTTGAAAACCTGTCAAGATATTCTTCTCTTTCATCCCGCTTAAGGTTCAATTTTTTGCGAATATCATCATAAGCATTTCTGTTCAATTCTTTAAATGCGAGGTCTTCCAGTTCCCACTTTATCTTACCCAATCCAAAACGATGTGCGAGCGGTGCATAAATTTCAAGCGTCTCGGTCGCAATTCTCTTCCTTTTGTCTGGTTGGAGATATTCGAGGGTTCTCATATTATGGAGGCGATCCGCAAATTTTACAATGATAACTCTGATATCTTTCATAATCGACATCAGAAGTTTGCGGTAGTTCTCTGCCTGATTTATTTCGGCGGCTCTGAAAAGCTCCTTAATTTTGGTAAGTCCATCCACGATTATCGCCACATCATCACCAAAATTTCTTTTAATGAGGTCAGAAGAATATTCCTCATTATCTTCTACAACATCATGTAAAAGACCACAAGCGATCGAAACATCGTCAAAAGGGATTTCTTCTATTAGAATTCGGGCTACAGCGACGGGATGGCTAAAATAAGGTTCATCCGACGCCCTTCGATCGTTTTGGTGGGCAATTGCAGCAAATTCATATGCTTTTTTGATTAGAGTCAGGTCAGCATTTGGAATTTTCTCTTTGCAGAGCTTCAGCAGTTCATTTAATCTTCCATCATCACTCATTACAGGTATTTGCTCCGTATATCAAAAAATCAGCATCGTAAAATAATCAAGAAAATCTATTTATTCTATGATTAAAAAGAAGATTAAACCCTTTTTTTCAATGAATCTCTGAGTTGTTTCACTCTTTTCATCCTGTCTGAAAGTTTCTTTTCATCCCAGGAATTAAAATTCTTCAAAGCCAATATCTCTTCGCAATATTTAAGTGCCTCTTTGTACATCTTAAGTTTTTCATAATTCATTGCGATTTTATGCTTAAGAGTAACAATATTAAAATAATAGTAGTTGGTTGAGACGGGGAAAGTTGAAAGAATCTGTTTGTAAACTTCAATCGCCTTCTTTTTGTCAATCTCTTCAAGAGCACGGGCTTTTGTCCATCTCACTATCCGATTTCCCGGTGCCTTCTTTAATATTTCATCGCAGAGATTGAGGGCTTTTGAGTACTGCTTTTTGTCGATGTAAATCCAGGCGAGTGAATTGGCGGTTAAAAAATCGTTATATGAATAATATTTTCTATTTCTTTCCAATATTCTAATTGCCTGGTCAGAATTATCCTCCAAAAATGGTAGCCAGGAGAGATCTTTAGTTTTTGAACTTCTCCAATAATCAAAGATGGCAGTCGCGGTAGATGCTTCGTAAAACTTATTGTCTAATTCAGAACATTTCTCGAAATATTTAAGTGCATTGGATCCGGTCTTAAAGACACCAAACCAGTCTTCCTTTATAAAATCAAAATATGCTTCATACGAATAGATTAATGCCACTGCATAGGTATTCCAGGCACTTTTGCTGTTTTTGTCGTAGTTTTTATCAGCAATCTCTTCAGCCCGTTCAAGTTTATTAACGATATAGGATTCGTTGAACGGAACTCCCCAATCGTAAGATTTTACAATTTCGACTCCTGCCAAATATAAGGAACCAAAAGGGAGAGAGGGATAGTCTTTTTCCAATTTCCCAAAAGTAGCCTTTGCACTATCATATCTCGAACCGGAAAGGAAAGTAATTCCCCGTTCGATTAAGGAATGAACCTTGGCATCAGGATATTTTTGAGGAAAAACCACTGTTGTAAAAAGAATAAGAAGGAGAAAAATCAGAAATATTGGTGAACGATTCAAATAACAGCCCTTTTCTATTTTTGTACTGCTTTATAGGCGAGCATTTCGAGTAAATTCTTAAACGGTGAAAGAGTTGGAGTATAGTTAAAATTGCATTCTTTAAGGTCGGAGATTTTTAGACCAGCTTTAATGGCTAAAGCTATGATATCACAATAGCCGGAAACTTCGGCTCCGCCAAAGAATCCAGCACCGAGAATTTTTCCATCATCGGCGATAAATATCTTTCCAAAAACTTTGTGGGTACCCGGCATTACATCTACAATCGCATTTGATGTGGCGGCTACTGACCTGAAACGAATCCGTAAATTATCCATTCTGGTAGTACACAACCCCGTTGCTGTTGCAAAATTATTAAACACCCGTAGCGAAATATTACGAATAACGGGACTGAAAAATTCATTCCCACCTGCAGCATTTGCTCCGGCAACATGACCACCATCTCTCGCAATTTTCGCTGATGGAAGCCAAACCATTCTGCCGGTGATTTTCTCTTTTATTTCGGCACAATCACCTGCTGCAAAAATGTATTGATCTGATGTACGCATACGGTTGTCAACTTTGATCCCACCTCGAATTCCCATTTCAAGTCCTGCATTTTTGGCGATCGCAGAATTTGGTTCAATGCCGATAGCAACGATCACGAAGTCAATCTCTTTTAGTCTGCCGTCAAACTTAATTTTCTTAACATATCCGGCTTCAGAATAGACTTTAATTTCAGCGACATTTCCAAAAAAATCAATCCCCTCTGATAGAAGTGATTCTTTAATCAGTTCTCTTATTTCGGTGATGAATCCCGGAGCAGGTAATGATTCTTTCTCAATAAGTAAAACTTCATTACCATTTTTTTTCAATACCTCGGCAAATTCTATTCCGGAATAGGAAGCTCCAACAACACACCACTTTTTTCCGTTAATTGTTGCTTTGTTCAGCAAATTTTCAATTTCTTCAATGCTTCTAACATAAAAGACATTCGTTGAATCTGCCGGAAGGTCCGGGTGAATTTTATGTTTTGCACCTGTAGCCAAAATAAGTCTGTGGTAACTCAGCTCAAAAACCGCACCATTTTTCTCAACTTTAAGAATTCTTTGCCTCGGAAGTAAGGAAATAACTTTAGTTTCGAGAAGAAGTTCGACGGCGTATTTTTGAGAAAATTCTTCAGGTGAAAAGAAACGCAAATCTTCAGAGCTCCCCACTTCACCTGAAATCAAATATGGTATTTCGCATGTGCCTGTAGAAACATATAAACCTGAATCAATAATCGTTATCCTCGCATCGGGATTCTCTCTCCGGGCTTTTGCCGCAGCAGCCGGACCCGCTGCCCTGCTACCTACGATAACAATGTTTTTGATCAGGTGTTTCATTATTTTTCTTTAAACGATATGGTAAAAGGAACTCCTTTAAATCCAAAATGCCTTCTGATTGCCTTTTCTAAATATCTTCTATACTGGTCAGAAACTGCCTTGGGGTAGTTGCAAAAGAAGAGAAAAACAGGATAATTATCACCAACCTGGTTGATAAATTTTATTCTGACTTCTTTCCCGGTGTGAGTTGCAGGTGGTGGAGAGAGTTCAATCTCTTTCAGAATTTTTTCGTTTAATTCATTTGTTGGGATCTTTTTATGTCTCTCCTCCTGAATTTCTTTCGCCATCTCAATCAACTTATAAATTCGTTGTTTGGTTACTGCTGAAATAAAAATCACCGGGAAATAATCGTATTTACCGAGGGTTTGGGTAAGCACTTTTTCATAATATTTTGCTGTGTTGCTATCCTTCTCAACAAGATCCCATTTGTTGATGGCAATTATCACACCTTTTCGTCTCTGAATTGCCTCTTCAAGAATCTTGTGTTCCTGAGTTTCAAACCCTTGAACTGCATCAACCATTAATACTACAATATGAGCATCGGCGATCGCCCTCAGGGTTCTGACTGAAGAATAGTATTCAATATTCTCTTTTATTTTCGATTTTTTTCGTAATCCCGCAGTATCGACAATAGTAATCTCTTCACCGTAATATTTTATCACGCTATCGATCGAATCTCTGGTTGTTCCGGGGATATTTGTTACAATACTTCTGTCCTCACCGAGAAGTGCATTCGTCAGAGATGATTTTCCGACATTAGGTCTTCCAACAAACGCGATTTTTAGACCTTCATCGAGTGGGTCTTCTTCAGCAAGTGGAAATCCATTGATAATTACTTCAAGGAAATCGCCTGTCATCCTCCCGTTGAGTGCTGAGATCGGGTGGGGTTCACCAAATCCTAAAGCATAAAATTCATGAACATTGTTCTCCAACTTCTCTGAATCAATCTTGTTAACGCACAAAATAGTTCTTTTGCCTGAAGTTCTTAAAAGATCGGCTATTACTTCATCTATCGGAAGCAAACCTGTTCTGCCATCAACCACAAAAATAATTTTGTCAGCCTCTGTAAGAGCTATCTCAACCTGCTCTCTGATTGCAGTTTCGAATTGATCCGGTGAATCAGGAACATACCCGCCCGTATCGATAAGTCTGAACCTTTTCAGGTTCCATTCGACATATCCAAATTGTCTGTCTCTCGTAACACCGCTGACATCGTCAACGATGGCATCTTTTGTTCCGGTTAGCCGGTTGAACAGAGTTGATTTCCCAACATTGGGACGACCAACTATGACTACTAAATTATCTCGCATCTTTTCTTCTTATCTTTTAAAGTCTGTTTTAAATTTTTCCAACACTGCATTTGTCAAGAGTTCACCCCCACCATTGGCAAAATGAATCCCATCATTTCCCCTCAATAAAACTTTTTTCCCGTTGACAGTGCCATAAGCTGTGTAACCACCTTTATTATCCCCCAAAATTGAAGTTGTTGCAATAAAACTTCCATTTGGGAATTTTACTGTTTCTTCTTTATAAATTTTTGATAATGTCTTCATCTTGTCATCAAATTTGCTCATCAGCATGGGAGGCATTCCGATCCAATAAAACCTGTGAGAGTATTTCGACATCATCGCAGCGAAGAGATTAGTCTTCCTCCTGTAGCTGTCCAACCATTCCTGAGTACCATAATTGACCACCTTTGAACCATTATTAAATCCCTGAGCATCATTTGCCCCAATCATCAACACAATTAAATGGTATTTGGTGTTCTTACACAGACTCTCCAATTTAGCAAACCAGTCAAAATAATCTTGCCGGGAAAGTCCGGTTGAATTCTTCCCAAAGTAAGTAACATCAATTTTCCCTTTGGCTTTAAGTTTTGCACTAAGAATATCTCCAAATCCAACTTTTAACATCGAATCACCGATCAACAAAACCTTTAAAACAGTATTTGTATCAAATGATTCAATTACCGGTGTTGTAACTGTATCTAAAGCTGCAAGTTTGCTTTCTGGCGACAATTCCGGCTCTAACGACGACTTTAACCAGCTATATTTTTCAATCGAAAGATATTTCGATGGATCAACATCATATTTTTCTCTAAAATCAACTTCTGCAAATTTTCGGTAGTCTTGCTTTAGTTGTTGAAAAAAGTTGATGTATGGTAAACGATCACAAACCGCATAAACAGGCTCAAAACTACTTAGAAGCACCGGCTTAACAACCGAATCTGATGAAAGTCTTTGCACCCAGACATAAATAGCTGCCGAGTTGAAAACCATGAGGAACAGCATAACTGCCATCATCATTTTCAAAACGGTCTTCGATTTATAGAGATCTGGTTTCATCATAAATTATATCAGAATTGAAAATACTTAATAGTTGGTTCAACCGGCAATCCAAAAGTGGAAATTAATAATATTACTCCCCCAAAAATAACCGCCTGTGTTAGAGGATGCAACTTTGTGTAATAATTTCTTATCGTTCTTCCCCATTCAGTTGGTATAAAGTTAGCAGCAAACCCCCAAATAATAATCGACATCGTTAGAGGAGTTAAAATTGAATCACCGATTGTAAACCTAAATAATGCACTCAGTAATTTAATTGATGCATCCAGGTTATCACCTCGCATGAATATCGATAATAAGGCGATATTGACAACAAAAGATAATACCAGGATTGTTTTCAATTTATATGAATCTTTATTAACTTGCCACGATCTTGTTAACCACATCTCGAATAACAATCCACCAGCTCCTATAAGTCCAAGGAATAATGTGTTTAGTCCGGTGCCATACCAAATTGCGCCCGAAAAAAACACAACCAATATGCTTAATATTTTTGCGTTTCTCTCCGGAAATTTGCTTCTCACAGGTAAATAGACATAATCCTTTAACCAGGTGGAGAATGTAATAAACCATCGTTGCCAGAATTCACTTAAACGGTGTACGCTAAATGGCTGTTTAAAATTCACCGGTAATGGAATCCCTAACAGAAGCGAAAATCCAACTGCAAGCTCGCTGTAAGCACTTAAATTCCAGTAAAGTTGCAATGCAAATGCAAATATAGCCATCAAAATATCAAATGAAGAATATTGTGCCGGATTGTTGAATATTGGATCAACAACTTGCAATGCAATGTAATTTGCCAACACAAATTTCTTGAACAACCCTTTTAAGATCAAGCTCGCTGATTCCGCAAAATTAATCTCCTCTTTCCCCTCCATCTTAGCCAACTGATTAAAAAAATGGCGTGGCTTTACTAATGGACCCGCGAGTAATTTTGGGAAATATGCTAATAATAATAAGACATTTAGAGGTGAGACTTTTTCCGATGATTTATCTCTGTAAGTATCGAAAAGGTAACTTATCGCTTGAAGCGTGAAAACGAGGACACCAAACGGCAAGACAACATATTGTTCAACGAACTCATGACTAACAACACCTTTGTTGCCTGTCCCAACCCAATTCTCGATTATATACAAACAGTATTTATAAAATAAAAGGATTAGAAGATTGAATACAATCCCCGTAGCAAGTATCTTCGTCCCTGTCTCTTTTGATTCAGCAGATCGAATCAGCGATCCATTAAATAGTGTAAAAGCACTACACAATATTAACAATAGTGCAAAAAGCCAATTCCAATAACCAAAAAAGAGATAACTTGAACCCAGTAATACATATTTTCTTAGTTCAGGTCTTTTAGATGTCAACTGGAAAGCAAAAAAAAATGCTACGAAGAACACTCCAAAATCAATCGATTGGAAAAACATCTAAACCGGAGATTATTCTGTTATTAAAATCTTAAACTCACATTGAGCTTAGGAATAAACTCAACATCCATGGCTGTATTTATTATCTCGGGTGATAAACGAAGATTCATCGAAAGATGTTTGTTGAACATCGCCGAAGACCACGCAGCTTCGCCGGCAGAGAGGATGTGGTTAACCACTACAAAAACTACATATCTACTCGCCGCATTATAAAAATCATTTGCCTCACCCCTCATTTGGCTGTAGCCCAAAAACATTGGGGTTAAATTTGAATTGTATTCGGGTGTATTATCATTTAACTGGTCTTTCCAGCCGTGATTATACTGAGGGTATTTCCCGATCAGTTCATAATATTGTTGCTCACCATAACGAGGGAGTTTATGCGAAAATCTCCCCTCAACATGATTGAGTTCAGCCCAATTTACGCGTTCCCAGGGCTTTAGCGATGTGTTTGGATCGATAGTAACATTACCTTCGGGCAAACCAAGTGCTGTTCTATTGGCAATCAACCAATCGGCATATTTCACTACACTCCAATTTTCATCAGCATACGCTTCAAATTCTTTTGTCTTGTCATCACCTTTTTGGTTTGAAAGAATTGCTGCTGTTATAAGCCCTGCTTCAAGACCGACAAAAATGGCTGTTTTCCAAAGCTCACCGTTATATAACTGACCTGCACCGGGTACGGCAGCAGAGAGAATTGTAGCGAGAAGAATTGATTTTTTCCCTGTATTCAGACTTATTCCATTCTGTAATTCAGGAGAATACTTCCCGGCTATTATTCGGGAGTCAGTCTTGAGGTCACCCGTCAATTCCAGCTTCTCTTCAACAGTAACCTGTGAAAAAACGGAAAAATTAAGGAGAGAAAGAGCTGCGAATAAAAAAATCAATTTCATAATTGTTCCTTTTTAAAAATCAAATCCAAATAAGACACCACCATAAAAATTCCACTCTTTACCGTATTTAACCACTTCACCGGTTTGAGCCATCTTCGTTACTTCATCAAAGCCGTACGCAGCGGAGAAAAAGACGGCAGTTGGGAAGAGATAAAAAGAGTTGAGTGAAAATCTTAACTCAGCACCAACTCCCTTTTTGAGATTTCCTGACTCCTCCAGATTACCGGTCCAGGCATTTCCGAGATCACCAAAAAGTGAGAGATAAATTTTATCGAGATAAAGATGACCAAATTTGTAGTCTATATCCCTAAAGAGGGGCATTCTATAGGTCAGGTTAGCATACATAATTTCATTTCCGCTGATTGCGTAAAACGGGTAAGCTTTCATCCCAATGAGGCCACCGAGAAAGAAGTCGAAGAAATCAGGCACGGAAGGTCCAAAAATTGTACCCACCCTCACTTTTGCACCGAGTGAATGACCTTTAAATGTTTCGAATGAGTAACCAGTGGTAACTTCGAGACGATGGAAATTGAAATTTTTATATTGTGCTACAAGTATCCCATTGTCAACAGAATATTCTCCATCAGGATTAAATCTATTCATTTCATAATCGTATCTGATCTCAAGACTGCTGCCGATTGGATTTATATCCATATCCTTGTTCGGCTTTTTGAAATCAGTTTTGTAAGTAGCTCTGAAATTGCTTCCGATCAAATAAGTGTCGTTAAATGTTGGGTACAAGTCAGATGTGGTGCCCGGGATAATAAAACTCTCTATGGTAGCGGTATAACTACTGAAGATATACCTTAATTCAAGATTTTTTTCTGTTCCAAAAAGTTTATGTTTAGCAACAAGGTCAACTTCAAAAAGGTTATAAATTACATTTGTTGAGGCTTTTGGCAGCTCTTCGAATATAATGTCAACATCGGCTTTACGGGTCACATTGTAAACTTCCAGACCCAAATCGGGCTTTAAGCCAAGAAGTGGTAACAATGGAAGTTTGTTTCTGTAATCGAAACTGAAGAAAAGATCTCTCTCCCCTCTTGTATTAATCGATCCTCCTGCAAAGATGCTGAATCTATTAAGCATATCGGAAGAACTCACATACAGACCGGGTTTTATTTTTTCGAGTACATTATTCGTGGTGCTATAATTGTCGTAACGAACAAACGGGAAAATGCTCAGACGGGAAAATGCCCCGGAATATTTGGTTTTGGGAGAATCAGGATATTGATAATCGTTAAAGTTTTTTAATCTCTCCCAATCGATTACTTTGGCATCATTATTTTTTTGTTCCGGTGAGAGAGGTGGATTCCCTTGTTTCACATATTTTTTAGAATCATCAACTTTAAGCTGATCAGTCGAATTTACCAGAAATATTTTATATCCACCGGAAGTGTAGCCAGCATAAGTAATATTTCCTGATTGATCGACAGCTGGCATAAAAGCACCACCTGTAACATTTGTCAATCTTTTTTGTTCTTTAGATGCCAGATCGTAGCTGTATATATTAAAAATACCTGTCTCGTCTGAAGAGTAAAGAAGTTTACCATCTTTTGTGAAAACAGGACTTCTCTCATCCTGTGGTGTATTTAGAACGAACTCTACACTCCCGCCATCAGCAGAAATTTTTGCAATGTCTCTACCATGAAGATATGAATAGTCAAAGTAGATTGTCTTTGAATCAGGCGAAAATACGGGCTTAAAAACTTGTTCACCATTAGCGTAGTAGGTAAGTTGTTTAAAATTCTTTCCGTCGATGTCGATTGTTCCAATATTTGTTGTACCATCCTTCTGGAAAAGAAAAACAATTTTCTTACCATCCGGTGAGACAGAAGGCATATTTGCTCTTAGATTGTTAGTGAGCCGAGTTTCTTTCTCACTTTTTTTATCGAAGATATAAATATCATGTACCTTGTAATCGTTAGGATTATCATCTGAAAGTTTGGAGTAGATAACACTTTCAGTCCCGGGAATTTCAGAATAAGTTGATCTTACCCCCGGAATAAGCACTTTCTCCTCTTTTGTTGAGAGATTGTACTCGTAAAGGGCTGTTGGAGAGAAATAATCACTCGTTTTATTCGAAATGTAAAGAATTTTACTTCCGTCTTTCGAAAAAGACGGGTAAAAGTTTCCAAAACCGACACCACCGGTCATCTCACCGGTTACCTTGTTTTCGAGAACTCCGGCAATTCTTTCTGAATAATCCTTTCTTAGGAATCCTGCCCATTCATTATATAATTCTTTTCCACTCATCCCCAAAATATCACTTGCTGCAGCATCAAAAGAGAAGTTGGAAAATTTGCTAAGTGCCTTTGTAAGTTTTCGGAGTTTATCTTCACCATATTTCCGGGCAATGTACTTGGTTAGTGCAAATCCTGAATTATAGACCGATTCATTTCCCAGACTCGTCTTCTCGAATACACCCATCTGATTCCAGGTCAGCATTGTGCTATCGAGTACATACGAGCGTAAGATCATATCACGATGTGCATCCCAATAATCATAGTCGAATTCTTTACGCATATACTGTGCAGTACCTTCTGCAAACCATGCCGGCATATTCAACATTGCCAATGGATACGACGCAATCACATTTGGGAAGCCGTATAAAATATCGGGTCGTCGTTTATCTTCATAATTTAGAACCTGAAGATAAACCGCCGGGATAGATCTGGTTGTTTTTAAAGATGCCTGAATTTGCACCATGTGTGTGAACTCATGGGAAATTACATTTCGTAACCAGTTATGTGAACCTCTGAGATCAAAATCGAGTGCACTCGTCCAAATCTCAATCTTATTGTCAAAGAAATATGTTGCACCATTTGAGTAGTCATCGATATCTTTGATGACATAATGGACTTTATCTGGATAAAATTCATAGAGTGAACAAACGGGGTCCCACACTTCTTCGGCTATTTTAAGAACAACTCTGGCAGTCCTCTCGGCTCCCTCATGAAAGTGAACTTCAACATTTTTCCCTTTAATTGTAAACCATTCAAACTCTGAATTATACTTGTCAAATTGAGCAAATGCATCGACAGAGAAGATAAAAACTGAAAGAAGAGCAAGTTTCCTTAGCATCAAATACCGTTACTTTATTATTGCAATTTTAATGATTTTATGATCGGATTTTCCCGACACGATCGACTTTGCCTCTACCCGTGCGAGATAAATTCCCGACTGGATATTACCCACGCTCCACTTGATTTCTCCATCCATCCCGCCTTGTCCATAACCTTTTAGATCAGCGACAAAATCACCCGCCAGATCGAAGATTTTTACAAAAATATCAGAATCTTCAGACACAAAGAATCGTATGAAAGTTTCTCCCGAAACAACCGGATTTGGGTAGTTGTAAACATTTGCCTGTGGGAAGTACTCGGTTGTTTTTAATTGTCCCGTTGAGGCAAGAACCGAAGAAGAGTTTTGCCCGCTTCCATATCGTCCTGAAAAATAGATAACACCGGAGAATTCATTTAATAGCCAGGACGACAAATAACCTGATTTTCCCATCACTGCGAGCCCGGTTTTCGAGGATGTCTTAAAAAATGAAGGAGCAAACGATAAATTATCGTTCAGTTGTTCTCCGATCGATAGTGGGAATCCATCTATGGTTTTGCCTGTGAGTGCATCAAGAGCGTAGATCAGACCGGATTTGGTATAGCTCACCAATTCAGGGTGCGTCGTACTGTAAAGATCAGCAGCAACAGGAATTCCTTCAAACTGATCGGTTCCCGGTAATTTGAAAGGGAAATTCTCTGCAACCGAACCTGATTGGTTAACCGAATAAAATTCATTTCCTGAAACATAGTTTATATAAAGATTTCCATCCAACTTGTTGTCGGCTACGGAGAAACCTGTAATTGGAGATGAACCTTTGAGCAGAATATACTCGGATTTAATCGGCAACGAATTTCCGGGTTTATCGATAGCGAGAACAGCGTCGGGGTAAGGTTTAATCCTATTTCCTTCCTCAAGCACTAATAGAGAATTCCCGGTTGAATTCTGTACCATCACAGCATCCAGGAAGTTGCCCGATGAGGTAATATACGAGCTGGCGAAATCACCCACATTATAACTCGTAGTGTTCTTTTTCTGGATATATTTTAATGCTCCGTCACGATTGTAAAGATAGTTAACAGGTACTCCTGCTTCACCTTTTATCGAATCAAGCAAAGTTAATGGTTCAACAGCGATACGGTAAATGTTGCCGGCAGCATTTCCAACAATAAGTCTGTCAGATTCAAAATTGTTTGTTGATATCACAACTTGTGAAGTGATTGATGCAGAAACAGTGAGTGATGATAATACGGGTACCCCACCTGTTACTTTAACCAGATTTACAGCTGTACCTGATGCACCTGCGATATAGAAGATATTGTTCTTGTTCAAATAAGCAACCGGTTGAGCACTAAACCCGGAAAAACGATTTAACACGCTCATGTTTGCGTCTAATTGCAAAAGATCATTGCCCGACATAGCAAAAATATTTGATCCATCAACCATTATTTGAGTGATGTTATCACCCTGAACAGATTTACCTGCGAGAAACGGTTTGATCAGCGAATCACCAAGCGAAATCGTCATTTTCATCCTGCTTGAATTTGACGGGAAATTTTTCAGAGTGACCAGGGAGTTGGCTCCGTCGTTGCTTTTGGTGTTGGGACGCGAAGTATTGTTAAAAATGTTTTTGTACAAATCAGCCTTATTCTCGAGGAACCAAAAATCGTATTCAGTACCTTCCCCCACCACCTCATCTCCGAAAATTGTGAGGAATTTTTCACCGATATCGTTAACGCCATCTGCTTCAACTACAGCAACACCACGCCGTTTTTTATCCGTATTTACTTTGTTATCTGCAATTTTTGCATTAATCACTTTTTCATCGATATGCCAAACGAGTATTCCACTGCCCGGAAGAGCCCAGTCAAATTCATCTACATCAACGAGCACACCCGTAAGCGAGTCAATAGAATAGCTGTAAAATCCTGTAGTATCTTTTATGTATGTTCTGGTGGTTGAAGTGTTGCCATCCTTTAGAGTAAGTTTAGCTCCGTCATTAAACGCATCTCTTTGACGGTTTTCGATCAAAAAATATTCTAATTCGTTGATCCTTACCTTCAGTACTGAGGTATCGCCAAGCTGAGCAATGTTTTTGGCAGCTATGGTTACATCTTTAAGAGAACCTGAAAATTCGATCGGTGTGATCCATCCGAGTTTGATTTTTTCCCAAGGCGAAGGTTCCGGTGGGAATGCTCCATTATAAGCAAAAATTGATTGCCCATCCATCAAACCAAATCTTCCGATAGCACTTAGTCCGGTATTGGTATCAAACATGTCAGGAAGTCCAAGATAGCTTGCCACAGTAGAAACAAGCAATCCATTGATAGTAATCTGATATAAAAATTTAGTGTTAAATGATGAGACTTCCCTGTTTTGTGTTTGGGGAAGGATGCCGGTATTTTGAATGTTGAATGTACCACCACTTACGGGAACACCCTGAAAACTTGAACCATAAAATTTCTGTAAAGCAGGCAGATTAAAATAAATTGAGGGTAAATCGCGTTCGTTCCCCAGGCTACCCGGCAAACTTACATCGCGTCCCACACCTGCATGGAAAATGAAGAAGAGGTTGTAATCCTTAAAATTAAAGCCGGGATTAGCCTGATCTGCCAAAGTCCAGGTTTCTTGAACATAGTCCCCCATCACTTTAAAATCTGTTGAATTTATCGGAGGTGAATAATTCCGCATCGTTTTTGAAAGCGTTACAGTATTAGGTAAAACCTCAAAAATTACAACTTGTTTCCCGTTCGACACTTTATGATAGTAATTTTTAACAAATTCGAGATGAGCGAGGAAATAATTTCTTTCATGTGGAAGTGGATCGACAATTTTTTTACCATAGTCTTGAGAGTAAATCGAAGAGAAAGTACCATTTCCTATGGTGGTGTTGTCGTTATCCGCCTGAAATTCAGCCATAACAGCGAGAATTTTAACTGTGTCAGAAGAAGTTGAAGAGGTGATACCCGGGAAAGTCTTTTGTGAAGATATTGAGGGCTTCATCACTTGTGCAAAAGTGAGGGGTATCAATAATAATATAAATATTGAAGTTTTAAGTATTTTCATTTGCCGAGAATAAAATTTATACAAATTTTAAAGATAAGGTTATAGAGGATTAAGAAAAACAGAAAAGCGAAAAAAACAGGCTTTTAGGTATAAAAAATCAAGGGACAGTTTCCTGTCCCCTGACCTGAAAAATTAAAGACCTCTTGGCAGGCCTTTTCCTTGATCAGCCAAACCACCCCATCCCACGAGAATTGTGAAACGAAGTGTATCGCTCAATGGATGATTTTCACCATCTTTGAAGACTGATGTTGAGATGTAGCTAAAATCAAATCCATAGATATCATATCTGATACCGGCACCAAGTGTGATGAATTTTCTGTTTCCATAGTTAGGGTCTTCATAAAAGAAACCTGAACGAAGAGCAAACAGGAAGTCGCCCGGGGTTCCATACCAGTATTCGAGACCCATCGAAGTAACCACATCAGCGAGTTCTTCGCCTATTGGTTTGTCGCCCCATGCAGTGAAGACAGCTTTGTAAAAATCATCACTGGTTCCATCCGCATATCTTCTAACGAGGAGTTTTGTGAAATCGAGGGTGTAGGTCAAGCTGTTGTATTCATCAGATAAAATTCTGTATGCGATACCAAGTCTAAATTGAGTCGGAATTGGATCTGCCTGTGCTCTATCAATGTAAGAAATTTTTGGTCCTAAATTGCTAAGATTTAACCCGACGGAAAATTTGTTTCCCAAGTCATAATCGACGAAAGGAAGAACGAGTGAAGTAGGTCTCCACATGAAGCCAAGGTCAAAGCTAACAGAAGTAGCCGTTCCGGTGCCCTGTTCTTGTCCTGTAGGCTGATCAGAGAGACGACTGTGAATTAATCTTAAGTTAACTCCAAGTCCCCAATCCTGTGATAACTTTGTAGCATATCCGACGGTTGCAGCCATGTCGAATGATCTAAAAGTACCAAGCGGATCCGGTGAATCGGGACCTGTTCTTACAAACTCACCATAGTTCATGTAAGTGATGCTTGCAGTTACACTTCCGTTAATATCTTCTATGTAATTTCTATATGTTGCATAATCATAGAAAAGATCGAGTTTAAACTGTGGTAACCAGTTAGAGTGTGTGAAACTGAATTCCTGACCGGAAAGAAATGCGATTCCTGCAGGATTCCAGAATACAGCAGATGAATTATCCGCGAGACCTGCTCCGGACTCTCCAATACCACCACCTCTTGAATCAGGAGCGATCAAAAGAAATGGTACTGCTGCTTCTCCCTGAGCAAGGACGGATTTACCGAACCCGATAACTAAAAAGAAACTCAGGAATGTGATTTTGAACTTGTTCATTAATTAACCTCCAATGAAAAATAAATTAAAAACTCTATCGTACTATGCTTAGTTTACCGAGCACAGTTTTTGTCTCACCACCCATGGATGGTTTGACTATCAATTTATAAAGATAAGTGCCATTCCCGGCGAGATCACCATCCTGGTCACGACCGTCCCATTCGATTCTCACAAAACGGTCATTAACCCATTTTGAATCTATCTCTTTTATCTTGCGTCCGGCAATGGTGTAAATCAGAATTCGTACATCAACTGTTCCTGCTATATTGTGCTGAAAAGTGAAAAATGTATTTGAAGAGAATGGATTTGGATAATTCATAACATATTCAACTGCAGTTCCGCTTCCGGATACAACCTTAAATTCTGCATCTGCTGTGGAGGCGTTGTTAAACACATCCCATCCTTTTATACGAATGTTATAAATACCCGGTTCCAAATTTGTAAACTTGTAATTAACTTTACCACTTTTACCCCCGGAATTTAGATCTCCGGTGAAGAAATTAGTCAAATCAAGTGGATATTGTTCGTTCCCGTTTAAAATTGCTTCAAGCTTATGCCCAACTCCAAGACCTGTAGTATTTAAGCCTGTTTCATCTTTTAATGATACCACGAGAGTTGAATTGGGATTAATAAGATATGCATTCTCGTATTGTGCGTCATCAAAAGTAATCTCAATTACAGGACCTTTCCCATCGTTTATTACAGATTGATCAACACCGCCGATAGAAACATTATTCGTAAATGCTATCCCATCTTTTTCACTGTTAAAGAAATAGAAAACAATTTTCCCTTTTTGATTGTCGTAAGAGATATCCTTTGGTACAACAAAATCTGTATTAAATTTTCCACCAACAACGGATACTCTGCCTCTAAAAATCAGACCACCTGGCACCTTCATACTTACATTGGGACCAATCTCGGGTAGTGGCAAGGTTGTTTCAGCATCATAGACTGTGAGCAACCCTTCACCGTTAAAATCGTTCCAATTACTACCGTCAGCTTTTTTAATAGTGCCCGCTATCTTTATATTATTTAAAGCTTTAACGGGTATTGTCTGAACAATTGGATCAATTCCATTTATCGAATCGACTTTACCATTGAACTGCGGCAATGCCAATCTTAAACCCGGGTCACTAAAAAGATGGAATTTTTGATCGTTGGCACTCGTAAATTTCATCTTTGTGAGGAAATATGCAGTACCTATTCTCCTTGGTAAATTGTTAATATCTTTTTGTGAACTTAACAACTGTGAATAAAAATCATCATTCAATACAGTGTTTTGTTCTGAAAATACCGGTCTTACAGCGGTGAACACTCCAATTGAACCCGCGTTTGGAAGAAAAAGCAGATCTTCCGTAGCACTTTGCACATCGGTTTTATCATAATATCCAAAGTCACAAGTTGCAGCTGTCAAGAAGAAATAGCGACTGTTTTTCAATTGCGGAATGGTGGAACTCTTAACAAAAACCTGCTCATGTGCCCAAAGTTCAGGACTACCATGACCGATATAATTTAATAGAACTGTCCCTTCATTTATCGAATTTACTATCGCAGAGTTTACTTCCGGTTTACGGCGTCCAAGGCTCGTCTGCACAGTTGGATAGTTGATAAGATAAATTTTCTTCTGATCGTATTCCTTTGGGATTACCGATTGTGAAAGTCTCTCCGATTGTTCAGTGTTTCTTGCCAGGTCGATACCTTGTGAAGTCAAATTATCATCAGCAACCAGAGTAATCAGATTTTTCCATGCGTTTTTATCGGTGCTTTGTTCGTACGCGATAATCTTGTTTAGATAGTCATTTGCTTGTTTTTGGGTTTGAATTGCGACCCTTCCCACTCCAAGATTAACTTTCCTGTTATTACCCGATATCCATGCAAAAAAATCATCTGTAGGAAAAGCATCAATCTCCTGTAAGAACTCCCGTGTTTGGTAGGTTAAAACAAAATTTTTGTTTTTGCCTTCAATGTTCTTAAAGTCATAATCACCATCACCCCAGAGAAATACAAATTCAGGAGTAATTTGCCAGTTGTCAAATGCGTATTTAATAAAATCTCTAAGTGCACTTGGGTCCAGACTCCCACCATTAAACTCGTTAATTATCTCATCAACAAAGAAGACTTTTACCGAGAGTGGATCTGTAGTACTCGATTCTCTGTACTGTTTGTACCTGTTCGCAGACTCCGAAAAATCCTTGCTTGTTATCAGGATGAGTCTTGCACCTGAAAGATCACCTCGAATATTCTGATTTGCGACTTCCTGCAAATTCACCGGTGTTTTATAAAGATCACCACAAAAAGCGTAGTATCTGCTCACAAAATTCGGCTTCTCATATACTCTAAATCTGTATTCGCTTCCACTCTGCATGACCGGATTTGTCATAAGCTTTATATCAGAATGGTCACTGATATCATAAACTTTGATGTTGGTATTCGAAAAATTATTCAACCTGTACTCATAAAGTGAGTCGGGACCTGAAGTAGCGGCAATTCTTGGTGAAAAGAACAAAAGCAAATCGTTGTAAGCTTTCAAATACCGTGTGTAAGTAATTTCATAAAAATCAAGGTAGCCATACGAAGTGCTGTTTAGAGCACCAAAAGTAAATCTAAGTACACTTCGTTCATCGGGGTAAGTACCAAAATGAGTTAAACTTCTTGCACTATCCATTCTGCCGTAGGAATACGGATCGGTGCCGATGCCTGTCATACTGCTTTGTCTTACAAGATTTCCATTCTCTTCGATTGTGAGACTAATTCTGTCAGTAGAACGATTTACGAACCAATAACGATAATATGAAGGAGACCCGGGGACAATGCCTTCAACTTTTCTTTGATAAACTCTCGATTTTACAGATTGTGAAAATTCATCACCGACAAAATATCTTCCGCTCTGACCAACATTAATTTTATCTTCATCCCAAAATTCGTAAGCACTCGAAGTTTCAACAATAGTAGGATTTGGATCAGAAACTGCAACTTTTGTCCCTGTTCTTTTACCACCGGCACCACCGGAAGTGATCCAGAAATAGTTTTTAGCAGAATAAGGATGTTGATTTCTCATCATCTGTCTGCCAAGAGTATCGTAGTACCAAAAAGCTGTCCCTCTACCATAGAAGATAATATTATCTGAGGGGTCGAATTTTCCATCATCTTCACCGTTAATCGTGATCGCAATCTCCTGCAAATCATCGGGTCTCGGCATCAAAATATTTTCAGAGAGGACATACCCGCCATTATTGTAAATCTTTATGGTTTTAGGATTTACAGTACCGGGGTCGATGCCATAATTTCGTAACTGGTCGTAACTTATTTTGTAAAAACCTTCTTCAGGAGCTTCAAATCTGATCCACTTCCCTGAAGACAAAACAGTCGAGCCAATTCCTGTACCTTTTTTAAGTGAAGGTTTAACTCTTGAAATCCACTGTTTGGCTACGCTATAGTTTACAACCAAATTCTTAAGCAACTCATCTTCAAAATTGGCGGAAGTTGAGGTACCTGCGAAAGAAAATTTGATTTGGATTTTTGTAAGTACTTTTAATTTACCCGATTCCGGAATAACGGGAACAATATGAAAGTCTTGAACACTTAATCCTCTTACTGTTCCGCTCTCACCAAAAACCAAATTGCCGACTAAATCAGTCGTTACAGGTTTTGTTTGGTAGGTATAAACGGGAGATCTGTCTTCGTTAAACGACAATTCAGCAACCGGTGGTAGTTCTCCATCAAAATATTTATATGATGCGGAAAGTATTTCGGCGGTAACACCATTTTCATAAGGGACACCAAGAGTAATTATTTTTGATTTGGTGTTCGGCATTCCCGGTTTCAGCCCCGGTAAAATACTCGATCCTTGAAAATTGATCTCACGATACAGTTTAGAGCCGAATTGATGCATATTTGTATCAGTATAATCGGGCATAAACTCAATTATACATGATGCGGCATTTGACTGAATGAGTCTTAAATCACTCTGAGGAAACGCTGTGAGGAACAGAGCAACAATCGACAATGAGATTTTTTTGAACATACTTTCCGGTTTATTGTTATTTACAAACAAACTTTGATAAACTTAGTATAAAAATCTCGTATAATTGCTCCGGTTTTTGAGGCAAATTATAACAATCTGGAATGATTGTCAAGTCATAATTTATGACTCGTATGCCTCGGCGAGTTCTAAAAATTTTTTCTTCGATATTCAAGATAATTAATAATTAGTTAACAATCTAAATCAAAAATAGAGGACATTTCAAAATAGCTACATTTTTGTCAGTTTTTGCACTATCTTCTATCTTGAGGAGGGGCAAATATCGCTTAAGATGCAATTCCCGCACTCAGGTTTCCTGGCAAAACAAACGGTTCTACCGTGAGTTGCGAGTTGGTGTGAGAATTGTACCCATTCAGCAGGTTCCAATAAATCTTTCAACTCTGCTTCAATTTTTTCAGGATCGGGTGTGGTTACAAGTCCAAGAAGGTTCGAAAGTCGTTTTACATGTGTATCAACAGCTATTGCAGGTACACCATAAGCATTCCCAACTACAACGGAAGCAGTTTTTCTTCCAACTCCCGGCAGTTCACGCAAAATATCAAAATTATTTGGTACTTCCCCACCATAATTTGAAACAAGTATCTCACAACAGTTTTTTATACTTTTCGCTTTCTGACGGTAAAAACCGGTTGAGAAAATAGCCTTTTCAATCTCTTCAATTTGGGCGTTGGTGAAGTCAGAAGCTGATTTATATTTTTCGAAGAGTTCTTTTGTTACGATATTAACTCTTGCGTCTGTGCATTGTGCTGATAAAATAGTGGCAATCAGAAGTTCAAACGCCGAAGAAAAGTTTAATGCACAAACAGCATCCGGATAAATCTCTTTTAGGCGGGTAGTAACTTCATTGGCCTGTGCTTTTTTATCAATAATCATAGATGAAAAATCCGTTTTTTTTGTAAATTGTGAAACACATCTATAAATTTTACCAGATTAGCATGATCGATATTTTTTTAAGTGCCTCCAAAAATACGATAATTCACATTATTTTAATTTTTGGATTAACCGGAATCATCACACTTTTACTTTTTTTGCTCCAAAGAATGATTTGTATTGCACTTAATAAAACGACAGGATGGAAAGGGGTATATATAACCGCCTGGATAGGCACCCCCGTCCATGAGTTTTCACACGCTCTTTTTTGCATCGTTTTCGGGCATAAAATTCAGGAAGTAGCATTCTTTAAACCCGACAAAGCATCGGGCGTACTCGGGTATGTATCCCACAACTACAACACAAAAAGCATCTACCAATCAGTTGGAAATTTTTTCATCGGAATAGCACCCCTGCTAATAGGAAGTTTGATATTATTCCTTTTGTTTGATACATTCTTCCCTGATCAAGCTGCAAAAACAATGAAATCGAATATTGACATAAACAACCTTAATGCTTCCTTTACTGCCGTCTTTAAGGAATTTTATGCGGGAATTGTAGCCAACTTTTCTGTCCTACGCAGTACTTTACTAAAACCCGGATTACTCTCAATCGCCATTCTTTACTTGATGACTTCAATTTCAGCACACATTGCACCAAGTCATGTTGATCTTAAAAATGCCTTACCGGGATTTGGTTTACTCATCGGATTAATCTTCATTTTTAATCTGGTTTCCGGATTCCTAAACTTCAACCCCGGTTTATTACTCAGTCACATCACAACTTTTTTGGGAAAACTTCACTCCATTTTGATATTCGGACTTGCATTAACCATCTTCTCATTTATCCTCATTTATATTCCGTTGGCAATCTATTACCTGTTGAAGAACAAGAGGATTCTCAATCCATTCTTTTAATGCAGTATTAATTCATCTCGGAGAGAGTTTCAAAATGAGCTTTAACAGTCCGCTCAATATCTTCTTCGCTAAGAGCTGTGCTCAAGAACCATGATTCAAACTGTGCCGGTGGCAAATAAATTCCTCTTTCCAACATTCCATGGAAGAACTTGGCATATAAAGAAGTGTCAGATTTTACAGCAGAATCAAAATCATACACCGGACTCTCGGTAAAAAACATACTAATCATCGATCCAATTCTATTTATTCTGTATGATTTTTCAAGTTTTTCCAGGTTTTCTCTAAATCCTGTTTCAAGTTGATCTGTTCGGTCTTCGAGAAGATTGTATATTCCCGGATTTTCTTTAATATGTGTGAGGGCAGCAAAACCGGCAGCCATGGCAAGTGGATTGCCACTTAAAGTACCTGCCTGATACACAGGACCGAGAGGTGCGAGTTTCTGCATGATTTCCCGTTTACCACCAAAAGCTCCTACCGGAAGTCCACCACCTATAATTTTTCCAAATGTGGTCAAGTCAGGAGTAACTCCAAATACTTCCTGTGCTCCACCTGCAGCCAGACGAAAACCGGTCATAACTTCGTCAAAAATGAAAACTATCCCCTCTTCACTGCAAAGTTCACGGAGACCGTTCATAAAATCTTCAGTCGGAATGACAACACCCATGTTACCAACAACAGGTTCAAGTATGAGAGCAGCGACTTCATTTTTGTTGTTTTTTACTATCTCTTTTACACTATCCAGATCATTGTATCTTGCGATGAGGGTATCAGCGGCGGTTCCTTTGGTCACTCCCGGACTGTTCGGTTCTCCCAATGTAAGGGCACCACTTCCTGCTTTAATAAGGAAAAAATCGGCATGGCCATGGTAGCATCCTTCAAATTTGATTATTTTTTCTCTTCCCGTGTAACCTCTTGCTACTCTCACTGCACTCATGGTGGCTTCGGTTCCTGAATTTACCATTCTGACCATCTCAACGGAGGGCACCATTGAAGTGATAAGTTCTGCCATTTTTACTTCCATACCGGTTGGAGCACCAAAACTTGAACCGTTTTCGAGAGCATCAAGAACAGCTTTTTTGATGAATGATGGATTATGTCCAAAAATGTGTGGACCCCAGCTACCGATAAAATCGATATACTCATTACCATCAACATCGTACATTTTTGAGCCTTCTCCTCGAGCCATGAAGACAGGATTTCCGCCAACTGATTTAAATGCTCTTACGGGTGAGTTAACTCCCCCCGGAATATATTTTTTCGCCTGTTCAAATAGTTCGGTGCTTCTTTTAATTTCCATGAGAAAATTCTACCTTTCGAAAAATTATTTTTGTCTATCGAGAAATCTTGCAGCTTCTTTAGCAAAGTATGTCAGAATCATGTCAGCTCCTGCTCTTTTTATAGAAACAAGCGATTCCATCATTACTCTCTCTTCATCAATCCAGTCATTTATTCCCGCAGCTTTGATCATTGCATATTCACCTGATACCTGATATGCGGCAAGTGGCATTCCGGTTGCATCTTTCACCATTTTGATGATATCGAGATAAGCACCGGCAGGTTTAACCATAATTATATCAGCACCTTCTTCAATATCGCTTAAAGCTTCTCTTAGAGCTTCGCTGCTGTTTGCTACATCCATCTGGTGCGATCTTCTGTCGCCAAATGCAGGTGCTGAATCAGCCGCATCTCTGAATGGTCCGTAGAAACCGGAAGCATACTTAACCGCATAACTTAAAACCGGGATATTCTTAAATCCGTTTTCGTCAAGCCCCTTTCTTATCGCTCCAATTCTTCCATCCATCATATCCGACGGAGCAATCACATCGGCTCCGGCACGGGCGTGGGACACTGATTCTTTAACAAGAAGCTCAACAGTTTCATCGTTAAGAATTTCCTCACCATTCAGAACTCCACAGTGTCCGTGAGATGTGTATTCGCACAAACAGACATCTGTCATAATCAGGAGATTTTTAACTTCTTTTTTTATCGCTCTTATTGCCCTTTGGATGATACCATCATCGTTATAAGCATCGGAACCAACTTCATCTTTATGATCCGGGATCCCAAAAAGAATAACAGCAGGAATTCCCAAAGCTACCACTTCGGCACACTCTTTCACTAACTCATCTATTGAAAAACGAAATACTCCGGGCATCGAACGGATCTCTTCGACTTTTCCCTCTCCGGGAATCACGAATAAAGGATAAATAAAATCATTTTTTGTCAGGATGGTCTCTCTTACGAGATCACGCACTTTTGTATTGTATCTTAAACGACGAAGTCTTTTTACCGGGAAATCAGCCATTAGAATTCTCCTTAATGAAAATTGGGGTAAGGAAATTTAAAAAATTGAATCTTTAAATTTACAATTATAAAAGGGGCTAATAAAAAGTTTTTGGAGGGTATTACTGAAAGAAAATTATTTTTTCCATAATCAAGTGTTCAACTTCTGTATTGCCCATAGTAAACGGTTCGGTTCTAACTATGCTAAAACCGTTATTTTGGTACCATTTCGCACTTTTTTCTTTTTGGGTCATTACTCCAAGTGTAACTTTTTCGAAACGGTATTCAAGAGCAAACTCACAAGCAAAATTCAGGAGCTTTTTGCCTGTTCCCTTTCCCTGAGCTTCGGGCAGGACATAAAGGGATATCACAGAAAATATATTATTATCATCATCTCGTCTGAGTCGCATCCAGCCGGTGATTCCTGTGCCATCATCGTAAACAAAACATTCTTCACGGTCTGTGGTCAAAATCTCTTTTAATTTCGCGACAGAATAATTTGCATTCAAATATGTATCAAGGTCTTCAACAGGAATAAATCCATACGCATCCAACCAGGTTTTACGAAGCAATTCCCTGATGGTGTCGATATCTGTATTCTCTGCCGGTCTGATGTTGGCTATATGCTCAATAGACATAATAATTCTTTGTGTGAATAATTAAATGATAATTTCATTTTGCAATATATGTAATTCTCTATTCTTATAAAATTCCAAGTTTGAAGTGTAGCTAAAATCCTTAAAAAATTTAAACTAAAAAGAGGCTGCTAACAAAAACAGCCTCTTTTCAAATGATCATTTTTCTTCCTGGATTAATTCCGCGAGATTATTTGATAACCTGACTTTTTAACCACGAGGTAGTCACAGATTTTGGACGCACGATTGGCAATCCTAATGCTCTGTTCATTACAGCTTGAGAAGCAAGACCTATCGATCTTGATAATGCAAAAATAACAGTATAATATGAGAATTCTCTAAGTCCATAATGGTATAATAAAGAACCCGTTACTGCGTCAACATTTGGCCATGGATTTTGAATTTTTGGGATCCTCTTAAGGACTTCAGGCACCACTTCAAATGTATTAACCACTGTTTTGAAAACAGGGTCTTCAGGACAATGGACTTTTCCGAATTCATAAAAAGCTGTGAATCTTGGATCAACAACTCTCAGAACGGCATGACCGTATCCCGGAATTACCTGACCTGCAGCGAGAGTTTCGTTCACAACATCTTCAATTTGTTCTTTCGTCGGGGTTCCGTTATATTTCTTCATCACTTCCAATACCCATTTGAGGGCTTCCTGATTTGCGAGACCGTGAAGTGGACCGGCAAGACCGTTGAATCCTGCTGAGATCGAATAATATAAATCGGAGAGAGCTGAGTTAACAATGGAAGCAGTAAATGAACTCACATTACCACCCTCGTGGTCTGAGTGAGCAACGAGGAAGAGGGTCATTAACTTCAAAAATTCTTCACCTGACGAGTCCAGACCGAGCATATGGACAAAATCCTCCGAAAGTCTCATATCAGGGTCAGGTTGAATCAATTCGCCTTTATTATATCTGATTCTGTAGATAGCAGCAGCTATTGCAGGAAGTTTTGCAATTAGGTTAAGTGCATCTTCGAGTGTATATCTCCAGTATTCGCTTTTGTGAATCCCTTCATCATGATGACGGGCGAATGACGATTCTTTTTGCATTGAGAGCACTGCTGTAGAAAGCATTGTCATAGGATGTGAATCCTTTGGCATGGCTTTCAGTATTTCCCAAACATAATAAGGGACAAATTTTCTTATTCTGAGTGCCAACTGGAATTCGTGCAACTCTTCTTCGTTTGGTAAGTCTCCTGTGAGAAGGAGATAAAAAACTTGTACGCCGGTGATATCAGTTAATTCTGAAACAGGTTTACCACGAATGATAAGACCCTGATCCTTAGGAACAACTGAAGTATCACACCAAAGTGATGTAACTCCGCGCATTCCACCCATTATCTGAGAAATGGTAATGTCAGAAACTTTTTGATCTCCACTTTCCTTTAAAAATGCTGACATGTCGGAACGCCAGAACTCAATCTTTTGCGCCATTGTATCGAAAATATTTGGTGCCATATGTTCTTTCGAAGTTTATTGGATTTATGATTTAAACTTAAACATTTTAATTAATTCAATAAATCAAAATATTTAAAAACAAGGAGGTTTTACCTCCTTGTTTTAAGAAACATCTATTTTATTATAGTGTAGGAACCTGTAAAAGTCTCAAGTATCGAATTCATCTCTTTTACGAGTATAAACGGGTCTTTCAGATCGCCTGAACCAAGTTCGGCAGCGAGGTAAAGTACATTAACAACTCTTGGGATTACAGGTGACGATTTATCACCCTTGTAAATATTCAGAAGATTCCTGATGACCGCACTGTTTTTGTTTATCTCCATCACTTTGGAGGCACCAAAAGAGTCGAACATTGGGTTGCTTCCTTTCATCATTCGTCTGAATGATGCTGAAAACATCTCATTTTCACCCGCGAGCCAAACTGCATGATCACTTAAACGCTTCGAGATTTTCACTTCTTTTACTTTGTCACCAAGAATTTCCTTAATGTTGGAAGCGAGATCTTCGAGCACTTTTTCATCTTCGGCAACCAACTCAGGCAACTTGTTTTCATCAACCTCTACATCAACAAAAGCATCCAGTTTAGAAATGTCGGCTTTTTCAACAGAAACAAAGTCCAATTCACCATATTTGGCACACATATTTAGTGCATATTCATCAACCGGATCGAGAAGGAAGAGAACATCAATCCCCTTCTTCTTGAAGATTTCAATGGCAGGGTCTGCGAGCAAAGATTCTCTTGAAGTTCCGAGAGCATGATAGATTTCTTTTTGATCCGCTTTTAGACTCGATTTGTAGTCATCGAGTGAGATCAATTTTTCAGGATCACTGTTATTCAAAGAATCAAATCGGAGGAGTTCCAGATATTTCTCTCTGTTATTATGATCGTTGAATCCGAGTTTTATCTTTTTACCGTGTTCTTTATAGATTCTTTTATATTGCTCGGGATCTTCTTTAGCTCTACGAATAAGATCGTTCAACACCGCTTTGGTCACTTCTCTCGAGATTTTGCCAAAAATAGCATTTTCCTGAAGTGTCTCTCTTGAAACATTAAGCGGAAGATCTTCGGAGTCAACCACACCCTTAACAAAACTCAGGAACTCTGGAAGCAAGTCTTTTGACTGATGCTGAATTAGTACTTTTCTTACATAGAGATCGAGACCGTAATTATCTCTGTTCATTCCAAAAAAATCAAAATTCTTCTTTGGAATAAAAAGAAGTGCATTAAACTGAATTGGTGCTTCAATGGCATAATGAATGTGACCTTCAGGGTCTTCAAAATCATGCGAAATGAACTTATAAAATTCTGCGTACTGTTCCGGTTTAATATTGCTTTTTGGTTCTTTCCACAAAGCAGTTATTGTGTTAACTCTTTCTGCTGCAAGATAGATAGGATAAGAAATAAACCCGGAATGCTTTTTAACAATCTCTTCGAGTCTCTCTTTAGATGCAAATTCAACAGCTTCATCTTTCAGGTAAATCTCGATCGATGTACCACGATTTGCTGACTCTTCCATCTCGGTAATTGTGAAGTCACCACTTCCGGTTGATTTCCAGATATAACCCGTTTCCTCAGGTTGATAAGATCTGGTTTTTATTTTTACTTCGTTTGCGACCATGAAGACCGAATAAAACCCAACACCAAACCTTCCGATGATTTCTTTAGCATCGCTTTCACCGGTTTTTAGAGCTTTGATGAACTCTGAACTTCCCGATTTAGCAATTGTACCGATGTTTTTAACGAGTTCGTCTTTGGTCATTCCAATGCCGGTATCTGTGATTACCAACATTTTTGCGTCTTGATCAAACGATATTTTAATTTCGAATGGAAGATCTTTTTGGTGAAAACTTTCACCACGAAGTGAGATTATTCTTAATTTATCAATTGCATCTGAGGCATTGGAGATTAATTCTCTTAGAAATATCTCACGACTGCTATAGAGGGAATGAACCAATATATCGAGGAGTTGTGTGATTTCAGCTTGAAAAGTAAACTTTTCCTGCACTTTGGTTTCCATTAATGTTAGTCCTTTCACTTTAAATTGGATCTTGAAATGATCATAAAATTTCGTAAATTTGCGATCACAAATATAATATTTTTCAGCCCAGCTACCACCCCAAATTACAAGATGAACTTTAAAAAACTCCTGTTAGTTCCCGTTTTTATCATATCGATTTTATTTCTGATAGTTCTTGCTATCGCTATGTTTCCATATATCTTTACAAATGTTTACAAATTCCCGGCTATGAAGCCTTTTTCGGGTGTTGAATGGTACAATCCGTATGCAGACACTTCCGGCAAATGGTTCAAAGCCAATTTTCATGCCCACGCCCAGGCATGGGGTGGATTAACAAACGGAACACTAACTCCGGAGCAGGTTGATTCCGTCTATAAGTCACTCGGATATGATTTTGCAGGAATTTCTGACTATCATAAAATTACAAAATCAAAAAATGTTAAAGATGATGAATTCATCCCTCTCTATGAGCATGGGTTAAATGTCTGGAAACGGCATCAACATCCAATTGGTGCCAAAGAGATTGTGAATTTTGACTATCCCCTGTTTCAGTCCCTTCATCATAAACAGGATATTATTGAAAGAATAAGACCAACGACCAAACTGCTCGCAATAAATCATCCGGAATTCCTCGAAGGTTACCATCCTGACGATTTTCAGTACCTTTCAAACTATACCCACATCGAAATTTTAAATCATTACAGAACTTCAGTTCACCACTGGGATGCAGCTCTTTCTGCCGGTTACCCTGCATTCGGATATGGAAATGATGATTCACACAATCAAACCAGAAAAGATGAAACGGGTAGATATTGGACGATGGTACGGGCAGGGTCGCTTCTGGGAAATCTGATCGTGGATGCGCTAAGAAAAGGGAATTCAGTCGCTGTTAAAGGGAATAATGCAGAGTTGGATAACGAATTGCGGTATCTTAGAGTTGAAAATGACTCGATGAAATTAAAACTAACCATGCCGGCAGATTCCATACTGTTAATCGGGAACTACGGTGAGGTACTTGGTTCATTTGCAAAAACCGATTCTTTGGTCTATCCCCTCAAAAAAGTTAAAACTTATCTGAGGACAGAGGTATATAACCCCAAAACCACATTCTTTCTAAATCCGCTTATTAGAACTGACGGGATTTTACCGACATATAAACCGGTAAAAAATGCGGCATTTTCTTTTGTTGTCAGAATTGTAGGTATCGCTGTTTATGCCTTTTATCTCGTTTTTATCTTCAGAGTAATCAGGAAGATTTACCGTTATCTTATGAACAAAGCTGTAGTAAGAATAATTTAATCATCACTTCATGATTTGAAGTAAGCTGCGACCATTTCTATATCTGTTTTATCGACCAGCAATATAACCAGATCATCTTCTTCGATTATTGTGCTTCCCGAGGGGATTACATATTTCCCCTTCCTTTCTATTAGCACAATCAGTACACCTGCAGGTAACCCAAGTTCTACTATTTTATTTCCGCAGGCGGAAGAACCCGGCTGAACAAATAGATCAAAAAGTGTTTTGTTGTCATCCCTTCCAGTTTCGAGGTCCATCAGTACTTTTTTACTCAAGTTTTTTTCGTTTTTAACCTTTAATAAACTTGCGATTGCAGGGATCGACCACCCCTGCCCCAAAGCTGAAAAGATAACAACAAAAAATACCAGATGCAGAAGCATCTGACCGTCCGGAAGATTAGAAGTTAGTGCAAATGTCGCCAAAATTATGGGAACCGCACCTCTCAAACCACCCCAGACAATAAATGACTTCTCCCTAAGATTAAACGAACTGAATAATAAAGAGAGGAATACTGCTATCGGTCTTGCTACAAACATGAGGAAAAGTGCAAATAAACTCCCAATTAAGGCAACTTCGGGTAGTTGCGACGGGTAAATAAGTAACCCCAAGGTGAGAAACATACCAATTTGGCTTAACCAGGCGAGCCCCTCAAAAAAACGCAGAACATTCGTTTTGTGTTGGAATTCATGTCCATTAGCTACAATTCCTGCGATGTAAACAGCCAAAAATCCACTGCCGGCAACCAGGACTGTTCCACTGTAAATCATCAGTGCAGCCGATAATACAAAGACCGGATAAAAGCCGGGTGAAATAAAATCGAGTTTGTTCATCATCGCTGCTGTTATTTTCCCACCGGCGTATCCCAATATCGATCCGATACCAAACTGCATTACAAAAAATAACAGGTAATCTGTGACTGATTGGTCGGGCACGGTGAGAACGGAAATCATCAACATGGTCAGAAAGATAGCCATCGGATCGTTACTGCCACTTTCGAGCTCCAAAACAGATTTAAGATCCCCGGAAAGATTCAGGTCTTTGGCTCTGAGAACAGAAAATATTGCGGGTGCGTCTGTTGAAGAAATTACTGCACCGATGAAAAATGAAAATCCCGCGGAATAACCCGCTACAAAATATAAAAACGCTCCCGACAAAACCGCTGTTATAACAACCCCAAGAGTTGCCAATGATAACGATGATTTTATCCCGTCCCGCACCGATTCCATGCTTGTTTCCAAACCACCTGAGAACAGAATAAATACGAGTGCGATGGTGCCGATTGATTGTGCTAATGCAGTATCATTAAAATCAATTCCACCGGGTCCATCTGAACCTGATAGCATCCCAAGGCCTAAAAAAAGTAAAAGTGTTGGCACCCCATAATTTCTGGTTAATCTTGTGACAAGGATCGAAAGGACTACAAGTATTGAGAGAATAAAAATTTTATCTTCTATCATATATTCATTTAAAATTTAAGGATTCGATTCTTTATATTTACAACCGTTATAATAAATTACCTGAAAGTTTCAGTCTAAAGTAGATGAGCAATAAAAAGCCGATAGCACCGTTTTATGACACTTACCGCAAGAATCTAAAACAGAATCTCTTCTCTTCAATTGCCTCAAATTTGAGGAGCAATATAACGATTTCTCTCGGAAATTTAGATATTATTTTAGAGTCTAATCAGTCCCGCAACACTTCTGACTCGTTGCACACTATCAAAAATTCGCTTACAAATCTCGAAAATTTGGCAGCCCAGATCGACTCTCTAAGTACAATGGCATTTCCTGAATTTGTCGAAAAGAATGTTGATTTGATAAAAATTTTAAATATCATCACAGAGAATCTTAAGGGACTTGCCTCCCAAAGGAATATCGATATTGTTTTCTTGAGTGACAGAGCGAGTTATATCACAAAATGCTCACCTCTTATGATGGATAGAATTGCAGGACATCTTATTTCGATGGTGCTTAGGGTTTCCAATCCCTCGGATATCGTGAATGTTATTGCTCAACGAGATGAAGCTAAAAATTTTACTATTCAAATAAGCTTTTCTCCAAATTTTAAGTATTCTGAAGACCCTGACTCTGAGGGGATTTTGGAAAGTATTTTTTCGAAACCTTCAAACTTGATTGATGCTGTCCTCCTTAACACGATTTGTTTGACTTATGGAATCAGATTATCGATTTCCAGGGTGCAAGAAAGACTTGTCATCTCGCTTCCACTCCCTCCGCTTAGCAATAATGATGTAGAAGATGACTTTCTTGAGGAATTTAATCTGTGGAATACTTTTCAACTCGCAGAAGAATTTGGGGCCCCTGAAGAACCTTCGGATGACAACAATCCCGGTGAAAGTGAATCGCAAATTATTCTAATAATCGAAGACAACCATGAAGTTGGAAGACTTTTAAAAAAGACTTTTCAAAGAGAATTTAAAATTATTGAAGCTGCGAATGGTTTTGAGGGGATGAGAAAAGCAATTTCCTTTATACCTGATCTTATTCTATCGGATATTCACATGCCGGGTGTAAACGGAATAGACCTGACCAGAATTATAAAAAATAACGAAAAAACATCCCACATCCCGGTTGTCCTTTTAACTGCTGATACATACGAAGTGAACAAAATTAGAGCCATTGAATCGGGTGCTGACGAAATACTTATAAAACCGGTCTCTCTTAAAGAGTTGAGAGTCAGAGTTTCCACACTTCTCGAAAACAGGGAAAAGCTCAGGAAATCGATGGTGAGCGAAGTTGTGTCGGAAAACATCACTCCACCTCTGTATCAGGATAAATTCATCCTCAAAATAAATAACATCCTCAACGAGAACTTTGCCGATGAAGATTTTGGTGTTGAAAATTTGAGTGACTTGATTGGGATGAGTCCAAGACAGTTACAAAGAAAGATTCGTGCAGTAACCGGAAAATCACCAAATAACCTCATACGAACTTACAGACTTGAAAAAGCAAGGGGGTTAATTGTGAATGAAAAATTTTCAATCAGTGAAGCAGCTTATTCAACAGGATTTAATAATCTCTCCTATTTTGCCAAGTGCTATAAGGAAGAATTTGGTGAATCTCCCTCTGATTCAACTGATTTTGAAGGTTGATTTAACTGTTTTTAGGCATTTTTCGGAAGTTTTGCAGCTTGGAATGAACAATTATTCAGACATTTTTTTCACATGTCCGAATTTTGTTAAATATTGGCGGATATCTGTTATCAGACCTTTCTTCCCTGCCGTATTTTTGAATCGTGTTTAATAAGATTTTAGTACATTTTTAACACCATTTAATCGATTTTAATAGTGCAAAAGATCCCGACGGGCTATAAAAAGCCCGTTTTTTATTTTAAACCCCTCCGACTGCCCATTCCAAATTTTCTTTTTCTTACATTTTGTCTTTAAATCATTATTATTTTGGAGATCAATTAATGAGTTTTGAATTGCGAGATTTTGGGTTTACCGGAATTAAAGTCTCTCCCATTGGATTTGGGACAGGCAGAATTGGCGGAAAAGATATTACCGATAAAAAAGTTGAAAAACTTTTAAATTCAGCTCTTGATATGGGTATTAATCTTTTTGATACAGCAAGAAGCTACGGCGAAGCAGAACACCGACTTGGAAAATTTCTTGGTGCGAGAAGATCGGAAATCATTATTTCCACAAAAATTGGTTATGATGTTGAAGGTACTCAAGACTGGACATACGACTGCATTATTAAAGGTGTAGAAAAAGCTCTCAGGGTGCTGCAAACCGATTACATTGATATCGTTCATCTTCACTCCTGCAATAAAGATATTCTCGAAAAAGGTGAAGTAACCGAAGCCCTCACAAGAATTGTTCAAGAAGGCAAAGTAAGAGTTCCTGCTTACTCCGGCGATAACGATGCCCTTGAATTTGCAGTTTACAGCGATTCTTTCGCAGCCTTACAATCTTCTATCAATGTTTGTGATCAAAAAACGAAGAACCACTTCCTACATGCTGCGAAGCAAAAATATATGGGCGTTATCGCAAAACGACCTCTTGCAAATTTTGCATGGAAAGAAAACGCAGATCTTTCCGACCCCTCTGTAGCAGAATACAAAAGACGAATCTATGAAATGAACATCGAGTATGGTATGCCTCTTGAAGAAGTGATGATCAGATTTTCAGCTTTTACTTATGGCGTTGATTCGATTCTCATTGGTACTAATGATTTAAGTCACTTAAAAGCAAATGTCAAACTTGCTCAAAAAGGTAAGTTACCCGAGGACTTGATCACTAAAATCTCATCCAGATTTGATGAAGTTGGAAAAAATTGGGATTCTCTCACCTGATTTTTTATTTTTAAGGTAAAAATAATTAGATTTGAATCAGACTTTTTATTCCACTTATAAAGAAGGATTATCATGAAAAAATATTCTTTTTTCATTATTGCACTTTTACTCATTACGCCATCACTATTTGCACAACTAAATGTAAAGTTTAATGGCGAATTAAGGACCCGACTTGAAATTGATGAACTCGATTTTAATTCAAATACAGGTGTTCATAACTACATTAACAACAGAGCACGCCTCGGTGTAAACATCAGCAACAATGATGATCTTGAATTTGTATTCAGAATAATTGATGCAAGAGTTTTTGGACAAGAGGCATCAGTTCAATCCAACTCAGCAAATCTTGATCTTAACGAAGGTTACCTCAAAATAAAGAAGGGCAACTGGGAGTTTTTGCTTGGAAGACAAGAAGCAAAATACAATAACGCAAGAATGATTGGTCAATCTGATTGGGGGAACACTCCTATCACTTTTGACGGTGCCACTGTTAAATATGCAGGTAAAGGTTACCTGATTAATGCATTCGCATTCAGAGTGGCAGATAAACAATTGGTTGGTGACAGTCTCGACCAAAATTTGTTTGGAGTATTTTCAGAATTTAGACTGTTGGACAATCTGAAATTGAATCCTTTTGTGATGTTCGACAGAAGAGTACCTGTGGAAAATCTTGCAAGACTAACTCTTGGAGTAAACTTAATGGGTTCGTTTGGTCCACTGTCACATGACATTGATTTTGCATATCAGACCGGTAACATTAAATCAAATAAACAGATGGATATCTCCGCATTTGTTGCTGCAATAAATCTTGAATATGGATTCCAGGTACAGTCTAGAGCAGCTCTCGGTGCAGGGTTCGCCTACTACTCCGGTGATAAGGATGCTTCCGATAATAAATATGAAGTTTTTGATAATTCCTACGCTACAAAACATGCTTTTCTTGGTGATATGGACTACTTTAAAGTTGTTCCAGCTTCAACTTACAACCTCGGTGTAACTGATATCTATGGATATTATAAAATGGCACTTGCTGAATGGCTTGCCGGTAAGTTTACAGGACATCTTTTCGGTTCAGCTCAACCTTACAAACTTGCTTCCGGAAGTGAAAGTAATGCCTTTGGTACTGAATTTGACTTGTCATTTATGGCAAAGTACAATGAGTATTTAAATTTCAATTTTGGTGCAGCAACTTTTCTTCCAGGTGATATCTTCAAAGAGAAAAAAGGTCAGGATACCGCATTTTGGTTTTATGCCGGTTTTCATCTTAATATGAAATAATTTTGTTTTTTTTGAGGCTGTTGCCATGTGCAACAGCCTCTTTCCTTTTCTCTGTTTTGTTTCTCCACAATTTTACTGGCTGTCTTGCAAATTTTCTACTTCATCATACTAATATTTTTTGTAATCTCTTACTTCCTTTTTATTCTTGGACTTTTGAGGGGGAAAAAAATGATCGCAAAAAATGGTGACGATACCCCTCATGAAGATTTTTCCATAGTTGTAGCGGCAAGAAATGAAGAACAAAATATCGGGAAACTTTTGGAATCATTATCGTTGCTCGAGTACCCGAAAGAAAAATTTGAGATAATAATCAGTGATGATGGGTCCTCAGATAAAACTCGTGAAATAGTCAAATCTTATCTCACTCACCTATCCAATTTAACGCTATTCGCACATTCCACTGATGATCTACCCGGGAAACGAAACGCACTTGAAAAAGGGATTAACCACTCAAAATTTGAAAGAATCTTAATCACCGATGCGGATTGTGTGGTTCCACAAAACTGGTTAAAAGAACTTGACTGCTATTTCACCAAAGAAACTCAATTCCTGATCGGAATCGCCCCACTTCAGAAAGATTCAGGCTTTTTTAATGGGCTCTCATGTTTCGAAAATCTTCGCTCATTTTTATTAATTTCTTCGACTTTTGGATGGGGTCACCCCGTTTCTGCAACTGCAAGAAATATGGGTTTCAGGAAAAATGTTTTTCAAACCCAGGGGGGATACGAGTCAACAAAAAAATCACTCGGTGGTGATGATGACCTCCTGTTAAAAAATTTTCTTGAGAAGGGATATATTGTAAATCTCTGTCTCTCAGAAAATGTGGCTGTGGTCTCAAAAACAAATTACTTAACCAAAGACTATCTTCGCCAGAAAGCCAGACACGCAGCAGCATCAAAATTTTATTCAAAATTCTCTAAATGGATCCTTGTGTTTTGGCATTTGCCAAACCTTTATGCACAATCTTCAATCTTGCTACTCCCCTGGTTCCCTGAGGTGTCGTACACATTTTTTATTAAAATTACACTTGATACAATTGTGGTCTCCATACTACAAAAGAAATTTAAATACAACTTTTCTCTATTCGAGATCATTTTCTATCAAATTTTTTATGAAATTTTCTTGATTATTAACTATTTTGCATCTCGTTTTACTAAATTTAATTGGAAATAATTTTATTATTTAGGTATCAAAAATGGATATAGTTTCTATACTTCGTGGATTTCTTGGCATAGGGGTTCTCCTTGGCATAGCGTTTCTTCTGTCGAATAACAAAAAGCACATAAACTGGAGATTGGTCTCCGGTGGACTTTCAATTCAGTTTGTACTTGCAATCTTCCTCATTAAGGGAGATGACATGGCAGAATTCTTCGCTCCACTCGGTTGGGTGAAAGATTTTTTTGGATGGGTTAGCTCCTTCTTTGTTATTGTGCTTCAATATTCAGAAAAAGGCGCTTCTTTTGTGTTTGGGAATCTTGCTCTAAGCCCCGGACAGCAAGGCAGCCTCGGCTTTTTCTTTGCATTCCAAGTGCTTCCCACTATAATTTTCTTTGCCGCACTTATGGCTATCCTCTACTATCTTGGTATAATGCAAAAGATTGTACAGGCAATGGCATGGGTGATGGCTAAGATTATGGGTACTTCCGGTGCTGAATCACTCTCTTGTACTGCAAATATCTTTGTTGGACAAACTGAAGCTCCGCTGATTGTGAAACCATATCTCGATAAGATGACCAAAAGTGAAATGCTTACAGTTATGACAGGAGGTATGGCTACAATTGCCGGTGGTGTAATGGCAGCTTATATTCAGATGCTGGGACAATCGTATGCTGCCGCTAAGGGGATCACAATTAGTGAGGGACAACTTCTCTTTGCAAAACAACTTTTGAGTGCATCTGTTCTTGCTGCACCTGCTGCATTATTAATCTCAAAAATTATCTTCCCCGAAGTTGATGAGCCTGCAACACGCGGTCAGGTTAAACTGAGTGTTGAAAAAAATGGCTCAAATGTAATTGAAGCGGCTTCGAATGGAGCAATTGACGGACTCCAGTTAGCAATAAATGTTGGTGGAATGTTAATCGCATTCATCTGCTTGATTGCCCTTTTTAACGGTATGTTAGGCTGGGTTGGTGATGTCACGGGACTAAGTGCTGTCCTCGTTGAGCATTATGGAAAGCCATTAAGTTTTGAAATTTTGATCGGTTTTATACTCCAGCCCGTTGCATTCGCAATCGGTATCCCCTTTGAAGATGCTTTGAATTTTGGCAGTCTGCTCGGTACCAAAACAGTATTGAACGAATTTGTTGCATATCTCGAACTATCGAGAATGGTTGAAGTTAAAGAAATTATAAATCCGAAGGTGATCTTTATGTCATCTTATGCTCTTTGTGGATTTGCAAACTTCTCTTCCATTGCTATTCAGGTAGGTGGAATTGGTGCTTTGGCTCCACACAGAAAAGCTGACCTTGCACAGCTTGGTCTTAAAGCAGTTATCGGTGGAACTCTGTCAACTCTTCTTTCAGCAACTATCGCAGGAATCTTTTTCTAAGATGTTTGACTTTGAATTTTATTACAAAGACCTTGTTGATACTCTAAAGAAAGATATCAAAGACGACATTAAACTTTCGATAGTTTTGGGTTCTGGACTCGGAAAATTCCCCGAAACTATCGATATTCTTAAGGTTTGGGATGGTGATACACTACCGAACTATCCAAAATCAACCGTTGAAGGTCATTCGGGGAAATTGATACTCGGTGAAATAAACGGCAAAAAATGCCTCGTTTTTCAAGGTCGGTTCCATTTTTATGAAGGATACCAACTCTACGAAACTATCGTCCCTTCAATTATCACCAAAGGGCTGGGAATCCCCTACTTATTGCTAACAAATGCCGCCGGTGGTGTTGATTATGCTTTCGAACCGGGTGATTTGATGCTTTGCACTTCTTTTATCGGTATCAACATCAAAAATGAGATCAATGAGGTGATGAGATTGGCAACACCTGACCAAAAAAATCTCTTTATCAAAACTCCCGATCCCGATTTTAACGACATCATAATTTGGTCTGCACTCGAAGAAAAGGTGCATCTGAAGGAAGGTATCTACTGGTATAATAAAGGACCAACATACGAAACCCCGGCAGAAATAAGAATGGTAGATAAATTTGGTGCTCACGCTGTGGGTATGTCAACAGTCGCCGAGGCATATTGGGCTTCTGCAAATGGTATAAAGGTGAGTTGCATCTCCTGCATAACAAATTATGCGGCTGGTCTATCACCACACAAACTTAGCCATGATGATGTTACAGTTGCTGCCAAGTTGGTTGAGAACAAATTTAACAGACTTGTAAGAAGAATAGTCGAATACTTTTAGTAAAACCGGGTAAGAAGAAAAGCTGAATATAAAATTGCAGTCTCACTTCTTAACCGGTTTCTTTTAAGCTGAAACAAATTCCCATCTTGGAATTTTACGAGTTCTTTTTTGCTTAGACCTCCCTCAGGTCCGGTTACAAGAATATAGTTTTTGTTGGCTACAGGTTCAAACCCAACAAAACTTTTTGAGGCCTCAAGATCGAATCCAATCACCTCACACCCTTGCAAAAAGATTTCCTCGAATTTTTTAACTGATCTTAGTTCAACCTTGAAGGGATTAAAAGATTGTTTTGAAGCCGAGACGGCTATCTTTTCCCATCTCTCAAGTTTAAAACCTTTTCCGATACTGTTTTCTGACTCGAAAAAAAGAAATTTTGTGAATCCGGTTTCTACAAGTTTTTCGATCACCAATTCAATTTTATCACTGTTTTTTAACCGAGGGATGGCAATCTCAAAGTTCGATAGATGATTCTCAAATCGGAATTCCTCGATAAGCCTCACTTCAATTTTGTCATCCTGCGAGTCAATGATTTCCACTTCAAAGATACTGCCGTTACCTTCAGTAACATGAATCACATCCCCGGGTTTGTGTCGCATCACCCGGATTATGTGTCTTGTGTCACTACCTGAAAGTGAGAGCCCGGCACCACTTCGCTTTATATCACACCAGAAGAGTTCCTGACCGGCAAATCGATTCATCGATTACTCGAAGTAATACCGTACGCCAATTGCCCCGTTAAAATCGAATTGAGTATCGGGAATGAGGTCTAAAAGTGGTACTATTTCGACAAAAAGATCGACAGGAGCTTTAGGAAACTGGTACGCTATACCAACAGGCACCCTGACTCCAAAACGGCTTTTATCCTGTAATTTGATTCTACCACCAAAACCGAAATAAACCGGAAGTTTGCCGGTTCTTACATTAAAAAATGAATTGTCGTGATAAAGATAGTCTGCATGAATATGAAGTGCCGCTTCTTTTTTGAAGGACCATGCGACCGCTGCATCTATGGCATTGTTTGCATTCAGAAAATACTTACCTGAAAGTCCGGTAGGCTCCCCTACTATTATTCCAAGCCCAAAACCTGAACTCTGTGAAAAGATACTAATTGTTGAAAAGATAAAACAGATCGTTAAAAATCTGAATATTTTCATGTTTTGTTTCCTTACTTTGTTATTTTCAATTCCTAAAATTACGAAAAATATTTTTGACAGCCTTTTTTCTCCCAATAAAGCGAATTTACCATGTTCTCAACTGAAAGATATATCTCATTTTCCGATTGTGATCCTGCCGGCATTATGTTCTTTTCTCGTGCATTTGAAATTGTCCACATTGCCTACGAAAAGTTTTTATTTAAGAATGATCTGGGAGGATTTTTTGAGGGAAAAGGAATAATTATTCCATTAGTTCACGCTGAAGCCGACTATAAAATTCCATTAAAAGCAGGTATGACAGTGATAGTGATGGTAAAATTGGGAGAGATTAAAGAAAATTCATTTTCACTCGCTTACAATATCTACGATTCGGAGAATCGAATAGCCGCTAAAGTAAAAACTGTCCATGTTGTGGTTTCTGCAGAAACGCAAACTAAATGTGAGGTGCCCGATAACCTGAAGAATGCTCTACTTAAACTGGAACTTTAACGCTCAAATAGAATTTCTCTTGCCCTCTTGGGGTCGTATTTTCCAATTGAACTTTTTGGTATCTCATCAACAATTCTGTAGTATTTTGGTATTTTGTGGGGAGTTAGCTTTGTTCTAAGATATTTATGGTAATCCATGATATCAAAATCATCTTCTGTCTTTAACAATGCGGAAACCGCCTCACCCCATTTTTCATTTGATACAGAAAAAACAAAAGCCTCAATCACACCATGATATTCTTTTATTGCTGCCTCGACTTCGTTGGGGTCAACATTTATCCCGCCGGAAATGATGAATCTGTTTGACCGCCCGGTTATTTTGAAAGAACCATCCTGAAAGATTGTAGCTTCGTCACCTGTAAAAAATCGACCGTTTTTCTTCTTTTCTGAAGTCAATCCGATATCATCGAGATAACGATCAAAAAGCTGGTCAGTTGAAACAGTCAATTCATTGCTCACATTTTCGACAACAACACCCTCAAGTGGTTTTAGAACGCCACTTCCAGCTGACCGTGAGTCGGTCAACGCGATAAAAGCACTCGACTCACTTGAGCCATAGCCATACAACAGAGGTAACTCAAGACTACCAGATTTTAATAAAAGTTTTTCATCAATCGCACCCCCTCCCCCAAGAATTGACCTAAATTTATAATTAGATGCGTCAGGGTTGTCGATAAATTCTTTCAGTTGAGTAGTCACAAACGACACAAGGGTTGGGTTCCTCTCGGCAGCATTATAAAATTTTTTTGTAGTGGTGTTGTTGGATAAATTTAGTACCAAAGGAATTTGACCCGCCAATGCCCTCAAAAAGATTGAAAAACCGGAAATATGATAAAGGGGTAAGCTCAACAACCATTTATCATCACTTCCCGTTCTTAGCTCCTTATTCCCTCTCTTAGCGGCGTTAAACAGCGAATTAAAGGTATGAACGACACTTTTTGGTTTACCCGAGCTCCCCGATGTAAGAATTACTACAGCATCTTCGTCTTTAATCGGATAAAGATTTTCATTGTAATTAGTACAGGTAATATCACCATTCGAAATTACACCGAAAGGCTTAAATCTCTCAATTAACCCGTTTAACTCTGCATCAGTAATCAGCGGCGATATAAGAAGTGGTAACAATTCATTTGACCAGCAGGACAGAACAGAACAAATGAATTGTAACTGATTTTCTTCTTTAATGAAAACAAGCTTGTTGTCTCTAATCTTTTGGGGTTCAAATGAATCAATTTCAGCCAGCACTTCACATGAGAAGAGATAAAAATTACCGTCCTGTTTGGCAGAATCAAGAATTTTCTCTCTCATTTTTTTATTCGATAGAGAAGAAACTAATTCAATAGGGGCTTCGATAATCAGCCCGGGAATTAAGCCCAAAAGGGTGTCTTTAGCCATGGTGTGTTTTAATGCTCTTTAAAGACAGAGCCCAAGAGAGAAAAGAAAACCAAACAAGGCAGATAATTTAGCTGAAAGCTCAAGAACTGAATTCAGTTCTGATCCTTTCAAATTAAGAAGCATTAAAATAGCCTTGTAAGCAAACGGGAGGGTTAAATATGGAAGGAACACCCAATAGGTCAGATCATAATAGAGATACATTATCAGCGGCACAGAAAAAGATGAAATAAGAAGGACAAAATATTCTGCGAGTGCAAAATTCTTACCTAATATAACAGCCAGAGTCTTTTTGCCGGCTTTTTTGTCCTGATCAACATCTCTATAGTTGTTCACTACAAGGATATTTGTAACCAGGGCACCAACAGGGATAGAAGAAATTAATGCCTGACTCGTTATCGTATGAGTATTGATAAAATAAGTACCCACGGTACCAACAAATCCGTAAAAAAGGAAAACGAACAAATCACCCAAACCATTATATGCAAATGGATACGGACCGCCTGTGTACATGAATCCTGCAACAATAGATAAAATTCCAATTGCAAGAATTAGTGGTCCACCAATATAAACCAGGTATAAACCGAGTAAAAATGCGAGTCCAAATGTGAAATAAATCGCTAATTTCATCTGACTCACCGATACCCAGCCTTCATTAAGGGCTCTTTGTGGACCTACTCTTTCCTTCGTGTCGGCACCCTTCAGATGATCATAAAGATCATTTGTAAAATTGGTTGCAATCTGAATTAAGATCGAACAAATCAATGCAACCACTGCAGCAAATAAGTCGAACTTATTTTCGGCAACGGCTAAAGATGTACCAACAATCACGGGTACAAAGGCAGCGAGAAGTGTTTTGGGTCTCGCTGCAAGTATCCAAACATTTAAATTATTCATATCAATCAGGGAAGTTTCGGAAATTTATTGAAATCCGGTTTTCTTTTTTCGAGATAAGCTTTTTTCCCTTCCTGAGCCTCCTCAGTCATGTAGTATAGAAGTGTAGCATTGCCAGCCAATTCTTGAATACCCTGTTGCCCGTCGAGTTCGGCATTAAATGCTGATTTTAACAATCTAATGGAAAGTGGACTCTTCTCGAGGATTTCTCTTGCCCACTGAACTCCCTCAGCCTCAAGCTGCTCAACAGGTACAATTTTGTTCACGAGTCCCATTTCGTACGCTTCAGCAGCATTATACTGACGGCAAAGATACCAGATTTCACGAGCTCTCTTCTGACCTACCAGTCTGGCGAGATATGACGCACCAAATCCACCGTCGAAACTGCCAACTTTAGGACCGGTCTGACCAAAAATTGCATTATCAGCGGCTATAGTTAGATCACAAACCACATGAAGGACATGCCCGCCACCTATTGCGTAACCCGCTACCAATGCAATTACAGGTTTAGGTATGCTTCTGATCATTTTTTGAAGATCGAGCACATTTAATCTTGGAACACCATCGGATCCGATGTAACCCTGATCACCTCTGATTCGTTGATCACCACCGGAGCAAAATGCGTATTTACCATCTTCAGCAGGACCCTTACCTGTAAGGAGTATAACTCCAATTTCCTGATCTTCTCTCGCATCAACAAAGGCGTTAAACATCTCAATTACAGTATCAGGTCTAAAAGCATTTCGCACTTCGGGACGGTTGATAGTAATTTTAGCTATGCCTTCGGCTTTTTCATAAATTATATCTTTGTAATTTCCGCTTATTTTCCAATCAATCAACATTTTATATCCAATTGGTTTTAATTCAGTTGCGTTAAAAAATTATTTATCAAACTAAAAGTCTCTTCAGGTTTTTCAAGATAGAGGGTGTGCCCCGCTCCTTCTATAACAAAATGATTAAATCTTTTGTTCAATCTGATAACCCTGCTCCCTATTTCACAATATTTTGGGTCATCACCACCCGATACCAACATTCCCGGAATTTCTGTTTCCCTAAGTAAATCTTGAAGTGGTTCCATTATTCCAAGACCCGAGTGAAGCAAATATTTCTGCAACACTTCTGTATTATTTTTAAGCCTTCTTAAGCGGTACTCTTCATTAAATTCCTTCGACATTACTTTTAATCCTGCGAACAAATCCAAATTTAACCAGTTCACTACCCAGGCTTCAATTCCATGTTCAGCAATCATTTTTGCATGATGGATGTCGCCTTCTCTTCTCTCCTGTCTGATTGACTCAATGGGGATACCCGGTGTAGTTGAAATTGCGATAAAACCCATTTGAGATTTTACAAGTTTATGAGCAGTAACATAATAAACCAATCTGCCACCTGCTGAATAGCCACAGAGAATGGTCGATCGGATTTTAAGGAACTCGGTTAATTCTGCGATCAGCTCTCCGAGACCTTCAAATGTGTAGAAGTAATCATCAGAAGTGAAATCAGATTGCCCGCATCCGGGCTGGTCTAATACCAGAGTATTTACTCGACCATTTACAACATTTACAAAAGGCTCCCAGTCAGCGGAACTTCCGCCAAATCCATGTATGAGAACCAGCGTATGGGGAGTTCCAAAATCATTATAATTGTAAAAACAGTCTAATCCTCGATAGTTGAATTTCATAGATTTAATTTATCTTAAGTGAGTACAAAAATCCTGTGAGTACCCTGCCCAAATCATAAAGAGTAAGCATACTGATGTTTCTCATATCGTCATTCAAAGTGTGCCAATAGTTTCGTCTTGGATCTGCTGAATTAGCACCGACCAAACCGGCATCGATGATGTTTAATGTCTTGATCCCCGCTTCGTTGAGTGGAATATGGTCATCATAAATCGGTTGAGACACAAAGTCCTTAAACCTTGTATTTCCAACACTTTGAGCATATTGCCATAACAGATTTACAACATCACCGGCAAACTGTACCGAAGCGGGTTCACGCATATACACTGCTTCTTTGTCACCAACCAAATCGAGTAATATTCCAAATTTTGGTTTATTCTTGAGAGGGAAGTTTGAAGCAAAGAATTTTGAACCAAGGCAATAACCATCGAGGCTTCCTGACATGCCATAATCTTCGGCATCAAAAAGAACTATATCAACACCAAAATCCAAAGCATTTTTACCGAGTATATTTGCAAGTTCCAATAAGACCGCTGTACCACTTGCACCGTCATTTGCACCCGGAATAGGTAATTTATGCTTTGAACTGTCCTTTTCCTGGTCTGCGTGAGGTCTGCTATCCCAGTGTGCACAGAGCAATACTCTTTTGCTTGCTTCGGGATTAAAACTACCGATAATATTCGTAAATTTTAACTTCTCACCCGAAGGAATAACAGCTTCAAAATCTTGTAATTGAACTGTAGCACCCGATTTTTTAAGCTCTTCAATTAAATATTTTTTTGTGTTGTCGTAAGAAGGAAGTCCTGAAACTCTTGGTCCAAACTCCGTCTGTTTTTTCACATATTCAAATGTTTTTAGACTGTCAAATGAAGGCATGACATCTCTTTTTTTAATTTCATATTGTGGTACCTCAACTGTAGGAGGTTTTTCCTTCTCTTTACAGGAAGAAAATGTTAATACTACAGCAATAACTAAGAATAAAACTCTAGATGATTTCACAAATCTCCTCAATTATTTTGTGCGATTATTTCACAAATAGTGTCCTGAAATTTTCTCGCTTTTGCAGCACTTCCGGGGAAATTCTGCATCAAAATCGAGAATGATATCATGTCACCACTTTTAGCTTTCACGAAACCTGTCAGGCTGCTCACCCCGGAAAGACTTCCAGTTTTTGCACGAAGATTGTTGTAGCACAAGCCGTTCTTCATCCTCGCAGCGAGAGTTCCATCCACACCGGCGATGGGTAGTGAGTTATAAAAAATATTAAAAAGGTCATCCCCCTGATAATAAAGTTTGTTTATCAATGAAATGAGTAAATTTGCACTCACAACATTGTAGCGCGAAACTCCTGAACCATCAGATAATCTGTAATCATACGGATTTTTACCTGCCCATGCTATTATGCTGTCCTGATATTTTCTCCCGTCAGCAAAATTTATATTTTTCTTTCGCGATAGACCTCCGAGTGCAAGAAGCACCATTTCCGTATATAAATTGTCACTTTTTTTATTTAACTGATTGATCAGTTTAACATAAGGATGTTGGAATTCATACAACTCGTTCAATTTATAATCGGAATACAGATAATCGATTTTACCCGAAACCTTTATCCCCCCTCTTTCCAACTTCTCTTTGAGAAGTGTAGCGAAATAGAGTTCTGGTTTCCAAACATTAAAAATGTTAATTTGCGGTTGTGAACCATACGCCAACCTGCCTTGTACAAATATTTTGTTGGTCCTTTCGAGATAGTCACGCCAAACTTTTAGATCTGTCACTCCTTCAGACATCGAAGCATTATTTACAATTTCAAAATAATTGGTTACGGGATAAACGGATACAACAGGTTTTGCTCCCCCTGCCACCGGTGATACAGTTACCTTTACTGTGTTCCCGTAAATATTTAGTGCTGACATGAAAGGTGATGTAATTTCACCGTCATCATCCCACATCCAGCCTTCACACCAAAAGAGAGAATCTTTCTTTGATACATCTAAAAGGATTTTCCCTTTTATCTCTTTTATTCCGTAAGCACTTAGCACTTCAAGGCATTTGTTAAGACTGTCCATTTTAAAATCAGGGTCACAACCCCCAACCAAAACGAGATCTCCATTCAGTACTGAATTTTCAATCTTCCCTGTATAGCCAAGTTTGGTTTTAAATGAGTAGTTTTTACCAAGGTAAAACAGACCTGCTATCGAAGTGATGACTTTCATATTCGATGCCGGATTCATCAGTTTGTATTGATCCCTTGCGAACAACGATTTTTTTTGAGTCAGGTTGTATATCTCTATTCCGGCATTACAGGAGGTAAAAAAAGTATCTTTAAGAGTGGAATTGAGTTCGGAGAGGAATTTTTCTTCTTGTGCCTCTACTGTACCAAAAGATAAGCAGAGTAAGAAGAGTATCAATTTAAGTGCGTTTTTAGTAAACAATTTCAGTCCTCAATGCAATTTCTTCTAAAATTGACGAAACTTTAATACATCTCATATAATTTCCCTTAAAAACCTGGGCCTTTCCTTCACTATGAGCCTTCATTGTGAGATAAACCGCCTTGTTAGTGGAACAATTCAGAGCTTTTATCAGTTGTTCTATTACTTCTTCAAATGAATGAAAATCATCATTATATAAAATTACCCTGGCTACATACTTATTCGAAGAACCAACATCGGTTTCTTCTATGATCTCAGGTTGTTGCACTTCCTGACCATCAGTTCCGGGATTTCCACCATAAATGGTCAAGATTTTTTCAAATTTGGTCATTTTATTTCTGATATTTGTAGCCAAATAATTTTAAAACATGAACCGCTAATTTAAAGAAAAAACCATCATCTTTCTTATTTTTGTAAGTTATTCCTTAACAAATTCATACAATACGGAGGTCAAATGAAAATAGCTGTTTGCGTCAGCAATGTACCCGATACAGCTACTAAAATAAAGATCGCTGCCGGCGGAAAAGAGATCGATAAAGCCGGAGTATCTTTCATTATTAATCCCTACGACGAGTTCGCCATAGAACAAGCAGTAAAAACCAAAGAAATATTTGGCGGGGAAACTGTTGTTATTAGTGTTGGAGACGACTCTAATAAAGAGATTATGAAAAAAGCTCTCGCTATGGGCATCGATTCAGGATTACTGCTTAAAACTCAGGATACCCTCGATTCTAACGGTGTTGCAACTTTACTTGCCGAGGAAATTAAAGCGAG
>CAYSJM010000001.1:0-129115 GCA_964431385.1 uncultured Ignavibacteriaceae bacterium | reverse complement strand
TCTTAAATAAAAATTAGCAGAATTAGAGGTCGTCTCAGATGAGGCGGCCTTTTTTTTGAACAAGATGGTCAGGATTTAACAAGATGTTCAGGATTCGGCTTTGGGTTTTGTGCTTATAGATAGAATTATTTCTATTTTTGTGAACAAATGATGAGAAATTTTGGAATTAATTATACCTCGAATAAATGAGAACACCTGAGAAACGGTTTGCCATTATTCTTTTTGTTGCAATTCTGCTCCCGTCCATAATCTATTCGGCATACGAGTTTACAAAGTTGAATCAGAATGAAGAGCAGATTCTACAAATTTATAACAGTCAACTTGAATCAGTGCTTTTCTCAATCAATCAGTACTCAGAAGATGTCCTAACGAGTTGGGCTGTGAAACTGAGAAATGCCCTCTCTTCGGGTAGAACTGATGAAGTGAATATTACCCTCAACGATTTCCTTAAAGACAAACCCCCGGTTAAGTACATCAGTATTATCTCCGGAAATTCAAACTATATTTATCCCCCTTCAAAAAGCGATTCTCTATATCGATTGGTGGATTCAGTTGTGCAATTACGCAGACAAAAATTGGATCGACTGAAAGTTTTCATCAAACAGGGTTATTCAAAATTGGAGCCGTTTTATATTCCGTTGGATACTCCCTTGGTTTCCCTCTATTTTGTTCCCGACACTCTTAACGGGAGTAATTTACTTTACGGCATGTTGCTTCAACCGGAAAATTTTGTGCGCGACATCCTAAAGAACAAAGTTCAACAAGTTGCAGGTAAAGACTTCACAATCCCTGTAATAAATGGTGTTAGAGATTCCATAATAGCGGGACCCGACTCTCTTCTTGCTTCTCAGTTTACCATACGCAAAGAGCTCTGGTTTCTTCCGGGGTACTACATTGGTATAAGTCCGAAGGGTAAGACAATTGATGAGCTTGTCTATGAACGGGCGTGGCGGAGTTATGCCCTCATTTTCATACTTAATCTGGTTATTGTAGTAGGTGTAATTGTAGTATTCAAAAACATCAAAAAAGCGTTTGAATTGGTACGGCTCAAGAGTGATTTTGTGTCGAATGTTTCTCACGAGCTCCGAACGCCACTCGCTCTCATATCGATGTTCTCTGAGACTCTTGAGCTGGGAAGAGTGAGAAGTGACAGCCGAAGGGAAGAATATTATAAGATCATAACTCAGGAAGCTCAACGGCTTTCAAAAATTGTGAACCGCCTCCTTAATTTTTCACAAACCGAGGCGGGTAAGAGGAATTACCACTTCGACTATATAGATGTGAATGATGTCTGCTCAAAAGTTTATGAAACCTACAAATTTCATCTCGAGCATAACGGATTTGTGTTTACCTACCATGAAGGGAAAGATATTCCCGTAATTATAGCGGATTACGAGGCGATTTCTGAAGCTGTCATCAATTTATTGGACAATGCAGCGAAGTATAGCCGCGATAAAAAGAACATTGAACTTCACACCGGACACTCTGATTCAGGTGTCTTCATTGAAGTGCGGGACCAGGGAATTGGCATTAAAGAAAAGCATCAAACAAAGATTTTCGAAAAATTTTACCGTGAAACCACAGGTCCTGTACACAATTCAAAGGGTGCCGGGCTCGGTTTGAGTCTTGTAAAGCATATTATGGAAGATCATAAGGGGAAGATTGAGCTCTTCAGCACTTATGGAAGAGGCAGTATGTTCAGACTGCTTTTTCCGCTCAAGGCAAATCAAAAATTGCAACAATCATTAAAAAATGGTATCGAAAATGATAAAGATTTTAATAGTTGAAGATGAACCTAACATGAGGATGGGCTTGAGAGATAATCTTGAGTTCGAAGGATACGAAGTAGAGCTCGCTTCAGATGGTGAAGAAGGATTGGAAAAAGCAACCGGCGAAAAATATAATTTAATTTTGCTTGATGTGATGCTTCCAAAAATCTCCGGATTCGAGATTTGTAAACAAGCAAGAGCAAAGGGGGTTAAAACTCCAATTATTCTTATTACAGCCAAGGGTGAAGAGATAGACAAAGTGCTCGGTCTCGAACTTGGGGCTGATGATTATGTAACAAAACCATTCAGTTTGAGGGAATTACTTGCCCGAATTAAAGCGGTGCTCCGCAGGGGAACGGGTGAACCTGAACCTGATGACGAAGCGTATATCGGTCTGCTACATGTCAACTTTAAAACATATTCTGCGTTTGTGCAGGGAAGACCTGTCCAGATGTCGCATAAAGAGTACGAAATATTAAAATATTTGTGGCAAAATAAAAACAATACTGTAACGAGAGATAATTTGCTGAACGATATTTGGGGATATGAAGAAAACCCCACAACCCGAACAGTTGATAATTTTATCTTAAAACTTCGTCAAAAAATCGAAGTGGATTCGAATCATCCAAAAATAATTTTAACGGTCCACGGCATCGGTTACAAATTGATAACAAATTAATCTGTAAAGAAGATTTTTTCCAATCTTTTTATCTTGTAGAGTGCAGACAACAGGAAATCCTGAATTGATTGATACTCGAGAAGGTCTTTTATTACAAAGGCTTCTGCAAAAACCAGAATATCTTCGTTCAATTCCATTATTCTTCTGTTGATCGGTTCCCATTGAGTATTAAAAAGATACCCTTCTCGTGCCCATGCTTCCTGCTTAAGAAGGTTTTTTATTCTTGCATCCATACTCAGAGAGCCGATACCATGCCCGTTATCTGAAAGATCAAAAGATTTAATTTCATAAAATCTGAAATTATCGGCTTTTTTGGAGAGACCTGCAATATCTTTAAGATAGAGGTCTTTATAACAAACCCATCTTATTTCATCGAGGTCTTTTGATTCCGGCGGAAGTGATTGTAGCACCTGTAAAGTTCTATCTGCATATTTTGAGAGGACGGGGTGATTTTTTTCCATCAAATCTTCAAGCGAATACGATATACTCCCATTGTTAATACCAATTCCCCCCTCGTCAAGAAATTCGACAACATATTTTATTATCAAATCGTAGTGATTTGTAAGTATGGCTATACCGTCTCGTAATTCTGCGGGGATAAACTTTTCGATGAATTCTTCATACCTGTCGAAACCATAGTGGATATCATATTCATCCACAGCCTTATATAAAATGTCTTCAATCAGATCATGCCCCACAGCAATTGCTGAGTAAAGTTTTGATCCGGGGTCGTTGATATTCAAAAAGGAAGCAATCGATCCAACTCTGTTGATATGAGCTGCCGAAGGGAGTCCACATTTTCTGAACATTCTGTATTTTCGAAATTGTTCAAAAACACTAAAGGCAAAATCGGAATATTCGCCATAAAACTCGCGGATATTCTCCATTTCCGGTACTTGACCTGTGAGTAGCTGGCTGTGCAAATTTTGATAGACAGCCATATTCTCAACCTTTGATCTCGCATCGGAAATGTCAGTAGGTGCTTCATAAATGTGGGCACGGATCTTTTTTCCGGTGATGATATTTCTACTGAGATAAATCTCAATATCTTTCATCGCAATTTTTGCAAGGTCGATAGGGAAGAGTCTGGCAAGCAGATTATAATCGGGAACCTGAGATTGCTTCAGTGCAGTCAGAATCTCGCGGGCAATTATGTACCTCTTATCGTCGATTATAGCTTTGGTTTCTCGTGAGTAACGCATAATATTATCCTGAAAATCAAACTCAATAAAGTAAAAATTATTTAAAAAAGCAAAGCCCCGAGGAGTCGGGGCTTCAAAAATCGTAATTTATCTATCGAAATTTAATTTCGTGATTATCTTTTTTCGTTTTTGGAAGTACAGGTTCTATTTTGTGATCTAGAAATATTTTTCGTTCGATTACTTCCGGGTCTTCCAATACAACTCCGGCAGACGATTGTTCTACCGAGTGATCAACCTTGCTTTTGCCTAATTGTTGGTACAAAACAACAAACAATATTATAAGCAAACCGGTTGCGAAAACGATGACTAAGAGCAAACTTAGCCCTGATGAAAGCTGGTCCATGCTTCAGACTCCAGAGCACACTTGATGAAAATGGAAATTTTGATGATTCGAAAAACAATTTACAAAATTATATTGATCAAGTCAATAGGTGAGAAATTAATTAGAAAAGAATCGAATTCAGTAAACCCTCTTTAAAATTAAATTTACTTCCTTTGTCAACAGGGATAGCTTGATTATTTTCAATAAATTTAAGAAAGTCAAGCCCGCCTTCAGATGCCTCAAATTCACCATTTGCAGAGATGAATGCCCAGTCACCTGATCCAAAAAAGTAGAGTGATCCGATATGGTTTCCGGTTGCGACATCAATTAAATAAACCCCTCTATCGGATGAAGATGCCAACAATAACCTTGAATTACCTGAAAATTCCAATGCATCTATCGTTCCAAAGGCAATATCCAACATTTTGGGTGAAAGTGTGTCAGAAAGTTTATTGATGGTGAAAAAGTTTGAATTGTCGCTTCCTGATGCGGAAAACTCACCTGATTGAGAAAAAGCAACCACACTATTCGCAAATTGTGAAACCTTTCCCTCGGTTTTTTCCGTAAAGTTTTCTGTGTTGAATAATTTGGTACCTCCATTTAGTGGAGTCACAATCAGGTCTTTCCCTTTATTTACAAAATTTATACCGGTGACGGGGGAATCAAAGTTTCCAAATTTTTTCATAAGATTCTGAGATGGGATATCCCACAGAAAGATTATTCCCTCAAGACCGGCGGCGGCTACAAATCTGCTATCGTCGCTCATCGAAATGGTTCCGAGCGATTTTTCAGGTCCGGTAAATGTTTTATAATTTGTTCCATTTACAATTTCCCAGAGGCGGATGGAATGATTTTCCGATTCGGCTGCGAGAAATTTGTCGTTCTTACTCCATTTGAGCACATTAATGAATGTACCCGGCTTTCCGGAAATGGTCTTGTATTCGGTTGCATCGGATGTATTATAAATTTTAATTGTCTCATCGAGTGTTCCGTAGGCGAAATAAGATCCTGATGGTGAGAGATCAACCGCAGAAATTATTCCATCCCAGGTTTGGAGATATTTCCTTGGTTCTACGCTGTTTTTATTCCAGATGTGGAATGATGAATTATTGGTCGCCATTACAAGAATATTATTATCGGCACTAAACCTCATTTTTGTCACTTTTTCAACAATGGGTTCGTGTGAGTTAATCACTTTTTGTGCAGGAACATCAAACTGAACTATCGATTTGTCAAAATACGCCACTGCAAGTTTTTTATCATCACCTGATATGGCAAGGGCTGTTATGTCACCAATAGGCTTGTGAGAAAAAATTTCCGTTTTGTTCACGAGATCGTATCCTGCAATTTTGATATCGCTAAGGAAATAGACAAAATAATTGGAATTATTAAAAAATGCAACTCTCGGGGGGATGCCTGATTCACCTGTGGTGCTAAAAACAATCGATTTATTACTTACATTCCAAACATAGATTACAGAATTATCAGTGATTCCGGCGAGATATTTCCCGTCAGGTGAAAAAATCAGTTCGTGAAAATTGTTTTTTGAGCTTTGGAAGAGCTTACCCATAATCGTTAAGTCTTCGCCATTCACCAGAAAGACCTCACCTGAGGGATCAGAGACAGCAAAAATTTCAGACAACTTATCGAAAGAGATGGCACTAATATTGGAAATCGGCAATTCACCTCGCTCCACCGGCGACTCATTATTTTCGATATCACAAGTAAAAAGTTTGGATTCCGGTGTAATAAACAGGACTACACTTTCCGACTTGTCAAGAAATGTAGCTGAATTGTAGCCTCCCGGTATCATTCCTGTAAATAGCTGCTCACCCGAGAGCCAGTTCCAGACCGAGAATGTATTATCTTCAGATCGGCTCACCATTTTTTTTGTGTCATCAGCGATATTGATAGATAAAACCGCTTTGTCGTGACCTCCAAAAATATTTAGCTGAGCTAAAGTTGTAGCATCCCAAAGTATTATTGTGTTGTCTTCAGAGGAGGAGAAAAGAAAGTTGCCATCTGCAGAAAATGATAGCCCCGTTATAGTGCCGGCGTGACCAAGTTGTGGAAGGATATATCCCTTTTGTGCAAAAATTGAGACAAAAGTCATGAGCACAATTAATAATATTTTGTAGTTTTTTTTCATATTACGGTTATAAAAAAATAAAATCCTGAAAGTAACACACTAATTTAAGATTAGATGTGTAATTTAATTTGATCCTTGTCACTTTTATCTTTTTTTAGTTCTAATTTTAGAAAAATGATTAAAAATCTTCATTTCATCCTGTCAGAGAACCGTTTATCGATAAAGTAAGATACAAAAAAAAAAGTTTAATAAAAATCAAATAAACGAATAAATGTTTTTTTCGTTACCGTAAAAATCGTTAATTTTATACCTGTATGAATGAAACATTTTTATTCGAAACAATTTAAGAATTCAACAAGTATAATTAACCAGATATAGGAGTTAACTGTGAGTAAACAATCACCTCTAAAAGCATTCTTTTCAGGATTTGCGGCTGTTGCCATTCCTGTGCTTTTTGTAATTGCAGTTTTGATTTACATGTTCGTAATGGGTAACCCGGAAAATTTCCAGGGCAACGATCCATCAAAGGATCCTAAAGTTGGAAACTATCTCGGAATGGTTTACAAAGGCGGATTCATCGTACCAATCCTCATGACAATGTTCCTTTCAGTGTGGACATTTGCAGTTGAGAGATTCATCGTTATCCGTAAAGCAAGAGGAAAAGGAAATGTAGCAAATTTTATTGCTAAAGTCTATTCACTTCTTTCAGGTAAAGATTCTGATCTTGAAGTAGCAATCAATGAATGCGACAAACAAAGAGGTTCCGTGGCTAATGTAGTTAAAGCCGGTCTTCTTAAATACAAAGAAATGGCTAATGAACCGGGTCTTACCAAAGATCAGAAAGTTGTTGCCATTAAACAGGAATTTGAAGAAGCAACTTCGCTTGAGCTTCCTGTTCTTGAACAAAATCTCGTTATTCTTTCAACTCTTGCAAACCTTTCGACCCTCGTTGGTCTGTTAGGAACTGTATTGGGTATGATTAGAGCGTTCGCTGCTCTCGCTAACGCAGGTGCACCGGATGCTTCAGCTCTCGCAACTGGTATTTCTGAGGCACTTATTAACACAGCTTTTGGTATCGGTTCTTCTGCTTTCGCTATCGTGTTCTATAACTATTTCACAACAAAAATAGATAAAATGACCTATAGCATCGACGAAGCCGGCGTAGCTATTACACAGCAGTTCATTGCAAAAAATAAATAAAAATGTGAGTTAAAAAATGCCAAAGGTAAAAATACCTCGTAAGAGCACGCTGGTTGACATGACGGCAATGTGTGATGTGTCATTCTTGCTTCTTACATTTTTTATTTTGACAACCCAGTTCAAGCCCGATGAGGCGGTAACTGTGCAGACTCCGGGGTCGATCTCTAAAACGAAATTGCCCGATGTGGATGTTTTTACAATTACCATTGATTCTGCGGGTAGAACATACTTCGGAATTTACAATCATGAAGTTTTGAAAAAAACTGTAATGGCTGCTATGAACGATGCTTATGAACTTGGGTTAACAAATGAAGAGATTAACGCTTTTGGAAAGATAGGGAGTTTTGGTACTCCGCTGAGCAATTTTAAGAAATTGCTGAATGCAGAATCTTTCCAGCGTAAAGATAAGGAGTTCATGGGTGGTATCCCGATCGACACAGCTAACAACGAGCTCGGTAAATGGGTTACAAACAGTTTAGATGCCTGGTATATCATGCAAGGTGTCACTACTAAAAAAGTACCCAGCGTTGCTATAAAAGGACATAAGAAAGCGGGTTATCCTATCATTAAAAGGATCATTGCGATTCTTCAACAGGAAAACCTTAACAAGTTCAAGTTTGTAACAGAGCTTAAAGCTAAGAATTAGAAAAGGATATTGAAAAATGGCTGAACTGGATACCTCGGCGAAGGGGGGACACGGTAAGGGTAAAAAGAAAGGACCCAAGAAAGCGTCTACGCGTATAGACTTAACACCTATGGTGGATCTCGCTTTCTTACTTGTAACTTTCTTTATGCTTACCACAACCTTCAGCAAGCCGCAAGTAATGGATATTGTGATGCCTGTTAAAGACAAAGAACAACAGGAAGAACAGAAAATTAACCAGACCGAGCTAAGGCAGAGTGAAGCGATGACCATCTTAATTGGTGGTAAAGACACACTTCTTTATTATTTTGGTCTTGATACAGCTAAAACAGTTTCTATTCCGCAGTTTGAACCTAAGAACAAAGCTGCTTATGAAAAATTGAGAGCTGATATTATCAAAAAACAACAAGAGCTTCAAGATGATGGTGACGCTAAAACAAAGAAGGAAAACCTCTTTGTAGTTATCAAGCCTTTTGATCAATCATCATATCAAAACCTGGTTGATGTGCTGGATATGATGAATTTTACTGAAGTGAAGAAATACGCCATAGTTGACGTTGCGGAGTCTGACTTGAGTATTTACAATAACCGTAAAAAGTGAGAGTGTGAAATGTCAAAAATTGATTTAACTGATATAGTGTTTGCACTGAAAAACAAGGAATACGGTGCCTATGTTTTTCGCAAACTATACGGCAAGTTCGTTACCATAGCTCTCATTATTACTGCTCTGTTTTTTAGCACGGCGATCTCGATGCCTATGATTATCAATGCCATTGAGAAAGGAACTGCAAGCGACCAGAAGTCAGTGACGATGGATGTGAAGGCTCAACTTCAAAACATGAAGAAGCAGAAGGAAAAAGAGAAGAGAGAGACTGTCTTCAAAGAGCAAGAGAAAAAAGCTCCAGAAAGAGCCTCTGTCAAATTTACTCCTCCTGTTATAAAACCGGATGATCAGGTAAAAGAAGAAGCTCCTCCTACAGTTGAAGAACTTAAGGATAAAAATGTCGGTACTGTTACCCGTCAGGGTGTTGATGGTAACGGCGATATCCGTGGAGATGCTGATGTGGAATTTACCGATGGTCTCGATGACAAAAAGCCCGATGTTGTAAAAGAAGATGTAAAGAAAGACACGAAAGAGGAAGTTTTTACATTTGCTGAAGAGATGCCATCGTTCCCTGGTGGAGACGGAGCACTCTATGCTTTTCTTGGTCAGAATATTGCATATCCTGAAATTGCCAAGAGAGCCGGCGTCGAGGGTCAGGTTATTGTTACCTTTACAGTATCAAAAACCGGTCAGATTTCTTCTCCAAGAGTTGCAAGAGGTATCGGTGGTGGTTGCGATGAAGAAGCCCTTCGCGTAGTCATGATGATGCCCCGTTGGAACCCCGGTAAACAGAATGGTCAACCTGTAAATGTTATGGTTACCGTTCCTATCAGATTCCAGTTGCAATAGTTTTCAGAACCGCAAATTCTGATTGAATTATTAAAGAGCCCCGGTTTTGCCGGGGCTTTTTTTAGGTAAATACAGCTAAAATTGCTAAATTTGCACTCCATATTTTATTGCCCCCGTAGCTCAGTGGATAGAGCATTGGTTTCCGGAGCCATGTGCGCAAGTTCGATTCTTGCCGGGGGTACACTACCTGCCAAAAAAAAGGCGATCACTCGACCGCCCTTTTCTTCTTCACATAAAATTATGCAATTAATCTGAACTGCTGAATGTGGTTGTTGATGGCTTTGGAACTCTCGCGATGATTTTATCGGCGAGTCTTGAGAATGGAAGGCTCTGAAGATAGACTGAACCGGTACCGCTAAGTGTAGCAAGGAATAATCCTTCACCACCGAGGAACATTGTTTTTAAGCTTCCGGCTTTCTGGATATCATAGTCGATGCCTTCGGTAAAAGCCACAATACAACCTGTATCAACTCTAAGGGTATCATTCTTTAAATCTTTTCTGATGATGCTTCCACCACAGTTTATAAAAGCTTTTCCGTCACCTTCGAGTTTTTGTAGAATAAAACCTTCTCCGCCAAAAAAGCCTGCACCAAGTTTTTTAGTAAAAGCTATACTTATCTTTGTGCCAAGGGCGGCAGCGAGAAACGCATCACTCTGGCAGAACAATCTTCCGCCAAATTCTGTAAGGTCAACAGGAATAATTTTTCCCGGAACTGAAGAGGCAAAAGCGAGTCTTTTTTTACCATTTCCACGATTGGTGAAATGAGTCATAAAAATAGATTCACCGGCGAGAGCCCTTTTTCCTGCGGAAACAAGTTTCCCAAAAAATCCGGTATCAGCCTGGCTACCGTCTCCCATTTTTGCTTCAAATTCAATACCACTCTCCATGTAACACATGGCACCGGCTTCAGCGATAACTGTTTCGCCAGGATCGAGTTCGACTTCGACCATTTGCAGATCGTCGCCAATTATCGTGTAATCAATTTCATGAGATTTCATTAGAACTCCAAATTTTGTTAATTGATGATTATTTGATTTTATCTTTAAATATCTTATTAAATTTTTCGATTTTCGGCTTTATTACAAAAGAACAATATGGTTGGTTCCCGTTCTCATCAAAATAATTTTGATGATAATCTTCGGCAACAAAAAATTCGCCCGCAGGTGAAATTTCAGTAACTATTTTATCACTAAATATACCCGAAGAATCGAGTTTATTTTTGAAGTGTTGAGCAAGTTCCTTTTGTTCGTCATTATTGTAAAAAATTACCGAACGATACTGGGTACCAACATCATTTCCCTGACGGTTCAGAGTTGTTGGGTCGTGAGTTTTCCAGAATACTTCCAACAATTCTGTATATGTTAGCACAGTGGGGTCGTAATAAATTTTACAAACTTCCGCATGCCCGGTGTTACCTTCACAAACCTGTTTGTAGGTGGGGTTTTTCACACTACCACCTGAATAACCTGAAATCACTCTCTCAACACCTTTTAAACGCTGAAAAACTGCTTCAACGCACCAAAAGCATCCAGCTCCAAAAATGGCAGAATCCAGTTTAGAATTATCGAAAGACATATTATCTCCATAAATTGTTCGTGCTTGCTCGTCCGCCCTCATACAACCTGTTGCAGGAAGAAGCATCAGGACGAATAAAACAAGAACTTTAGTTGCCATTGTTCTTTGCAAATTGTTCGGTATCATAGATTATTTTTTTGATTGATGCTTCAACCAAATCGAGAGCTCTCATCAATTTTGAGTCGTATAAATAATCAGATTTTAGATGAGCGATAATGCCGAGGGGATCATTCTGGCTGAGAGCATCGCGAATTATCCCACTTAACTCAAAGATCGTTGCGAACTTGGTTTCTCGCAATATTGTATCCTGTGCGATATCAAGTTCTTTGTAAGCGACCTGCATTTCCTCAAATTTTGTTTTCAGATGATCTCGCAAAAGAGCATTTTCCAGAACGATTCCAACACCCGAAGCGAGTGCCCCGAGATAAGATTCATCTTCGTGATCGAAGTCGCCGGCTTTTTTGTTTAAGAGTTGAATAACACCGATAACTTCACCATTTATATTCTTGAGCGGGTAACCGAGAATATTTTTTGTTCTGAAACCTGATTTTAAATCAAATTCCTTATTAAAAGCCGGATGAGAGTATGGGTCAGTGATAATGAGTGGTTCACCCGAAGAGAAAATCTCCCCTGCGATACCTTGATTTGCGGGGAATCGAATTTCAGACGCTCTAAGTCCAATTCCGGTTCTCGACCAAAGTTGAAACTTCTCTTTATCGAAAATAAAAACTGTGGCTCTTTCAACAGAAAGCACTTCCGCAGTCATCTTAATTGTGTGCGAAAGTAGTTCATCAAGATCCGTAATTGAAGTGAGAGAGCGGGTCAATTCAAGCAAAACAGTGAGCCTTTTGTTTGCCAGAATTAATTTATCCACTCCACTATCTGCAACCGCTGGTTTTTGCGGCACCACTTCATCTTTGAAGAAAATTGCTACTGCATCTTTTAATTTGGTTACACTTAGTGGATTTTGGATGAAATAATCAATTTTACCACCAAAAACGATTTCCCTTGTTTCATAAAAATAGGAAGAAATCACAACTATTGGGGCAGTTTCGCCGATAGAATTAATTTCGTCAATAAATTCAATTTCTGACATAGACGGTTGAGATATCTCGACAATTATCAGGTCATATTTTTTTGACGAAAGTTCACTCAGATTTTGAGTGGTCTTTGCCAGATGGAGCAAGTCGTGACTTCCTTCGCGGGCGAATTGCTGGTAAATATCGACTGATCTCGGGTTATCAGAGAACAATGCTATCGATTTATAAAGACTCATACTCTTTATTTGAATTGATTAAAAATAGATTTATAAACAACTAATATACATAAAATTAGTTTGAAGAACCTTCATAAAGGTAATTCCACCAGGCAGAATTCTTTTTTAAATATTTGTCAAAATATGCCAAAATTGTTTTCGACCAGTGCTTCCTTTTTGCATAGTCGAGGATATGATGATCTTGTTTGTCGATTTCAATAAGCTCCACATCTTTTCCCAATACTTTGAGGGCTGTGTAGAATGTCCAACTTTCACCCGGAGGTACATTAGTATCATCGTTGCCATGTAGGAGGAGCAGGGGAGTATTCACTTTGTCGGCTGAAAAAAGAGGACTTTTATCCACATAAATATCTTTTCGATTCCATGGAAAACTGTTCGCAGTTGCCACAGCGGAATAGACCAGTCCCCAGAATCCTTCGCCCCAATAACTCGAAAGCGAGCTTATGCCGGCGTGCGAAATTGCAGCTGCAAACATATCGGTTTTGGTAATCAACGACATTGTCATAAATCCACCATAAGACGCACCAATGCAACCAAGTTTTGAGGCGTCAACAGAAGGGTATCTGCTCAACATCACTTTGGTTCCCTCGATTATCTCCTGTGCCACCACTTCACCCCAATCGTTAACATGATAAGCGGCAAATTCTTGTCCGTAACCGATTGCACCAGAAGGTTGTAAAATAAAGACTACATATCCATTTGCCGTCCAAATATTTTTTGGGTATCTGCCTTCAAAAGTGTTCGAAACGGGGGTGGTACCACCATAATAGTTAACAATACAAGGATATTTTTTAGTCGGATCAAAATTTGGAGGGAAGAAAACTGCCGCTTCAATCTTTCTACCTTTACTTGAAGTGAAGGTGAACTCTTCAAATTTACCCGGGATTATATCTTTGTATGTTTTTTCATTTGGATCGTATAAAAGTGTCGATTTCCCTGTTTTGGTGTTATATAACCAAGCACGGTCAGGGTAGTCAGGATTTGAACCACTAAAAACTGCATATCTGAATTTTTTGTCAAAATCAATTCTTTCAACCGATTTAACGGGTAATTCAAGTTTTTTGAATTTCCCATCAGCAGAGAGGGAGTAGATGTTTTTATAACTTTTATCGGTTGTTAAAAGATAAATCTGATCAGAGTTATCGTCAAGATAAAAAGATGAAATAGCCGGATCAAAATTTTTAGTCAGACAGACTACATTTTTTGAATTCAGATCATAGCGATATAACAATGTGTTGTAGTCGTTTGGAATCAGTTCAGGAGGAGTTGTGACACCTGTGTTCCCAAAAAGAGCCGGACCACCGGTCAAATAGAGTTGTTTATTGCCAGAACCAAACTCTGCACCACCTCCGTAAAAAACTCTGAATAGAGAATCGAGCGTCCCGGTTTCAAAATCATAAATAAACTGGTCAGTGTAAGAGTAGGGGCGTGTTTTCAGGTCGTAACCCGATCTGGTCAGGAGTAATTTTTTATTATCATCAGAAAGGGAAGAGACAAAAAGATTGTCGTCAAATCCGGTAATCACAGAGGTTGTGCCGGTTTTAAGATCGTAAGATAATGTTTTGTATTTATTCCGAAATCCGGGGCCTCTATCCTGAATGCCCTGATGCCTTTTTGCTCCATTTTCGAATTGATCTACCTCTTTATAGAGAGTATAAAGCAGTTTTGAACCATCGTTGGAAAAAGAAAAATCGGAAAGATTTTCAATTCCGTCAATCACAGTTTCAACTACTCCATTTTTCATCGATGCAAGTTGAATGGCAGAAGTTTTATTTCCGCTCGAAGTGAAAGCATAAGAATCATCTTTTACCCATTCAAAATTTGAAACGGAGATAGACCTCACTTGTTTTCCGGTTTCATTTTCGAAAATCAGAATGCTTCTATCGAAAGTAGAGTTTGAGATATTTCGCTGACTTATTGAAACTGCTGAATATTCACCGTTCCCCGAGATTGAAACCGATTGAATCTTAGGATCATCGAGAAGTCTTTCAAATGAAGTGTAGCTTACCGGATCGGTAGTTGGAGTTAAGATCGTTCCCGGTTCTTTTGGTTGAGTAAACAACACTTTTAGGTCTTTGTCTCCTGCTGCATCGCCAAAGCTGACCATTTTTATTACAAAAAGATGCTTCCCGGCTTCGAGATTCAAAGGAATGGTGACTGATTTTGTGATTGAAGTGTCCGGATCAGGGGCGTCAAGATTCGTTTTTTTCCCTTCACTTCCGAAGTAAACCCGGTAGGGCATTCTGGAAGTAACCTTCATTTCAGTAGTAGCAAACGATGAAACTTCGAGATAAAAAACAACATAGTATAGTGAGTTTTTGCTTTTACTCGCATTCTCGAGAAAGTAAGGAGTACGAATATCCCATTTATCACGATCTGAAAGAAGTCCAATGACCGGTTTGATGTTATCGCCATCAGAAAAAATCGCCTTTATATCAGTTTTTTTATCTTTATTTAGCACGGGTCCTGTTATTTCCAATGGACCATAAACGAGGAAACTGTTCACTTTTATGTCACCACTTTGGGCGATAACGGTTGCAACCACAAATAACACGGTCAGAAGTATCTTTTTGAGCATCTCTCTTCTCTCTATGAATGGATAAAGGGGGTGCGTAAAAATACGAAAAAGGGGGAATAATGTGTAGGGTAAAAAATGGAAAATAGTTTATAAAATGAATAAGGCGGTCGTTATTATCTTCATTATTTTTTTTGTTCTGCTTATATTAATGTTTGCCTTTAAAAAAATTACGAATTAGAGCTAAACACTCCTGTAAAGGTTAAAAACTTACTTTTCACTACTAATCGGCACAAATTTGTTCTCTCAAGTGGTCAGATATTTTGAAATGTTTATGGCACTCTTCTACATTGGTGCGGGTGTCGTTGTATATTTGGGATACATCCCGTTATTCGAGAATCTTACGGATTATGAGCTTTATCTCATCTCAGGTGGACTGATTGTCTATGGAACCTTCAGAATATACAGATCGTATAAAAGACTAATAGAGAGCCGTGAGGAAAACTCAAATGAAGAAGATAAATAGCACAATCATAGTTTTGTTGGCAGTAGTTGCCTTCTTTTTCACCGGATGTGAGAATAAAATATCTTCCGGTGAAGCCGATGAACCTACCATGGGCAAAAAGAAAATTGCTGTGGATGAAACTTACAAACCTGTCTTTGAAGAGCTCGAAAAACAGTTCGAAACTCTCTATCCCAACGCTTTTTTAGATATCATCTATGCTCCAGAGTCGAAGGTAATCGACCTTTTACTTCAAGATTCAGTACAACTTATTTTTATATCCAGAGAATTGAATTCAAAAGAAAATGCTTTGATGGCTAAAAAGGAAGTTGTGGCAAGAAATACAAAAATTGCCTACGACGGAATTGCACTCTTTGTTAATAAAAACAACAAGCTTGGCGTACTCTCACAGGATGACCTGAAGAGTATTTTTACCGGAAAATATACTCGATTCAACGAGTTGAAAGAAGGGTTGCCAAACGAGCCATTCTCCCTTGTCTTTGAAAATTCGCTCGCCGGCACGGTAAATTTCTTCGCCGGAAGGTATGGAGAAGAATTCCGCTCTGCTAAAAATGTTTATGATCTTAAATCTCCTAAAGACCTTATTAATTATGTATCGGCAAATGTTGACGCAATCGGCTTTTTAAGCTCAATTTATGTTTATGATGATGCTGATACAAACAACACAACCTTTATTAAAGATGTCAAAGTTCTTGATCTTGAAGTTGCGGATTCCGTTAACTCAGATCAAAAGGCTGTTGGACCGTGGCAATATTATGTTGCTCAAAGATATGATCCTGCAGTGAGCACAGAAAAAGAACCACCTCTTTACCCGCTCGTAAGAAGCCTCACTTCAGTGAACTTCGAGGGTAGAGCAGGATTAGGGCAAGGATTTACAGCTTATGTGGCAAGCGAACCGGGTCAGAGAACCGTCCTCAGATTTGGACTCGTGCCTGCAAGGATGCCCGTAAGAATCTTACAAGTAACAAACGAAAATATTCAAATCAAGTAAAGCCGGAATATATATGAAAAAGACGATCTTGCTTTCTCTCCTCCTTGTTGTTGGTGCATTCACTTTAAGTAATGCTCAAAATCTTAAAGATGCCCACAAATATCTGGAGAACGAAAGCTACACAAATGCATTGCTTACTTACAACGCATTACTGGCAGAAGAACCTGCCAATATCAAGTACGGTTACTTTTTAGCTCACGCATATATGCATGTTGCAAAAAATGATAGTGCTAAAATGGTATTGGACAAATTTGCAGCTACCTCTGCCGGCGACCCGTACTACATGTTGGGAGCCGCTACCCTGGCTTTCAGAGATAAAAACTTTGCACTTGCCAAAGACCTTCTTACTCAAGCTCTTAATAAAGTTTCTTCCGAGAAAAAGGGTACCACGGTTTATGATACCGAATTCTTGATCGATATGGCAGATGCTATCTATGTTGGTGGTGCAGACAAAGAAATTTGTGAAATTGGAATTGACGCTATCTTGAAAAATCTCTCCAAAGATGCCAAGAATTACGATCTTCTCATCTCCGCAGGAAAGATTTATTATACTATTCCTGATGGTACAAACGCCCTTAAGTTCTTCAAATCAGCCCTCGATATCCAAAGCAACAAACCAGCTGCTCATGTGGGTTATGGACAGGTTTACAGACTGATCAAACAATTTGGTTCCGCAGAAGTTAAGTTTCAGGATGCTTTAAAACTGAATCCTGATTATGCTCCTGCTTATCGTGAGATCGCTGAAATGAATTATGATATGGAAGATTTTACTAAAGCTATCCAGTTTTATAAAGAATATCTCCAGAAATCAGAAAAAACTCTTTCAAATCTGAGAAGATTCTCAATCATACAGTATAACGGAAAAGATTTTGCCGGCACAGTTGCAACTACTAATGAGTACCTCGCAGTTGATGCCAAAAGTTCTGATATGTGGGTTCTTCAAGCTTATGCTTATGATATGCTCGGAGATTCCTCCAAAGCTATCACAGCTTTTGACAAGTATTTCACCGTTATCGATCCTGCAAAAATTAAAGCTTATGATTATGAGCTTTATGGCAAAAACCAGAAGAAGATGGGTAACGACTCAATCTCAGCTCTCAACTATATTAAAGCAGTTGATCTTGATTCAACCAAGTCTTCACTTCTTGCTGATGTAGCTTCCTACTACTTCAAGAAAAAAGATTGGGAATCAGCAGCAAAAAGCTACAAAAAGAAAGAGCAAATTGAACGAGGACTGGCCCAGAGAGAGTATTACAACCTTGGAATGGCATACTATTTTGGTAAAAACTATGATGCCGGAGTTGTTGCATTCGATAGCTTGTTAAGTCAAAAATCTGATTTTGCGCTCGGTTATTTTTATAAAGCTCTTTGCCTCTCGCAGATTGAAACTCTCGACTCCACCAAGTTTGGAATTGCTAAACCGGTTTTCGATAGCTTCATTGAGATTGCAGGCAAAACAGCTGATAAGTTCAAAACCCAGCTCATTAATGCTTATGACTATATGGGATATTTTTACTTCCAGAGTCAGGACAAACCGGAATTTAAAGATACCTGGAAACAAAATTTCAGAGATGCTTATGAAAAAATTCTTGTGCTCGATCCTAACAATCAGGGAGCTAAAGACAACTTAAAGTTAGTCCCTCTAAAATAGATTAATATTAGAATTAAAAAAGGCTGCCTGAGCGATCAGGCAGCCTTTTTTTGTTCATCTTAATTTAAGATTATTTGCTTTTGTCAGGGAATGGGGGAACAGGATTTTTCTTAACGGGATTCTTTTCCAATTCTTTCAAAATCAGTTCAATGCCCTTGTTAAGTTGTTCATCGGTGCCTTCAAATTCGAGGGCAGGATCGTTATCAACAACGACATCGGGATCAACACCGTGCCCTTCCATTATCCACTTTGCATCCTTCAAGTCATAAGGACCAAATTCCGGTTTGTTCAGGATACCACCATCAACAAACGGGAGGGAGCCTGAAATACCGACTACACCACCCCATGATCTTTTTCCGACAAGAGTTCCAAGTTTTGAAGCCCTGAATCGATAAGGGAAAATATCACCATCGGATGCAGAAAACTCATCCATGAGAAGTATTTTGGGTCCTACATGCATACCGGTTGGATTAAATGTACTTATCGAATTTCTTCTATAGTTCATCATTACCGGCATTCGAGCGAGTCTTTCGAGAATTTGTGGAGATACATTTCCACCACCATTTCCTCTGTCATCTATTATCAATGCTTCTTTGTTTAATTGGGGATAATAATATTTTACGAACCAGTTTAACCCGTTTACACCCATATCAGGGATGTGGATGTAGCCAACTTTTCCATTTGTTGCTTTAGTCACTTTTTGAATATTCCCCTCTACCCAATTCAGGTAGTAGAGATTTTGTTCGTCTGCAACAGGAACAACTGTAACATCTCTGGCACCCTTTTCATCTGCAACAGAATTGACCGTGAGAACAACCTGTTTTCCGGCTCGATCAACAAGTGCTTCGTAAATGTTTTCCATCTCTTTTACCGATTTACCATTCACAGCAATGATATAGTCACCTTCCTTAACATTTACGCCAATTTCAGTGAGAGGAGAACGGAAATCTTTATCCCAATTCTGTCCGGAGAGTATTTTTTTTACCTTAACATAACCTGAAGCATCTTTTTCAAGTTTAGCCCCGAGCAAACCGAGTGCAATTCGAGCTGCTTTAGGATAGTCACCACCACCCACATAGGCATGCCCGATATTTAGCTCGCCGATCATTTCGCCAATAATGTAAGTTAAATCGACTCTATGATTCACGAACGGGAGAAGTTGTTCATACTGTTTCTTTACAGCTGCCCAGTCAACTCCGTGCATATTTTTTGCATAGAAGAAATCTCTCATTTGTCTCCACGACTCATCAAAAATCTGTTTCCATTCAGCTTTTCTGTCGAGTGAAACTTTTAAATCGGCAAGATTCAATGCATCTTTTATTTTAACGGGTGCGGATGGGAGTGGCACAATACCATAAGAACTTCCAACTCTTACGAGCATTTTTTTCTCATCATTTGAAATTTCATAACCCATCACATCACCGAGATTGGTTTCTTCCAAATCCTTTAAGCTATATGAATAGAGGTTAAACTTCTCATCCCTTGGGCTTCTTCTATAGTAGAATATTTTATCTGCTGTGGTCGAAAGATTTCCATAACTGCCCGCAGGTGTCGGAATTTCTACAACTCTATCGAGGATCCGATCAAAATCCACTACCACTGTTTTGGCAGTCTCTTTAGATTCTTTCTCGTCCTTTTTCTCCGTGGCTGGTTTATCTTCCTTTACGGCAACTTCATCACTTTTTGGCTCGAAAGGAGATTTTGTCGAATTTTGAAGTGTAACCAGGTAGATTTTTGTCATATCGGTGTAGGTATGATTCCACTCAGTCCATCCATAAGTAGGATTAAAAGTCCTTTCCGAAGTGAAGAAAAGATATTTTCCGTCTTTCGAAAAAACAGGCTGCCCCACATCAAAAAAACCATCGGTAACCGGATTGGAGTTTTTGGTATCGAGTGAGTAGATATAAATACGCGATGATACATTATCATCTGTTTTGTTATATGCTATATAACGACTGTCGAACGACCAATCGTAAGAGTTAATTGGTGTAACATCCGATTTATCTACTTTAGTTATCGTTTTAGAGTCGATATCAACATAATTGATCGTGTAATTTTGGTCGGAAAAAATAAGTTTTTTACTGTCAGGTGACCATTGTATCGAAAATTTGTAAGCATTCCCACCTTTTGTGAGCTGCACTTCTTCACCTTTTCCATCCTGCGGAGTTAAATAGACTTCATCTTCACCACTTCTGTCGGAAATGTATGCGATAAATTTGCCATCAGGTGACCATTTTGGGCTGCGTTCATGAATTCCGGAAGTTGCAGTCAGGTTTCTGGTAACCCCGTTTTTTGCAGGAACAGTAAAAATGTCACCTCTTGCACTAAAGAGTGCTCTATTTCCGTCGGGTGAAATTTCCCATGATGCAATATTTTTGCTTACATCAATTATTCCATTTCTGCCTCCGGCAAAGTCATCACTAATTTGAATGTTGACTTTGTCATACTTATCGTTTGAAACATCAAGTTTCCAAATATACCCACCATTTTCAAATACTATAAAATTACCACCGATAGAAGGGAATTTAACATCAAAGTCTTTAAAATTAGTTATTTGGGTCTCTTTCTTCGTAGTTAGATCTACAGAGAAGATGTTCATGGTCCCGGTTCTGTCTGAAGCAAAATAAACTTTGTTTCCTGTCCACATAGGGAAGATGTCTTGTGCAGGATTTTCCAAAACCCGGGTTGTTTTCTTTGAATCAAAATCATAAATCCAGAGGTCATCTGCCTGTCCACCACGATATCTTTTCCAGGTTCTGAACTCTCTAAAAACTCTATTATAAACGAGTTTTTTCCCGTCGGGTGAGAAAGTCCCAAAACCACCTCGTGGCAAAGGAAGTTGTTCAGCTAAGCCTCCTTTAATGTTGGCGAAGTAGAGCTGACCTTTCCAGTCGTTAGGTTCTGCCCATCTGCTTCTGAACATAACAGACTCGTTATCACGCCATGCCATCACGATGTTGTTTGGTCCCATTCTGTCAGAAACATCATCTCTACCAAGAGTGGCGGTATAAGTCAACCGTTTTGGAACCCCACCTTCCGAAGGAATCAGATACACTTCTGTATTCCCATCGTACTGACCTGTGAAAGCAATGTTTTTGCCATCAGGGGAGAACTTGGCGAACATTTCTATTCCGGTGTGATTGGTAATTTTGCGGGCAGTTCCTCCGTTGGAACTCACGGTATAGAGATCACCTGCATAAGTGAAGACGATCCTGTCGCCGTTAATATTTGGGAATCGGAGAAGTCGGCTTTCCTGTGCCTCTACTTCAACAACTGCCAATAGCATGGAGATGAACAAGATTATTCGTGTCATAGTACCTTACTGAATTTGTTAGTGAAAAAATGAACTTAAATGTTAGTTAAATCAGGAGAACCTGACAACTATATTTGGATAAGAGGCGGGTATAGAAGGTCAGCGGTTATCTGGGGGGAAATAACCGCTTGTCTAACTTTAAACAGTTCTACAATCTAAAAATTTGAATCGTCGGCTAAAAATCAGTTTTTGGCGAATTCTAATGTTCTCAGAATCAAGCAATAGCAGATTTTTTTGCTATCTCTTCATCTTGTTTAGTTGTCAAAAAAATTGAAATAATTTCCTGGAATCTGTGATTTGAGATTCCGTTCATTTCAGCTGTTTTTTTCAGCCATTCCAATTCAGGTTGCGAAACATCACGATCAGCGTAAGCTAGATTGAGTGCTTCGTCAATAAATATTTCTGTAATTGCCGAGGAACTAAACGACAGCGGGTTATCACTGATGTTTTCGTTAATCATTAAATTTTTTAATACTTCTTCGTAGAAATCTTTACTAAAACCCAGTTTAGTGGCTACATTTCTAATATAATCTTTTTCTTTGTCTATTAAACTGTTGTCGATTCTTGCGACTATCAACAGTCCCTTTAAGTAATTGCTTTTGTCAATTGTTGTAAGCATGATCCAATCTCCCATTGCCCGTTATTTGGGAAAAACTATTACCTAACATACTGAAATAAGGGACAAAATTCAAGCGAATTCGGTAATCCTGCTAAAATCATTTAATAATTATTTCACCCCAATTAATTAAATTATTACACTTCTTTATTAAAAATTTAACACGGAATCTAAGAAATTGTCACGATCTTTTGCAAAAAGCCTGTTATTCTTAATTATTACCACTTCTGTACTCTACTCACAAAACGAATGGCAAACAGAATTTGAGAAATCGAACTTCAAAGCCACTTCCACTTACAAAGAGACAGATCAGTTTTTTGAAAAACTTTCCAAAACAAATGAAGCTGTAAGTTATAAAACTTTTGGCGTCTCTCCTCAAGGAAGGGAACTAAAGGTTTTTATTGTCTCTAAAGACAAAGCATTCTCTCCCGAAGTTGCACGAACAACCGGCAAACCGATATTATTGGTTTTAAATGGTATTCACTCGGGGGAGATTGAGGGAAAAGATGCTTCAATGATTTTTTTAAGGGAAATGCTGGTGGAAGGGAAGCATAAAGAGATTTTTGAAAATGTAATTTTATTGGTTGTCCCAATTTTTAGCGTTGACGGACATGAAAGAAGTTCCGCATACAATCGGATCAATCAGGATGGACCCACAAATATGGGCTGGAGAACAACTGCACAAAATATTAATTTGAACCGCGACTGGATGAAGGCGGATGCTCCCGAAATGCGTGCCATGTTGGGGCTTTTTTCGGCTTGGCTCCCTGATTTTTCGATTGACAACCATACAACTGATGGTGCCGATTATCAATATACCGTAACTTACGGACTTGAGAGACACGGCAACATCTCGCCAAATCTCGCAAAACTTTCTCAAAATGTTTTCCTTCCATATTTGATGGAAAATGTGGAGTCGGCAGGTTGGATGGTAGCACCTTATGTCTTTTTTAAGGACAATAAAGTCGAAAACGGTATGCTTGATTGGGCTTCAACACCCCGATTTTCAGGAGGTTACACGGCGGCTCAAAATCGCATTTCTTTGCTGGTCGAAACTCACATGATGAAACCTTACAAGGATAGGGTATTTGCAACAAAAGCTGTGCTGGAAACTGTAGCCAAATTTCTTGTTTTGAATGGGAAAATCATTCGTGAAGAGAATCATAAAGCTGACAACAATATGAAACAGTTTGTTGGAAGTGGAGCCAAATGGTTGCCCATCAAATTCTCGACAAAAGATAAAACCGACAATAAAATTATGTTTAAAGGAATTGAAGCAGTTTATGAAACAAGTCTCGTTTCTGGTGTAGAAAAAATTGTTTACACGGGGAAAAAATTTGAGAAAGAGATACCCCTGTTTGATGATATCTACACTTCTGACTCAATGAAAGTCCCTCTAGGATATATAATCCCGTCTGAGTACTCGTCTCTTGTTTCAATTTTGGAACTTCATGGTGTAAAAGTTGAAAAATTCTCGGCAGAGAAAAAATTCAAAGTGGAGAAATTAAAGTTTAAGGATTTTTCATTTGCAAAGACACCTTATGAAGGGCGGTTCAGAGCTGTAGCTAAGTACGATGCAACAAAAATGGAATTTGTTGCACCAGCCGGATCATTTTTTGTATCCTGTGACCAGCGGACATTAAAAATTATCAATTTATTGCTCGAACCATCATCGGAAGATTCTTTTTTCTCATGGGGATTTTTTAATCAGATATTTGAAATGAAGGAGTATTTTGAAGACTATGTGATGGAAAAAGTCGCCTTGGAAATGCTTAAAACAGATGCCAATCTGAAGAAAGAGTTCGAAGAAAAACTTGCATCTGATGAAAAATTCAGGAATGATCCCGATGCAAGACTTTCATTCTTTTATAAAAAATCACCCTATTTTGATAAAAATTATTGTGTTTATCCAATTTTGAGAGTTGTTGAATGAGAAAATATAATTTAATTCAGATTCGGCTCATCCCGTTTCTAATTCTGCTGACTGGGCTGCTTTATTCTCAACCTGAAATTCCGGTAAATGAATTTGGATTAAAGGTTGTTAACTCAAAGACTTTGTATCTCGCACAAGTTGCAGCACATCACTATAACGAATTGGTGAATCTTGAAGACTTAGTACCAAATATCAAAAAAGATGTAAAGTATGCAACTACAGATAATGTTACAAAACAAGTGCTTTACAATTCTGCCGGAGTTTTCTTACGCAAACCCGCAGCTTTAGCTCTCAAAAAAGTTGCTGAAACTCTCGCTCTGAATAATATCGGAATAGTGATTTATGATGCGTACAGACCTTATGGAATCACAAAAAAGATTTGGGACTTTGTATTGGATGAGGATTTTGCAGCCAGCCCAAAAACAGGCAGTCGCCACAACAGAGGGTGTGCAATCGATCTCGGACTCTATGATATGACCAATGGTGAGTTGCTCGATATGCCCACTATTTTTGATGACTTTACCGAAAAAGCCGGACACAAGTACCAGAATATTTCTGTCACCCAAAGGATTAACAGAGCTCTATTAAGAATTGTAATGGAAATGCACGGATTTAAAGCACTCGAGAGTGAGTGGTGGCACTATGACTTTGCAGATTGGCAAAAGTATGATCTGATGGACATCACCTTTGAGGAGCTTAAATAGGGGATTAAGATTAGTACTTCTATTTATTTGGTGGATTGGGAAATAATGCTTACATTTGAAGACTAAATTATAACAATTACTATTCAGGAAATATGATCAAGATTTTTGATCGCGGGGTGGAGCAATTGGTAGCTCGTCGGGCTCATAACCCGAAGGTTGTCGGTTCAAGTCCGGCCCCCGCTACAATGAAAAAAGCCTAAGAAGAGATTCTTGGGCTTTTTTGTTTTGGAGGCATTTGCTCAATTACATGGCGGGTTAAAGAATTTTCTTTAATTTGAAGAGTGTTGATGGTAATTACTATTTTTGTTGGCGTAAATATCATTTTCTTACAACTTAATTCTTTACCCATTTATGAATTGGATCAAAGGTAGCCTCATTTTAATCAGACCTGATCTCACAATCGCAGCCGGTATTTGTGTAATAACAGGGCAGATGCTTGCACTTGGGGCACTCGGAACACCATATCAAATATTTGCCGGATTCTTTTCAGTTGCATTAATCTCAGGTGCAATTCTTGCCATAAACGACTATTTTGATGTAGCTTCAGATATAATTAACGCCCCCACTCGCCCAATTCCATCAGGAATGATTTCCAAAAATGGAGCACTCTTATTATCATTAGTGCTACTTGCTGTTGGATTATCACTCGCCATATTCATAAGCATTCTCTCCTTTTTAGCCTGCACCATATTAGCCGTGGTTGGTTTCCTCTATAATTGGAGGCTAAAAAGAACGGGGCTCCCCGGGAATCTGATGGTAAGTTTTTCTGTCGGGATGACATTTGTGTATGGCGGAATTACAGTAGGACTTCCGTTAGAAAAAACGGTTTTTTTCTTTGGTCTATTGGCTGCAATGCTCGACCTGGGAGAAGAAATTGCCGCCGATGCAATGGATATGGAGGGCGACAAAAAAATGAATTCCAACTCCCTGGCTATAAAGTATGGAAAAGCTTTTGTACTACGAATTAGCTGCATGATATTCGGTTTTGTTTTAATCCTCACTATTATTCCTTTTCTGCTTGGATGGTTTGAACCTCACTACTTTATTCCATTCATTTTTATGGATGGTGTCCTAATCTATTCTATGATAAAATTACTAAACTCGAAAGGGGATGAGGGAAGAAACCACATTAAATGGATTTACAGAAGTTCCACAGCAGCAATTCTCGCATTTCTTGTTTTAAGACTTATTTAAGAGAAAAATTTCACCACCTGCTGACTGTTCTGACCGTTTAACCCAATATATCATCATCGCAATTTTTTTGATATTATTTTCATCTACTGAAATTTGAAAAGTATTCATAAGAAGGTGTATAAATACTTTTTGTTACACCACTTCCTTTAATCAAATCACAATTAATCATCCACCGCCATCAAAAATGCAGGTAAAATATGCGTACAGTCATCTTTACAAAATACGGTCCACCATCAGTCCTTCACATTAAGGAGCAGGCAAAACCCGTTCCCGGGGATAACGAGATTTTAGTAAAAATAATGGCTACAACTGTTACTACTGCAGATATCAGGATCAGATCAGCCAATCCGTGGGTAGCGAGACTTGTCTATGGAATATTTACCCCCAAAATTCAGACTCTTGGTATAGATTTTGCCGGAATTGTGGAAGAAACGGGTAAAGATGTTACTCTATTCAAGAAAAATGATGAGGTCTTTGGTTCTTCCGGGTTTGAATTTGGGACTTATGCCGAGTATAAATGTTTTTCGCAAGATGCCGTAATTGCACACAAACCAAAAAATATTTCTTTTGGAGTGGCGACCGCAATCACTTTTGGTGGTCTTACAAGTCTGTACTTCTTAGAAAAAGGTAAAATTAAAAAGGGTGATAAAGTGCTTATTCATGGGGCATCGGGTTGTCTTGGGACAGCTGCAGTTCAATTAGCCAAAGATTTTGGAGCTGAAGTTACCGCAGTTTGTAGTGGTTCAAATGCTGAAATGGTGAAATCAATTGGTGCAAAGTTTGTGATAGATTACACTAAAGAAGATTTTACAAAAAACGGGGTGAAGTACGATCTAATTTACGATACTTTAGGCCAATGCCCATTCAACGGTTGTGTCAAATCGATAAAACCGGGTGGGTACTATTTGCGTGCAGTTCATTATAATCCTGTTGATGTTGTGAAAGGATTGTGGACTAACCTCACAACAAAAGTAAAAGTTGTTGGGGGAGTTTGCAAAGAAACTACTGAAAAACTAAATTTTATGGCTCAAAAGGTGGTTGAGGGTAAATTTAATCCGGTAATCGATAAAGTATATCCAATGGAGGAGATTGTTGCTGCTCACGAATTTGTAGATAAAGGGCACAAAAAGGGAAATGTAGTCATAAAAATCGCTTCTTAGAATATTGATCCGGCAGGTTCCAACCCTCAAAAAAAACCTGCCGGGTTAAAAGTCTAATATCTCACTTCTGCCAAAAATCCCCCTAAAAACTCAAGGTTTGATTCAATTTTCTTCGGATCAGGTATCTTCCATAATTATTATTCTGATATTTTCATTTTTTTGCAATTATTTTAAGAATTTCGTTTGGTAGTTATAGAAAAAAAACATAATTTCCACCGTTACTTTAATAATAGTTTGTTATCTCCAAGGTTAAGTTTCTCTCCCATAAATATCTATTGTCGATATTCTTTTAGTTGTACAAAAGTTAGTTATAACACTTAAAACGAAGAATTACATCGTTTGCTGCAATTCCTTTGTGGTTTATTGTTTTGAGTTTTATTCAAATTGATTCTGATTCTTCAGACAATTTTTTAATAGCAAGTGGAGTCCAGAACCCACTCAAAAAAACGGGGCGACACCGAAAAGCCTTACGAGTAGGAGAAACAAAAGGTATAATTATGGCAGAACAGAAACCCGTTCAATCCAAGACTACTATGATCTTGATTTGTTTTTTCCTCGGTGGACTTGGAATTCATCGTCTAATGATGGGACACTCCAACTGGTGGTTGATGCTCATCACATTTGGCGGTTGTGGTATTTGGACCATCATCGATCTCATTCAGATTATCACCGGCGGCTTAAAAATGGCTGACGGCAGAGATTTGGTATAAGTTTTTGGGCTGGAATTTAATTTCAGCCCGATTTTTCCTCTCTGTATATATGCGGTTTTCGAACTAAATCCGTTTATTTTCCCTAAAACATGACAATCCCAAATGAAAAAATTGTATCGAAGAGACCCCTCAATCATGATACTCACAGCCTGTTTTACTGTAGGTATTTTGGTTCAAGTGTTTTTTTCTATCGATATTTTACCTCCCTGTCTCTTTAAAGTAATTTTCCATACTCACTGCCCTGGTTGTGGAATTACAACAGCCGCCACTCATTTAGTCAGGTTAGAATTCTTGAAAGCCTGGAACTCGAACCCTTTAATTTATCTCGTTGCTCCTTATTTTGCGTTTGAGATATTTTTGTTTCTTCGTTCACTATTTTCAAAAAAAGAAGTAGTGCTTTAATCTGAAGAAACGGTAAATAATTCTGATCAAATTATCAATTCGAGAGGAATACCATGATAAAACCTGAATTACATCACCGTGAGAAAGAAAGATTAAAAGAACTTGAAGCATTTTCAATTCTCGATACGATGCCCGAGGTTGAATATGACGAAATTACAGAGCTTGCTTCGTTTATTTGCGGTACACCAATCTCTTTTGTAAATCTGATTGATTCCAACAGGCAATGGTTTAAGTCTTCATTTGGGAAACAATTCACTGAAGCTCCACGCGAGTTAGGGATGTGCTCCCATGCCATTAATCACCCCGGTACCAATTTCATAGTGCCTGATACCCGGCTCGATGAAAGGTTTTTTGACAATCCCAATGTAATGACTGATCCACCAATTATTTTTTATGCCGGTGTTCCCTTGATGACAACTAATGGATTACCTATGGGCACCTTGTGTGTTATCGACCATAAACCGCGAGAATTTAGCGATGCAAATGAACGGGCACTAATCATTTTAGCCAAGCAGGTGGTAAAATTGTTTGAGCTAAGGAAAAAGAAATTAGATCTTGATTCAATTATCGAACAGTTGGAAGAAAGAAATATTGAGCTGGAAAAATTCGCTTTTGTAGCCGCTCATGACATCAAGTCGCCTCTCGGTAGTATGTCAGCGTTCTCACAGTTGCTGCTTGAAGATTATAATGACAAGGTTGACGATGATGGAAAAGAGATGCTCAAGGCTATCAAATGGTCTTCAGATAGATTGAGGAGCCTTGTTGACGGAATACTCGAGCATAGCCGCAGTTATAAATTTGACAAGTTTACGAAAGAGGAATTAATCTTGGATCATTTTATTCAAGAGACACTTCGACTGATACCGTCGGCAAAAGATGTCAATATCGTCTATCCTCATTCTGATGTGCGGCTCGAAATAAACAAGACTGCACTTCAGCAGATACTTCTCAATCTGGTCTCCAATGCAATTAAATACAATGACAGTAATGAAGTGGAAATCGAAATTGGATTTTCTGAATCGGAAAAACACTATCATTTTTTTGTTTCTGACAACGGACGAGGAATTTCACAGCAATCATTAGGCAAAATTTTTGAGATATTTACTGTACTCTCGTCAAGAGACAGGTTCGGCGGAAGAGGGAACGGAATCGGGTTGGCAACCGTAAAAAAACTTGTTGGAGTGATGGGGGGGGAGATATCCGTTTCTTCTCAACCCGGAGCAGGAACGAGATTCGATTTTACGCTCGCAAAATAATTATTATTTAAAGAAATCAATTAAAATTTGGGAAAACATTGTTCTTCTGATATTTATGAATAATTTAACGATGTATCAAAAGAATATTCTGAACAAAGAGAAACCCTATGTCAACCGAAAATCCTGTATCAGAAGCCGAAAAAAGAGTGGAAATGCTCGAGGACCTGCTTGAGCGTATTAGTGATGGTGTAGTTGCTTTCGATAATCAATTCAACTACATCTATGTGAACGATCATGCGAGTAAAATGCTTGGTCGGGAACCAAAATATCTACTCGGAAAAAACTATTGGGTCGAGTATCCTGAGGCTAAAGGGACCAAGTTTGCAAATGCTTATGTAAAAGCACTTGAAACGCAAAAAGCCATTATTATTGAGGAATACTTTGAACCTTGGGACAGATGGTTTGCTAACAGGATTTACCCTTCTGCGAATGGAATTTCAATTTTTTTCCAGGAAATTACTGAGCAGAAAAAAGCCGAAAAACGCCTTCAAGAAAGTGAACTTAAACACCGAAGAATAACTGAGAATATTTCAGAAATAATCTGGACTCAGGATCTCGAAAAAAAGACCACTTTTATCAGTCCTTCCGTCACAAGGATTTTTGGTTACACGATTGAAGAGTTCATAAATCTCCCTGTAACCAAGGTTCTTACTCCGGATTCGATTCAAATTTTAAAAGAAGTTGAATCGGAACAACAAAATTTATACAATTCAGGAAAAGCAACCGGTGATAAATTATGGGCAACAGAATTAAATGCCATCAAAAAAGATGGCTCACTTTTTTGGATTCTCTCCAAATCAAAATTTGTTTTTAATGAGGATGGTGAAGTCTCTGGTTATTTTGGTATCATTAGTGATATCACTCAGTTAAAAGTAGCCGAATCTGAGATTAAGGAGAAAGAGCAATTTTCCAGACTTATTATGGAAAACATACCCGTGGGTCTCGCAGTAAATTCAGTTTTTCCTGAAGTAAAATTTCTCTACATGAACGACCTGTTCCCAAAGTATTATTGCACTACGAGGGAAGAATTAGCTGATCCCGACACATTTTGGGAAGCAGTTTACGAGGATCCTGAATTCAGAGAAATAATGAAAAGTAAAGTTTTGCAAGATATTTCTACCGGAGACCCTCTTCAGATGCGCTGGGATAGCATCCCGATTACAAGAGAGGGTGAGGTCTTAAGATACATAACAGCATCAAACATTCCTCTATTTGAATCAAACCTTATGATTTCAACAATTGTTGATGTGACGGAAGAGGTACTCGCCGGTCTCGCATTAAAAGAGAGTGAAGAGCGTTATAAAAACATTCTGGGTGTTGCACCCGTTGGTATTATCGTTCAACAGTGGGGAAATATAGTTTATTTGAATCCCGCAGCACTTCACCTTTTGGGTGCCGATTCTTATTACCAATTACTTGGAAAAGAAACAGAAGGGTTTATCCATCCTGATTTCAGGAGTCAATCAGCTGAAAGATCTTATAGACTTTTAGCAGGTTCTTCAGAAGAGTACCCGATTGAAGTTGTTTTCGTAAAACTTGATGGAACTAATGTTGATGTGGAGATAATCGAAACACCCGTTTCTTTTAATAAAATGCCAGCCATTCAAATTATTCTTTCCGACATAACCGAAAAGAAACGAACACGAGAAGAGCTTGTCAGATTGAATGCAGAACTTGAACATCGTGTTGAAGAGCGAACTGAACAACTTTTAGCAGCCAATAAAGAACTGGAGGCTTTTAGCTATTCGGTTTCTCACGATTTGAGGGCACCACTTCGTGCCGTAAATGGATTTACTGCCATGCTCGAAGAGGATTATGGGGACAGACTGGATGATGAGGGGAGGAGACTTTGCTCAATAATTAAACAAAATTCGACTAAAATGGGGCAACTTATCGATGACCTTTTAAGCTTTTCGAGGCTTGCAAGGAAAGATATCCTTTTATCACCTATCGATATGAACTCGTTGGTTGAGTCAATTTATTCAGAAGTTACAACTCCGTCCGATCGTGAAAAGATAGATTTTAAATTAGGGGCTCTGGAAAAATGTTCGGGAGATGTAACCATGATTCATCAAGTGGTTTACAATCTGCTTTCCAATGCCGTAAAATTTTCTTCAAAAATCGAAAAACCTCAAATATTTTTTAGTTGCAAAGTTGAAGGAAATCGAACTATATATTCGGTTACAGATAATGGAGCCGGTTTTGATATGAAGTACAAAGACAAGCTGTTTGGTGTGTTCCAACGATTACACGGAATGAATCAATTTGAAGGCACCGGTGTAGGTCTCGCAATTGTACAAAGGATTGTAATGAAACATGGTGGAATGGTCGGGGCAGAAGGAGAGGTTGATAATGGTGCAACTTTCTGGTTCTCAATGCCTCATTATGAATCCAAATAATCGGTCATCGTGTTATGGTGAAGAATTTGGCAACTTCAATCATTAATCCGGGCGACTAATAATGGCGAAATTTTTAGCAATCAGCGGTATTTTTGTCGGCTCAACGGGCATCTTTTTCGGATTTTACTTTTTAACTTCCAATGATATAGCACTTGCCGTAAAAATAGTTACACTATCAACTGTAGGAGTAGTGGGGGTACTTGCCTTTGTTCGTCATGTCATTTTTCACAAGTCTGATGCTGAGAGACTGGGTTGGGAAACCGACAGACCCGATTGGATGTATGAAGTGGGGTTTGCAAATTTAGCATTTGCAGTGATCGCAATCCTGTCAGTATTCCCTGACCGGGGCATCGTTCCACAAGCATTAGTCATCCTTGGTTATGCCCTATATCTGATTCAAGCAGGCATTTTGCATGGTTACAAATACTTTACCGATGAAAAAAAATCATTTGCACGACTTTTTCGATCTTCGATTGCTACACTTCTTTATGCAATAATGATGTCATATTTCTCATTCTATGTGCTGTTCTGAGGTTTTTACAAACTTAAATGTTGTTGTAACTTTGCCGGAGACAATCACTCCGAAATAAATTCCATTTGTCAGGGCAGAAATGTCAAGGGAACCGGTTGAAAATGACTGAAGGACTTTCTCACCATTCATAGAATAGATACAGACATTCGCGGGTTCTGTGGATCCACTCAATCCCCTGATGAAAAGTTTATTATCTGCCGGAACAGGGTAAATTCCGAATTCCTTACTTTTTGAAGAAGAAGTTTCTTTTAAACCTGTGGCAGGAGTTACCACCAATTTGAGCCTCTTCCAAATATCGTTGTTATAGAAGGTGGGTACTTCAACTCCCGATCCGGGAGCCTCTCCCATTCTTATCACCACAAGTTTATCCCTTGGTACAACATTTACAATTTGTCCGTTTTTCCCGATTGCTGCAATCATGTCTTGAGGAGCATCGGGAGCAAAATTACCCGGAAAAACAAACTGAGACTGTGGCAGCATAAAAGATTCTTTCCCATTTAGCCACCAAAGATATCCGTATGATAAATTGTAGCTTTGTGATGTATTTACCATCTTTCTGAAATAAGAGGTGTCTGAAATTATAGTTGACGAGTTCCATGTCCCCTTATTCAACATCAACAGACCAAATCGTGCCATGCTTCTTGCACTGCTATAGAAAACATTATTGTAACCATTTCTCAGATAAAGTCCGTTCATTCCTGTAACAGGACGGAGTTTTTGTTGAAAAAACAGGTTCATACTTAGCCCTGTCGCACTTTCGATTACATTGTCAAGGAGAGTATAGGGAGCGTTATGATATGCCCAACGGGTGCCCGGTTCAGATTTAAATGTGAGACATGTGGGGAGAGTACAGTAAGGGTCAGATACACCGTCATCGAGTCCCGTTGTCATTGTCAACTGGTGAATGATCTTTATCTTGCCTTCTTGAGAAGTTGAGAGAGAAGTCCAACCTGGTGAGAGGTATTTGGAAGTTGAGTCGGATAAACTAATTTTCCCTTCCTGTTCAGCTATTCCAACCAGAACAGCAGTGAGTGATTTTCCGGCAGATGCCCAGTACCACATACTGTCTTTAGTAAATGAGTCAAAATATTTCTCTATAGCAATCTTTCCATCTTTCAGTACCAAAAATGCTTTAGTATTGGTGGATGAGAGAAAGGAGTACAGAGAGTCGATTTTTGTAATATCCCAACCAAGAGTGGCAGGCGAGACAGTCTCCCATTCACTTCCAGCAAGGGGCGGGAAATAGAGATTCTGTGCTTGAGCAAACCCAAGCAACAGAATCTGAAAAAAAATTAAAATTCGCAAAGTTATTCCTGTTTTTTCTGACTCATAGACATGGTTCAAAAAAGAGAGGTTTAAAAACTGTTGTTTATTGAACCAGTTTCAACTCTGCAGATAGTCTTATATCCGCTGAGGAAGCCCCAATCATAATATCGAACATCCCGGGTTCGGCTAACCATTCGAGTTTTTCGTTGTAAAATGATAACTTTTCCCTGTCGATAACAAAAGTTACCTGCTTGGTTTCGCCGGGGTTCAGGTTAATTTTTACAAAATCTTTTAATTCCTTTACAGGTCTCACAAGAGAAGCGACTCTATCACGGATGTATAGTTGAACAATTTCCTCGCCGGCTCTATCACCTGAATTAGTAACCATGAATGAAAATTCAACTTTTTCATTATGATTTATAGAGACACTTTTTGTGTTAAGACCATCATACTTAAAGGAAGTGTAGCTTAAACCATAACCAAAAGGATATTCAGGGCTTTGTTTTAAGTCGGTGTAGCCGGTGCGGTAGTCCTTCGATGGAACATCAGTCATCGATGGTCTTCCGGTATTAAAGTGGTCATAGTAAATTGGCACCTGACCAACACTTCTGGGGAAAGAAACAGTTAGTTTTGCCGAAGGATTATAAGCACCATAAAGCACATCTGCAATTGCATTTCCTGCTTCACTTCCCAAAAACCATGTGTAGAGAATTGCATTGGCTCTTTTTGCCAACTGATCAAAAACCAAAGGTCTTCCTGCATTTATCAAAACTACAACCGGTTTCCCAAGCGAAAATATCTCAGTAGCCAGCTCTTCCTGCACACCGGGAATCGTAATATCTGACCGGCTCTGAGCTTCTCCACTCATATCACGACTTTCCCCGAGAGTTAAAATGATGACATCGGCTTTTTTTGCAGTCTCAATAGCTTCTTTAAATCCACTTTTATCCGTCGATTTTACTTCACAACCTTTGGCGTATAATAAATTCCCTTTACCAAGAAAGTTTTCGAGCCCTTCAAATTGTGATACTACATCACTATTGTCTTCCCACCCGATTGACCATCCACCCAGCATATCAGTTTCAGATTTAGCGAGGGGACCAATCAATGCAACTTTTTTTGCTTTTGACAGAGGGAGTACCCCACCTTCATTTTTAAGAAGTACAATACTTTTTTTCGCCATATCTCTCGCTGAAGCCCTGTTCTCAGGATTTGCAAGTGCTGCCACTTCTCTTCCTTCATCTGTAAATCGATATGGATCCTCGAATAGACCGAGTTCAAATTTCTTTCTTAATACTCTTCGAACTGCCTCATCCAACACAGAAAGTGGCACTTCACCTTTTTTTACAAGCTCAGCAAGATGGTCTCTGTAAGAATAGGTCTCCATGTCCATGTCTGTTCCGGCAATACTCGCTTTTTTTGCAGCGTCATATTTATCTAATGCATAACCGTGTGGAATCATTTCACCTATTGAATTCCAATCACTTACTACAAATCCGGTAAAACCCCATTCACCCTTTAAAATTTTTCTGAGGAGAAATGAGCTTCCGGTAGCCGGTATTCCGTTCAGGTCGTTGAAGCTGTTCATAAAAGTTGCAGCCCCGGCATCAACTGCAGCTTTGAATGGTGGAAGATAAGTCTGCCTAAGAGTTCTTTCGCTCATATCAACGGAATTGTAGTCACGACCTCCGACAGCGGCACCGTATGCAGCGAAATGTTTTACACACGCCATTACAGCATCCAGACTTCCCATCCCTTTCCCCTGAAAACCAATCACTCTTGCTGCGGCAATAAGAGAACCGAGGTAAGTATCTTCTCCGGCACCTTCCATAATTCTTCCCCATCTTGGGTCGCGGGCAATATCAACCATCGGGGCGAATGTCCAGTTAATTCCACTCGAAGCAGCTTCGTACGCAGCAACTCTCGCAGCATTTTCAATCGCTTTAAGGTCCCAACTCATCGACTCAGCCAAAGGGATAGGGAAAGTGGTTTTATAGCCATGAATTACATCAAGTCCAAATAACAGGGGAATTTTTAATCGTGACTGCATAGCAAGTTCTTGTAGTGCACGGATTTTTTTTGCTCCAAGAATATTGAGGATAGCCCCCATTCTTCCGGTTTTGATATCATCGAGCTTATTTGTTTCAGGTGAGGCTGGTCCTGTGCTCCAGCTAAGACTGACTTGGTGTAGCTGACCGGCTTTTTCTTCGAGCGTCATTATTAAAAGAAGTGAATCAATCTTCTTTTCGATAACAATATTCTGTGATTTAAGAGGAAGACTAAAAAGGAAGAATATAATCAGGTATAATGAGATACTTCCGGGGCGTTTCATAGGGTACAGTTCCGTTGGCTTGTCATGAAATTAGTAACTTGAAAAATATACAATGTTGTTAGAGTTATTCACCTGCTGTGTATTTAATTACTCCCGCCCTTTCAATTGTAATTAGCCCGCCACATTTTGCTCGGGTGAATAAGTCATCAATTATTGGGAGGAATTTTTCGATTTTATCGTTCTGATCAACAATCTCAATTATCAAAGGAAGGTCTTCAGACAGCCTGAGAATTTTGGTGGTGTGAATTCTGCTTCTGCCGCCAAATCCCATAATCCCTTTAAAGACTGTTGCCCCTGCGAGCCCTTCTTCCCTCGCCATTAAAACAATTTTCTCATACAATGGAATCAAATTGATCTTATCGGACTCTCCGACAAAAATTCTTAACAATTTGGCTTCTTTTGGAAGTACCATTTTACTACTCCTGTGAAAAAATTACAAAAGCCAGAAATGTAGCGGCAAGGCAGATAATGAGTGATAATCCGATGTTCAAACCTGCGAGAAGATATTCAGAATTACGAAGTAAATTAATGGTTTCAAGAGAAAAAGTAGAAAATGTTGTGAAACCACCACAGAAACCAACAGTGAGGAAAAGCCGCATCTCCTGACTGATCAAATTTCTGTCGTTCAATCCAAACATTATTGCTCCAATTACAAAACTTCCTGCAAAATTTACGATCATAGTGCCGTAAGGAAAATTAGCGGGAAGAAAATTGTAAACAAAATTTGAAAGCCAGTAGCGAAGTATCCCGCCCAAGGCTGAACCGAGAGCAACAATGAAGTATTGCATATAATTAAGAGGGGTATTTAGTAATTAATTTAAACAAAACTATTTCGTAGATTGTGAATTATTTTAATTCAAATATATGCAATTTAACTACTATATCGCACTTCTTTTTATCTCTTTTTTACTCTCTTTTGTCCTCTCAATTGCAGTTTACAGGAGAAAAGCAGCGGTCAGGGGAGGGAACTACTTTTTCTTAATGATGGTAGCCATTTCTATCTGGTCTTTTGGAGGTGCGTTCGAGCAGGCTGTCACTACTGCGGAAGCTAAAACATGGTGGTCGGTTTTTACTTATCTTGCCATACCTGTTATTCCTTTCGCCTTTTTCACCTTTGTTCTGAGATTTACCCAAGCGACAGGTCTTCAGGTAAAACTGACTAAATATCTATTCCTGGCTTTCCCTGCACTGGCATTTATTGCAGCTCTCACAAATAATTACCACAAACTTTTATGGCCGACGGTCACCATTTCAAGTGGTGCAGCAGGATTAACCGCAGACTACGGTCATGGTCCATTTTTTGACATTTTAGTCGTGGTTACATATGCTATCGTGGCTGCTTCAATTATTCATCTTGTGAGAGCCATTCTGGTCTTTTCCGGGGTCTTCAGAAACCAACTCATTTTGTTGCTCGTTGCACAAATTCTACCTATTTCAATAAATTTTGTTTATGTCTTTTATGGTGAATCTATCGGGTTCATCGATCCAACTCCGGTCGCATTTACGGTAACCGGAATTTTGATTTCAACAGCAATCTTTAAATATTCATTTCTCGATCTAATCCCTGTTGCCAGGAACCTTCTTTTTGATAATTTGAATGAAGGAGTGATTGTAATCGATGGAGAGAAAAGGATACTCGATGTAAATAAAACTTTCATGGGTCATCTAAATAAATCAAATCTGGTTGGGAAAAAAGTAAACGAGATTTTGACCGGGATCCCGGAATTGATTGAATTGTGTGAAAACACAGAAATATCTAAAACAGAATTTTTATACGATTCCAAGTGTTTCAACGCCATTTCAATTGATATTTCCGATAGCGATGGGGTCACACAGGGCAGATTGATTAGCATCTCAGATGTGACAGAACTTAAGCACAATGCAGAAGTGTTGACGCAAAACAGAAATGAATTAAAAGAGTTAAATTCCGCAAAAGACAAACTTCTTTCCATTATTGCACACGATCTAAAAAATCCGTTTTTTGGTATTATCGGACTCTCCGACATTGTAATTGAAGACTATTCCGAGCTCGATGATGATGAAAAAATGAAATTGCTTACTGAGATTAATCAGACAGCGAAAGACACTTTTAAAACACTTGAGAACCTGCTTGAATGGTCGAGACAGCAGGCCGGTGCCATCTCTTTTGCACCTGAATCTTTTGATGTGAATGAACTTATTATGGCGACTGTTGAGGGTTATCGCTCTCAGGCAATTTTAAAGAACTTAAAATTAGAAATTGAAGTGGGACCTTCTCTCCCGGTTTTTGCTGATATGAATATGATAAAAACCGTTCTTCGAAATCTTATTACCAACGCCATTAAGTTTACCGCACCCGGAGGTAATATTGTGGTTACCTCTGAAAAATCGGGTGAAATGATCCTGGTCTCTGTAATCGATGATGGCGTAGGAATTGCCGAAGAGGATATTAAAAAGCTTTTCAGAATAGATGAATCATTAAAAACCACAGGAACTCTTGGTGAAAAGGGAACCGGATTGGGTTTAATTCTGTGCAATGATTTTGTAGTCCAAAACGGCGGTTCAATAAGTGTTCGAAGAAACAGCTCAAGAGGAACGACATTCTTTTTTACACTTCCACCCTCACAAAAATAACGACCAATCATCATCGTTATTAGCCAAAAACCCATTCATCCAGCTACACCGATTGTAAAATCATTTAATTTCGATTCAAAAATTTGGAGTTTATGGTAGTGAAGCGAATATATGGTTTGTTACTGATATTGTTATTATCCAACATCAGTACAACTTTTGGACAGTGGTTAAAGGTTGAAGCGATAAATCAAGGTTCTATCTACTCACTCTGGTCAGCAGGGGATACTCTTTTTGCCGGGGGAGACAGTGTATTGTTTTACTCTTTTGACGGAGGCGTAAGTTGGGGAAGAGGTGCTAAGGTTCCCGATGTGGAATATGGAATTACAACAATTGCACCTGTTAAAAATGGATTATATATCGGAACTTCGCTTAAAGGGGTCTTTTTCACTTCTGATATGGGGAACTCGTGGGAAGACCGATCTGGAGGTCTAACGGGTTTGGGAGCGAAGGAAATTAGTGATTTTGCTATCAGGGGGAATGAAATATTTGTCTCAACCATAGGTGGTGGAGTTTATAAAAACTCTTTGATCACACCGGGCGATTGGACACTTTTTTCGGATGGAATCCCCTGGAACACCGGCTGGTCGGTCGCTTGCATCAAAAACATTGATGGGGATCTTTTTGCAGGAGGGGGAGTGAACGGATTTTATTATGTGAACAAAAAAAACACTTCGACCTGGACTGAAGTACCTTTTGATTGGTTTAATGGAGAAGCAAATGGCATTCTGGCCTTCGAAAAGAGTGGGAATAAAATTGTTGCATCTTCGCATCAAGCCATATACACCTCTGTTGATGAGGGTGCAACCTGGACCAAATTTCCCCTTGGCATTGGTCTCATTGAAAACAGCGACATTTCGGTAAAAGGGGATAATATCGTTGTTCTTCTATCAAAAGCTTCGAGGTATTACATCTATTACTCGAGCGATAACGGTGAATCATGGTGGAGGAATGACATGCAGTCGGGAAATGTAAGTTATGCAATGAATTTAACTGCAGGTAAAATTTGGGTAGGAAGGTTGGACGGTCTATACTACAAGCTCGATACAATTACTGATATTGGTGATGATATCACTGCTCCTGACATGTTCTCACTTTCTCAAAATTATCCTAATCCTTTTAATCCAACCACAAAAATTGATTTTACAGTTAGATTAGCGGGGGAAATATCGTTGAAAGTTCATGACTTATTGGGGAATGAGGTAATTACACTTGCTGAAGGTTACTTTACATCGGGTAACCATTCTGTTCTATTTGCCGCCGATGGTCTCTCCTCCGGAGTATATTATTACACATTGATGACACCTCTCGGGAAAAAATCCGGAAAGATGACACTTCTAAAATAAAAAAAGCTGCCTGAACGCGAAATTCAGGCAGCCCCTCACATAACTAAAAAGCTCTTAGATTATAAGTGAATGTCAGCATAAAATACTGTTTTAGAACCTGTGTAGTGCGATTTTCTATATAAATATCGGTTGCCGTTCTAACAAAACTTTGATTTTCATTCAACAAATCAAATACATCAAATCTCAGTTCAGCACGATCACCCTCGAGAAACTTAAAACCAATTCCCGCATTCCAAAGTGAATAAGTGATATCACCATTGTTTGCAATTCCCGAGGTTTTATAGAGAGAATAATCAGTTCTAAAGAAGAATAGATCAAAAACATTAAAGAAAAGATTGGCTGTTCCCGAGTGTACCCAATATTCATCGTCAGTGTTGGGCAACGATTCATTTTTTGAAATGTAGTAAGATGGTGACCATGTAAGTTTAAAGTCGATATCTTCACTAATATTACTTGCGAGTGTTATTCCCTGATTAAAGGAGTAAATCTTTGATTCTGTGGTGAGTGATTGATATTCCGAAGGGAGAGTCTGGTAACCAACTCCAAAATTAATAGAGAGGTTGCTTTTAATGAAAGAAACAGGCAGACCACCACTTAACATAAATCTTGCCACATTACTGTTATCAAAGTTTTTGGAGAAAGAGAATTGTGAACCTCTCTTTACGAGAACTTTTCCACCTACAAGAGTATCTTTTTGTGCCGTGAACGAAGAACTGCCTACAAAATCATTAGTTATCTGCCAAAATGCCATTGTAAAAAAGTTGGCACCAGTAACCTTGTCAGTGGTTAGATACTGGGCAGACATTCTATGTGAAAATTCCGCTTTTAGATCAGGATTACCTGCTTTAATGAAGAGGGGATTTGAAACATCATAAAAGTTTTGTAACTGCGTTATTGATGGAGCATTTACATTCGTATTATAGAATATCCTGAAGTTCTGTGACTCTGATATCTTGTAGTTGAATCTGAGTGACGGCAGGAAATTGTAAAAATCTTTCTCCGTTTTAATGTTATTTGGGAAAGTTTGATCGCCTGTAAGTTGTGCAATCTGGTAATTCAACCCGATGTTTAGTGAGATTTCATCTTCACGAAGTCTATATGCAACACCACCTCTGTAGGTCAGATAATCATTATCATATTTGTTAGTTGATATTGAGTCTATCAAATCGTAGTTGGATGAGGTTAAATTATAGTTGTAAGTTCTCTTATCGCTAAAATTGTTTGTTAATCCAACACTTGCACTCGCTTGTAGCTGTCCATTTTTACCAAATGGCTCGGTGTAAACTACATTTCCTGAGTAACTGTAGCCTTTAATAAGATCGTCACCCTTTTGGTTTATAGTATCAAAAGTGGTGATGTTATTTCCGGTAGTAAATCTGTTATCCGAAAACTGGTTTCTGTCGAGGGTACGACGATTTAACCCGTTGTTGAGAGTAAATGAGAGACTCCTGCCTGGAGTTGCAAACCTGAGTCTGTAAATTAATTCATTGTTCAGAGTAAATCCGGAGCCGTCACTTCCTGATTTGCTGTCAGTTGAATTTGCTCTTCCCTGGCTCCCAAAAGAACTGATTCCATAATAAAGACTTGAGGTTTCATTAGACTGAACGCTAAACCTGGGGGTGAAAACTATTGTGTTCATTGAATCGAGATTATATTCCAATCTAAAATTCAAACGATGATTGTAATTTCTTGACTCAGACGATGAAATTTCGTCATATAATTGCCCCCCTGGTGTTGAAGTAAAATATTCTCTTCCGATGGTCTGGTTTCTGTTGTTATTAGAGAAATTGAAAAAATAACTTCCAGTAAGAACTGCAGCCTTGCCCCAATTTTCCTGGTAATTTATTCCGGCAGAGTAAGTTTTTGTATTTCCCTCAAGTGCACCGATCAAAAAATTGTTTGAGGAATTTCCTCCACGCATCCCACCACCGTGACCTCCGCCACGACCCTGGAAACCTTCTCTATGACCGCCACTTCCACCCTGGCTTATACCAAGCAGATCCTGTTGAGAAAAATTTTGTTGATTAACATTATTTGCCAATCCGAGTAAACTTATTCGTCTTCCTTCAGCAAAAAAATTGACTGTTCCGCCCGACTGAAATTTTTCAGTAGAACCGTAACCGCCATAAAGTTTTCCAAATTGACCATTTCTACGATCTCTTTTAGTCACAATATTAATGGTTTTTGAAGTTTGTCCATCATCGAAGCCGGTAAATCTCGCCTGGTCACTAAGTTTGTCGAAAATTTCAATTTTTTCAATCAGATCAGCAGGCAGGTTTTTTAATGTAACATTAGGATCATCACCAAAGAAAGGTTGTCCATCAATGAGAACCTGTTTAACCTCCTCACCTTGAGCTTTTAGAGTCCCTTCTTCCTTTTGAACTCCCGGTAATTTTGTTACAAGATCTTCCGCCGTGGCATCAGGATTGGTTTTATACCCTTTTGCTGCAAAACTTAGTGTGTCCTCACTTTGCGAAGAGGGGATTGCTACACCCGTAATGTCAACTTCTTTCATCTCGATACTGACTCTTTTAAGTTTGAGTTTACCAAGATCGACACTTGTTTCGTTTCTTCTGATTCTGACACTGTCAGCAAAGTCTTCATAACCCATAAATGTGATTTTAAGAAGAAATCTGCCGGGATTTTGCAATTTAAACTCAAATTCGCCCTTGGCTCCTGAGAGCATATTCATCTGTTGTTGTTCACCTCTTGCCGGGGTCAGTGAGATGCTGGCTCCGGGAAGTGATGATCCATCGAGAGAATCGATTACAATTCCTTTTATAGTAAAAGTCTGACCAAATACAGGCGTTAACAGGGTGATTAAAAGTAGAGAAATGAGACAGGTGTATTTCATCGGGTTTCCATAGTTATTCAATATAACAATACTTTTATTTGACAAATATAAGGTAAGTTTAGTTTAAAATTTTTATCAAATTATATAACCATTTAACATTGTTTTATAGTAATAATAACAATGAATTATTAAATTGGGTCACATTTTAATATTTTCATCATCAACGAAAGAAACAACAATGACCGTTCAAGAAATCGCAAACCGCCTCGTGGAACTTTGCAAAATTGGTGACTATGCTACCTGTTACTCCGAACTTTATTCACCTGATTGTGTCAGTATTGAGGGTGAAGGTGCCCCAGTTAGAGAAGTGAAGGGAATGGATGCCATTCTTCAAAAGGGAAAAGAATGGAATGAAATGATTGCTGAATTCCATAGTGCATATGTAGGAGACCCTATAGTCGCAGGCAGTCATTTCAGTTTAACCATGGGAGTTGACTGCACTTTAAAGGACGGCAGTAGAATGGATATGCATGAAGTGTGCGTCTATCAAGTAAAAGACGGAAAGATTGTTCTGGAACAGTTTTTCTTCTAATATTTTTGTTTGAGTATGCCGGGGAGTATTCTTTATTCCCCGGCATGTATTTAATTTTAAGCAGAAATATCAATCGTCCTTATTAATTCTGCTATAAGTCTGAATTTGGTAATCTCCGGGGAATTATGTTTACCATTTTTATACTCTTCAATTATTTCCTCCATGGTCAGACCACATAATTCCTTATTTAAAGTTCGGAGAATGGTGTTGCGAATGATATCATTTTCTACGATTACGCTATTCATCTCACAACCTAATTTGTTTGCTGCAATAATCTCAATATCGATATTGTTGCCCAATTGGTTAAGAAAATTCTCATCATCGTAAATCGAGTCACCATATATATCGGTTAAATTAAATAATAAAAAGAGGAAATCTTCAAAATCTCGAATCCTCTGATAAGATTTTTCTGAATAAGAAATCAGTTTAAGTACACACAACCCGGGAAGTGATACAATCCATTCATTTCCAAATTCTACGGCTCCATTATTAGCAATATCCTGAAATCCCAAAACTGAAAATACAATCGAATTATCCCCTAGAATCACCTCATCATTTTCTGCAAAATTTCCGAATGGCAAGAGATCAAATTCCTGATCATCGAGTTTAAAACGATACGGTTTATCTTTATCAGGAATAACACCAAATTTAGTGGTAAGCTCATGAACGATTTTGTGCCATTGAGAAAAGTCGCTGAGTTGGACAGAATAGTCAATATCTCTCGTCTCTCTTTTATTTAGTTTTAGGTGAGAAGACCAGACATTCCGAGATTGAGCACCAATTAGAAAAAATTTTACATTCAGCTCTCTACTGACAATTTGAAGTGAATGAATAATTCTCCCATATTGTTCTCTAATTTTCTGATAGTTTTCGTGAAATATATCTTTCATAAATTATTCCTGCGGTTTCCAAACATCTTTCATCGTTGGCAGTAATTAAATCTGAGTAAATTAAATAAATTGGTGCTACTTGTCCGTCGAGATCGGCCGAACCCTTCCAAAATTTTTGATAAATGGAGATTTTTCCTTCCCTGTCAGGGACAAGTCCCAGTTTTTTAATCAAATTTAATATTGGTTCTTCAGTATAAAGAGTTAAATATTCCGGTTTTAGATGATTTGTAAGCAAATCTCCCGCCGGCTCACCACTCCAGACGGTAAGATTGTTGTCAAATTTTAGTTTTGCCCAATCATTAAACTTATCTTCCTGTAAGAATCTATATTTCCCAAGCAGAAGGTTCGGTTTTAACTTTTTTACAAAAGCGTACGCCCATCTGTTCAGCAGTTCGGTTTTTTTATTCAATGCACGAAAACCGGTTTTGTTATAAGGAATGAATCCGTCATTAACCAAATCATTGAAAATATATGAAATATTTGTGAAACTGATTTTTAAGTTATTTGCAATTTCACGGTAGGTGAGGTTTATCAATTCCGGGTCTAATAACATTTGAAAAATAACTTTCAGTCCCGTACCTGCAAATGCTCGATTAATTTGGGGATTCTTTTTTTCGCTATTTTTTTTACCCTCGATAAGGATAAATAAAGAGCCCTGTTCAATATAAGCGTTCCCTGAAGTCTCAACGAAACAGAATTTTTTTGATTGCAGCAACTTTTTGCTTGTTTGGCTAATTCTGCCTGTTACTACCAAAAAAGGAGTATCCGACCGTAAAAGTTGTTCTACGAGGGAAAAGTGGTGTGGTAGAAACTCTTTTTTTATTAATAGTCTGAACTTCCAGGTACCGGGGAATTCTTTTTTACTCAAAATCAGAGTGCCATCATCCATCAAATTCTCACCATAACTCAATTCATTACCCTCATATTTACCAATAAATCCTGTATTGGTCTTGAGTGCTTGAATTGCGTCATTTACAATTAGCTTGGTGTAATTGTTCATATAATTAAGGCGTTCACAAAAAAGTGATCAAAAAAATATTGTGAACAAAAATACAAATATTTTCTAAATAAATTCAAATTAATTTTTTGTGACAGAAAAGTTTATTAAAATAAGAAAAATTAATTGCCGGGGAGTATCGGCTATTCCCCGGCATTTTTTTTAATTGGCAGGCAGTGTTGTCTGAAACGGGCTTGAGAAACTATTGCAACTTAAACATCACGGGGAGGGCAACCCGCACTTTCACTTTTTTACCTTTATGCATCCCGGGAATCCACTTGGTTGAAGTAAGTGCTTTTAATGAGGCCTCATCGCATCCATACCCAATTCCTTTCTCAACCTTGGAGCTGATGACTGTACCGTTCTCATCTATAACCCCGGAAACCACCACCATTCCCTGAATCTCTTTTTTCATTGCTTCTTCGGGATAGACAACCAGTTTCATAATTCCCTCCATCCCGCCAATCGGTTCAGGCATTTTATCGACTTCCAGATAGATTGAATCAGCGGGTGTCTCAATATCAAGTTTTACGGCAGCCTTTTTGTCAGGTGTGAACTTGCTTTTCAGTGCCAAATCTTGTGCGGTTACAATTCCTGCCAGAAGCAGAATAACCACCATTATCTTTTTCATATTTATTCCTTTAGTTGTAAAAAATTGTTTACTGAGTTCTTGAGGTATTAGTCGGTTTAACGATTATGGTCGGATAAGCGTTAAACATCAATTTAATAGTTTGTTCCTGTTCCTTCACTTTAACCGACAAGTCGTTTATCCCCGCCCGGTTACTCCTCAGTTCGCTCACAAGGAAAATGCTGATCACTATCATAACGAATGAGAGTGCATAACCAAGAAGCGGAATATAGTTTGCTTTTTGAAATACAGTTTTTTTCGTGGAAGTGGTGGCATGAATTGCTCCAAGGATTCTTTCGTCTAATTTATCGGGAAATTCTTCACCAATTAGAGCAAAACTTTTTTTAAGATCGCTCTGTTTTCTAAAAATATCTCTTGCATCCTGATTAGTTGAAAGAATGGCGAAGAGGTTTGCTTCTTCACTTTTATTCAACTCACCGTCAAACCAGGCATGAATTGTTTCTGTTATCGTTTTATCGTTCATACTTTTACTCATTTTTCATTTTATCTGAAAGTTGTGCAATCAGCTTTTGTCTTGCTGAGTACAGTCTGCTTTTTACGAGACTCTTTTCAATTCCCACCACTTCCGAAATTTCGTCGTAAGAAAGTCCGCTATACTCCTTAAGAAGGATCACTTCTCTCTGGTCAGCGGGGAGGGAGTTTATGGCAGACAAGACAATTTCCCTTTGCTCAAATTCGATGATTTGGGTATCTGCAGTCCCATCAGATTCTATCTCGATTTCCGAAATATCGGAAGAGAGGTAGTTTTCGGTAAGTCTCTTTTTTGACTTTAACCAGGTGAAGATTTCGTTCCTTACGGATTTAAAGAGCCAAAATTCAATAGCTACACCATGTCTGATCTTCCCCAAATTTTGGTAAAATCGCATAAAAACGGTCTGAAGAATATCTTCGCTCGCCATCCGGTTACCTGTCATTCGGAGAGTGTAGTTGAAGAGTTTCTTCTTGTAACTATTATAATAAAGTGTGAAATCGAGAATATCTTGCATAAAAATTTGTTTTCTTAATTTAAAAGATGTTCAAAAAAAAGAAAAGTTGGTACACTGAATAAAAATAATTGTGATTTAGTGAATTAATTAGTAATATGCTCACCCTGCATTTTAACAATTTAGGTTAATCGAAATGAGAAAGTTTGTTTTGGCCGTGTTGGCTTTTTCAGTTATTCAAACTTCAACTGCCTGGAGTCAGGAAAAGGAGAAGAATAATTTTCTTTTCATTGGAATTGGTACTCTTACTGTACCTGAAATTTTAGCAAATTTGTTGATATTTGGGCAACTTCACTAACCTCAGGCTACTCAAGCAGTGACACCAGATCGAGCATACCTGCACTTTCTTTTGGGTATAAATTTTACCAGACCGAGAGATATTCTTTTGGTGGTTCTGTAACATTTGAGAAACTGACCAAAAGTGTGACTTATGGAACGAGAAGTGCCGGGAAGATTGATGCAAGCATCATTTCACCCATGCTGGATGTGCGTTACAAATACATTAGTTCAGAAACCTTTGGAGCAACCATGAGTCTTGGAGTAGGAATGGCATTTCTCAGTGTGGAGAGTAACTATGACGATAAAAGTGAAACAGTGAACAAGACCATTCTTGCTCTTCAGTTTGAACCACTTGGATTAAGAATCGGGGAAAATGTGGTCATACAACTTGGACTGGGTCTCGGGATGAAAGGATTATTCACGGGAAGTTTAGGTTATCGATTCTAATAAAAAAGCCCCGCCACTTTCTCAGCAACGGGGCTTAAATATTTCAGCACAAACTATCAAGTATCAATTAATACCTAATACCAGATACCTAATACCTATTTCATCAGCATCATTTTCTTGACAGCATTGTATTTGCCGGCTTCGATCTTGTAAATATACATTCCTGAGGCGAGGTTGGTTGCGTCAAAATTGATGGTATATGAACCGGCTTCCTGCTTCTGGTTTACCAAGGTCATAACTTCTGTACCTGTAACATCAAATATCTTAAGGGTAACGCCTGAAGTTTCAGGAATTCTGTAAGAAATGGTTGTTGTCGGATTAAAAGGATTCGGGAAATTCTGCGACAATTCAAATGTCATTGGAGTACCAACTTCAACTTCAATTGCGTAGGAATAGTTAATTGAACCATCAAAATCGATCTGTTTCAGTCGATACTGATATTTCCCGGTTTTTACACCTTTATCAGTGTAGGCATATTCAGTTATTTTGGTGGTGGTTCCATTTCCTTTGACAAAAGAAACTTTTGACCATGAACCTTCGCCGGATTTTCTCTCAATCTCAAATCCGTTGTTGTTTAATTCGGTTGCAGTGGACCACTTAAGATTAACATCGTTGCCTGTAACTGTTGCAGAAAGTGAAGCGAGTTCAACAGGAACTATGCTAAGGGTGTTTTTAAGTATATAACCGTTTGTTCCGGCTGTGAAGAGTGCCCAGGTATTTGTTCCTGAATCGTATGACCAGTGTGAACCCTGCATCGTGGCTCCGGAAGTGTTTTTGGTTGCCCAGGTAAGACCCCCATCTGTAGTGATGAAGTTTGTTCCCGTTGAACCAAAGACTGCAAGGGTCTGAGGATTAATCATTTCCAAAGAGTTGAAACTGTAACTTCTTGTTGGCACTGAAACGGTATCCCAAAGTGTACCACCGTTGGTGGTTTTGTACACTCTTCCGGAAGAACCAACAGCAAAGCCGTTGTTTACATCAGCCATCTTTATATCATAAAGGAATCCGCTAAAAGCGTCAACAAGAGCCTGGGGTGTCCATGTAGTACCGCCATCAGTGGTTTTGTAAGGAATTGGCTGATAAGAGATGCCGTATCCTTCATTGGCGTTAATCATGTAAGCACCATACATTTGACCGTTGGAAACTGCAGGCAAACCGTTCGACTGACCGGTCCAGGTTGCACCGCCGTCAGTGGTTTTGTAAATGAAGTTAGCGAGTGTGCTGGGTGCACCGGCGAAAGCCCATCCTGTTGTGGCATCAATAAAGTCAATCTTTCTGAAGGTTGCACCTGTGGGAAGACCTGTTGAAGCAAGTGAATCCCAGCTTGCACCACCATTGGTGGTTTTATAGATGGCACTGTTCGTTCCGGAGATAAAGCCGAGATTGTTGTCGATCATGTCGATACTCCAGAATGTAGCAGTAGAGTAGGTGGACATTGGAACCAAAGTCCATGAACCTCCACCATTTGTCGATCTGGCAACCTGATCTTGAACACCAACAACTGTAGGAGCACCAACCGCAATAACATTTCCATCGGGTGCTGATGACCAGACATCATACCATGTACCTGGTTTAATGAGCTTAACATGAGCAGTTGGTGTTGCAGAAGCACCCAATCTTGACTGGATTAACCCAAAACCGCCTACTGTAACAACGGAATCACCTGTTGGTGAAAAAACTGACGCATAGTAGGTGGATGTCCATGGTTGTCCCGGATTTAACAAAGCGAGTGTATCCCAGGAGACACCAAGGTTGGTTGATTTGTAGAGGTTGAAGCTTGGTCCTGTGAGGTAGAAAGTATTGTTTAGATAATCCACATCCCAGTAAACATTTGCTGCAGCAAGACCGGTATTAGCAGCGGCCCATGTAGCACCACCATCAGTGGAAACTCTTACATTACCTGCAGTACCTGCAGCCATTACAGTATTACCGCTTCCACCGATTTTTTGCACGGTATAAGAAACACCTGTACTGACAGTTGCCCATGTAGCACCACCATCAGTAGATCTCCTGACATTACCTGCTGTAGTACCTGCGAGTATCAAAAGACCGTCGGGTGACCATATATCGCTGAATGTAGTGGTTACACCGGAAGTGACGGTTGTCCATGTGTTGCCACTGTCAGTGGTTTTTGCAATAGTACCTGTCGTTCCACAGACAAAGCCGGATGTGGCATCGTAGAAATGCAGTTGATTCAGTGTAACTGTGTTTGCGATAGGGTTTGTGGCTACCGGTGCCCAGGAATTGCCACCATCGGTAGTTTTGTAAATACCACCTGTTGATCCGCATACAATTCCGGTATTTTGATCGAAAAATTGTAGATCGAAGGCATTTGAAATCTGACCTGATGTAGCGAACGGTGCACCTGCCAGATGATTAAATGTCCAGGTGGCACCTGCGTCGGTAGTTTTCATAAAAGTACCGGCACCACCTACTGCGTACCATGTGCTTCCACTGAAAGCTTGAATAGCCCGCAAGGAGTTACCTTGTGGTGATGGGTGAAGCCATTTCCAGTCCGAACCTGTTTGAGTATAAACGAGATTAGACAAAGAAATAGCCAAAACAATAAGAAGTGATAATTTCCTCATGGAAACCTCTTTTTGATTGGTAAGTGAATGTATTGGATTAAAGAAATATTTCTTAGATAATTTGCCCGCTCAATAGAGCAGGTGGTCTGAGGTACGCTGTGATATTAAATTACGATTTTTTAACCGGGCGAGATAAACATTTATTTACATATAAAACAAGAAGAATTTGAAGGATTATTCCACACAATCGAAGCTATTATCAATAACTCCCAGATACCAGTTCCCCTCTTTTTGATAAAATCCCAAAAGTGATTCATCAGTCGCCAAAATGACTACAGAAATTCGATATTCCATTTTCTCTATCGCATCTAAAAGTACTTTATCGAAGTATATTAATTCTGCAGCACCAGCCAGAGTGGAAGAGATTTTTGAGTAGCTTTTTACCTTCGAAATGAAGGCTCCTGTCTTGGTCCACATTCCGGCATTACAATCGAATTCCGGCAGGAAATCCTTTACCGGGGTTTTACCCGCTGTTGAAATAAAGACTCCCTGGTTTACTGCTTGCATATATGAAATTGAATGAATGGGGTACGGAATCCCGGATGGATCAATAATTTCGATCAACCCAATTTCGGGGTCGATAAATTTTTCTATGAGTTCCGGTTTTTTCTTTTGAAGTGCCGCCGAAATTTCATTGTAAATTAAAATTATCTTATCCAGTTCGCCTGTGTTATCGGGCGTTGTATCTAAAATATATGGCGGTTTTGAAGGATCTGAATTAATTACAGGAGGGTCAACTTTTTTTTCTACCTTCTCAGATTGTTTTTCCGGTTCGGGTTGAGAATTTCCTTCTTTCAGATCGTTAAATAAACTTTCATAATTTGAAGAGATGCTGAATACCCAAGCATCTTTTATTCCGGTTTTCGATTTTAATGATTCTCTGTGAGAAATCGCATCCTGTTGACTGGTAAAGTATCCCGAACAAGTTCTAAAAAGGGCTTTTTTTTCGGTAGAAAAGTCGATTGTTAAAGCCTTAAATCCCGACAAAACCACCTTCTGAGTAATCTTTTCAACTGCATCTTTATCAACCCCCGAGCCCGCTATCACTGAATATGCTTTTGCAAACTGACCACAAACTGAGAGCGGTACGATGAGAAACAAAACCAAAAAAAGATGCAGGGCAGATTTCAATGTGATATTAGTCGAATTTTCAGAAGTTTTTTTGTAAAAATAAATAAATTATTGATTAGATCGATAACTTTTTAAGCCATTTTGCATATTTTGGGGGTGGAATTGAATAATCTTTAGGAATTTTAATCAAGATTTTTGGCATCAAATGGATACAAAAATACAACTGCTCGAAGAAGTAACCGTACTATTTTCAACTGCATCTACACTCGAAGAGTTCGCAAAAGCTTTTGATGTATTTGTGGAAAATTATGGAAATGTTGAGCGAACCGGGCTTTACCTGATCGATCCTCACACGGGCTCACTGCGACTTTTACATTCAAAGCTCTTTTCAGAATCCGAGAGACTGGAAGCTGAACGAACTGCGTGGGAGAGACATCCCGGCTGGGTGATAAAAAACAAAAAAGAACTTATTATCGATGATGAGTCGGATGAGAGTTATCTTTCCCTGACCAACGGACGGTCCTTTAAAGTAAACTCCCGGGTTTATTACCCCCTTCTACATGAAAATGAATGTTTTGGGTGTGTTGGTTATGTTAGTGAACACCCGAATTTTTATAATAAGGAATTCAGGGAAATAACTTCATTTCTTACGAAGATAATGGCATTAAACTGTCATCGATTCACCTTGAATGTTCGTGAGAAAAATACAGCAAAAAGGTTAAGGGAATACTCCTCAACGCTTGAAGCACTACTTCTGAATTTAAATTCAGGAGTACTCGTGGAGAATGAGGAGAGGAGAATTATTGCGGTAAATCAAGCTTTTTGTGATTTATTTTCTATTCCTGTTTCACCTGAATCCTTAATTGGTACCGACTGCAGTAATTCTGCAGAAGAATCAAAATCGCTTTTCCTCGAGCCTGATAAGTTCGTCTCAGAAATAGTAGATCTTGTAGAAAAACGGGAATTGAAAAAAAATGAAGAATTGCACCTGATTGACGGCAGGACTTTTGAACGAGATTATATCCCCATTTTTGTTCAGTCAGAATATAAGGGACATCTTTGGGCTTATCGCGATATAACTTCCAGAAAAGAAGCTGACAGACAACTTAGGGAGAGTGAATTTAAATATCGTCAGATTATCGAGAATGCAAGTGATATTATTTATAATGCAACGATTAAGGGGGATTTTACTTTTGTGAACCCAAAAGGGGAGCAATTGAGCGAATACTCATTGAATGAATTGCTGAAAATGAATTATTTACAACTCGTACATCCCGATGAGAAACCAAGAGTACGCGATCACTATTTAAAGCAAATATTAAACCAGATCGAAAATACCTATCTGGAATTCAGGATGACTACAAAGTCGGGCAAAACCCTTTGGGTAGGGCAGAATGTAAGGCTGAATATTGCATCCGGAAAACTTTTGGGGTTACATGCTGTTGCGAGAGACATTACCGAATCAAAAAGTTTAAATGCCGAAATTGACAGATTAAAACAATTTTATGAAAAAATTCTGAATGATCTCCCGGGGCAAATTGCTGTTTTTGATAAAAATCTGAGATATATCTTCCTTAATCCTGAAAGTCTTAAGAATGAAGAACTGCGAAAATATATTATCGGAAAAACCGACTCCGAGTATTTTGAGTATCGTGGTTACGATCCAAAATCCGCAGAAAAGAGAGAAGAGACACTTCGTGAAGTGATACAAACCAAAAAGACACTTCACTTTGAGGAGGAGACAGGTTCGAGGGAGAATAGAAAAAAAATCTTGCGAGTTATTAACCCTATTCTCAATGCTGAGGGTGAGGTTGATTATCTAATCGGATATGGACTCGATATCACTGACCTGAGAGCAGCCAACGAATCACTCGAAAGATCGAGAAGACTTTTCCAAACTGTTCTCGAAACGGTTGCAGACGGAATCATCCTGCTCGACAGTCACAGTAGAATTATGCTGATAAACGAGGAAGTACGACGAATTTGGGGCTATTCGAAAGAAGCACTCATCAGGGAAGATTTTCAGATGCTCTTTAAAGAGGGAATGTTCGATCTTTCAATTTGGACAGGGGATGTTGACTCGATGTATCGGGAAATATCAGGTCAGAATATAGAACTTACAGGAATCAGAAGAGATGGTTCGACATTCCCCGTTGAGATACATGTCTCGAGGATGGAATTTAATATGGAGGTTTACTATACAGTAGCTCTCAGCGATATCACAGAGAGAAGAAGACGATTAAAAGAACTCGAAGTTGCTCGAAATATCGCTATCGAATCGACAAAAGCAAAAGAACAATTCCTCGCCCATATAAGCCACGAAATCAGAACACCTATGAACGCTGTTCTTGGTTTCACTCATCTGCTTTTAGAACTGAATCCATCTGAGGAACAAATCCAGTTTCTGAAGGCAATTAAATATTCAACTGATAATTTACTCGTAATAATTAATGATATTTTAGACTTTTCAAAGATCGAAGCAAATAAGTTAGAGTTTCTGATAGATGATTTTTCAGTTTTCGAGTCAGTTAATCATGTCATTGAGTCGGTCAGGTATGCAGCAGAGGAGAAGGGAATCAAGATATCCGCCACCATTTCCGATGAAGTCCCGTTTTGGGTTCGGGGTGACCAGGTAAGGTTTGGTCAGATACTTCTGAATCTCGTCTCCAATTCCGTTAAATTTACCGAAAAGGGTGAAGTGTCGGTTGGTGTGGAGTTAATCGCCGAGGACTCTGAAGAAATCAGACTCAAGATAAAAGTAACTGATACCGGTATTGGTATCCCAAAACAGTATTTGAATAAGATTTTTGACTCGTTTGAGCAGGTAAAAAACAGAGACAGACGGGCTAAGATGGGCACCGGTCTTGGGCTGGCAATCGTAAAATCGCTCGTTGAAAAACAGGGCGGGCAGATTTATGTTACCAGCACTGAAGGTGTAGGGTCTGAATTTGTTGTGAAAATGCCTTTCAGAATCTCCGAACGGGACGATCTGATTTTGGGTAGTGATCTCATCGAAGAGGCAAAACATACTCACAAAGATTTACGCGGACTTAATGTTCTTGTGGTTGAGGACAATGAGATGAATCAACTTGTTGCAACCAATATTCTTAAACTGTGGGGATGCACTTATAAAGTTGCTCCGAATGGGAAACAAGCACTCGAATTGTATAAAAATGAGGATTTTGATATAATTTTGATGGATCTCTCGATGCCGGTAATGAATGGATTTGAAACTTCGGAGGCAATAAGGCTCGATTTTCCATTCCCCAAAAAGGATATACCAATCCTTGCGTTTACAGCCTCTGCAATGATCGAATCAAAAGATCGTGTCTATTCGAGTGGTATGAACGATTATATCAGTAAACCGGTAAAACCCGTTGAACTTCAAAAAAAGATATTCACACTCGTTGGCAGGGACTCTCTTATCCCTGAGAAAAAAGTATCGACAGAACAACCCGAAGAAGCGGCTGAACCGGTCGAGGGAGTTGAACCTGTGGAGTCAAAATTTAAATATATTCGTCTCGACTATCTGAACGAACTTACAGGTGGCGATGATGATATAATGGGTGAAATGATGAACCTTTTTTCGGAAAACACTCCGGAAGTGCTCGCCCGATTAAGGTCACTCTACAATTCGAAAGACTGGGAAGAGATAAAGAAAGTTGCACATAAGTTTAAGCCAACTCTATCGTATATGGGGATCAAAGAACTTGAAGGAGTTGTTCCTCAGATTGAGAAACTTGCACTTGACAGCGATCCCGAAGGGAAAATTCCGGCATTGCTCGACACACTCGATTTTTATTCAAATGAGGCTCTGAAAGAAATCAGAGAAAACCAAATCGGAAAATAATTTTTTAATTTAGAGGAAATGGAGAAATTTGGTTATGGATATTTTGGTCGCAGATGATCTTCTTGAAACCAGACTTTTGCTGAAATCGATTCTCAAAAAGCTTGGGCATAATGTCACCACTACTGAAGATGGTGAAGAAGCATGGGAAGCTCTTCAAAATTCTAACATTTCGATGGTGATCAGTGATTGGGAAATGCCCAAACTGACAGGGATTGAGCTTTGCAAAAAAATCAGAGAGACAGACCTCGGCAGGTATGTTTACTTAATCCTGCTTACAGCAAAAAATGAAAAAAATGAGCTGGTAGAAGGCATGGAAGCCGGTGCTGATGACTTTATTACAAAACCCTTCAACAATCAGGAATTGAATGTAAGAATCAGGGCAGGGGAACGAATAATCAGATTGCAAGAAGACCTTGAAGAGAAAAACTTCAAGTTGCAAAAATATAATGAGAGACTCGAGAAAGATCTAAAGGCTGCCGCTGATCTACAAAAAAGCCTTCTTCCGATGGAGCATCTTGAAATTCGTGAACTCTCATTCGATTCAATTTTTCTGCCTTCACTTTTTGTGGCGGGAGATATTTTTAATTATTTTGAATTGGACGAAGAAAACATCGGATTTTACTTGCTCGATGTTTCAGGGCATGGGGTCTCATCCGCAATGCTCTCTTTTACTCTCAGCAAATTTCTCAGTGTTGACCAGGGTGACACCCGTGGGGTTCTTAAAACCTATTCAACTGAGACAATGTCATTTACCAACACTTCTCCCGATGTTGTGCTTACTGAACTGAATAAACTGTTCGAAATGGGGCTCGATGTAATGCAATATTTTACAATGGTTTACGGAAAATATAACAGAGTCACCCAAGAGTTGGAGCTAAGTCTCGGTGGGCACCCTCCCGTGATAATTGTCCATAAAGAAAAAGCACCTACTGTGGTCGATCTAAGCAGTATTCCAATCGGGATGTTTGACAATTCTGATTATGAAAAAGCAACTGTTAAGTTGTCGAAAGGTGATGTAGTTTACATCTATTCAGACGGATTTTCAGAGTGTTTTGATATCGGTGATGGAAAAGTTACCGATATAATGGCTGATTGGTTGGAAGAACACAAACATCTCGGAAAAGAGGAATTAAATTCCACTTTAAGTGAAAAAATGAAAAAATATTACAATAACAATCCCGATGCTGACGACATTTCACTGATGAAAATAACGGTAAACTGATTCGAAATCCGAATCAGTTTACCTGTAACAATTATTTAGTCGCCTTCGTCATAATTTAGAACCGGTCTCAACCATCTCTCAATTTCATCGAGGCTCATACCCTTCCTTCGATGATAATCGATTACCTGATCTTTATTCAGTTTACCGGTTGTAAAATATTTCGAATCAGGATGTGAAAAATAAATTCCGCAAACAGACGCAGTTGGGTACATAGCCAGATTTTCTGTTAAAATCATTCCAGTTCTTTCAGTAACTCCCATCAGATTAAACAGGGTGATCTTCTCAGAGTGATCAGGGCATGCAGGGTAGCCAGGTGCGGGTCTTATTCCAACATAGTGTTCACTAATCAGGTCTTCATTCGTCAGATTTTCATCTGAATTGTAAGCCCAAAGTTTGGTTCTCACTTCCTTATGAAGAAATTCAGCAAACGCCTCCGCAAGTCTGTCAGCCAGAGCTTTAACCATAATAGCTGAATAATCATCGTGATCAGCTTCATATTTTTTAACCAACTCGTCAACCCCGATGCCTGATGTTACGGCAAAGAAACCGATATAATCTTTTTTACCCGATTCTTTGGGAGCGATATAGTCCGCAAGACAATGGTTTGGAAGTCCACTCGCCTTTATTGCTTGTTGCCTTATAAAATGGAACTCAGACAAAATGCCATGTCTTTCATCATTTGTATAAACCTCAACATCGTCATGATGGATTGAATTTGCAGGATAAATCCCAACCACACCATTGGCAGTCAGAAGTTTTTCGTTCATGATTTTTTCCAGAATCACATTTGCATCGGCAAACAATTTTTTTGCTTCACTGCCATATTTGGCTGTCTCAAAGATATCAGGAAATTTACCCCTCATCTCCCAAGCCTGGAAGAAAGGAGTCCAATCGATGAATTCTTTTAGGGTTTCAAGAGGTATTGCCTTATACTCCGTAATACCGGTTTTAACAGGTACAGGTGGGGTATAGTTCTCCCAATCGGGTTTAAATCTGTTCCGTCTTGCTTCCTGAATTGTGACGAACTCTTTTGTGTCCCGTTTTTTACGGTGCTCCTCACGAACTTTTTCATACTCGTTTTTTATTCCGTTTGCAAACTCACCGGCTGTTTCAGGATTAATGAGTTTAGCTGCTACAGGTACACTTCTTGAAGCATCAAGTACATGAACCACCGGAGCCGAATAGTTGGGAGCAATTTTAACCGCAGTATGAACTCTGGATGTGGTAGCTCCACCTATTAGTAGAGGTATGTTCATTTTTCGTCTCTCCATCTCCTTCGCCACACTCACCATCTCATCGAGGGATGGGGTGATAAGCCCACTTACACCGATAATATCCACATTCTCTTTAATCGCCGTATCCAAAATTTTCTCAGTAGGTACCATTACACCAAGATCGATCACATCAAAATTGTTGCAACCGAGCACTACGCCAACAATGTTCTTACCGATATCATGGACATCACCTTTCACCGTGGCAAGTAGGATTTTACCCGCACTCTGGTTAGTACCGGGAGTTTTTTTCTTCTCTTCTTCTATGTAGGGAATGAGGATGGCAACTGATTTTTTCATCACTCTGGCAGATTTAACCACCTGAGGCAAGAACATTTTACCGGCTCCGAAGAGGTCACCCACAAGATTCATTCCGTCCATTAATGGACCTTCAATTACATTCAAAGGTGCAGGGTATTTTAGTCGTGCTTCTTCAGTATCTTCGTCGATGTAATCAACAATTCCTTTTAAGAGGGCATATTTTAATCTCTCTTCTACGGAAGTTTCTCTCCAGCTTTCAGTTTTTACTTCAGCTTTATCTTTGCTTTTCACATGTTCTGCGAAATTTATCAGCCTTTCGGTAGCATCACTTCTTCTATTCAGTAACACATCTTCCACGAGAGTCAGAAGTTCTTTATCGATATCTTCATAAACCTCCAGCTGACCTGCGTTCACTATTCCCATATCCATACCCGCTTTGATTGCATGGTATAAAAACGCAGAATGCATCGCTTCACGCACTACATCGTTACCACGGAATGAGAAGGAAACATTTGAGACACCCCCACTCACTTTTGCGTATGGAAGGTTTCCCTTTATCCATCGGGTTGCTTCGATGTAATCGACACTATAGTTGTTATGTTCTTCCATACCTGTTGCTACTGTAAGAACATTGGGATCAAAAATTATATCCTCGGGTGGAAAACCAACTTCCTCTACAAGAATTTTATAAGCCCTTGAGCAAATCTCAATTCTTCGAGCGAGTGTATCGGCTTGTCCTTCTTCGTCAAACGCCATCACTATTACGGCAGCTCCATACTGAAGAACTTTCCGTGCATGCTGTTTAAAGACCTCTTCACCCTCTTTTAAACTGATTGAATTAACAATCGATTTCCCTTGGAGGCAGCGAAGTCCTGCTTCGAGCACTGACCATTTGGATGAGTCAATCATCACGGGAAGCTTGGCAATATCAGGTTCAGAGCCCATGAGATTTAAGAATTTTGTCATTGAAGCTTCGGAATCGAGCATTCCTTCATCCATATTTACATCGAGTACCTGGGCACCACCCTCCACTTGATGTCTTGCTATTGAGAGAGCCTCTTCAAAATTACCGTTAAGGATCAGTTTTGCAAATTTTCTCGATCCTGCCACATTTGTCCGCTCTCCAATATTCACAAAATTTGTTTCGGGTCGAACTACAAGAGGTTCAAAACCGCTTAGTCTCAAATATTTTGGCGGAGTGGGAGGAACTCTCGGTTGAAGTGGGGCGATGGTTTCAGCGATCAATTTGATATGATCGGGTGTGGTACCACAGCAGCCGCCCACCATATTGAACATATTTTCTGAAGCAAATTCTTTTAACACTTCAGCCATCATGTTCGGAGTTTCATCGTAGCCACCGAACTCGTTTGGAAGTCCTGCATTAGGATAAACGCTCACAAACCAGGGACATTTGTCAGCAATTTCCTTTAAGAAGGGTCTCATTTGTGTTGCACCAAGAGCACAGTTTAAACCGACGCTAACAAGGTTCCGTGCGTGACTTATCGAGATCAGGAAGGCTTCTGCTGTCTGTCCCGAAAGATTTCTTCCACTCAAATCTACAATGGTTCCTGAGATCATGACAGGGAGAGAAACATTTTTTTCGGTGAACACTTCCTCAAGTGCGTAAATTGCTGCTTTCGAATTCATGGTATCGAAGATGGTTTCGATCAGGATTATATCCACACCGCCATCAATTAATCCTCTCAATTGAGCAACATAAGCCTCCGCAACTTCCTGAAAATTAACAGCACGGTACCCCGGATCATTTACATCGGGCGAAAGTGAAAGAGACTTGTTTGTAGGACCAAGTGCTCCGGCAACAAATCTTGGTTTGTTGTTTCCCGGCACATTAAACTCTGCAGTAACCTCTTTTGCAATTTTTGCAGAATGGAAGTTTAACTTGTAAACTTCGCTTTGCAAACTGTAATCTGCTTGTGCAAATGAAGTGCTGTTGAATGTGTTGGTTTCTATAATGTCAGCACCGGCTTCAAGATACTGTCTGTGAATTTCCTTTATCACTTCAGGCTTGGTGATCGAGAGAAGATCATTGTTCCCCTTTAAATCTGAAGGGTGATTTTTATAATCTTCACCTCTAAAATCTTCTTCACTTAGCCGATATCTCTGTATCATCGTGCCCATCGCACCATCAAGAATCAGTATCCGTTCTCTTAAAAGAGCCTCTAAAATTGCTTTTGTGTCATTCATCGTAAAATATATTCGTGAGATTGTGTAAAGTATTTGATTTTTTTTGATCAATTCGTTAAAATGGAATTACAAATTTAATTTTTATCCCCGCAATAACAAAGATAATAGGTTTTAGATGTATATAGTAACTGGTGCAGCCGGATTTATCGGCAGTGCAATCGTTTGGCAGTTGAACCGGGAAGGTATAACTGACATCCTCATCGTCGATTCTCTTGGGAGTGACGAGAAGTGGAAAAATCTTGTAAACCTTAAATATCGTGACTTTATCGATAAATCAGAGTTTCTCAAAAAGATAGAAGACCGTCTCCATTTTGGTAATGTTGAAGCGATTATCCACATGGGTGCAAACTCATCAACAACGGAAAAAAATGCCGATCATTTAGTAGAAAACAACTACCGATATACAAGAGTGTTAGCGGAACATTCAATCTTAAAGGATATCAGGTTTGTTTACGCTTCATCTGCAGCCACTTATGGAGACGGTGAACTTGGGTTTGAAGACAAGGACGAAAACTGTCTCATTATCAAACCGTTGAATATGTATGGATATTCAAAAAATATGTTCGATCAGTGGGCATACCTCACCGGAAATCTCGGTAAAATTGCCGGTGTAAAATATTTTAATGTTTACGGTCCAAACGAATCTCATAAAGGAGATATGCGAAGTGTAGTCCACAAAGCATACGGACAGATTAAGGATACAGGAAAAGTTACCCTTTTTAAATCCCTCCACCCCGGATATAAAGACGGTGAACAGATGCGCGACTTCGTTTATGTGAAAGATGCTGTGAATATGACACTTCATCTGGTTCGAAATCCGGAATTTAATGGTTTGTTTAATCTTGGGCAGGGGAAAGCCAGAACCTGGAACGACCTCGTTGGTGCAATTTTTTCGTCGATGGGTTTGCAACCGCAGATAGAATATATCGATATGCCTGATTACCTCGCACCCAAATATCAATATTTTACAGAAGCGGATATTTCCAAAATCAGAAGTACAGGTTATTCAGCTCCGCTTCATTCGTTGGAAGAGGGTGTGTCCGACTATGTTAAAAATTATCTTTTACCACAAAAGTTCCTTGGTGAATAGGTTTACTCTTTAAATTGAAAACGGGCTGTTCTTGGCAGCCCGAATTCACAATTAAAAGAGTTGAGCCCGCGGTGGGGTAAGGCAGACTAAAAATCGTCGTCGTCGTCATCGTCGATAGTGGTATTCGGGTCAATATCAAAGTCATCGTCGATATCATCTTCGTCTATGTCATCTTCATCGTCGTCAAAATCATCATCGTTAAAGAGTTCGTCTTCTTCGAAATCCTCCAAGAATTTTTCAATGTCTTCTTCGCCAAAATCGTCGTCAAGATCATCATCATCGTCATCATCATCGTCGTCAAGATCTTCATCATCGAAATCTTCATCATCGAAATCATCATCGTTCATTTCATCGTCCATATTTTTCTTCTTTGCAAATGCAAAAAATTCTTCTGCCAGATGCCAGACCGGCGTTTCATCTTCTGATAAGTCCAAATTCAGGTTTTCTGAATCATCGATAAATGGCATAAAAGCTACTCCTTCTTATTCCTGTTCATTATTTTTTGAAAAATTGTGTGATAAATTAAAAAATTTAGCTCGCAAATAAATAAGGAAAATATTTTAAATCCACACAAAGGATAAAAAAAAATTCACTTTTTTATTCTTTCTAACTTCCGATACAGTAGATTTAGACTCTTGACGATGAAAAAAGACTCAAATAACGAATTAAATCAAATCATTATTCATTATTTCTGACTCTCTCACAGGGAATTTTATTTTCAATTTATTAATTCTAACCATTTCATCACTGAAAGAAGCATGCCATCATTTTCCCTTCTGTGAATCCCTTAAAATTTCGTAAATTTTCACTCATTATTACAACTTTTTATCAAGTTAGCGAGGTGCCGTCTTGAGATTATTTATTTTCATATTATTCATGAGTACACTTATAATGCCGCAGCAGAAAAGGTTAATTACCATCGATGATCTTTGGTCGATGGAGAGAATAAACAAAATATCTGTTTCCCCGGATGGAAATAATATATTCTTCGCTTCTTCTGTTTACAGTATGGAGCTAAACAAGGGTAACAGTAACATCAGCAGTATAAATGCCGATGGTTCAGGCAAAAAAGGGATCAAAACCAGTGAGAAGAATGAGAGTGCACCGGTATATGTCCCGGCTCTGAAGAAACTTGCTTATTTGTTTGATGACCAAATTTATCTTTGTAATCCTGACGGAACAGGTGAACAAGCACTCACAAGTTATTATTCTGGCGTAAATTCCTTCAAATTTTCTGATGACGGAAAGTATATTCTCTTCACTTCCTCAGTTTATCCTTCGTGCGGTCTTGGGAATGAGTGCAATGAGACTCGCGATAAACAAGCTGAAGAAAACAAGGTTAAAGCATCGGTTTTCACAGAACTTTATTATCGTGATTTTAACAGATGGAGAGGCGACAAAAGAAGTCTCCTTTATTTGCTCGATATCTCTGCAAAAAAAGCTTACGACCTGACCCCCGGTGCGTCCTACGATGTACCACCTGTTGCTCTCGGCTCTGAAAACGATTTTGGTTTCTCACCCGATGGAAAAGAAGCTGTTTTTACTGCGAACAAAGATAAAGTTCTTGCTACAAGCACAAACAATGATATTTGGACTGTGAACCTCGAAGAAGTTCTAAAAGGAAATGCTCCAAAGCATGTGAAAATATCAAAGAGCGAAGGAAATGACTGCGAACCCGTTTATTCACCTGATGGGAAATATATCGCCTTCACTTCGATGGAAAGAAAAGGATTTGAGGCTGATAAAAAGAGGATCATCGTTTTTGACAGAACCAAAGGCAGCCTTACCGACATCTCTGCAAAATTTGACCTTACAGCAGAAAATTTAATCTGGTCGCCGGATAGCAAAACTATCTATTTTATTGCACCTTTTGAAGTTTACAATCAGGTTTACAGTGTCGATGTTGCATCACAAAAATTGAATACCCTGATTAAGGGGAGCAACATCACTGATCTGAATCTTGCAGCTAACGGTAGTAAGCTGTTCTTCAGGAAACAGGCTTCAACCATGCCTCATGAAATTTATTCTGCTAATGTTGACGGCAGTGGTATGATGAGAATTTCTTATGTGAATCAACAGGTTTTGAATCAATTGGAAATGAATGATATCGAAACTTTTACCACCAAAGGTGCCGGTGGAACTTCTGTTCAATCGATTCTCGTAAAACCCGCAGGTTTTGATCCATCAAAGAAATATCCTCTTGTTTTTCTCATTCATGGTGGACCACAAGGTCACTGGAATGACGATTTCCATTACCGCTGGAACCTCCAAATGTTTGCAGCAGGCGGTTATGTGGTTATTGCCCCCAACCCCAGAGGAAGTATTGGTTATGGTCAAAAATTTACTGACGAAATTTCAAAAGACTGGGGTGGAAAAGTCTATACCGATCTTATGAATGTTTATGATTACGCGGTTAAGAAATTCCAGTACATCGATAAAAACAACACTTTTGCTGCCGGTGCATCTTACGGCGGATATATGATTAACTGGATCGCGGGTCATACCGACAGATTTAAAGCTCTCGTTTCACACGCAGGAGTTTTTAATCTTGAAAGCATGTTTGGTACAACCGAACAGTTATGGTTCCCTGAATGGGAATTTGGAGGTACACCATGGGAAAAAAGAAAAGATTATGAAAAATGGTCACCACATCGTTTTATCCATAATGCCAAGACTCCAATGCTTGTAGTTCATGGTGCAAAAGACTTCAGAGTGCCCGAAGAACAAGCTTTTCAATTATTTACATCACTTCAACGCTTGGGAATTGAAAGTAAATTTTTATATTACCCCGACGAAACTCATTTTGTTGCAAAACCACAAAACTCAAGACTCTGGTGGTTAACTGTTTACGACTGGTTCGAAAAACACTATACACCGGAAAAGAAAAAATAGAGAGGTTGTCATGGAAGAAACAAAAGACAAAACCCTGGATCACCTGGGCGAAGAGCATCTCGACTTTCATGATGTCCCCTTGGATGGGGGACTGAAGGATAACGGGAACGGAGAAGGAGATTTTGATTTCGACTACATCGAGACCAAAGAGGAATACGAGAAACAAGCCGAGTATGTGAACGCAAACCTCTGGCAAAAACTCGAAGAATCCGGAACCAAAATATCATTCGTTCGTGACATAATTGCTCTTTATAACTACATGCTCGACTCCCGTGTATCATGGTACAGGAAAGCCATTGTAGTTGTTGGGCTGGTCTATTTTATTTCACCTATTGATGCCATACCCGATTTGGTGCCCCTTTTTGGTTATATGGATGATCTTGGTGTTATTGGATCGATCCTTAAATTTCTCGGACACGAACTGTCATCATACTACGACAGTTAATTCCTTCTTGTGATAAGGTCCGGGAACAGGAACAATAAAACAGAAGCATATAAGAATGATGAAGGGAGCTCCTTCTTTTATTCTTATATGCTTTTTGTGAAATGAACATAATTCAGAGATTACTCCGGGTTACAGATAGAAATGCTCACCTCACTCTTCATTAAAGATTACGCACTCATAAAAGAAGTCACGATCGAATTTGGTCGGGGTCTTAATATTATTACGGGTGAGACAGGTGCCGGAAAGTCGATAATGCTCGATGCTATGGGGCTGATTCTTGGCGGAAGAGCCTATGTTGAATCGGTTAGAACAGGCTCTCAAAAAGCTTTTGTCGAGGGGGTTTTTAATCTTAATTTACCCTCTGCATCCCGTATTGAAAAATTACTGCGGCAAAATGAAATTGAATTTAACTCTGAAATAATAATCAGAAGGGAAGTGTCGCTGAAAGGGAGCAGTCGTGCTTTTGTCAACGACACCCCGGTTAGCATAAACACCCTCAAAGAGATTGGCGATTGCCTCGTTGATCTGCACGGACAACACGAACATCAGGCGATTCTTCATGCCGACAATCATATCGAATACCTTGACAGTTTTGCAAAAACAACCGCCTTAAAAGAAAAATTTTCGGGTGAAGCGGCAAAACTTCAAAAACTGCTTGCCGAGCAAAAAGAAATTGAAACAAAAAGAGACGACCTAAAAGAAAAAAGAGAATTTTTTGCCTTCCGTCTTCGAGAGATAGATTCTGTAGCCCCGCAACCCGGTGAAGATGTTGAGCTGGAGAGGGAACTAAAAATCCTCGAAAACTCCGAAAAAATTCTTTCACTGACCTCCTCTTCATTCGCAAAATTGTATGAAGGTGACCCCTCATCATACGATCTTGTTGCATCCGCAAAAAAAGAAGTGGAGCTTTTAGGAAGAATTGATCAGGCGTTTTCAGAACTCGTGCCCGATCTCGAACAAGCACTCGCTGCAATTCAGGGGAGTGCCGAGATGATCAGGGACTACATGAAAAACATCGATCTTGATCCCTCACGCCTTGAAGCACTTCGAGAGCGACTTGTTGCAATCAACAGATTAAAGAAAAAGTTCGGCGGCACCCTCGAAGAAGTGATTGAAACCCGGGAAAAGCTGTTGCAAGAGATCGATTTGGCAGATAATTTTTCAGAACATCTTGCTACTGTTCACAAACTAATCTCAGAACAAAGAGATATCTGTGGCACCCTCGCAAAAGAGCTTTCAGAAAAAAGGAACGGTGCCAAAGAAGCTCTTGCGAACGGAATTATCGAAAAACTTTCAGAGCTTGGGATTAAAAGTGGTCAATTTGTTGTGAATATTTCACACGAGTTACCGGGATTAAAAGATGGAAATTTTGTAGTAGTTGGTGAAAACTCCTTCAAGTTTGATGAGACCGGAATAGACCGTGTTGAATTTTACATCTCTACAAATGCAGGAGAACACCCTAAACCATTAGTAAAGGTAGCCTCAGGTGGTGAAGTTTCAAGGGTGATGCTATCTCTAAAATCAGTGCTCGCGGGCATGGACCAAATACCCGTGTTGGTATTTGATGAAATTGACACAGGTATAAGTGGGAGAATCGCTCAAAAAGTTGGGACTGCTCTAAAATCCCTCTCCCGGTTTCATCAGATTATAGCCATTACACACCTTCCACAAATTGCTGCTTTTTCTGATATTCATTTTTCAGTTCAAAAAATTGAACAGGAAGGCACCACTTCAACGCACATCAAAAAACTTGTCGATACTGAAAAGGTGAGCGAAATCGCCAAACTAATCAGTGGGGCGGAGGTTACCGGGGCTTCTCTTAAGAGTGCAAAAGAACTTATTGAAGGTGAAGGTCTTTTTGGTTAGTCAACTCAAAGAAGCCGGACTCTATGTCCACATCCCGTTTTGCGACCATAAATGTATCTATTGCGATTTTTATTCCATTATCAAAGATGATAACAAAACGATCTATCTCGACTGCTTAAAGAGAGAAATTAATCACTTTACTGAAATTTACTCAGATACCCACCATTTTGAAACCATCTATTTTGGCGGTGGAACACCCTCACTTGTCGAACCTGAGTACCTCGGTTCGATTATTCAACATCTGAAAGAAAAATTTCTGGTTTCCTCATCAGCTGAGATTACAATGGAAACCAACCCCGGAACCGTTTCCCTTGAAAAGTTAAAGGAATTTCGGAAAGTTGGAATAAATAGAATCAGCATCGGTATCCAGTCCTTTGACGAAGATGATCTAAAATTTCTTACCAGAATTCATACTTCAGAAGCAGCAATTCAGACCGTAAAAGATGCGGCAACTGCAGGTTTTTCCGATATATCACTCGATCTTATTTTTAATCTGCCCGGTCAGACTAAGGCGAAGTGGTTGAAGAATCTTGAAATTGCTGTCAGTCTTCCCGTAACTCACATTTCTGCTTACAGCTTAATTCTCGAAAAAGGGACAATTTTGAATAAAATGGTGCTCAAAGGGGAAATTGAAATGCAGGATGAAGAAATTGATTCCGAGTTGTATGAAACTACGATGGATTTTCTTTCGGAACACGGTTTTTCTCATTATGAAGTCTCAAATTATTGTAAACCCGGATTTGAGTGCAAACACAACCGGATTTATTGGGATTGTAAAAATTATCTCTCTTTTGGTACCTCTGCACATTCCTATATGGATGGAAAAAGATGGTGGAATTATTCGGCTCTGAGCATCTATAATGCAACTGTTGAAAAAAGAAATATAGCCATTGCGGGGGATGAATTGCTTTCAGAAAACGACCTCTATGAGGAATCGATTATGCTGGGTTTGAGGAGCAGGGGATTAAATTTGAATTCCCCCTCAAAGAGTAATTGGTTTCAAAAAAGAAAACAGATAATTGAGGGGCTTATCGAAGCGGGAAAGATGATTAAGGAGGGGAATTGGATAAAATTGACTCGAGATGGCTTTCTCGTTTGCGACGAGATTGTGGAAAGACTGCTATGATACGGGTAAAAAATGGTAATTTTGAATCATTGAATATATTTTTTGCATCATACTGTTATTGAAATAAAATTTTGGAGAATTAATGTCAACGAATAAAGACAATCATAAAAAAGTAATTATTATTGGTTCGGGTCCTGCCGGTTTTACTGCTGCAATCTACACAGGCAGAGCAAATCTTAACCCGCTTATTTTTGAAGGAATGCAACCCGGCGGACAGCTTACTATCACAACCGAAGTAGAGAATTTCCCGGGATTTGAACACGGAATTCAGGGTCCTGAACTTATGGATGTAATGAGAAAACAAGCACACAGATTTGGTGCCGAATCGATCTACCAGGAAGTTACTGAAGTTGATTTTTCACAAAGACCTTTCATTGTAAAAAGTTATGACGACACCTACACAGCTGATGCGGTTATAGTTTCTACAGGTGCTTCTGCTAAACTTCTCAATCTGGAATCCGAAGCTAAATTCATGGGTTACGGAGTTTCTGCATGCGCAACTTGTGATGGCTTTTTCTACAGAAACCAAAGAGTTATCGTAATTGGTGGGGGAGATACCGCCCTCGAAGAGGCTACATATTTGACCAGATTTGCATCTGAAGTTGTGGTCGTACATAGAAGAGATGAATTTAGAGGTTCAAAAATCATGGTTGAACGAGCTAAAAAGAATCCTAAAATTAAATTTGCTCTCAATTCTGTGGTTGATGAGGTTGTGGGCACCGTCGATGGTAACAAAAAATCGGTTACCGGTGTAATTCTGAAAAATGTTTTAACAGGTGAAAAGCAACTTCATGCGTGCGAAGGCGTGTTCGTAGCTATCGGTCACCAGCCCAATACTTCACTCTTTAAGGGAGTGCTTGAGACCGACGAAAGTGGATATCTGATTGTAAAACCGGGCACCACGAGTACAAATATTGAAGGCGTTTTTGCCGCAGGTGATGTTTCAGATAAAACATACCGCCAGGCTGTTACCGCCGCCGGATCAGGTTGTATGGCTGCAATTGATGTTGAAAGATGGCTGGAGTCGCACGAGCTATAGTTCTCTGACTTTTACTGAATGACGCAAAGAGGACCTGATCGGTTCTCTTTGCATTTGTTAAGAGATTTAGTCCTAATTTTTGGTCTGAATCTCTTTTTTGTAGAGATAAGTGCGATAATAGTGGGAGATTATAAGTCCTGCACCTGTGAAGAGGAAAATCGACACAGCCGAAAGAGGGAATTCATTTGTCAAATTTTCCAACCAGAATCCGATTCCAAGACCTACACTAAAGAATATCATCACAGTCCCTGATATTACCAGCCAATAAGATTTGCCTGATTCTGCATCAACTCCAAGAAGATTAAGGAGATCGTTTGCCGGAAGTTGCTTCTCGATTAGTCGTTTTTTCTCAAGGAATCTAAATGTTAGAGCTGCAATAATGGTGGCTCCGATAACAAGGAATAGAAAAATGGGGATTAATACTTCTTCCATTTTAGTCCTCTCTTTTCTTGTTCAGTTTTTCTCTGACATAAAATGAAATCACTAATCCGATTCCAACGCAGATAAATAGTGGCATTGAAACAAAATCGCCATTACCTGTTAAATCTCTGATGATGAAACCTATTGTTAATCCTGTCCCGAATGAAATTGCGAGTATTCCAACAACTACAATTCCACCTTTTCTCGTTGCTTGAGGATTTAGAAGTGCCTGCAATTCCTCAGCAGTGTAATCTTTCTGAAGGATCATCTCTCTTTCCCTCGATCTGAAGTAGAGGGCTGTTATTATTGTTGCACCGGTAACAATGAACAAGATTATCGGTACCATGATTTCGACGAGCATTTGTTTCTCCATAATTATTATTTGCTTCTACTACTTCAGACACACCGCCCAAAAAAAAGGTTACACCTCGTTAAAATATTTTTTCATTGTGTATTATTGCATTCATTATTTTAATAATTGTCTGTGTAACCATTTTGTGGATGTGCAGGTCTAAACAGTTGTATGAAGAAACTTGATGATCACGAGATAATCGAATCGGTAAAACGAGGCAACACTTCCGATTATTCTCTCATAATCGACCGATACAAACAGAAGGCTTTCTCAATGATATACAGAATGTTGAAAAACAGAATGGATGCCGAGGAAGTGCTGCAGGACTGTTTTGTCAAGGCGTTCAATAATCTAAAGTCATTCAAGGGAGACGCACAATTCTCAACCTGGTTTTATAGAATTGTATATAACACTACACTCTCGAAGCTGGGGATGAAAAAACGACAAATTGAACAGTCGATGTTATCGATTGGTGATGAAATTGATATCGAAGATACTTTAGCGGATACTTCCGGAGGTAGGAAAGCGACAAAAGAGCTTCTCGATTCGCTAATCGCAAAGCTCTCTCCAAACTATTCGATGGTGGTAAATTTATTTTATCTGGAAGAGATGAGTTGTGAGGAAATTGCTGATGTAATGGGGACAAACACACAAAATGTAAAGGTGCTCCTGCATCGTTCAAGAGCGGCACTTAAAAAATTGATTAAAGAAAATGATCTCGAGGATGAACTGAGATGAAACACTATAACGATGATTTTTTTAACAAGATCATAGACGGCGAAATTGATCTAAATTCCCGCCAAATATTCTTGTCACATCTTGAAAAATGTGAAGAATGTTCCAAAGAATATAACTTGTTGGTGAAGGCTCATCAAACCTTTACAAAACTCGAAGTGGAGGAGCCACCCCTTTTACTCAATTCCATGGTTATGAAAAGAATTGTGAAGGTAGTAAGACCGCCCGAAGGTGGGAAGAAATTTTTCATCACTATGCTCGTGGCACTTACATCAATTTTGCTTTTCCTGCTGGGCTATGTCTTCAATTCCGGTGTGAGTGATTCAGTGGGTAGTCAAAAACCAATGATCGATTTCTCGAAAATTGATTTCTCATTTCTGGATCAAATATTAAAACCTCTCGGTTCTTTTACCACAATCTTCACCCCCGATTTTGGAGGGATGCTCCTGCTTCTCGCAATTTCAGTGGTTTCTTACTTCTTCATCGAGAAACTCAAAGAAGGGAAAAACTGATTTTTTATTTTGCACACGATATCCAGGATGGGAAAGGATGAGAAGGATACGAGTTGTGTTGTGAAGGGGACGCAGATACACGCAGATTTAACAGATTTTCGCAGAGTGGAGGGGTGAGGGGGACTCAGATGCACGCAGATTTAACAGATTTTCGTAGAGGGGAGGGAACAACCTCAAAAAATTAGAAAAGGAGCGACAATTGTCTCGATTGTCCTGCCTGCCAACCTCAATTCCACTGATATTTCGCCCAAAGGCTTCTTCAGCCCTCATCCTTCACAATTCATCCTTCTGACGAAAGATTCACTTCATTAAGTTCGGTGAAGACGGGGAGCCCCTTCGACATGGCATGTAACCTTACCGTGAACTTTTTTGTTCTTTCGTGCATCTTGTAGTCGTCGTAATCCTTGTCTGTATCAAAGGAAAGGAATATGTAGAAATTTGCGGGTTTGGCTGCACTTGTCATAGCCTTAAAAAAGTTAAGACCCGGGTGCAATTCTTTTATATTTTGTGCAAAATCGTTTACTAATCTTGTTGTGTAGTCGAGGTTGCTTTTATCTACTTCGAGAGTAACGAGAATGTTTTTCATAATTTTCTTTGTTTTATCCTCAAAAATAATCAAAATGCAGATAATACTTTTCTTATCTATTGACTTAAACCGAAAAAATGCTTAATGTTAGAGTTGTTATATTTAATTTTTGGATTTTCCGGTTATCTGCAAATGCAAACCGGTTTTTTATCTAAAGAATTTTAGTTAATTTGATAAAAATGGAGAAAAATTATGGCAATAATGATTACAACCGATTGCATCAATTGTGGAGCATGCGAACCTGAATGCCCAAACACTGCTATTTACGAAGGTGGAAGAGAATGGGAACTCGCAGGCAAAACTCATGGTGAAGGAAGTGCTGCCCCTTCGGGAGCGGAAGGCTTCTTCTCCAGTGACTTCTTTTACATTGTACCTGACAAATGTACTGAATGTAAAGGATTTCACGATGAGCCACAATGTGCGGCTGTTTGTCCGGTTGACTGCTGCATCCCTGATCCTGCACATGTAGAGACAGAAGAAGAGCTGCTCAAGAGAAAAGATTATCTGGACGAACTCGGACGATAATTAAAACTTTATTTATCTCGTAAAAGAAGGTAGGGGCATACTTTACCTTCTTTTCGATTCATAAAAGCTGAATTCATTTCTATTTCTTTTCCCACCCTTTTTTATACTTCAGCGGTTTTATTTTGACTTTCACTTTTTTATTCGATGATTTTTTCAAATAGCGGAAAAACTTGAAGAAACGGAACGCACCAAGTGCCATACCTACTGAAGTAACCCCCGACATAACTGAAGGCGTAATTCCCGGGATAAAAAGGTCTGAACCTGTTATAAAAAGATTGTTCAATTTGTATGGATTTTTTGCCGGTTCTCCAACAATTTTTTGAGTCGAGGGCATTATCGAACCATACGGATTAAATAATCCCCCTCTTCCAATTGAAGTTGCGGGGATTTCTTCGATGGAATCGATACACTTCTTTAACTCGGGTATATAACGCTCTATCATTCCCAGCAAATATTCCTTTAAATCTTCGATATTACTCTCTTGAGAAAGGAAGTTCTCCGGATCTTCACCTCCAATAAAAACAGCGGCAAAATATCCTGTTGGCAAAGATTCATTTGTTGAAGTGGTAAAATCGGGATAGAGATTACACCCTTGCGAAATTTCATCAGAATCTGCTGAATTGGCGGGGAAAAAGCGAAGTACCTCACCTTTTAAATTCAATTTTTCCGACTTTTCATTAAACTTTAAGCGGAAAACTACAGGAAACGGTACAAATTCTCTCGCCGAAAAATAACTTGTCAGTCGCTCTTTCTCTTCATCTTTTTTTAAGTATTTTGGTATTGATGCTACACCCAAACCCCAAAATAACCTTCCGGCTTTAAGAGTAAAATCTTCTTGATTATTCTTCAATTTGATCTCTTTAACCTTATTCCCGGAGAGAACAAGTTCATCGATTCCATTATTCTCGAAGACAATTCCCCCTGCGGATTTGTAAGCATCCATAAGCGTTTTATAAATAGCACGGATTCCACCGAAAGGTGCAAAGCCACCATTAAGAAGACCCATCATATTAATGGCTTGAAAAATCGCAGCAGTACCCTCTCTGCACGATGCAAGATTCTGCATTTGCCCGGAAATAGTGGTTTTAAAGTTGGAGTCGGAGGTTAACGATTGAAGATATTCCTCGGAAGTGATGGTTGAAAATCTTTTTCCTGATGCAAAAAATCTCTCTGTAATCTTGTGCAGGGCAAGAGGTAGAATAAATTTCAGGAGATAAAAACTCGTGTAATTTGCTGCATGTTGAATATCTTTGAAAAATGAATCGACATTACCCCTCTCTTTTGGGAAAAGCTTTTTTAGTCCATCCATGTATTGTGCGAGATTGTCTGAAATGTTAAGTTTGGCTTTTGGATAAAAATGCCGTTCGTAAACTGAGGGCAATCGCTCCCAGAGTAGTTTGTTGTCAGTCAGATAGTCAAATATTTTCCTGACAAAATTGTCATTCTCCATTTGACCCGAATAAAACGAATCGAAGTAAAAACTGTTTTCGAGAGTGGTTGCGTCAGTCGTGATTCCGGTGACAATAGCAGTCTTTTTCTTAAAGAATTTTTGTAATATTATAGCAGCTGTAAAAGATGCTATTCCGGCTCCGGTTATGATTATATCAAATTTTAAGTGTCTATTCAGTTGCATTGTTTAAAAAAGAGGTAAAAGGATTTTCAATTTTATTATTTTTGCACATTATTAAAATAAAGAAAAGTGATGAGAATAGGTAAATACTCAGTTAAAGTTTTTGAATCAGATTATTTTAAACTCGACGGTGGAGCGATGTTTGGCATCATTCCCAAACCTTTGTGGGAAAAAACCAATCCTGCGGATGAAGTAAACCGTATTGCAATGTCAACGAGAATTATCTTGCTCGAATGGGATAACGAAAAAATGTTGATTGATACCGGAATGGGTGAAAAGTGGGACGCAAAGTCGAGAGAAATTTATGCGATTGACCCCGAAACCACACTCGAAAAAAGACTAAAATTGCACGGAATTGATTCATCTCAAATCACAAAAGTTTTATTGACGCACCTTCACTTCGACCACACCGGGGGGTCTGTTGTTGAAAAAGATGGTAAATTGCTGCCTGCATTTCAAAATGCCAGGTATTTTGTTCAAAAAAACAACTTTGAGTGGGGTATTAACCCTTCAGATCGCGATCGAGGCAGCTACATCAAAAACAATTTTCTTCCGTTGATGCAGGAAGGATTACTCGAATTAATTGACGAAAAAGAAACCGAGTTTTTGGATGGTATAGCCCTTCACAAATTGAACGGACATACTTTTGGACAGCAGGCGATTAAAATATCAGATTCTTCAAACAACCTGTTCTTCTGTGCCGACCTGATCCCAACACACGGACATGTACCACTTCCCTATATTATGGGGTACGATCTTCAACCCTTGGTTACACTTCAAGAGAAAAATGAAGTGTTGGCAAAAGCTGTTGAGGAAGATTGGACTCTGATTTTACAACACGATCCGGCTATTGCTGCTGTGAAAGTTGAAAAAACTGACCGTGGTTATAAAATAAGAGAAAAGCTGACTGATATCTAATTATGGTGATGAATTTTGCCAAAAAAGGAGAATTGAATGGATGAGGTTACCAAAAAACTGTGCAAAGTAAGCGAACTCCATGAAGGTGAGGGAAAAAGATTTATTGTGAATGGAGAGGAAATTGCAATTTTTAAAGTTGACGATAAAATCCATGTTATAAGTAATATTTGTCCTCACATGCACCCGGCAGCAATTTATACAGGCTATATTGAAGATGGTTATGTTGTTTGTCCTATCCACGGCTGGAGATTTGAGCTCGAGACGGGCAATAAAGAGAATGGGAGCAGGGGGTTAAAAGTTTATCCCTATGAAGTGAAAAACGGCTATATTTATGTGACAGTTGAAGATGAGACCCCTCGTTGGAAGTGGTAACCCCCAAATCATCAATTGAGGCCCTTGCGAAAGATGTCGGGTTCGATCTTGTTGGTTTTGCAAAAGTTGAACCACTCGAATGGGAAACCGATCTGTTAAAACAATGGATCGGCAGGGGTTTTGCTGGGGGAATGGGGTATCTTGAAAAAAATTTCGAAAAAAGAAATGACCCCACAAATTTTTTACCATCTGCAACTTCGGTAATTTCACTCGGACTAAACTATTGGCAACCCGGGGAATATTCTCCCGAAAAAGGTAAAGTCTCGAGATATGCATGGGGAAGAGATTATCATTTAGTAATGTGGGAAATGCTGGCAAAATTTGAGGCGGCACTTCAACAAAAATTTCCCCTCTGCGAAACTAAAAGTTATGTGGACACAGGGCCTGTATTGGATAAGGTTTGGGCAGCAAAAGCCGGAATAGGATGGCAGGGGAAACACTCCAATATTATAAACAGGGAAATCGGTAGCTGGTTTTTCATCGCAAATGTATTTACCAATCTCCAATTTGAGTATAACACACCCTTGGAGGATTTTTGCGGGAATTGCACGGCATGCATAGATGCCTGCCCTACAAACGCGATAGTTTCAGAATATATAGTTGACGGGAGTAAGTGCATTTCTTACTTGACGATAGAAAATAAAGGCGAAATAGACCTTGAATTTCAAGGAAAAATGGAAAACTGGCTTTTTGGTTGCGACATCTGCCAGGATGTTTGTCCGTGGAATAAAAAATTCAGCAAAACAACGGTTATTAAAGATTTTTCAATGAGTGATTCCGAAATGGAACTTAATAAACAGTTTGATCCCGGTGTCTTTGCTCAGATGGAAAACAAGGAATTTAAAGTTAAATTCGCTCAAAGTCCAATTCTTAGAAGTAAATTAAAAGGAATGAGACGGAACGAAGAATTTATTAGAAGAAATATGAATGATGAATGAAATAAAAAAAATACAATTAAAAGGGAAGACACTTCCTGAACTAAAAGAGTGGTTTGTAAAAAAAGGTGAAAAACCATTCAGAGGTGAACAGGTTTTTAACTGGATGTACAATTATCTGGTTGACGATGTTGATCAAATGTTAAATGTTTCAAAATCATTGAGGGAGGTGATTAAAAAGGAAACTTTGATAAACACCCTTGAGCTTACTGATAAAGCAGTTTCCGGAAGTGAAGGGACTGTAAAACTTCTTCTCCGGACTGCACTCGATCACTTGATAGAGTGTGTGATTATACCTGAAGAGAAAAGATGCACATTGTGTGTCTCCACTCAGGTTGGCTGTCCTCTCGACTGCAAATTTTGTGCGACAGGTTTACTCGGTTATAAGAGGAATCTTACTCCGGGTGAAATATTTGATCAATATGCAATTGCTCAGAGAGTTTATGAGAGAGATATAACAAACATTGTTTATATGGGGATGGGTGAACCTCTCCTGAATTTTGACTCCACCGTCAAATCTTTGGAAATCTTTCAACAGGAACTGACCAAAGGAATCAGTTTAAAGAAGATTACTGTCTCCACTGCAGGAATTGCCCCCCGAATAAGAGACCTCGCAGATACCGGATTAAGACCAAAACTCGCACTTTCGCTTCATTCCTGTTTTGAGGATGTCCGTAGCACAATTATGCCGATCAATCTAAAATACTCTCTTAAAGAGAATATTGAGGCAATTGAGTACTACATCAAAAAGACGAACACCAGAATAACTTACGAATATACCATGCTCGCTGGCATAAACGATAGAGACAAGGATATTAAAGCTCTTGGTAAATTATGCCGAAGAATGCCCTCAAAAGTAAATATTATCCCGTTTAACTCGCTGGAACATATGAATCCCGAAGGGTTTTCGGGTGAACTTCGCTCCACTTCCATGGAGAGAATAGAAGAGTTTGCTGACAGATTGAGAGAAGAAAATGTGACAGTTATGGTAAGAGACACCCAGGGTGACGAAATAGCCGCCGCTTGTGGTCAACTCGCCGGAGTGGTAATAAAAAACAATGAATAACAGAAAACTTAGCCACGCAGAAATTTCTGTGAACAGAGCAAAGCTCGATACATTGCACGAAGTGAAAAAAATGCCTGTTGTAATTCTTCTTGATTCTATCAGGAGCAGCTACAATGTTGGTTCCATTTTCCGCACTTCGGACGGTGCAATGATCGAAAAGCTCTTTTTATGTGGTTATACACCGGCACCACCCGTGAAAGATATTATGAAAACCTCTCTCGGTTCAACTGAAAGTGTAGAGTGGGAGTTTGTGAAAGATGCTTCAGAAGTGGTGCAGAGGTATAAATATCTCGGCTATAAAATAGCAGCGCTAGAGCTAACAGATTCATCAGTTGATTATTGTGATGTGGATGAAAAAGTATTTCCGATACTTTTTATTCTGGGAAATGAGATTACAGGAGTGAGTCAGAATCTGCTCGATCAGTGTGATTTTACTATAGAATTGCCTCAATATGGCATCAAACAGTCACTCAATGTCGCAGTGGCTTACGGAATTGCTGTTTACAGATTCAGAGCAATTTTTGACGGGAAATAAACCCCTCAGACAGTAAAAAACTCCTCACCGTTGTCTTTGGTATGGATGCTCAGTGATCCTGCTCTTACCATGGTGACGAGAGTTCGTGATGCCCTTCTTTCCGAAATATTTGCAGCGTTTGCAAGGTCTCGGACATTAATCTTCTCATGTTTTTCGAGATAGGTGAAGACCTTTTTTTCGAGGTCGCCGACTGAGAATTTTACTAAAGGATTTGAACTGCCCCTCGCTCTCAATATTCTTATCATCTGTTTTGACGCGGGAATACTCTTATCGTTAACTCTGATATAAACCTGGGCAGTGTTTATGTCAAGTTCATCTTTGTAATCTTGAATCCGGTGCGGCTTAATATCAGATTCAGGCACAAAAACCACTACAAGTTCTTTTTGATCTATATTTATGAATTGTAGCAGATAGTCAATTTTTGGTGTTATATAAAAATTTGTTGTCTCATTAATAAACTCATATTCAGTTTTCTCACTCTCGAGACCAACCACCTTTTTATTATCATTAACACCAAAGATGAGATAACCGCCTTTTGTATTGGCGAATGAAATCATTACTTTGGCGATTTTCTCCGGCTCGGTAAATTTCAGTTTAAATTCCGTTGTGGTGCACTCACCCTCCTCAATCAGGTCGAGCAGGTCTCTTCTTTTGATGAAATTGCTCAATGGTGGTTTCTCCTCTTCTATTACTTCTTTTTTTGGTTCCTCAATCTTTTGAACCGGAGGAACAGATCCAGGATTGGTTACCGAATCTTTCTTCTGATTGGCCGTGGAATCGATCTTTGGTGTATTATTAATTACTGTGGAATCGATCTTCGGAGTATGTTTTGCGATTGAGTCTGCCTTCAGACTGTCTTGAATAACCTTTAGGGAGTCTTCAATCTTCTTTTTGATTCTGGCTTTTTCTTCTTTGTAAAAATTAACTTTAGGAAGAATTTTGTTGGTAAACCGGGTCTGTGGATACTTTGTTACAAGCGTATCATAAACAGCAAAAGCCGAATCGAGCAATTTCAGATCATTTTCCAATGTGAAACCGGCTGCGAGAAGAGACTTCGGTGCAGTGAATGTTTCAGGAAATTTTAGATATACTGAGTAATATTTCTGAACTGCCTGAGAATAATCTTTTTTGATGTAGATCCCCTCAGCTTCTTCAAATAGAACATCGGCAGGGGAGGCATTCAATACAATTTTTGGTTTTCCAAGTTTGTCAGCGGCGAGATTAACCACAGATTCACTCTTAAAGTTATCATAAACTACCTGGAATATCGAATCGGCAACAGATTTTTCGTTTTTATCGAGATAATATGAGCCGAGTGAAAAGAGTGCCTGTCCGGTATATCTGGAAGTCGGAAACTCACTTAGCAGTTTGGAGTAATAATTATATGACGAATCGGGAATTATGATCTCTCCAAAAAAGACATTCCCCAGATCAAAATATACTTTTGAAAGGAGCTGCTTTAATGAGTCAGAAGAAACCTGAGGCATCACAGGAGCCCATCCCTTTTTTACCGTGGCAACATTTGAGTTAGGGTTATTTTGTCCCTGCAAATCAGGATTATCACCCTGTTTTGGACGACCAACAATCATTTCTTCATCCAACGGAACATTTGGTTTTTCCGGTCGAGGAAGATTTTTAATCGAATCCTGAACTGCTAATAACGAATCTCTTACTCTTTTTGCGGAATCTGAAAGTTCTATCGGGGCCTTAAAGAGATCAGCGAGTTTTGCATCTGCAGAGTCCGCATAAAACTTCAACGAATCCTTTTTGTACTCCATTGGATCACCAAGGTATGCAAGTTGCCTTGTGTAAACATAAAGGTTAGTTTGCAAACCTTCATATCTTTTAAAGAGGGACGATTTTTCTCTTATCTTTTTTACATATTCCGCTGTCGATGCACTTTTTTCAGCCTTTAGGTAATAGACATAAGCCGAATCGAAATTTTTGAGGTTATTCTCGAACATGTCACCAAGTTCATATCTTGCAATACCTGAAGATACTGAATTAAGAGCAAGTGTATCCAGAGTGTAAAATTGTTTGTAGGCTTCGTCGTAGTTGCCAAGTTTTTTAAGGTTCAACCCTTTTTGGAGCATAATTTCATCAATTTTCTCCTGATACTTGAACTCTTTCGACATTTTTTGAAGGTGTGCCTGCGATTCTTCAATCTTGTTCAACGCCCTCAAACAGATACTGTAGTTAAGGCTTGAGTTATATTCGATTTCGAAAGGGGGACCAAATGCAAGAGCTGCTTTGTAAGCATCAGCGGCTTTCTGAGGGTCGTTCAGCTTCTTGAAATACAGTTCACCTATTTCGTACTGTGCCTTTGCTGAAATATCATCAGAGAGATCAACCGAGACCAGGTCTCTTAATTTTTGAATAGCTTCCGGGTATTTTTCTATAAATTTTAGATATCTTACTTCCTCGATGTATATTTCCGCCAGCACTTCCTTATCTTCTTCAGCAAGAGCGAGTTGACGGGCTTCTTCGAGGTATTTTAGACCTGAGTCAAATTTTTTCATCTGAATCTCTGATTTTGCTAACCAGAGAGTGGCATCCATAACAAGATTACTGTTTGGTTGAGTCGCTATTAACTCCTGAAATTTCCTTGAAGCCTTAATATAACTTCTTTGGTAGAAAAATGCTTTTCCGATCAGATACAGAGCATCGTCAACATAAGAGGATTTATTGTGGAATTGCAGCAATTTCGAAAATTTTTCGATTACTTTTGGAAGGTTCTGATTAGCTCCCGCAGGAATTGCAGCCTCAGAAATTGCGAAGATATCTTTTCTCTCTTTTAGTATTTGCTCTTCAGCATCGTAGTAGAGAGTTTTGGCGTTATGGTACAGATTAAAGTATGTTGTAAAATCCTGCCAGACACCGCATCCGGTTATAAAAAATGCCGTGGTGAGAAAGATCAGAGATTTGATTACTTTGAGCTTCAAAGCCGATTCCGAAAATTAATTTGAGTCAGGGGGAATTTATAGAACAGTCGAACTTTATTCAATGCAAATAAAAATCAAAGAGCATCGAATCCCGATTCGCCGGTCCTTATTCTGATTGCATCAGTCACTTCAGAAATAAATATTTTGCCATCACCTACTTGTCCTGTTTTTGCGTTTTTGATGATAGCATCAATTGCCGCTTCAAGTCTTTCATCATCAACCACAAGTTCGATTTTCATTTTGGGTACAAACTCAATCCTGTATTCACTTCCACGATAGACTTCTTTGTGACCTTTTTGTCTGCCGTAACCCCGCACTTCAGTGATAGTGAGACCTTTGAAGCCCTCTTCGATGAGGGCTTCTTTTACTTCGTCAAGTTTAAACGGTCTTATAATGGCTTCTATTTTTTTCATGGCTTACTCCGTTATCAGGCGTTTTTGCCGTGGCATTGTTTATATTTTTTGCCGCTTCCACACCAACAGGGGTCATTTCTGCCGATTCTTTCACCAATTTTAACCGGTTGTGGTTTCCCAACAGGTGAAGTTTCCTGCTCCTGGGGAGCAGGAACATAACCGCCATGCATTCCTGCGTTATCTGCAGATTCTTTAATGGTTCTTGTAGGTCTTCTTTCAGGTCTGCGAGAAATCTGAACACTCTCAGGTTGTGCAGGATAAAGCTTAAAAGCAATCTGAACCGTTTCGTTTCTGATAGTGTCGAGCAGTTCTGTGAAAAGGTTAAAAGCCTCGTTTTTATACTCAATAAGTGGATCTTTTTGACCGTAGGCTCTTAAATTTATACCTTCTTTCAAATCGTCCATATCGCGGAGATGCTCTTTCCATTTATTATCTATAATGGTAAGGAATGCATATCTTTCAATTCGTGCCATCATATCAGATGAGAGCATGTTTTCTTTATGAGCATAATATTCGTGAGCGACTTTGATTACCTTTTCGGTAACTCCGTTTTTGTTCAGGAGTTCCCACTCACCTCGGTCAAACTTTATATTCAACAAGAGGTGAGTATCGAGGTCTTTTTCGAGTAATTCGATATCTGCGTTCTCATAATATTTATCGACGAGTTCAGCGATGTACTCTTCCATCATTTCGAGAATTTCTGTTTTGAGTCTCTCGCCGTGTAGAGCTCTGTTTCTCCTCGAATAGATAATTGTTCTTTGCTGATTCATCGTGTTATCGTACTCGAGAAGTCTCTTTCTGATTGCAAAGTTGTTTTCCTCAACCTTTTTCTGTGCTCTTTCAACTGAACGGGTGATAATCGGATGTTTAATGACTTCACCTTCTTCAAAACCGGCACGCGACATAATCGCAGCGGCTCGGTCACTTCCAAAAAGTCTTAAAAGATCATCTTCCAAAGAGAGGAAGAAAAGCGTGGTTCCGGGGTCTCCCTGTCTTCCGGCACGACCTCTCAACTGCCGATCAATTCGTCGCGATTCATGTCTTTCAGTACCAAGAATGAAGAGACCGCCTTTATCTGTAACACCGGCACCCAACTTAATATCAGTTCCTCTACCTGCCATGTTGGTTGCTATGGTTACAGCACCGGGTTGACCGGCAAAAGCCACCACTTCAGCTTCGCGTTGATGTTGTTTGGCGTTCAAAACATTATGTTTTACACCCCTAAGTTTCAACATTCGGCTAATGGTTTCAGATACTTCAACGGATGTGGTACCAACGAGAACAGGTCTGCCTTCTTTTTGCAGTTCTTCCACCTGCATCGCTACCGCGTTAAGTTTTTCTCGTTTTGTTCTGTAAATCTGATCATCCTCATCCGACCTTGTGATCGGTTTGTTCGTTGGAATAACCACAACATCAAGTTTGTAAATTTCATCAAACTCACCCTCTTCAGTTTCAGCAGTACCCGTCATACCGGCGAGTTTTTTATACATCCTGAAATAATTTTGAAGTGTAATTGTAGCGAGAGTTTGAGTGTCTCTTTCAACTTTCACATTCTCTTTTGCTTCAATCGCCTGGTGTAATCCGTCAGAATATCTTCTTCCCGGGAGGACACGACCGGTAAACTCATCAACTATCGCAATTTTACCATCTTCGGTAATTACATACTCATCATCTTTTTCAAAGAGAGTGTATGCTTTTAAGAGTTGGTTTATTGTATGCAGTCTGTCTGATTTTTCAGAGTAGTCGAAGTGTAGAGTCTCTTCCTTTTTCTTTTTCTGTTCCTCGGTTAGAGAGGTATCATTTTTAATTTTACTGATTTCTGTACCAAAATCGGGTAGAACAAAAAATTCTTTCCCTTCGGGTGTCCCTTTAGCAAGTTCTTCTCTTCCTTTTTCGGTAAGTTCTATCGAGTTGTTTTTCTCATCGATTACAAAATAAAGTTCCTCATCAATTATATGCATATTTCTGCTTTTATCTTTGAGGTATTCAAGTTCTGTATTTTGCATCAATTGTTTGTACTCGGGCTCAGACAAAACCTTCATAAGCTTTTTATGTTTTGGCAGTCCGCGGTAGGCTCTAAAAATCTTGACGCCGGCTTCAGTTACATCATCTTTTGAAGGATTTGATGTCAGAGTTTTCTCTGCTTCTGTGAGGATTCCGGAAACTATATTCGACTGAAGTCTATAAAGCCTTTCAATCTTTGGTTTCATTTCATCATACTTTTGGTTGTCTGAATCGACAGGACCTGAAATGATGAGAGGAGTTCGTGCTTCATCTATGAGAACTGAATCCACCTCATCCACAATAGCGTAAATATATTTTCTTTGAACCTGGTGTTCGGGGTCAATCGCCATATTATCTCTAAGATAATCGAAACCAAATTCGTTGTTCGTGCCGTATGTAATATCGCAATTGTACGATTCTCTTCTTTTATCGGGATTCATTGTGCCGAGAATGGCTCCAACGGTAAGATCATGAAACTTAAATATTTCACCCATCCACTCGGAGTCACGCTGTGCGAGATAATCGTTCACGGTTACAAGGTGAGCACCTCTTCCGGTGAGACAATTTAAGAACAATGGAAGTGTAGCAACAAGAGTTTTACCTTCACCGGTAGCCATCTCTGCTATTTTTCCCTGATGGAGTACTATTCCACCCATTAACTGTACATCGTAAGGAACCATGTCCCAAGTGACCTTTTGACCCATTACAGTGTATGTTTTGCCCACAAGCCTTCTGCATGTATCTTTTGCTACTGCAAACACCTCGGGTAATATTTCATCAAGGAGGTCTTCGTATTTATCATCAAGTTCTTTTTCAAGAGTTTCTATTTCGTCATGGATCACGGTTGCATTTGCAACATCGCCCTCAACATTGGTGAGTTGGTCTCTTAACTCATCTAATTTGCCCCTGATCTCTGCGGTTTCATTATTTAGATATTCTTTGAAGCCTTTAACCTTCTCTTTTAATTCAAAATCACTTAAAGAGGCAAGGGGTTCGTAGTGTTTGTTTATTTCCTGTACTACAGGCTGTAATTCTTTATAAGTACGGCTGTGTTTATCGCCAAATATGGCTTTTAAGACCGATTTTAACATTTAGAGTGTGCTCCAAAAAATTATTATAACCTGTAAATTTAGCTATATTGTAACAGAATAACAATGTATATTTTTTAGAACCCCTGAACTAATAAGAACCTCGGAACTTCAGAACTCCTGAACTAATAAGAACCTCGGAACTTCAGAACTCCTGAACTTCAGTCTATAAAAATGTTTTGCTGCACTGACTTTAGGTTTAAGACAACCGAAGTTCTGAGGTACTGAGGTTCTGAAGTTCACAACTGGTGCACTGACTTTAGGTTCAAGACCACCGAAGTTTGAGGTACTGAGGTTCTGAAGTTCACAACTGCTGCTCTGACAATAAACTTAAATTTACCGAAGTTCTGAAATTCGGCGGTTCTGAATTTCAATTTTCTTATATTTGTGTGATAACTTTTTTTATTATTTAGTATAGAAAAAGTTGAGTTTAACAATCGACGATTAACATATGAATATATTTATTGTGATAGGAATAATCTTCCTCTCAACCTTCGTAATATCCTTCCTCGTAGCCGGTCTTATCAAACTTATATCCTTGGCAATAAACTTCACAAGAATCCAAAAAGAAAAATCTCAAGATGTCCATGAGGACCTGACTGTTATTCAGTCGGATGCCGCCGGGCAGGAAAGTGAACTTGAAGTGGTTGCAGCCATTGGTTTGGCTATACATCAATATCTTGAAGATATGCATGATTATGAAAAGACCGTTATGACAATTAGAAAAGTAGTAAAACCGTACTCTCCCTGGAGTTCGAAAATTTATGGTCTAAGACAAAATCCGAAAGGGAGGTAAAAAATGGACTTACAAATACTACAGCAGATTTTCCCCGGCATTTCCACTCTTTTTACATCAGATCCGACAATCTCTATTGGCAGAGTTTGTTTGATGCTACTTGGGTTGCTCCTTGTGTATCTCGGAAAAAAAGGAGTCCTCGAACCTCTTCTTATGATTCCTATGGGAATTGGAATGGCGGCAGTAAATGCAGGTGTTCTTATTATGGGAACCGGGCAGACGGCTAATCTTTTCCTTGATCCCATGGTGACCGAGCCAAGTAAACTTATTGATATTTTGCAGATTGACTTTTTGCAACCTATTTACACCCTGACATTCAGCAACGGTCTGATAGCATGCTTTGTATTTATGGGCATTGGTGTTTTGCTCGATGTGGGTTTTCTTCTCGCCCGTCCGTTTCTTAGTATGTTCCTCGCTGTTTGTGCTGAGCTCGGTACATTTCTTACTGTTCCCATTGCCATGGCGATGGGGCTGGATGTGAAGGATGCGGCCTCAGTTGCCATGATTGGTGGTGCGGATGGTCCTATGGTACTTTTCACAGCACTAAAACTTTCTCCAAAGCTCTTTGTCGCAATTACCGTTGTGGCATACCTTTATCTGGGACTTACATACGGCGGTTATCCTTACCTGATAAAATTGCTTGTGCCCCAAAAGTTACGAGCAATTAAAATGCCACCCAAAACTAAAATCAGACAGATTACCTCTTCAGAAAAACTATATTTTGCAGTAATTGCCTGTACCATTTTATGCCTTCTTTTCCCCGTGGCAGCACCTCTTTTTCTCTCTTTATTTGTCGGTGTTGCTGTAAGAGAAGCCGGTCTGAAGCATATTGTTGATTTTATTGCCGGACCCCTTCTATACGGATCAACCTTTTTGCTCGGGTTACTTCTCGGTGTACTCTGCGATGCTTCCCTCATACTCGATGAGCAGATTTTACCCCTCCTGATTTTGGGAATTATAGCACTTATCCTCTCTGCACTTGGTGGTTTGCTTGGTGGTTACATTATGTATTTCATCACGGGTGGGAAGTTTAATCCTGTTATTGGAATTGCCGGTGTAAGTTGTGTCCCCACAACTGCAAAAGTTGCACAGAAGTCGGTTCATGAAGCCAATCCACAATCGATTATCTTACCTGAAGCTATCGGTGCAAACATAAGCGGTGTGATCACTTCTGCTATAATAGCAGGTCTTTACATTACACTTATTCCTATATTCTTCAAATAATCTGAAGAGACCTTATATAAAAAAAGGCTGTTTGATGTCAAAAATCAAACAGCCTTTTTAATTTTAATGAGGAAGTTTTTTAGAATTTACATCAATTAAAAGATGCAAAATCTTTACCGTGGATTTTATTTTTGCAGTATCATCTTCACAGTCTGCATTTTACCACCGGCTTTTATAGTGCAAAGGTAAACACCTGATGAGACGGCACTTCCAAAATCATTTTTGCCATTCCACTCATAAGTATATCTTCCTGTTTGATGATAACCGTTCGCTATTTCAGCAATTTTCTTTCCGTTTATATCATAAATTATCATGGTGACATTTCCTGCATCTGGCAACGAAAAGCTGATTTTTGTCGTGGGATTAAATGGATTTGGGTAGTTCTGCGAGAGCTCAAAAACAGTCGGAACAGAATTATCAAATTCAATAATTGCCGTAGGTGACTGAACAGTTGCTCTCATGAAATATGTTTCGTTCCAGGCTGTCCAGGTGGTACCGTCAAAATCCCATGCTCTGCTGTTGTTAGTTTGATTGTAACCAAAACTTGGCCTGTTTACTCCATCATAAATCATCCCGATGAAGAAATCGTTCGTGACGGTTATGTTCTGTGCACTCGTGTTCCATGTATTCCACCCGGGAATCGTAGAAGCGGTAACAGGATTGTAATTAACAAGATCCGTACCGGGAGCACCGTTTCCGTCTTTCGTTTTTACAACAGGTTTGAAGGTTGCTGTTCCGGCAGAGGTTCCGGTAATATAAAAACTGATTGCTGTAAGTTTTGCATTAGCAACCGGGGATGTCATTCTGTTTGCAGAACCCTGACCACTGTTTGGCCAGTTGTAACCACTTAGAACAGTGCCATTATCGTAAACCAATTCGGTTATTTGTCCGCCTGATCCACCGGAAATTGTAGCTACCCAGGCACTTCTGCCATGGGTGAATGCAACAATTTTACTGTCAGAAGCTCTGATTCTCAAATCTGAAACCACAACATTTGGCAATGAACTTCCGTCTTTAACCCATGAAGTACCCCCATCGGTAGTTGAGAAAACTCCCAGGTCAGTTCCGGCATAAAGGTTTGAAGTGGATGCAGGATTAATGACGAACGAGTTTACAGGGATGTTTGGCAGATTGGATGAAATATTGGTCCAGGAAACACCGGCGTTCGTTGTTTTATAAACTTTTTGTGAGGCACTGAATCCTGAAAAAGTTGCATAAGCAATATTGCTGTTTGAGGGATCAATGACAACCTTGGTCACATAAGCAGAAGGCAGACCGGAATTTCTTAAGGTCCAGCTTGTACCTGCATTAGTTGTGACTTGAACACGACCGTTTGTCGTACCAACATAAATTACGCTGGAGTTACCTTTGGCAATTGCAAGGGCGGAGATAGTGGCACCACTTCCACCGGTTCCATCACCGGTTAAGTCACCCGAAATTGCTGTCCAGCTTGAAGCTGAATTTGTTGTTCTCCAAACGCGGTAGGTTCCACCGGCAAGAATTTGAGGGTTATTGGGGTCCATAGTGAATGGGGAAATGAAGAGCGTACGGTCTGTAGTACCATCCCAAAAGCCTGAGCCAACAGGAATTCCATTCATCGATTTATTAAATGATGCACCGCCGTCGGTTGACTTTAAGAAACAGAAGTTAACATACTCACCATACATCAGGTTTGGGTTATTGAAATCTATTTCAGTTGCCCCACCGTCACCACCAATCAATTCACCCCACGAAGTACCTGAAGTTAAACCAAGTGTCCCATTATCTTGTGTGCCACCGTAATATTTTGCGAGTGTAGGATGAATGGCTCCGTAATAAAACTGTGTAATGTTAAGACCGTTATTTAATGAAGTCCATGTGCTGCCTCCATTTGTGGATTTATAAACACCACCATCGTTACCTGTAAACAGGGTGGATGATGAGCTTGGGCTAAATGCTATAGCGTGAATATCTGCATGCATGAACGGTGGGGCACCGCCTTGTGGGTACCAGTTAGAAATTTGTGTCCATGAGGTTCCACCGTTTGTGGTTTTCCACGCATCAAGTCCTGCAGCATAAATAATATTGGCGTTTGTCGGGTCAACCATCACAATATTGTTATACCAGGCTTGTCCCGAAGTGTAGGTAGCAGCTCCTGAGACCGCGGGACCCGGTATGGTCACACTCGTCCAGTTGGTGCCTTTATCTGTGGATTTCGAAAAAACACCACACTGGTTGGTACTCAGATTGTGACCGGAAATCAAAACAGTTGATGGAGAAGATTTTGAGACGGCAATTTCATATCTTCCAATACCGGATTGTGTAAAAATCTGTGACCAGGTGGCACCCGCATCGGTTGATCTTCTAACATTTGCTTGAGCAAAATGACCAAATGAGGCGTATAGGGTTGTAGGTGAGGTACCTGCAATTTCCAGGTCCATACAATGAGTTGCATTTATCACTTTAGTGAACGATGCACCTGCATCCGTCGATTTTAATAAACCGCTTCTGGTAGCTGCCCAAAGTGTATTGGTTGTACCGTCGAATTCAAGTTTATTCACATATTGAAAGTCGGTGTTGTTAGTTGCGGTCAATCTTGTCCATGTAGCACCGGCATCTGTTGTTTTGAAGACACCTTCACCTCTAATTGCATCGCCATTAAAAAAGCCTTCACCCGTACCGGCATAAAGGATGTTTGAGTTTGAGGGATCCATAACAAGAGCACACACAGCAATATTCTCCATTTGGTCCTTCAAAGCTGTCCATGAAGTGCCGCCATTGGTAGTTTTCCAGACACCACCACCCACTGCTCCAATATAAATTATGGAAGCATTTGATGGATGAACCACAATCGCGCGAACTCTTCCGCCGATGTTTCCGGGTCCCACCTCTGACCACGAAAGGGCTGTAGAGTTATCTTCATTGTCAGGTCTTGTGTTATATCTTTCGATATGTTGAAGTGCTTCTTCACGCCAGTTTTCAGGTATCGAGCCTGTCGCAGATTTCCTCTGATCCATATACCACTTCATTGCCTCATCAGGGGAGCCGTAATTCATTTTGGCGTTTTTCTTTTTCTCAATTTTGAATTGGAGATAGTCTTCCATCGTTACAATATTTGTGTGCTCGCTTGCATAAACAAATGCAAAAATAAGAAGCACACTTATTGTGATGGAGGGGAATAGAATTTTAAACATTTTTTTCATGTTACTTTCCAATTTTTATTTGTAAACTTTGTGGAGAATCCATTTGGTGTCACTAAGGAAAAACTCTAATTTAACCCGATCGCCTGGTTTCTTTTTTGACAGATCTTTTAGAGCCTGGTTTTCATCGTTGTTGATGATTTCCTTTTTTTCACCAAGTCTGAAATTTGGGTAAAGTTCGTACTGACCGTTTAGCACAGCGATACTGGGGTAGGCGTCGTCTTCGAAGATTTTTGCAACAGCGATTTTCACACTGTAATCAGTTTCCGACTTCACATCCAAGCTTAAAATTTCAACCTCGGCTACAGTTTTATTGGTCTGGATTGCTGTTGGTTGACCGGGAGGATTATTGTTATTGGAAGTATTGGTTGAATCTTTGGAGGTGCAGTTGCAGCATCCCCAAAAAGCCAGTGCCAATAATAAGATTAAAGATGGTTTGATTATTTTCATAAGATGTTCCTCGATTAATTACGGAAATATAAGGTTATTTTCGCACAATTTATGAATGAAAATTATAGCGTTTGATTTAAATCATATTTCTAAGTTGTTTTGAATAAATCAATTTGGGAATTTTAACTTCTTATATTAGCTTTTAAGTAAAAAGTTTTTAACGATCTCCAACCACCTCAGGGTTTCTGTGTCTAATTACAAGTTTAATTATTGATCAATTATTTGCTGAAAAACGATGAAAATACTTCTGATAGAAGATGAAAAAGAGTTGTCGAAATCGATCTGCGAATACCTCGGTAGCGAGAGTTATCTGATTGATGCCTCTTACGATTATAATGACGGACTCTTCATGCTCGGCATGTATGAATATGAATGTATTGTTGTCGATTTAATGCTGCCGGGTGGAACCGGTTTCGACCTGGTAAAAGAAATAAAAAAGGTTCAACCTGAATGTGGAATTGTAATTATTACAGCCAGGAACACTCTTGATGATAAACTCTCGGGGCTTGATCTTGGTGCAGATGACTACCTTACAAAACCTTTTCATCTCGCAGAACTTGCAGCAAGAATAAGATCCGTCATACGCAGGCGAAAATTCTCAGGGAATAATCTGTTTGTGTTAAACGAGATTACTATCGACCTCTCGGGGCGTGAAGTGAGCGTGAATGGGAAGGCTCTCGATCTCACCCGCAGGGAATATGATATTCTCCTTTTTTTTGTAGGAAATCAAGATAAGGTACTCATCAAGGAATCAATAGTTGAACATATTTGGGGTGATGATTCCAGTGCGTTCGATAATTTTGATTTTGTTTATACTCACATCAAAAATCTACGAAAAAAATTGAAGTCAGCCGGTGCTGCCGACTACATTTCTTCGGTTTACGGCGTAGGCTACAGGTTTAGTTTATTATGAAATTGACGAAAAAAATATCTCTCTACTTCCTTTTCACATCCCTGGTTTTTTTCCTCGTAATCTCTTTTGGAATCACTTTTTTAACCGGTAGAGCAATTCAGGATGAGGTTGATGCACAATTAATTAATATTACTCAAAAAGCGGAACAGGAGCTTCGGAAGGGGAATTCGGTAGATTTTCCACCATTTGTCGAGGTGACCAAATCGATTCGAGGCGAAGACGCAACGGTTTTTAAGGATGTCAATCTAACTGTTCAGGGGTGGGATGAACCGGAACCATACAGGCAAATGACTTCATTCATGATTGTAAATGATACAACTTACAGAATAGATGCCCGCGTATCGATGGCAGAAAAGCAGGAAATGATGAGCGACCTCACGCTTCTTGCAGTGGTTGCTATTTTTGGTGCCTTCCTCGCATTCTTTGTTGTAAACTATTTTATGTCCGGTGCAATTTTTCGGGATTTTTTCAGTACTATTAAAAAACTCGAATCCTTTTCACTTCAAGCCGAAAGAGGGATCGTTTTTCAGAGTTCACCCATCACAGAATTTGAAGCACTCAACCGATCAGTCTCCTATTTATCTGAAAAAGCAATTGCAGAATATAAAAGATTGAAGGAATTTACTGCGGAAATGAATCACGAAATGCAGACTCCTCTTGCTGTTATTAGATCAAAAATAGAACTCCTGATTCAGAAAAAAAACATAGATGACGACACTCAGTCGAAATATCAGGTGATTCTGGAGAATCTGAATAAAGCAGGCAGAATAAATAAGTCGATTTTGCTGTTGAACAAACTTGAAAATGGTGAGCTCTTTGATAAAAAGCGTGTTTCTCTTGAAGAGGTAGTTACCAGAATTGTCGAGCAATACGATGAGCAAATATTATTTAAAGGTATTAAGGTTGAAACCAAATTTGAAAATCCTCCCGAACTAGAGGTCAATGAGAATTTATTGGAAATTGTAGTGCAAAACCTGATCATGAATGCAATTCATCATAATATCACTGATGGTGTAATCGAGATATCGATAAACGGAATAATACTTGAGGTAAAAAACAGTTGTAAACCAATAACAGTGGATCCGGAGAAGTTTTTTACAGTCTTCTTCAGAGACCCGTCTTCAAATGATTCAATCGGTCTGGGGCTTACTATCGTCAAAAAAATCTGCGATCTATATCAATTCAAAGTTTCAAACAGCTACAATGGGGGCTTGTACGAAATAAAATTAAATTTTTCCTGATTAAAATTTTGTCTTCAGAATCTCTTCAGAATTGGACTTTAAGTTTGAACCGTGTTTAATTTTTTTTTCAACAAACAAACTGAGGTTCAAAATGAAACTGATGAAATTGGCAACAATTCTCCTGCTAACTGCCACAATGGTCTTCGCACAAGGTGTTAAAGTGCCGAAGGAAGTGACAGCATCCTTCAAAAAACTGTATCCCTCTGCAAAAACAGTTGAGTGGAAGAAAAATGGTAAAACAGAATTTGAGGCAAAGTTCAAAGAGAACGGAAAAGCCATGACGGTAAACTTTGCAAGTAACGGTAGTGTGGTGGAGACTGAAGCTGAAATTAACTTTTCAGAACTTCCAAAATCGGTTGATACATATATTGCCGGAAATTTCAAAGATTACAAAAAGATTGAGGCAATAAAAATTACTGACAGTAAAGGTTCAGTAACCTTCGAGACCAAACTTTCGAAAGGGAAAAACAGCATCGAGCTTCTTTTCGATAAAGGTGGAAAGTTCCTGAAAAAAACAGCATAATCCATTCTAAATAACCTTCATAACCTGACCTCCCGAGGCTGCTTAATCACAGGCAGCCTCTTCTTTTTCCCGGCACTCAATCAGTCTAACCGAATTTTTACTTTACGAATAAATGCATTCTATGTTAGATGGTGACTTGTTAGCAAGTCAACTTCCTGAAACCCGGGGTTGGATGTCCGTTTCGGGGGTTCAAACAAAGCATCAAATCAAATTGATTGATAGAAAACTTGTCTTTGTTGACCATGATGGTGATTATTTATTAAAACCGATCCCAAATGGAAGGTTCAAACATTTGGATCAAGCACCGGCAAATGAACATCTGACGATGCAAATCGCTCGGCAAATATTTAGAATTGAAACGGCTTCAAATGGACTGGTTTTTCTCGGTGACCTTAGTCCGGCTTATATCACAAAGCGATTTGACAAATTGGGTACTGACAGAAAACTGTTAATGGAAGATATGGCTCAAATTACCGGTCGCTCTGAGGAAAGATTTGGGGAAAATTATAAATATGAATCTTCTTACGAAGAAATTGCACAAATAATTAGAAAAAATTGCAGTAGTTACAGGTTGCAGATAGAGAAGTTTTATAAGTTGGTAGTCTTTAACTACCTCTTCTCCAATGGTGATGCCCATCTTAAGAATTTCTCCCTGATTGAAGAGCCTCGTCTCAAGAATAGTGTCTTGGCACCCGCTTATGATCTCCTGAATACCGGTATCCACATCCCGGGTGAAAGTGATACCGCATTGGAATTATTTGGAGATGGATTCCTTTCCGAAAGCTACTCTGCAGGTTCAAAATATAACTTTGAAGATTTTCAAATATTTGCCACAAGGTGTGGCATTAGGAAAGAAAGATTTAAGAGCATTTATGAAATATTCATTACAAATCAAATGTCAGTACAAGAACTTGTTAACAGATCTTTCCTTTCCGAAGATGCCAAAACCCTCTATTACGAATCATATCTTCGGAGGCTCGACAGACTAAAAAAAGACTGATTAACGCAATTTAATATATACAATATCACTAACGAAATACCAGTCGAAGCCAACTCTCGCACCTGAAAAATTTATTTATTCGACAATAAAAGCAACCTGTAAATAGTTATTAACCGCACCAATCGGCTTAAATTTAATTGGATACGACTCTGTAAAATCGATGAAAGCTCTGAATTCGTGTAAGGGAACCCCAAATTCATCAAATATGATAATATCGCCGGGTTTTAGCAGTAATGCCAGCATCGTCATCACATAGAGAGTCGAAGAGTAAAGGTCTGCATCAAGGTGAAGAACAATTTGTTTGTCTTCAAAACTGAACGATTTCAGAAATGAAGGAAGTGTCGATTGGAACAAACCGGCTATGTAGGTAATTCTACTATCATCGATAGGAGGGAACACACCCGAGCGATCGTAGTCAGCTTTTTTGATTACACCAAAATCTTCCGGCAGCCCGGTGAAGGTATCGAAACCGTAAAATACTGATTTTGGGTCGTTGTTCTTTTTGCACCACCACTCGAGGGAAATTCCATCAGCCACACCAAATTCCAGATAGGCGATAGGGCGGTTTAATTTTTGGTTTTCGAAAACAAACTCGTGGAGCTTAAATCTTTCCTGATATTTTACACTTCCATTATAAAAATCGTTGAAGGGTAAATTTCTATTCGCAGCTCTCCATTTCGAAAGCTTTGCCAGGTAAGTGATAAACAATACAATTCCTGAAAAAGGATGGAAAATGAAATCCAACCTTAACCTCATGAAAAGACCCTTGATCTTCCTGATAAAATATAATTTGATAAGAAGAGAGTTCATTTATTAGTTCCAAAAATTTAATAAAAACAACTCGCAAATTAAGAATAAAAAGTTAATACCTGAAAATATCCATGAGTAAATTCCTCAACTAAATCGGCATTGAATAGAAGAATTGCAATAAAAAAGGCTGCCCCTTATGAGACAGCCTTAAATAATAATTTGGAATGAGGCTTGTTTTCTATTTTAGAAGATTCATCCTCTTCACTTCTCTGTATTTCCCGGCATTCATCTGGTAAAAATAAATTCCGCTGGGAAGCTTTGCTGCGTCAAATTGAATTGTATGGTATCCTGGACCGTATTCCTGATCCACTATATCGGCAACTTTTACACCAAGAATATCGAACAATTCAATTTTTACTTGAGACCTTATTGGAAGACTAAAGTTAATGTTCGTCGATGGGTTAAACGGATTTGGATAGTTTTGCAACAAAACAAATGAATCGGTTCCCGGTAATGTTACTTCTATAACATCAGAATACGAAAAACTTCCATCATAGTCTAATTGTTTCAAGCGGTATCTCACATTTTTGGCATCAATTGATTTAATCGAATTATCGGTAAATTGATAATTGTGAGGAGTGGCTGAAGAACCATTCCCGGAAACAAAATTAACTTTCTCCCAACCCGTTCCTTTATCCCGTTCAATCTCGAAACCAAAATTATTTGTCTCGGTTTGAGTAATCCATGAGAGAACTACTTCATTTTTATCAGTAATATTGGCTGTGAAAGAAGTTAACTCAACGGGTATTATGGAAATAGGAGTGCTGAGCATTTTACCACCATAACCGCAAGTGAATACCTTGGTTGGAAGCGTTGTAACCGCATACAACCATTGTACCATTGATAACTGAAATTCTTGCCAGGTTGCTCCACCATCAACAGTCGCCCAAACCATCCCTGTATTCACATTACCACCTGTAATGTACCCAATATTCTCATTTTGAAAGTCAATCGCATACAACCATTGAAGGGTGTTTATATTCATAAAATTCCATGACAAACCACCATTTGGAGTTGAGGCTGCAAATCCTTTTACCCCTACTATCATTATTTTTTGTGCCCCGGTGATCTCGATTGCATTAATGATAGGTATTCCGGAGAGTATCGATTGCCAAGATGTGCCACCGTTAGTAGTGCGATAGAGAAAGCCTGTACCCTCGGGTCCACCGACAAAATCGCCACCGGTTATATATCCAACGCTTTCATCAAAGAAGTACATACTTCTTATTGTCATCGTGGTGGGGGAGTTGATTGTTTGCCATGTCAACCCGCCATCCACTGTTCTGATTAAGCTGCCATTTCTTCCGCCGGCAAATCCAACGAGATGAGAAACAAGATCTACTGCCAATAAATCCGAACTTCCCGGTGTGGAAGTTTTGACCCAAACGGCACCATTCCCAAATGACTTTACGACCAATCCTGAATCACCGGCAACAACGATAGTTGTATCGAATCTGCCGATCGCGTTAAGATCGTTGTAAGTTGGGACCGAGGCAATCTCCCATGATCCACCTCCGTTTGAAGTGGTTACAACAACACCGGTATCGCCTACAGCCAGACCATAAAACTCATTGTAGAACGATACTCCGTTAAGTGTTGATATCGTTTTTGTCTCGAGTTGAGACCAAGTGGCATCGGGACTTTTTCTGTATAACTTCCCTCCTGTTGCCCCAACACAAAATCCTTCGGTATCTTTGTGCATATAAATCGAATAAAGCCATTTACTTCCGATTGGAGTGTCATCCAGAAATGTGGAACCACCATCGGTCGTTTTTATGATGATTCCTTCATTAACATTTCCACCACAAATAAAACCTGTATTTTCATCAAGAAAACTCATCCCATATAACCATTGCAGGGTACTTGTGGGTAAACCGAACCAATTTGTACCGGCGTCGTTGGATTTTATAGCAAGCCCGTTGATCCCGACTGCAAAAACGGTATTTTGATTGACCATCTGCACAGAGGTGAGAGGTGGTCCGGCGGCATTTTCAACTACCTGCCAGTTTCCACCGGCATCCGAGGAAGTGGCAATAAATATAGTGCGGACTGGCGAAACCTCACCACCTACAATTACTGCCCGGTTCTCAAGAATTGTAACAGACCGAAGAACAGTAGTACTTAGCGTAATCAAATTCCATGTCTCTCCGGCATCTGAGGTCCTAAAAATCTGACCTCCATCAGCAGCAATTAAGCCGTTGTTTGCGTAAAAAGAAATCGAATTTAATCTGTTTGTTGTGGGAAGGTTTTGACGGTTCCAGGTAGTTCCGTTATCGGTAGAAAGTAGAAGGAGAGCACTATTTCCAACTGCCCAAATTCCTTTCGAATTTGAAGAGATGCAGTTTATAGTTCCATTTTGACCAGTTGTTACCTTGTTCCAGGTGTTGCCACCATCTGAAGTCTTGTAAACATTTCCGGCGGTACCTGCAAAATAACCGTCGAATGCATCTTTGAAGTGGATGGTATTAATGTCCTCATTAATCCCATCGTCCTGCCTTATCCAGCTTTGTGGATAGAGGGTTGAGCAAACAACTATAAGAAACATTATAAAGTTTCTCATTATTCCTCCATTATGTAAAGGATTGATTCACCTTGATAAAATAAATAAACAATTATACTCTTCTAATATAGTCATTTAATATTTCAAAGTAAACAATCTCCCAACACCTGAAAAATTTATTTATTCGACAATAAAAGCAACCTGTAAATAGTTATTAACCGCACCAATCGGCTTAAATTTAATTGGATACGACTCTGTAAAATCGATGAAAGCTCTGAATTCGTGTAAGGGAACCCCAAATTCATCAAATATGATAATATCGCCGGGTTTTAGCAGTAATGCCAGCATCGTCATCACATAGAGAGTCGAAGAGTAAAGGTCTGCATCAAGGTGAAGAACAATTTGTTTGTCTTCAAAACTGAACGATTTCAGAAATGAAGGAAGTGTCGATTGGAACAAACCGGCTATGTAGGTAATTCTACTATCATCGATAGGAGGGAACACACCCGAGCGATCGTAGTCAGCTTTTTTGATTACACCAAAATCTTCCGGCAGCCCGGTGAAGGTATCGAAACCGTAAAATACTGATTTTGGGTCGTTGTTCTTTTTGCACCACCACTCGAGGGAAATTCCATCAGCCACACCAAATTCCAGATAGGCGATAGGGCGGTTTAATTTTTGGTTTTCGAAAACAAACTCGTGGAGCTTAAATCTTTCCTGATATTTTACACTTCCATTATAAAAATCGTTGAAGGGTAAATTTCTATTCGCAGCTCTCCATTTCGAAAGCTTTGCCAGGTAAGTGATAAACAATACAATTCCTGAAAAAGGATGGAAAATGAAATCCAACCTTAACCTCATGAAAAGACCCTTGATCTTCCTGATAAAATATAATTTGATAAGAAGAGAGTTCATTTATTAGTTCCAAAAATTTAATAAAAACAACTCGCAAATTAAGAATAAAAAGTTAATACCTGAAAATATCCATGAGTAAATTCCTCAACTAAATCGGCATTGAATAGAAGAATTGGCAATAAAAAAGGCTACCCCTTATGAGACAGCCTTAAATAATCATCTGTAAAAGAGATTCGTTTTCTATTTATTCAATATCATTTTCACAGTTTTTTGGTTGTTCCCTGAGGTCAATCTGCAGAAATAAATTCCTGAACTGAGCGATTTACCAGAGGCATCTGAACCATTCCATTCAACTTCATAAGAACCGGCATTTAATGAGGAGTTATGCAGTGTCGCAATTTCTTTCCCCTGCAAATCATAAACTTTCACCGTCACTAAACCCGATCCGGGGACAGAGAATCTGATCTTTGTGGATGGGTTAAAAGGATTCGGATAATTTTGCAGAAGATTAAAATCAGCAGGATTGTTCCCAGTTTCTTTAATTGATGTTGGCCCTGCAGGGGTTGACCATGTGCCTCTACCATGAGTATGCACAAAAATTCTGTCGTCAGAAGCTCTGTAGTCCATATCAAATACCGCAACATTAGGAAGACTTAAGCCATCTCTAAACCAGTTGGTTCCGCCATCAGTTGAAGTGAAAACACCAAGATCGGTACCGGCAAAAACAACTCCCTGACGGGTAGGAACCACGAGAATCGAGTTGACAGGAATATTGGGGAGGTTCCCTGAAACATTCGTCCAGGTGGCACCATAATCGGTTGTTTTGTAAACTTTGTTTCCGGCTGCAAATCCTGAAAACGAGATATAAGCTATGGCTTCATTCGAGGGGTCAACCGCAACTCTGGTGACATAAGCTCCCGGGAGACCGTTGTCACGAAGATTCCAACTTCCACCACCATTGGTAGTAACCTGAACTTTTCCGTTCGTGCAACCAACATATATCACATCTGAGTTTCCTTTTGCAACTGCAAGAGCTGAAATGGAACCACCTTCAGTACCAGTTCCGTCACCGGTCAAATCACCTGAGATGGCACTCCAATTGCCTGCCTGGTTCGTGGTTCTCCAAACTCTGTATGTACCACCTAACAAGATGTGTGGATTATTTGGGTCCATAATAAAAGGCGTGATGAAAAGGGTTCTGTCGGTTGTACCGTCGAATACACCAGGACCTACAGGTATTCCATTCATCGACTTAACGAAGTTTGTGCCACCATCAGTAGATTTGTAAAAGCAGAAATTGGTGTATTCACCATAAACAAATTCGGGGTTATTATAGTCAACCTCAGTAGCACCACCATCTCCACCGATTATCTCTTTCCAGTTGGTTCCGGTTTCAGAAACGAGGGTCCCGTTATCCTGAGCACCGCCGTAAAAAATGTTTTGAGTCGGGTGAACTGCTCCGTAATAAAATTGAGTTATAGCGAGATTGTTGTTCATCATCTGCCATTCCGTTCCACCATTCAGACTTCTGTAAACTCCGCCGTCATTTCCCAAATAAACAGTATTTGAATTAAGCGGATTAAAAACGATAATATGGTGATCTGCATGTGCAAAAATTGGATTGGTTCTTTCAGCATCCCATTGCGAGATTTGTGTCCAGGAAGTGCCGCCATTTTCTGAGCCAAATGCATCAAGTCCGGCTGCATAAACTTTGTTTGGGTCAGTCGGATGAACAGCGAGAATGTTGTTATACCATGCCTGTTGCCCGGTGTAGGTAGGGTCTCCTGAAGAAGTTGGACCCGGAATTGTAACATCATTCCATGATGCACCGCCATCGGTGGTTTTTACTAAAGCACCACATTGGTTTGTGCTCATATTCTGACCTGAAGCGTACGCGATCATTGGGTTCGATGGTGATATTGCAACAATAAGTCTTCCGATACCTGATCGTGTAAATGATTCAGAGAATGATTCACCATTGTTCGAAGAAACCAACACTCTGCCTTGCTGACTTAAACCTTGCGCAATAAAAATTTTTGTTCCATTTATGGATAGGTCGGAAACATTCGAATTGTCTCCGAGTGTTCTCTGTGAGAAACTGCCGCCACCATCATTCGAGAAGAAGAGCCCTGCTCTTGTAGCAGCCCATAGCCTGCCGTTGGAAGGATCTACTGCAACTTTATTAACAAAATAGAAATTTTCATTCATTGTGGAGTTCAGTTGAGTCCAGCTTGCACCACCATCTGTGGTTTTGAAAATACCTTCACCCTGAAGAGCATCAACATTGAAAAAGCCTTCCCCTGTCCCTGCATACAAAATATCAGGATTCGCCGGGTCCATACATAATGCATTAACCGCAAGGTTTTCCATTAGATCTTTTAGTGGAGCCCAGCTCGCACCACCATCCGTGGTTTTCCAGACACCACCACTGGCGGCACCAATAAAAATTGTGTTTGTATCAGTTGGGTGAATTACCATTGCCCTGATTCTCCCGCCTATGTTACCGGGACCATGTGAAGTCCAACTAAAATCTTCGGTACCAAACGGTTTTAAATTGTTTTTTTCAATTTGTTTTAATGCTGTGGCTCTCCAATCGGGAGGAATTGAACCTGTCGCAGATTTTCTTTGCTCTATTATCCACTTTACTGCTTCGTCTGGTTGCCCATAATTCATCTTTGCAGCTCTCTTTTTCTCGATTTTATACTTCTTGAAGGCTTCTTTTGTGTAAAAGCCTTTGTTGTCTGCAATCCGAAATGCAGCTACAGTAAAAACCGTGATTAAGAGGACAGAAAGAAATGAAAAACGACTGATTTTCATAGGAGGCTCCGTATAATATTAAAATGATCAAACATAATTCTCCCGGATTATTATTGGATTACTTGAGAATTTGGGAGAGAATGATGTTTAAACAGGATTAAAAAAAGTAACACTATTAAATATAGCAATAATTTAAATAAACCGTACATTTAGATTCATTTTTTCCAACTTTCGAAACAAAAATTTGGTTCTCTCAGAAGAGTTTAATTCACGATTATTCGAACTGGTTTCCGGCTTTTTAATCCCTGATGAAATAGGGGAGTTGACGAAACTGATAGAGGCTGAAGTCTTTAAGCACTACTTCCACAGAGGCTGCGAAAACAATTTCTTCAAGATAATTGAGAACAGTTTTAATAGAACTGCACTTATAAGGGATTTGATGAAATACCCCCTCCAGCTTGAAGTGATTGTTTCTGTTGCTGCCAACAGTAATTACCTCGCTGATGTGCTGGTTAGAAATCCGGAATTTATCTACAGGTTATTCGACCCGACACATCTTGAATCTTATCTTGAGAAAGATTTTTATCGTGATTTGATTTTTACTTCAGTTCTGCAACAGAAGTCGTTTGAGAACAGGGTTCGAAGAATCAAAATGGCAAAACGACGGGAGATACTATCAACCGGGGTGAAGGATATTATCGGATTCCTCGATGTCAGGAGAGCCACTGCTGAACTTTCGGTGATGGCTGCTGTACTTGGTGAAGCACTTTTCCTCTGTTGTTTCGAAAAAATGTTAAAAAAATATGAGATCCATTCGATTGGGTTTATGGAACTTGCCGGTTTGGCGAAAATTGACGCTGAGTATGAAGAACTCTTTGAAGCATTGACAAACTTTGCTGTTATTAGCCTCGGCAAACTTGGTGGCGGTGAGTTAAATTATAGTTCTGATATCGATCTGGTCGTTATTTTTAATGAGAATTTCAGATTACCAAATGGGAGAGAGTATTTCGAACTGTTGAACGATACCATAATTCTGTTTACAGAGTCGGCGGTTACCGTGACCGAGTCGGGATACCTTTTCCGGGTTGACTTTAGGTTACGACCCGACGGAAATGCTGCACCCCTTGCAAGAACTCTTCGAGATACACTTCTTTATTATGAAACTCGTGGTGAAAACTGGGAGAGACAAATGCTGATAAAGGCTGGTTATTTTTGTGGTAAGCCTGCTCTTTATAAATCGTTTATTGATGCTGTTACACCATTTATTTATCCTTCTTCTTTTTACACTTCTCCAAAAGAACAGGTAGCTCGCCTGAGAAATAATATGCTCGGTAGAGTGGGTGGAGATAAAAATATTAAACTTTTTAAAGGGGGAATCAGGGATATCGAATTTGGAGTTCAAATGCTCCAACTACTAAATGGAGGGAAAAATAAACAATTACGCACCGGAAACAGTCTGGAAGCGATTGAAGGATTACGCTCGCTGAAGGTACTTTCAGAAGCTGAAGCCTCAATTCTTACTGAAGCTTATATTTTTTACCGCAAAATTGAGCACTATTTACAACTTATGAACGACCGTCAGACTCACATAATTCCGGACGAAGGAGATTTACTCATGAGTTTGACCCGATACCTCGGTTTTTATCATGTTGATGCATTCAACAATAAACTTGCATACTTCAGAATGGAAGTCAGGAAGATTTATGAATCAATTATCGGTGATGAAGAATCTGATGCAGTACCGGAGATAAAACTTTCCTTTTTTAAAGATGAAGCGAAAGCAAAAAAGAATCTACTCTTCTTAAAAGAAGGGAAAGGTTTGATAGAGTTAAAAGAATTTGACTCAAGAACAACTTCTTTATTCCTCGAAATTGAACCCAAATTAATTTTTCTCCTTTCAGGCAGAAAATATCCCGATAATGCCCTCTCAAATCTTGCTAAAGTTATCCAAAGAAGTGCACTCCCTTCCTACTGGTATGAGGCGATGAAAGATGAATTTTTGATGGATTGCATCTTAAATTTATGCGAGTATGCTGACTATTCAATCAATTTACTCATTGAGGATCACTCACTTAAAGATTTGATTTTTTCAGGAAAGATTTTTGAGGAAATTGATCCCGAATCGGATTACCTCTTAAGTACAAAGGCGATTCTCTTTCTGGCTGCTTCTCAATTTTTCCTCGGATTTATTGATGAAAAAGAAGCATCAACACATATTTCGAGAACATTAAAATATAAAACCCGAAAACTGATTGAAGATTCAGCTCAAGGAAAAAATGGATTTTTCATAGCAGTTGCCGGGAGTTTTTCGCTCGAGGAAATGCATCTCTATTCTGATTTGGATTTGATTCTCGTTTGCGACGATATGACCGGGCACCCCGAACTCGAACAATGGTTCATTCAACTTTTAAATACACTTAGAGAAGAAATGTCGCCGTTGGGAGTTGATTGCAGGCTTAGACCCGAGGGGAAATCGGGGCAACTCGTTTGGGATCTTGATGCCTACAAAAATTACTTCTTCAAGCGGGTTCAAGTGTGGGAATTGCAGTCACTGACCAAAGTTTCCTTTTTTTATGGTGATGAAGAACTGTTCCTCCGTTTTGTTGAATTGTTGGATGAAAAAGTTTCGTCTCTTGATCCCGAGTTCATAAAAAAAGAGATTTTTGAAATGAGGAAAAAACTCTATCCCACCTCTTTCAGTGGACTGACGAACCTTCCCGACTTAATAAAAGGGAGGGGTGGTGTAACGGATGTTGAATTTATTACTCAATACCTCTTACTTTTGGATTCAAAATTTTTAAAATTTCGCATGGGAATTTCAAACAGGGATGTAATCGCCTTACTGCCTAAAAACGAACAGATTACTGATGAGATTATTGAGGTTTTGAAGGATGGGTTCGAATTTTTAAGAAAGACAAGACTTGCAGTCGAAACTCTCTACCAAACCGGAAACAATCTTTTACCCGCAAAAGCAAAAGGAGATAAGCTGTTCAGGTTTATGGGCTACAATTCATACGATGAACTGTTCAATACAGTTCAATCTACAATGAAGAAAAACAATGATATTTTTCAAAAATTGCTAAAAGGTTAATGGAAACAATTAAAAAATTCTACGCTTCTATTACTACCCTCGTGGTCTTTATAGTCTATTATTCAACCATGGCTCCGTCGGTGCTACAGATTGATACTGGTGAACTTGCGTCCGCCCAGGCTCTTGCAGGAATTGCTCACCCGACCGGTTACCCTCTCTTTACGATGCTTGGGTATCTGTTTACCTTGATACCAACACCATTTACGGTGATTTATCAATTAAATCTCTTTGCGGCAATAACCACCTCTGTTGGTGTCTATTTCTTTACTAAAAGTATTGCTTTTATTCTGAGTAATTTTTCGGTATTTGAAAAAATATCAAAATCGGGGAAGGCAAACAGGGAGAAAGCAACGAAGAAAAATGAGAAGACCGTTACTGCCAAACCGGTTTCCCAAGTTTCCGCCAAATCTGATTTTGAACAGAATGAGGTGATTCTGTTTTCTGTAGTTGGAGGTTTGATTCTCGCTTTTAGCAAAACTGTTTGGTTTCAAAGCACTTCAGTCGAAGTTTATTCGCTTCATCTGGCACTAATTTCATCTGTATTTTACACGCTTTTGAGAGCTTTTGGATCTAATGCACAGAAATTTGTGGAGGGCTCAAAATTATCAAAATATGGTAAAGATATTCCCTGGTTGGTCTTTGCCGGTGTGCTCGCACTTGCATTCTCGAATCACATGACAACTCTGCTGATTATTCCTGCGACTACATATCTCTTTTTTGTGAGATTTAAATTGCAAAAAGAGGGATTTATTACTCTTGGTAAGATGTTGGCACTCTTTTTCCCTTTGTTGATACTCGTCTATGCATATCTCCCGATCAGAGCGGCTATGAATCCCGAAATAAACTGGGGTAATCCTGTTGACTGGGAAAGAATATTAAGACATGTTTCCGGAAAGCAATATCAGGTATGGCTTTTCAGCTCTTCAGCGGCGGCGGCTAAAAATTTATCAAGATTTTTCTCCGGTCTGCCAACCGAATTTTATCTCTCCGTTTTCGCCTCGGTGCTTGGGATTGTCTATCTGATCAAAAAATCGACTAAATTGCTCGTCACTTCGCTATTACTCATTTTTGGAACAGTATTGTATGCGATAAACTATGATATCGTCGATCTTGAATCATATTTTTTACTCGCTTACATTGGACTTTCGCTGCTTGCAGTGTTTGGTCTGGTGTTTATTCACAAAAAATTGAATGACATTAAAAAAGTTGTTGCTATTGCGACCCTACTTGTTTTGGTTCAAGCGGGCTTCAATTATGGCGAAACTAATCAGAGCAATAACCTCATTTTTGAACAATATACAAAAACCATACTCGAAAAATCTCCCACAAACTCCATTATTTTTAGTTATCAGTGGGACTACTTCCTTTCCGCTTCTTACTATTTTCAGTTCGTTGAGGGGATTAGAAAAGATGTGGTGGTGATTGACAAGGAACTTCTGAGAAGATCATGGTACTACAATCAGTTGCATTCCTGTTATCCGGGCGTTACAGCTTCCTTTAAACCTGAGGCAGATATTTTCCTTCGGGAAGTGGTACCGTTTGAAAAAGAAGTACCTTATGATGCACAGACAATTGAAAAAGCCTACAGAAATGTAATGCTTGAGATACTGTTAAAAAATTACAAGGAACGACCCGTATTTCTGGCACCGGAACTTATCGATAATGAACTTGCTAATAAGCAGCTTGAACTTCCTGCAAATATCAGACTCGTACCATTTCTTTTCTTTTACAGATTAACCGATAACGATGAGTATATCCCTGCACCCGATCCCGATTTTTCTTACCAAACCGGCGGAGTTAAAAACCTATACACCGACCAAATACGACTCTTGACGGGGTCAATGTTATTAAAGAGAATGGAATATGAACTCGCTTTTAACAAAAAGGAGAGAGCAAAAGTATATTCTGATAAAATTCTGAAGGATTTTCCGGAAACCACCATTCCCCCGGAAATAATGGAAAAATTAAATAGAAAGTAGAAAATGTTTGAATTGATAAAAAAACTCGACCCTACAAACCAGTTTGAAGTGTTGGTTAACTCTTATAAACAAATCGAAAATGCTCTTGAAAACAATTTTGAAGTAAAACTTGATGTATCAGGAATAAAAAATATTGTAATCTCCGGGTTGGGCGGTTCAGCGATAGCCGGTGATGTGTTTTCATTGTGGGCTAAAGATGAGTTGACCGTTCCTTTATTCGTAAACAGAAATTATGGAGTTCCGAACTTCACTTCACCCGATTCGTTGGTCATTTGCTCGTCGTATTCAGGCTCAACTGAGGAGACACTTTCTGCTTACCACGCAGCCGGCGAAAAAGGTGCCAAAAGAGTTTGCCTTACCACAGGCGGAACTCTAAAAGAATGGGCAATCAGAGATGGCGTTACGGTAATTCCGTTGATGCCCGGGTTCCAACCAAGGTTTGCACTCTACACTTCATTTTTTAATATACTCAACCTTTTTTCGAAACTTGGTCTGGTTAAAAAAGATGACGAATTATTGTCAAGAATTGTAACCCGACTAAAAAGCAAGGGGGAGGAATTCTTTCAATCGGGCAATTCCGCCTGGTCTGTTGCTGCAGAAGTTAATGGAAAGCTTCCCCTGATTTACTCCGCCGCAGGAGTTACTGATTCGGTCGGCACCCGGTTTAAAGGGCAGTTTAATGAGAACGGTAAGACTCACGCTTTCCACAATGTGTTCCCCGAAATGAATCATAATGAGATTATCGGGTGGGAAACCTATGGCGATATTAACGAATCTTACTTTGTCTTTGAAGTGCTGGATGAATCGATTCATCCACAGATTCAAAAAAGATTTGCGATTTTTAATGAAATACTCGGTGAACTTCAGGTTCCCGTTGTGATGATCCAAAGCAATCTCCAAACATATCAAGAAAGATTGTTTGACATGATTTATTATGTCGATTGGATCACCTACTATCGTGCTATAGTCTGGGGAAAAGACCCCGTGGAAATCGATTACATTCATCTCTTAAAAAAAAGACTTCAAAAGTGATTAACTTGAGTTATCACGAAACAAAAAATAAATATGATTGATATAGTTAACCTCTCACTGCAATTTGGCGGAAAATACCTCTATAAAGATGTAAACTTTAAGATTAATGCAGGTGACAAAATTTCGCTTGTTGGCTCTAATGGAACCGGGAAATCTTCACTTCTTAAAATGTTGAATGGGTATATCGAACCTGAAAAAGGTGACATCTTTAAGAGAAAAAATATTGCAATCGGGTATCTTCCACAGGAAAATGTAACCCACAAGGGAAGAACGCTGTTGGAAGAAGCTCTCGCCGGTGTTCCCAACCTTAAGGAACTGCAGGAAAAAGAAGCCGAAATAACCGAGCTTCTGAATGACCCGCAAATTGATTCCGTTGAAAAAGAGGGACTCGTTGAGCAACTCGGTGAAATTCACATGAGGCTTGAGGAGATCGATTCCTATTCCGCAGAAGCGAGAGTTGAAAAGGTGCTTCTTGGTCTCGGATTTCAGCAAAGTGACTTTGAGAAACTGACTGATCATTTCTCCGGTGGCTGGCAGATGAGAATAGCCCTTGCTAAAATGCTCATCGCTGAAAATGATTTGCTCATGATGGATGAGCCGACAAATCACCTCGATATTGATTCCCTCGAATGGTTAACCGGATTTCTGAAAACCTTCAAGGGGGCACTCCTGTTGGTCTCTCACGACCGCCGTTTTGTGAATGCGGTTACCTCCAAAACCCTCGAAATTTTCATGAATGACTTTTCGGTTTTTAACGGTAATTTCGATCACTACCTGAAGGCAAAAGCAGAACGGGATGAGAGGCTTGAGCATGAGTTTGAGCAGCAACAGAAGAGAATGAAAGAAATTCAAAGTTTTGTCGATCGGTTCAGGTACAAGGCATCCAAAGCGAAGCAGGTTCAAAGCCGCGTGAAAATGTTGGAAAAATTTGATAAAATTGATCTACCCGACTTTGAGAAAGGAATTGCATTTAAATTCCCCGAACCTCCAAAAACAGCACAGATTGTTTATGAGTTAAAAAACATCACAATGCGATTTGGTGAAAATCTTGTACTCGATAAAATCGATTTTAGGATCGAAAAAGGCGATAAAATTGCTTTTGTTGGTCCCAACGGGGCGGGAAAATCAACTCTTTCAAAGATTATTGCCTCTGTTTTGAAACCAACCGCCGGTGAAAAAATTATGGGCTACAACACTTCTATCGCATGGTTCTCACAGGAGCAGAGTGAGGTTCTCGATCCGGAACTCGATGTACTCGAAACTATCGCTTCAGAAGCCGGAGATATGACACTTCCACAAATCAGGGCACTTGCCGGTTCATTCCTTTTTACAGGGGATGATGTCTTTAAAAAAGTGGGAGTTCTCTCAGGAGGTGAAAAAAGCCGGGTCGCACTCGCACTTCTGCTTCTTAAAAAAGCTAATCTTTTAATTATGGATGAACCTACGAACCATCTTGATTACACAAGCAAGCAGGTATTGCAAAACGCTCTTATTAAATTTTCAGGCTCTCTCATTATAGTTTCGCATGATGTCGATTTTTTACAACCGATTGTCAACAAAGTTGTTGAGATAAGAAGAGGCTCTTTTAAAATCTTCCCCGGTACCATTGAATATTATCTCCGAAAAAGGGGTGAAGAAATGATGGAGCGGAATGAGATCGCCACACGGAATGCAAATATCTTCACTGAGGATGCAAATGCCGTTAACAGAAAAGATCAAAAAAGAATTGAAGCCGAGCTCAGAAATAAACGCTACAAAGCTACAAAACACATCAATGATGCTATCACTAAAATTGAATCCGAGATTGCAACATTAGAACAAAAAGTTGTTGAATGTGAACTCGAAATGGAAAAACCCGGCTTCTTCGACAATGCCCGCGAAGCAATGCAGAAAACCAATCAGTACCAGCAACTCAAGGACGATATCGAAAAAAAAACCTCAAAGTGGGAAGCTCTGCAGCTCGAACTGGAAGAAATATTAAAGACAGTGAATTCAGAAATAAACTAAATTCTATTAAATGACCTGAATTCAACATTTTCTTCTGGATATGTATATCCCACGGATTAGACTGACATAACCGATTCCCGGGGATGGAAGCAAAACCCCAGACCTCGGAAAAGGAGCGACAATCGTCTCGATTGTCCAACCGACAACTGATACCCTTTCGGGAGAAATGTGGTTAAACATTGTCGACTTACTGTAAGAAAGCCCCTTTTATTTTTTTGATTTGGGCTGTCAAGCACCACGGCGTTTGAGGTGCCAAAATGGAACCTCAATGTTGTAAAAGTAATATCTAACACGCTTGATACCTGAAAATGGTGATAAATGGAAAGAAATACTTCAACCACCTTCAAAATTTTCGGCAGGACAATCGACTCGATTGTCACTCCTCATCAGATTTCCAGGAATTTGTATCACACGGGAGAATTAAACTTCAGAAATTCAGCCTTCATCCTTCAGAAATTCAGCCTTCTACCTAATCCCTCTTCCCAAGCTAACCAACTCACAGCCAACTCAGACTTTAATCCCGAGAAACTCTTCCGTAAGCGAGATACCGCCATAAATCGCTGCATCGTCGCGGAGATTTGTCCCTACTAATGAGACACATTTTGCGGCGTCACCTATCGAATATTTGTAAAAAGTTTCATTGATTTTTGGCAGCATATAACTTTCGCTTGCTTCCATCAACCCGCCGCCAAGAATTATTAATTCGAGATTCAACAGATTGTTAATTCCTGCAAGGGTTCTTCCAATTGTTTTACACGCCTGATTAACCACTTTCACAGTTAATTTGTCACCGGCTTCGAGTGCCCGGGCAATTGCCTTACTTTTTATGTCTTTATTCTTTTCGGTTCTCTCTTTTAAGACACTTTGTTTCCCTTTCTTGATTTCAGCTGTAATCTGACGGACTACCGCGGTTCTACTTGCGAGTGCTTCGAAACATCCAATTCTTCCACAACCACATTTTGGACCTTTTTCGTGGATATTTAAATGCCCAATTTCACCGGCAACCCAGCCTGAACCTCTAAAAAGTTTGTTGTCAAGGATTAATCCTGCACCAATTCCGGTACCAACAAAAACTACGAGAACATTTTTTTTCCCTTTTGCTGCACCAAAAGCGAGTTCACCTGCCGCAGCAAGGTTCACATCATTTTCGATCAAGACAGGATAGGGAAGTCTGTTGTTCAGATGCTCTTTTACATTATAATTTTTTAGTCCGAGGTTTGGTGCCATACCGATTATACCAGTCTCGATGTTTACTGAGCCGGGAATGCCAACAGCTACTGAGGCAACTTGTTCAGGTAAAATACCCGATTGCTGGATAACCTCGTTAGTAAGATCAACCAGCGAGCCTGAGAATGACTCATGCGAATTGGATTCGGGTGTCTGTTTTTTCAGGCTTGAAATTATTCCTTGGGTTGAATTGACGACAGATGCGAGTTTCTTCGTACCGCCAACATCAAGACTAACGACAAATTTCGGTTCCACAATGTTTCCTTTTTAGTGATGGAAAGGGTCTGACTTTAAAGTCATCTAATATTTGTAAATTTCAGTCTCATTTTATAAAATTCTGAATCTAAAAATATAAAATTAAAACAACCCGCAAAACATTTGAAACCACTAAAAAGATTTGGTCAGAATTTCCTGACCGATCCGCACTACATAAACAAGATTGTTGACTCATTTTCTCCCCAAAAAAATGATACTGTCCTTGAGATTGGTCCCGGCAAGGGCGCCATCACTGAAAAACTCCTTTCAGCGAGCGAAGATCTTAGAGTAGTCGAGATTGATACCCGTGCAATTGAGCTTCTTAAAGTAAAATTTCCTGCACTTCAAATAATTGAAGGAGATTTTATGGATGTAAACATAAGGGAAGTGGCGGGCAACAATAAACTCAGAGTAATCGGAAATATTCCTTACAACATCACAACTCCAATTATCTTTAAGCTGTTGGAGGAAAGGGAAGTGGTGCACGATGTGATGTTGATGGTTCAATATGAAGTGGCGCGAAGAATAACTGCACCTCCCGGCAACAAAGAGTATGGAATTTTAAGTGTTGTCCTTGGGGTATATGCTTCATTGGAATACCATTTTAAAGTTCCGTCAACTGTTTTCTTCCCAAAACCAAAAGTGGATTCTGCAATCATATCACTTCGTTTTGACAAGGATGAGTCACTCATAGAAGATCACAAACTTTTTAGAAGGGTAGTGAGGACGGCATTTAACCAGAGGCGAAAGACACTTCGGAATGCTCTTAATCCTGTGTTGAGTGAGGTGACTGGTGATTATACACCCCCTGTCGATCTCGGTTTAAGGGCGGAGCAGCTCACAATCGCAAATTTTATTGAACTTTCCAACTCTTTAACGGGCAAATTTGAAACAGATTAATCAATCTTTTTGTTACAATATTAAACTTATTAATTCGAGATAGAATGTCAACCTCCTTATTCGCAAAAGAAGAAAAGAAAATTGAAGTAAAAAAAATGTTCGATTCGATAGCCTCACGCTACGATCTTCTGAACAGGGTACTAAGTGCGGGTGTAGATAAATATTGGAGGAAAAAAGCCTTAAAACTGAGCAAACTCGATAGTAATTCTATTCTTCTCGATATGGCTTGCGGCACAGGAGATGTTGCAATACAAGCAAGAAAATATGGCGTCACACAAATTTTCGGTGCGGACTTTTCATATAACATGCTCTCCCTGTTTAATAAAAAGGTGGACTGGATTAACAAGAAAAATTTTCAGACTGCCGCAGAGTTTATCCCTCTAAAAGCTGATTCAGTCACAAATGTAACCGTTGCATTTGGAGTAAGAAATTTCTACGACATTCCTCTGGCATTCAGAGAGTTCAATAGAATAATTAAAAAAGGGGGAAGGGCAACTGTTCTTGAATTTGCGATGCCGAAAAACAGTTTCTTTAAGGCAGTTTATAAATTTTACTTTAAAAATGTACTTCCGTTAGTCGGGAAAATAGTCTCGGGTCATCCGATGGCTTACGACTATTTGCCCGATTCAGTAGAAGATTTTGATAAAAATGTCGATCTCGTAAAACTCTTCAAGGAAGCAGGCTTCTCAAAAGTTGACCGCCACCTCTTTACCTTTGGAATTGTACAGGTAGTAATAGCAACCAATTAAGACCTTACTCTAAGGTCTTTTATTCGGAGTTGTGGATGTGGTTTACATTCGCGTCCTGTGTTGTCGATAGTGTAAACAATATCGAGTCGAGTTGACTTATCCTTCACTTGTTCTTCGTAATGCCCCAGATCAAAACCAATCGCATCGAAAATTTTATCATTCCCATTCTGTTTCAGTTGGAGGAGCAGATGGTTATGTCCCACTTTTTTCACAAATCCGGTATGTGCCACATCCTCTGATAAGAACACAGGTCTTGGATTATCAGGACCAAATGGGGCGAATTGGTGCAAAACTCGAATAAATTTTGGGGTTATTTCAGAGAGTTTTATCTTGGTATCTATTTCGATTTGTGGGATGAGGTCATCATTTTTAATCTGTTCCTTTGCCAGAATGTTGAATCTTCTTCTGAACTCAGGAATATTATCAATATTAATTGAAAGACCGGCAGCAGCCTGATGTCCGCCATAATGATTTAAAAGATCACTACAATGTTGAAGTGCTTCATATATATTGAAGTTAGGGATACTTCTGGCAGAACCTTTTGCGACACCATCGATGGTTGTTAACATCACGGTGGGTCTGTAATAAAGTTCTACTAATCGAGATGCTACAATTCCAATTACACCGGGATGCCACTCCTCTTCATGCAACACCAAAGCCATATCCTCTTCGAGATTGTGAATTCTTAAAACCGTCGATAAGGCGGAATTGAGAGTTTCCTCATCAAGTTTTCTTCTTTCCCAGTTTTCGGTTTCAAGTAGTCGAGAGAGCTCTTCAGCTCTTTCATAGTCATCAGTCATCAAGAGTTCAACAGCAATTTTAGCATCACTTAATCTGCCCGCAGCATTAATTCGGGGTGCAATTGAGAATACTATCTGACCTGCGTTAAGCTGACCCGGTTCTATTCGAGTTGCCCTCATTAATGCAAGCACCCCCGGTCGAGGGGACTTGTTTATCAAATCGAGCCCGTACATTACTAAAATTCTGTTCTCATCAGAAAGCGGAACTATATCGGCGGCACCTGCCATCGCTACCAGATCGAGATATTTTAAAGGGAGTGCCTGGTTACCAAGCAGAGCAGCAATTGCCTGTGCAAGTTTAAATGCAACACCGGCACCGGAGAGATATTTGAATGGATAGCTGCAGCCCGGTTTTAATGGGTCGAGCACGGCATAAGCGGGGGGCAGCACTTCCCTCGGTTGATGATGGTCGCAAATGATCATATCGATGCCGAGAGATTTTGCGTAAGCCGCCTCTTCAACCGCGGTAATTCCACAATCGACAGAGATAAGAAGTGAAGTACCTGTGGCACTTACATAATCAATTCCGTGGATTGTAATACCGTAGCCATCGCGAAGCCGGTTGGGAATGAAAAATTCTACATTTGCTCCAAGTTCCTTCAAAAACATATACATAAGAGCTGTAGAACAGGTACCATCTACATCGTAGTCACCATAAACGAGAATTTTTTCGTTTGATGTAATCGCAAGAATAACACGCCGGGCGGCTGCCTGCATGCCATTCATGAGGAAAGGATTATGAAGACCTTCGAGGTCGGGTTTGAAGAAATATCGCGCCTGCGGAAAACTTTTGATGTTCCTGTGAATAAGCAGCTTTGCGAGTATTTCGGAGATGTTCAGTGAGTCTGCAAGAGATTTTATCTCAAGGTCGTCACGAACAGATCTGATCTTCCACCGTTTAGTTGGCATAGTGAACTTACCGTGGAAATATTTAAATATAGACCTGACTTGTAAGCCGGATTCTGTTCCGGTTTAAAGAAATTTCTACAAATGACTACACTAATGGCAGTGAGCCGAACGGAATTATCTTCCGGGTGGGAACTTAAATCTTTGTATAGACAGCGTCATTAGGTGTAAACTCATATTGTAAAAATTAAATAAACCGAAGGCAATCATTTATCTGGGATGAAAATTACTTTTCACCTCGTGCAGCCTACCCGAAGACATTGGACGGACAGCCCTTCATCCCGCAGAACGGGAATCGTCTTCTGCTTGGCTTTGCTCCGAACGGGGTTTACCTTGCCGAGGATGTTACCATCCACGCGGTAGGCTCTTACCCTGCCATTTCACCCTTACCCCGATTACTCGGGGCGGTATTTTTTCTGCGGCACTTTCCGTAAATTATCCATTACAGATAACCTCCCGGGCGTTACCCGGCGTCCTGTCCTGAGGAGTCCGGACTTTCCTCTGCCGTTATAATCGCGACAGCGATTGCCAAGTCAAGTCTATAAAAATATTCCGTGATTTAAAAATTTATGAAAATTATTTACAATGAGCAAATATACAAAAAGGGAAGGAAAAAACCACACTTTTTTAAGTTTTGCCTCAAAGGTAAATAACTATTCGTCGATTTCTCCGGCATCGTTTGCTACTTCAGCAGAAACAATGATTCTTCCACAATATTCGCAAGTGAACATTCTTGCATTTCTTCTAATTTCAAGCTGTCTTTGTGCAGGAATAATGGTCTGGCAACCCGAGCAGGCATTTCTTCTGATCTTCGCTACTGCAAGTCCTTTTTTAGCAGAACGAACGCGAGTATAGAGCGAATAATCACTTTTTTTCATTTGAGCCACAAGAGTTTCACGCTGTTTCAGAAGTCTTTGTTCTTCATTTGCGTTATTTTCTTTAATCATGGCAAGTTCGGTTCTTTTGTGCTCGAGATCGCTTGCCAATTCATCAACCATCGGATTAAGAGATTCAACTTCTTCGTCAATTTTCTCCATTGTAGAAACAAGAAAATCACTCTCTTTTTCAAGTCTGGTGCACTCTGCGTCAGCAGCATCAATCGACTTGGTAATCGTATCGTACTCTTTGTTGTTTCTTACTTTGTAAAGTTGCGATTTGGCTCTTTTTTGGTTGTCGAGAAGTTCTTTAATTTTCTCATTGTTAGCTTCTCTTCTTTCGACCGCATCGGCTCGCTGTGCAATTTTTTCTTCAATACTCTCTTTAATATTTTGTAATCTTGCTTCGAGAGCTTCAACTGTAAGAGGGAGGTCACCCCTCTGTTCTTCGAGTTTGTCTATACTTCTATCAATCATCTGAACCTGATAGAAAAGCACTAAATTATTTTTCAATCTATTTTCTCCTATTTAAAAATTGAAGTAATTGACGGGGTTGGCAGCACCGTCGTAAATAAAAACTTTTTTGTCCGTGTTTTCTTTAACCAGAAAATCGTCAAGCCTTTTTTTCATTTCAGGAAGCAGTGAGGATTCAGTTTCAAAGTGCCCCGCATCAACGAGTAAAATCTCGTTTTCTGCATCCTGAAATACATGATACCTGACATCTGAAGTTACGAATGCATCGCAACCGGCAGATATGGCATCGGTTAAATGTTCAGAAGCTGAACCACCAAAAACGGCAACTTTCTTAATTTTTCTGCCGGTAAAGTTGGAATGCTTCAAGGAAGTGCAACCGAGATTTGTTGCAACATGCTTAAGAAAATCTTCCTCCTGAATCTCTGCCTCGAGATTACCAATTATTCCCATCCCATATTTGGTCTCGTTATTTTTTAGGGGGTAGATATCGTATGCGGGTTCTTCGTATGAATGAGCGTTCTTCATCGCTTTTGTCACCGAAGAAATATTACCTTCACTTACCAACACTTCGAGACGAATTTCTTCCACTTTTTCAAGCCTCGATTTTTCACCAATTGTCGGTGTACTCTTTTCACTTCCCATAAAACTACCCGTCCCTTCAGAAGTGAAACTACAGTTTGAGTATTCGCCGATGATTCCGCCTCCCGCCGCAAATATTGCGTTTGAAACAGCTTCAAGGTCGCTTTTGGGCATAAAAACAACTAATTTCATCGACTTGTCCGTTATCGGGACCAGATATTTCAAATCAGAAAGTTTAAGTTTTTTTGCGAGCTGGTGGTTCACGCCATCGTGAGTGAAATCAAGGTTTGTATGGTAAGAAAGTAAGGAAAGATTGTTTTGAATAAGTTTATATATCAATTTGGAAGTTCTGCCGGACTCGAGTGTAATCTTCTTAAGTGGGAAAAAGATTAGCGGGTGGTGGCTAATTATGAGGTTGCACTTCAACCTGAGTGCTTGCTCAAGGGCATCATCGGTAACATCCAAACACAGCAAGATTCCCGTTACCTCCTGTCTGCCCGAGCCGACAAGTAATCCGGTGTTATCTCGCTCCCATTGAATGTACTTCGGTGCCCAACTTTCAAAAAATTTTGCGACTTGTTGTACTATCATAAGAAAAAAAAAGCACTTCCATAACGGGAAGTGCGGTAAAATAAAACGGTAACTAAAAAGCGTTGCTGCTGTTCGATATAAATTGTCTTATTGGTTTTTTCGTCATTTTGCAAAGTGTAAACATAAACTTTACAAAAATATAATTTTTTTCACACATAACAAAATTGGAAGAACTTCAGGACCTCAGAACTTCTGAACCTCAGTCACTCATGTACTCAAGTCACTCATGTACTCAAGTCACTCATGTACTCAAGTCACTCATGTACTCATGTACTCAAGTCACTCAAGTACTCATTTCACTCAAATAACCGGCTCCACCCAGTTCCCATCTTCACGGATCAGATCTATTAGTTTATCGACTGCAAATTCTGTTGCTATAGCTTTTGTAACCACTTCTTTTCCGCGGTAAAGGGTGATTTTACCGGGACCGCTTCCCACATAGCCATAATCGGCATCAGCCATTTCACCGGGACCGTTAACTATGCAACCCATTATCGCAATTTTCACGCCTTTTAAGTGGGATGTTCTTTTGCGGATCATCTCGGTGGTTTCTTGAAGATCGAAGAGTGTCCTCCCACAGGATGGACATGCGATATATTCCGTTTTAGAAGTTCTTACTCTGGCAGCTTGTAAAATCCCAAAAAGAACTCGATTTTGAACTTCAATACCAATGCTCTGAGTTTCCGAAGTTCCGAGTTTCCGAGTTTCCGAAGTTCCGAGTTTCCGAAGTTCCGAAGTTCCGAAGTTCCGAGTTTCCGAAGTTCCGAGTTTCCGAAGTTCCGAGTTTCCGAAGTTCTCAATGAAAACGCCATCACCCAAACCATCAATGAGCAGCCCGCCAAAATCGGTTGCAGGGTATAGAAGGAAATCTTCTTCGCTTATATTTTTATACGAGCGGTGAAGTATGACAGGATTTTTGATATCGTTTTTTAACAGTTCAAAGAAAAATCTTCTTTGTTCAGAAAGTCCATGTTCGTTAGTTGTTCCCAGCAAAATTATGGTGTAAGAATCTTCCTTTAAACGCGAGATAACAGCTTCATCCAATTCGGGGAGTGAAATTTTAAGAAATTTGAACAGAAGTTGCGGGTCGTTTTCATTTAGATATTCTTCTTTTGTGAGGAGAGGGAGTGATCTCCCTTTGCTTTCGAGATTTTTCCAGAAACTATAAGGAAAAATTCCCCTTGAACCGTGAGGAAGGTCGAATCCGGGGAGATTTTCTCCAAAGTAAAAGTAATCGCTTGCCTGATCGTTCATGTTCCATTTGTCAGTCGGTTCATCATAGAAGTAACCAACCCGGGCAAGTGATTCAGGTTTTGAAACATCAACTTTTGAGAGATTAGCGACAACAACCGGAACTGAACTGCCACCGATATTTAGAAGCTGAAGTGTCTCCCTTCTCTTGTAGTCGAATGGATTAATCGGACTCACATCCACTTCCGGAATTGGAGCGTGTCCCGCTCTTTTCTCGTATCTGTTGGCAAGAGCAATCGCAACGGGTGATTCGAATTCAGGATCTTCCGTAAGACTTACCCTGATAGTATCACCAATTCCATCTTCAAGCAGGGCACCAATTCCAAGAGCAGACTTAATCCTCCCATCTTCACCACCACCGGCTTCCGTTACTCCGAGGTGGAGTGGGTAGTCCATTCCTTCTTCAGCCATCTTACTCAACAGAAGCCGATATGCCTCTACCATCACCTGGGTATTGCTCGCTTTCATCGAAAGGACGATACTGTGGTAGTTTTCATCGCGGCAGATTCTAACAAATTCGAGAGCGGACTCGACCATTCCCAAGGGAGTATCTCCAAATCTGCTCATTATTCTGTCAGAAAGGGAACCGTGGTTTGTTCCGATACGCATCGCGGTTCCGTATTCTTTACATATTTTTACGAGAGGGGTAAATCTTTCTCTGATTCTGTCAACCTCTGCCATATAGGTCGCATCATCGTACTCAATTACTTCAAATCTTTTTCTGTCAACATAATTCCCCGGATTAATTCTCACTTTTTCAATTATTCTCGCTGCAAGCTCAGCTGCATTAGGTGTAAAATGAATGTCAGCCACAAGCGGGGTGTTATATCCGCGTGATCTGAGTTCATTTTTAATTATTTCGAGGTTCTTTGCCTCTTTAAGACTTGGAGCTGTTATCCTCACCAATTCACAACCGGCTTCAATCATCCGTATAGATTGCTCAACCGTGGCTTTTGTGTCCATGGTGTCGGTGGTAGTCATGCTTTGAATACGGATTGGATTTGACCCACCAATTCCGATATCACCCACTTTAACTTCACGGGTTTTATATCGGGAATATTCTGTAAGAGAATTGCAATATTTTTTCAGTGCGTAAACATTGTTTGTTAGAAGCACTTTTGGATCATAAATTTGTGTCATGGCAGAGGTTTATTTTTCAAAAATTAAAAGATTCAAAAATTAAATTTAAATATATCTTCTGAAGAGTTATTTTTGTGAATAAACTTAAAAGGAAAGAATAAAGTTCATAGATTAGGAGAGTGACCGGGAAGTGAAGGCTTTCATCACTCTATTCTAATCTGTTCCATTCAAAAAAGCACAATGCAAATTCCAGAAGAAAAAGTCCAAGAAGTATTACAAGCTGCCGACATAGTCGATGTGGTGTCGAAGTTTGTTCGTTTGAAAAAGTCGGGTGCGAACTATACCGGTCTGTGCCCGTTTCACAGCGAAAAGACGCCATCGTTTTCAGTCAGTCCTAAAAAACAGATTTATAACTGTTTTGGTTGTCACAAAGGGGGGAACTCCATCAAATTTTTGATGGACTACAGCAATCTCAGCTTTTTGGATGCCGTTAAAGAACTCGCCCGCGAATATGGTGTGGATCTTCCTGCCCAAGATGAGAAAACGAACGAAGAACAGAAAAGGTTTGAAGAGTATTACGATCTGACAAAGGCTACAATTCGATTTTTCATCCAACAACTGACCGAAAATCCTGAAAATAAACACATACTCGAATATCTTAAGAATCGTCACATAAATGACTCATCAATAAAGAATTTTGGACTTGGATACGCCCCCGGTGCCCGCGGAAAGCTGATCGATTATTATAAAAAAGGGGGTTACGACCCCAAAAAAGCCATTGAGTTGGGCTTTCTGGGCGAATCCGACGGGAAAATTTATGAAAGATTCGCCGGCAGACTGATATTCCCGATATTCTCCCATCACGGAAGGGAAATTGGAGCAGGTGGCAGAATCCTCGAAAAACGGACGGATACCGGGAAATATATAAACTCTCCCGAAAGTCCGATTTACAATAAATCACGGGTGTTATACGGACTTTCACATTCGAAGGATGAAATCCGCAGACTCGATCATGTAATAGTTGTTGAAGGCTATCTCGATGTTATCTCCCTTTTTCAGAATGGCATCAAGAATATTGCGGCTGTTTCCGGTACAGCACTTACCGACGAGCAGGTGAAACTGCTTTCATCGTACACAAAAAACATCTACCTGCTATTTGATTCGGATCCTGCCGGCTATAAAGCTGCAATGAGAAGCATTGAAGTGGTGCTTAAGCACAATCTGAATTTGATGATAATGTCACTTCCCGAGGGGGAAGATCCCGATTCTTTTGTCCATAAACGAGGTGCCAAAGAATTTTTGGAATTTGTAAAGAATGCAAAGGAGTTTATCGATTACCAGTATATGTCGTTTGAAAAAGGGGGATGGTTTTCGAACCCCGACAAGATGACAGAAGCAATAAAGGAAATGGTGCGTCCCGTGGCTCTGATTCCCGAAGAGCTCAGAAGAACAATTCTCGTTAAAAAAATTGCAGAAAAATTTAATTTACGAGAACGGGTTCTGGAAGAAGAAATTGATAAAATCAAAACCCGTGAATTAGAAACCAGACACCTTGAAGTGCGAGAAAGGAAGTTTCAGACCGGTGAGACCAGGGGTGATTCAAGACCTGCTATTGTCAAAATTGATGAATCTATTAGCCATCAAACCAAGACCGCTACTGAGTTAAATGAAATTGAGCTTATAAGATTGATGTTTGAGGGGGATGAAAGAGTTTTACAGTTTATTTTCCAGTTTATCAGACCTGAAGAATATACTGTACCGATTCATTATGGTATTGCTGAAAAAGTTTACGAAGAGATCGAAAATGGAACAATTCCATCTGTAAAAAACCTCCATGGCAGATATGACGAGGAAGAGCAAGCGTATATTCTGGATATCGCACTCGAAAAACACAGGATAAGTGAGCACCTCGAAGACCTGCTCCCAACTAATCCTGCGGCAGCCCTTTCAATTTTTACGATAGATTCAGTAAAAAAATTCCGACTTCTTCGAATCGATCAGGCAATTAAAGATATACAAGCTGATATAGCCCGCACTTCTGACCAGCTAAAAACCGGTGAACTTGCCATCGATCTCCGTACATGCATGGAAGAAAAAAAGGACATCAACCGTATAATGGAAGAGATAAAAGCCGACCTGATTCCATAATCAACTCCTCCAATATATTTTATATTTTGTGAATAATTTCACAATATATGCAAGTGCAAGGGTCACGATAAATCCTTTAAGTGCCCCAAGAAATGGTGTTGTGAAATAGTGATTCATCAGACTTTCTATTGCAATTAGTCCAAGTATCGGGGTGATAAGATTCCCTCCCCCTGCATAGGCAATCATAGGATTTTGCCCGCTGTCGATCAACAAGCCCATGTAACTCTTTTTCCTGAAGAAATCGATCACCAAAGATGAAAAAATTATAAAATAAAGGGCGAGTCCAGAAGTAAGAAAATAATAACTCATCGTTGAGTGATCTTTTTTGATTCCACCCTCAAAAGGTTCAAAAAAGAAACCGAGAACAAACCAGAATGATCCCCAAATGAAAAGCTGTTTGAGGATGTCGTAGTAACCGCCTTTCATCTCTTTCATCAAAACCCATGAAGCTGCTATAAGTGTAATTCCACCGGCAAACCCCTGCCAAACCCATCTGTTATAAAGGGTTACAAGGGAGAGGATGATAAATCCCACCATGAATAAGATCAGATAGATGGCTTTGGTTTTATGCTCATCGAACGATTCTGTTATTACTGAAGTGTCGGTCTTCATCATTTTTATAATGCTATCTCCGGCGATTGTACCCGGTATGACAACAAAGAGATATTTCAGAAAATTTAGATTTACCACCCATCCCGAAGGTTGAAGTGAGGCTATATCCTTAATAAATCCAACATCTGAATTATGAGATAATCGGATTGCAAAAATTATCGCCATTATGCCGAGTCTTAATAAAATATTTTCGCGGGTGAAAATCCAGATTAGTGAGCCGACAACAGAAACATTTGCAAGAACAGCAATGATGATATCAAAACGGGTCATCTTAAATCCCGAGCCATCGGGGTAGGTGACTAATGCCAGCAAAATTGCTATTCCAACCCAGCCGGCACTTCTTAAAGCGTAGCCCATATTTTTGGAAACCGAAGAGGGGAATCGCCAGAAGATGAGAAAAAGAAGTCCAAAGCCCAACAATGCAATCAGATATGTTACAGCATCAGGACTTTTGCTAAGTACATGAGGTCGCAGATGTTGGATCGCTATTGCAAAAAATGAGAGAAGCACACCCCGTTTAAAAATCTGGATAATTAGTTCCGAAGGGATTTTATTCTCTTTAATTTTTTTCGAGAGGGCAAGAGGGAAAGCTGCCCCCATTGCAAACAGAAAAAATGGAAAAACAAGATCAACCCATGTAATCCCGGGAAGTGTCGGATCAAATTTATGTGCCGGTGGGGGTATTTGGGCGTGATACATCCAACCCGGCAGGTTGCCCCATGAGATTCTTCCTGAAAGAATCATAGTGAGAATTGCAAACCCTCTCAGGGCATCCAGTGCATACGAACGGATTCCGGTTTTTTCTTCCAAAATTTTGCCTCGCTAAAATCAAAAATCTCTCCTCCAAAACTAATCTTTTTTTGAACAAGATGGGCAGGGGATGCAGATCCGCCGAAGCGGACTAAGTACACGCAGATTAAACGGATTTACGCAGAGAAGGGGATGAGCCCGTGCGGCTAGATAGGGTGAGGGGACGCAGGTGAACGCAGATTAAACGGATTTACGCAGAAAGGCTTGGATGGCCACGAAGTGGTCTGGTATGGGTAGCAACAATAATCCCAAATCAATATGCGCCCCGACAGGGGTGCCGTTTGGGAATACCTTAAAAAATCAGAAAAGGAGCGACAATCGTCTCGATTGTCCTACCGACAAATTCAAACATCATGGCTGAATTCAGAGGGTTGAATTCTGAAGGCTGAAATCTGAAAAATTCATCATTCATCGAACAAAGAGGGGGAAATAATATGATCTACAAAAGTTTTGCGGTGATATGGAGTTGGACCATACTTCTTTAACGCGGCAATATGTACTTTGGTCGGGTAACCTTTGTTGTGATCCCAGCCGTATTCAGGGTAGATCCTCGAGAGTTCATACATCGCATCATCTCTGGTTACCTTTGCAATTATTGAAGCTGCTGCAATAGAAAGTGATTTCCCGTCACCTTTCACAATCGGAATGAGAGGAGTATTGCTCTCAAATGATTTATTTCCATCAACAAGAATAATATCCGGCTTTTGAGTGAGTGACTCCACCGATATTTTCATTGCCTTTAATGATGCCCGTAAAATATTGATTTTATCAATCTCATCTGCGTCTATGGAAGTGAATCTTGCCGAAATAGCATACGAATAAATTACCTCCTTAAGCTCTCTCCTTTTTTTGTCAGTTAGCTTTTTTGAGTCGTTTATCTCCGGTAAATCAAGGTCGGCTGGCAAAATTACCGCGGCTGCCATAACCGGACCAGCAAGCGGACCTCTACCTGCTTCGTCGGTGCCGGCAAGGAAATAAGTATCGTATTTATCTCTGAAGAAATCGTCGAAATTTTTCATAGACCAAACAAAATTGCGACAATGCCAAGGGCCATTATCAGTTTTAGATTTTTACTGATTTTTGAATAATCCTCTTTTATTTCAGCTTTCTTTATGGCTTTTGCACATGTTACCAATCCTGGTGAGACCGATAATGCAATAATTATCAAATATTCAATTTTATAAACAGCGAGGAAAAAAGGAATGAAAGTCAGAACCGTCAGAGAAAAAATCAAACCTGTTATAATTTTTTTTGAGGTTTCAATCCCAAATACTATCGGGAATGTGTGAACTTCAGTTTCACGATCTCCCTCAATATCTTCCACATCCTTTACGATTTCCCGAATGAAATTAATAAAAAATGAGAACAGAAAAGGGAAGAGAATTCCACTAAAATTGCCAACTGCGGATGCACCAAAAACAAAGATCAATCCGGTGAAAAATGCGACCGTAATGTTCCCGACTAAGGGTATATTCTTCAACGAATATGAATAAAAGAAGATGATTATAGACGAAAAAGCAGCTATAATTCCGGGAAAAATACCCGCAATAGATGCAAAAAATATCCCGCCAATTTTCACGAAAATATAGATTCTCATTGCCGTGGTTTCTGATACCTTTCCGGATGGAATTGGGCGATCGGGGCGGTTAATTTTGTCAGTTTCCACATCCAGAATATCATTGATTATATTGCCCCCCGCCCCAACCAAAGCAGCCGCAATTCCCACAAGAATTCCATAATACAAAACCGTATCGGAGTAAACACCACCCTGAGCGATGAGGACGGCGAGTATTCCGGAGATGAATGTGATGACAAAATTAACGGGTCTGAACAATTCGAGCAGAATATACCTCGTAAATATCCGAAAATTAGATTAAGAAAATATCGCCACAAATATAAAAAAACATATATTAAAATGTTATTTTTTGATATTTTGTAACTGAAAAAGATTTCAAATAAGAGAGGAAACAATGAAGAGAACAATACTACTTCTCTCCGTACTCGTATTGGTGGTTTTTAACATCAATGCACAGATGAACAACTTCCCCGATTTCAGCAAGTACCCCGGGGCTGGATCAGGTAATTTTGAAGGCGGTGCCGGTCTGATTTGGATCGATGGCAAGCCACATTATGCCCTGAGATTTACCCCCGATGTAAGCTTTGCAAATTTTGGGGTAGGAATGGATTTGAATCTTGAATTTACCCCGGAAGGTAAACTTCGTGATGAGAATTACAAGACTGCATCCCAGATTCTATCGATCATCAGATATGTAAGATATGGTCAGAAAAAGGACGATATCTATGCAAAAGTCGGTATGCTCGACTATTATACACTCGGTCAGGGAAACTTAATTTACATGTATAATAACAGCTCCAGCTTCGACAACCGTAAAACCGGTTTCAACTTTGATGTTGATATGGGGAAATGGGGCTTCGAATCGATGTACAGTGATTTTGCTTCTGGAGGTGTAGCCGGTTTGAGAGGGTTTGTAAGACCTCTCCGTTTCTCCGAAGCTGCTGCAAAAATTCCTGTCATCAGCAATCTCGAAGTGGGTCTCTCTTTCGCAAGTGACTTTAACGATAAAGCCGGTGTACTTAAAGGAAATTACGACTCGAAAGGTGATTTTGTAGTAACAGAAAAGAAAAGTTCTGTTGGTGGATTCTCTATTGATCTCGGTCTTCCTGTAATTAAAACTGATATGGTAAGTGTCGATCTATTTACCAATTACACTAAAATGTCTGATTATGGTTCAGGGATAAACACCGGATTTATGCTTTCTCTTAGTGGGCTTGGAATGGTAAAACTTTCTACTAAATTTGAGAGAAGATTTAACGAAGGCAAATTCCTCCCCTCATACTTCGATGGTCTTTATGAAATCGAAAGATTTGCCGTTATGGGAGGTGCTCCTGCCGGTAAGATTATGGCTCTTGAGTCTATGGGCGAAAGTGATAACGGATGGTTTGGAGCTTTAAGGGCAGATATTGCAAACTATGCGGTTGTTTATGGTAGCTATCAGAGGCTCGACAAAACTCCAAATAGTGGTATCTTGCAACTCAAAACAGACCTCTCGCCTAAGGACGGGTCGTATGTTCTTAATGCAGGTTATGAAAAATCAGGTATTCAATCCGAATCTGAACTCTTCACAACCGACGAGAGATCACATGCTTATGTCGAGGTTGGTTACAAACCTTACAAATTCCTCGTTGTTTCGCTCGTTTATCATTGGACATACCTTCCCCTCAGAGATGGTGGAAACAATGTAATTGGTTATGAACCTCAAAAAAGAATTGAACCCCGTGTAAGTTTTGTTATGCCGTTTAATTTCTAAAAACGGAAAACGGTGGCGTCAGGGCACTTTTTACCCTGATTTTGGGTTCGATTATCTAATTGAGAATCGATAATTTTAGGCAAATAAAAATATTTTTGAGGCGGTTGTTCCATCCAGGATCAACCGTCTGTTTTGTTAAAAAACAATACGAATCAATTTTTCGGAGATCAATGTAATGGGATGGTTTTTGCGGTTTTTAAGCTCTTCGATAGGTCAGAAATTTGTTTCAGGCTTAACGGGGCTCTTTTTAATATCCTTCCTGCTGGTGCATCTCGCCGGTAATTTTCAGCTTTTTAAGAATGATCAAGGTGTGGCTTTTAATGCCTACTCTGAATTTATGTCATCAAATCCTGTTATCAGAACCCTGGAGATCGGGTTGGTACTTGGATTTGTCTTCCATATGTTTATCGGGATTAAGCTTTATCTGAAAAACAAAGCTGCCCGACCTGTCGCTTATGCGGTAAGGGATGCCAATGCAAATAGCAGTTGGACTTCCCGCTCGATGTTCCTGAGTGGAATTGTCATTATAGTCTTTTTGATTATCCATCTAAAAAGCTTTTTTGTTGAGACAAGGTTTCTCGGTGAAAAAGATATGTATAAATTGGTGGTTACAGCATTTCAACAACCTCTCTATTCCGGATTTTATGTAGTGGCTATGGTTCTTCTTGGGCTCCACCTCAATCACGGATTTCAGAGTTCCTTCCAAACCTTTGGGTTACTTGGAAAGAAATTTTCTCCATTGTTAAAAGGACTGGGGTTGGCTTTTGCTATTATCGTGCCCCTGTTATATGCCATAATCCCACTCTATTTTTTATTTAACTCAGGAGGTAAATAATGGCTTTAGATTCAAAGATCCCGTCAGGACCGATTGAGAAAAAATGGTATGAACATAAATTCAATCTTAAACTTGTAAATCCTGCCAACAGAAGAAAATACCACATAATCGTTGTCGGTACAGGTCTTGCAGGTGGTGCTGCAGCTGCTACTCTCGGTGAAATGGGTTATGAAGTCTCTGCTTTTTGTTATCAGGATAGTGCTCGCAGAGCTCACAGTATCGCCGCTCAAGGTGGTATAAATGCAGGAAAAAACTACAGAAATGACGGTGATTCTATCTACAGACTCTTTTACGATACAGTAAAAGGGGGAGATTACCGTGCTCGTGAAGCGAATGTTTACAGACTCGCCGAATTGAGCGTCGATATTATCGATCAGTGCGTAGCTCAGGGCGTTCCCTTTGCTCGTGAGTATGGTGGATATCTCGATAACCGATCATTTGGTGGTGCACAGGTTTCCAGAACTTTTTACGCACGAGGACAGACCGGGCAGCAACTCCTTTTGGGTGCCTACAGTGCACTCGCGAGACAAGTTGGACTTGGACAGGTCAAGATGTATGAACGCCACGAAATGCTCGATGTGGTGATGATAGATGGAAAAGCTCGTGGTATAATAGCTCGTAACATGGTTACAGGTGAAATCGAAAAACACGCAGCAGATGCGGTTGTGCTTGCCACTGGTGGTTATGGTAATGTTTATTACCTATCGACCAATGCAAAAGGGTGCAACACCAGTGCCATCTGGCGTGCTCACAAAAGAGGTGCTTTTTTCGGAAATCCTTGCTTCGTCCAGATTCACCCGACCTGTATTCCGGTAAGTGGTGACCATCAGTCAAAGTTGACTTTGATGTCAGAAAGTTTAAGGAACGACGGTAGAGTTTGGGTTCCTCTCAAAAAAGGGGACAATAGAAAAGCCAGAGATATCCCCGAGGCTGAAAGAGATTATTACCTCGAACGGCGTTATCCTTCTTTTGGTAATCTTGTACCGAGGGATGTGGCGTCCCGTGCGGCTAAACAAGTCTGCGATGAAGGAAGGGGAGTTGGCACTTCTAAAATGGCAGTCTATCTCGATTTTGAAGATGCAATTAAGAGACAGGGAAAAGCCAGAATTGAAGAAAAGTATGGCAACCTTTTTGATATGTATTATGAAATTACTGACGAAAACCCGTACGAAGTTCCGATGAGGATTTATCCCGCAGTTCATTACACGATGGGTGGTTTGTGGGTTGACTACAATTTAATGACTACAGTTCCCGGACTTTTTGCAGCCGGTGAAGCTAACTTCTCTGATCATGGGGCTAACCGGCTTGGTGCTTCTGCACTCATGCAAGGTTTGGCTGACGGATACTTTGTTATTCCCGCAACCGTAGGTGGATATCTCGGAAGCAATCAGTTCAAAAAAGTAACCACTGATGCTCCCGAATTTGCTGAAGCTGTAAAGAATGTGAAAGACGGAATAACAAAACTTCTTTCGATAAAAGGAACAAAATCGGTAGATTACTTCCATAAAAAACTCGGCAAAATCATGTGGGATAATGTCGGTATGGGTAGAAATGAAGCCGGACTAAAAGAAGCGATAACAGCAATTCAAAAACTTAGAGATGAATTCTGGAAGGATGTCAGAGTTCTCGGAGTTAATGAAGAGCTAAATCAATCACTTGAAAAAGCCGGTAGAGTCGCCGATTTCCTCGAACTTGCCGAACTTATGGCTAAAGATGCACTCAACAGACGCGAGTCGTGTGGAGGTCATTTCAGAGAAGAATCTCAGACTGAAGATAATGAAGCAAAACGAGACGATGAAAATTTTAGTTTCGTGTCCGCTTGGGAGTTTAAAGGTGTTGGAAATGAACCGGAACTTCACAAAGAAGAACTTAATTTTGAATACTGCAAACCAAGCCAAAGAAGCTATAAATAGGAAGGAGTAGTAGATATGAACTTTAAATTGAAAATATGGCGTCAAAAGAACTCAAAAGACACAGGCAGGTTTGTTGATTATTCGATTTCAAATATTGCAGACGATACCTCTTTTCTTGAGATGCTTGACATTCTGAATGAAGAATTGATCGCAAAAAATGAGGATCCCGTCGCTTTTGATCACGATTGCCGCGAAGGTATTTGCGGGATGTGTAGCCTCCATATTAGTGGCAGACCTCACGGACCAAGACAAAAAGTTACTGCTTGCCAGTTGTTCATGAGATCATTCAAAGAAGGTGACACTATTACAGTGGAACCATGGCGTGCAAAACCGTTCCCTGTTATTAAGGATTGCATCACTGATCGCTCCGCCTTCGATAGAATCATGCAATCAGGTGGCTTCATTTCTGCAAGCACAGGTTCTGCCCCCGATGGAAATGCCATCCCGATCCCTAAAAAAGATGCTGAACTGGCGATGGATGCAGCCGCCTGTATAGGTTGTGGTGCTTGTGTAGCTGCCTGCAAAAACGCTTCTGCGATGCTGTTTGTTGCTGCTAAAGTTTCTCATTTGGGACACCTTCCTCAAGGAAAAGTTGAAAGAAAAGAACGGGTGCTCAATATGGTTGCTCAAATGGATAAGGAAGGTTTTGGTTCATGTACCAATACCTACGCTTGTGAAGCTGAGTGTCCTAAAGGAATTTCGGTTGCAAATATCGCATTCCTGAACCGTGAATACCTGAAAGCGGGATTATCTTAGGTAAGTTATATTTTATAACGGGCTGTCGGTTATTAGGTAATCCGACAGCCTTTTTTGTTAGAAAATGATGTTTAAAGAAAAAGCAGCAAAACTACTAAAACAGAACAGCGAAATTATTGTTAATTCGCAGGCTACTGAATTTTCGATAGAGGAGCTTGAATCAACAGGTATTCATCCGGCCTTTATCAAATATTTATGGGCTGAAATCGTTTTAATTGGTGAAAAACACAATACTTCAAAAAGAACACTCACCAAAGAAGAAGTGACCCTTATTCTGAAGAAAGCTGCAGTTTTTAATCTGAATTTTCTCTTTAATCCGGTTTTCCTTCTTAAAAAACTCCTTTTTGTTTCCCCCTCAGGAGTTGACAAAGGTATCCTCACAGACCTTAGAAATCGGGTATATTACTTCAGATATTACCTGGATATTCTTGAAAAACTTCACGGTTCCGGGAAACTGGTTGAGTCAGGCTACGATGAAACAATGGAGAAAGTGAACAAAAAACTGCTTGATGGAAATTTTAAATCCATCATTTCCGATGGAATCGATGCTTTAAGTCACTTCTTCAATTATAACGAAGAACATCCGTCACTCGACGGGGAGTGTATGAAACTTTTTCTTCTCTCCCGTGGACTTAACGACTCTTACGCCAAACTATTACCTCAATTTGAATTCAGGGAATTGTTGAGCGTTTGGAAAATTAAAGACATTTTAACGGGTGAAGACGCTTCGGTTTTTGACAGGAATTTGGAAATAACAAGGGAAATTAAGCCTCAGAAACCCATTCTTGAGCCTTTGGTTCAGGAAAAACCGATTGAATCTGTTGAAAAGGAAGTTCCTGCTCCCGTTCCCACTCCGATTGAGAGTTTCAGCGAATCTTCCGCAAGTGAAAAAATATCCGAAGAGCCCTTGAGAAGATCACCTCAGACAATGTCGAATAAAACTATTGAAGAGATTATAGCAACTCCAAAGAAGACGATCGAGTTCGAAGAAGTTGAAGAACCCGGCTCAAAAAAACCTTCGCAGGATGCATTGGAGATTATTGCTAAACTTCCTTCGATTTACGATGAACCTGTGGCAAGAATTATTGAAGATGAACCGGTACAAAGGTATGAATTTAGTTTCCCTCCAAGAATCGATCCTGAAATTTCAAAAGTCAGGGTTCAAAGGAACATATTATCGATGCTCGATCAGGATGAAAGTTTAAAGATTATACAACACATTTTTGATGGAGACCATTCTGATTTTTTTAGCAGTATGGAAGCTCTTGAAAAGTGTGCGACCCTAAGTGAGGCAAAGAATTTTTTATCGATCCTTTATTCAAATGCAGGATTAAACGAAAAAAACAAATATGCGCGTTTATTAACAGAAAAAACAGAAAGAAGTTTTACGGGGTAAAAAGTGTTTATAGATTTTGT